>DATKRO010000089.1:0-98225 GCA_035532115.1 Caulobacteraceae bacterium | reverse complement strand
CGCCCAGTACACCTTCTCTTTCGACCCGGGAAAACTGACCTTCTCGGGTAGCTACATCTGGAAGGATCAGACCTACGACTCTGTGTTCAACAGGCGCTACAGCCTCCAGCCGTCCTACTCCCAGGTGAATCTGCAGGCGGTCTGGAACGACGCCAAGGGTCGCTACACGGTCATCGCCTTCTGCAACAATCTCTTCGACAGCCTGGGTTATGATGGCGCGGGGGGCACGTTGCTGGCGCGGGAGGTTGTGGGTCAGACGCCGGACATTCTCTACGCGTACAACCTGACCGCGCCGAGGACGTTCGGCGTACAGTTCCAGTATCGCTGGAGATAGCGCTCGCCCTGGCGCCGGCTCGGCGCGGGCGGCTATCATCCGCGCCGATGGGTCATGAACGGTCTGCCTCATGCCGCGGCGGCTGAAGCCCGCGCCTGGTTCCGCCGCGGCGGCGCGGATGCTGGACGAGGCGGCGGGCCACATGGGCGCTGGCCGGCTCGCAGAGGCGGCGCGGGCCTACGGGTTGGCCGAGCGGGCCGACCCGGCGGACTTCCGTGCCCCGATGTCGCTGGCCACCGTCGAGCTGCGGCTCGGCCGGCCGGAGCGGGCGCTGCCGCGGCTGCGGCGGGCGGCGCAGCTTGCCCCGGGTCTCTTCGACGCCTGGCGCAACCTTGGCGGCGCGGCTCAGGCGCTGGAGCTGTGGGAGGAGGCGGCCGGCGCCTACGAGCGGGCGCTGGCGCTGCGGCCGCAGGCGCTGGAGGCGCGGCAGGGCCTGGCCGTCGTGCTCACGGTGCTGGGGCGCATCGAGGAGGCGCAGGCGCAGCATCGCCGGCTCGCGAGCGATCCGGCGACGCGGCTCTGGGCGCTGACCCGGCTGGCGCTGCTGGCGCCGCAGACGCTCGACGACGCCGAGGTGCGCGACATGCGCCGCGCCGCCGGCGATCCGGCGTACGAGGGCGACACCCGCATCGGCCTGTGGTTCGCCCTGGGCGAGGTCGTGGAGCGGCGCGGCGACGACGCGGCGGCGTTCGCCGTCTTCGCCGAGGGCAACCGGCTGAAGCGCCGCGCGCTGGGAGCGAGGCCCGAGACCGACCCGGCGGCGCTGCTGCGCGCCCACGTCCGTTCGGCGCAGCTGGTCCGGCAGAGGTTCGGGCCGGAATTCGTCGCCGCCCGCCAGGGACTGGGCCTTTCCAGCGCCGCGCCGATCTTCGTCGTCGGCATGCCGCGCTCGGGCTCGACTCTGATCGAGCAGATCCTGGCGAGCCACCCGCGGGTGACGGCGCTGGGCGAGACGGCGGCGGCGCCGCGGCTGCTGGAGGATGGGGCCATCGGCGCCGGCGCCGGCAAGCCGCAGCTGCGCGCGCTCGCCCGGCGCTATCTCGACGCGATGCGCGGGCGCGGCTGGCGGGGCGGCGGGCGCTTCGTCGACAAGACGCTGGAGAACTACCTGCACGTCGGCGCCCTCGCGCTGATGTTCCCGCACGCCACTATCCTCAATGCAGTGCGCGACCCCATGGACACCTGCCTTTCGTGCTGGCGCCAGCTCTTCGCCGAGGGGGCCGAGACGCTCTACGACCTGGCCGAGATCGGCGCGGAATACGTCGCCTATCGCGAGGTGATGGCCCATTGGCGCGCCGTGCTGCCCGGCCGCGTCGTCGACGTGGATTACGAGGCCCTGGTGGCCGATCCGCCGGCGCAGATCCGGCGCCTCGTCGTCGAGGTCTGCGGCCTCGGCTGGGACGAGGCCTGCCTCGACTTCCATCAGGCGCGCCGGCCGGTCCGGACCGCGAGCTCGGCCCAGGTGCGACGGCCGATCTTCGCCGACTCGCTCGGCCGCTGGCGCCGCTACGAATCCCAGCTCGGCCCGCTGATCGAGGCGCTGGGCGGGGCCTGACCCTGCCAGCCCCGCCGCCTGAGGCGGCTTGCGCCCGCGGCCGGGCCGGGACAAGGGAAGGGCGAACAACCGGGAGGGCCGCCATGAACGACGCCGCGCCGCATCGGGCCCGCAGCCTGGACGAATTCCGCCAGTTGCAGGGCCAGTTCTTCCGGGGCGACGAGATCGCCGCCTCGATCGCGAGCTATCGGCCGCGGCCCACGGACGTGGTCATTTCGCCGTTCGGCAAGTGCGGCACGACCTGGCTGCAGCAGACCTTCCACACCCTGCGCACCCGCGGCGACATGGACTTCGACGACATCTCGCGCGTCGTGCCGTGGATCGAGACGGCCGGCGCCTGCGGTCTCGACCTGGAGGCGCCGCAGCGGGCCGAGCCGCGCGGCTTCAAGAGCCACCTGACCTGGGACCGCGCGCCCGAGGGGGCGCGCTACGTGGTGTCGCTGCGCGATCCCAAGGACGCCATGGTCTCGCACTTCCGCTTCATGGAAGGCTGGTTCTTCGAGCCGGGCGCGATCGCCCTCGGCGAGTATCTGGCCGCGACGCTGGCCGACCGCCGCCCCGGCCATGGCTACTGGAGCCATCTGCTGGGCTGGTGGGCGCAGAGGCGCAATCCCGACGTGCTGCTGGTCTCCTACGAGCACATGAGCGCCGATCCGGAAGCGAACGTCCGCCGCCTGGCCGGCTTCTGCGGCATCGCGCTCGACGAGGCGCTGCTAGCGCTGACGCTGCAGCGGACCTCGCTGGCGTTCATGCTGGCCCACAAGGACCGCTTCGACGATGCGATGATGCGGCGCCTCTCCGAAGAGCGCTGCGGCCTGCCGCCCGGCGGCGATTCGGCCAAGGTTCGCGAAGGCAAGGTGGGCGCGAACCGCAAGCAGATGCCCGCCGAGATCGCCGCGGCGTTCGACGCCCGCTGGGCGGAGGAGGTCACGCCCGAGCTGGGCTTTTCCGACTACGCCGCCCTGGAAGCGGCGCTGCGCCGGGACGGTTGACGCAGCGACGCGATTGCATCGAGTTCGGTGCGGGAGGACAAGCAACAAGGAGTTCGCACGAAAGGCGCCGCACCATGATCAGGAAGCCGATCTCGGCGGATTCGCACATCACCGAGCCGCCGAACTGCTATGTCGACTTCATCGATCCGGCGTTCCGCGAGCGGGCGCCGCGGATTCAGGAGCTGGAGGGGGTGGGCGACGCCTTCGTGATCGAGGGGATGCCGACGCCGGTGCCGCTGGGCCTGCTGGCCGCCGCCGGCAAGAACCCCTCCGAGATCACCACCGGCGGGGTGGCGTTCAAGGATCTGTGGCGCGGCGGCTGGGACCCCAAGTTCCGCCTCGCCGACCAGGATCTCGACGGCGTCGCCGCCGAGATGATCTATCCGACCGTCGGCATGCTGATCTGCAACCATCCCGACTTCGACTTCAAGAAGGCCTGTTTCGAGGCCTACAACCGCTGGCTGGCGCAGTATTGCGCCGAGGCGCCGGAGCGCCTCTTCGGCCTCGCCCAGGTGTCGATGCGCACGCCGCAGGACGGGGTCGCCGAACTGAAGGCGGCAGCGGCGATGGGATTCAAGGGGGTGATGATGCCGGGCGATCCGGCGCTGGAGGACTACGACAGCGCCATCTACGATCCGGTGTTCGCCACGGCGGCCGAGCTTGGCCTGCCGCTCTCGTTCCACATCCTCACCACCAAGTCCGGCTCGCTGGCCCAGAACGCGCGCGGGCCGCGCATCAACGGCTTTCTCTCGATCATCCGCGGCTGCCAGGACATCATGGGCACGCTGATCTTCGGCGGCGTCTTCGATCGGCACCCGACCCTGAAGGTCGTCTGCGTCGAGGCCGACGCCGGCTGGGCGCCGCATTACATGTACCGCATGGACCATGCCTACAAGCGGCACCGCTACTGGATGAAGGCGCCGCCGCTGCAGCGGCTGCCCAGCGAATACTTCGCCGAGCACATCTATCTCACCTTCCAGGACGACTGGGTGGCGTTCAAGACCAGGGATCTGGCCAACGTGCGCCGGCTGATGTGGGCGAACGACTTCCCGCATTCGGATTCCACCTGGCCCAACTCCCAGGCGATGCTCGCCGAGCACGCCGGCGATCTCAGCGAAGACGAGCGCAACTGGATCTGCCACGACAACGTCGCCGAGCTCTACGGACTGGCGAACTAGGGCGAAGTTGGTGGACGCACGTCGACGCTGTCGGAATGCGAAGGGGCCGGTTCGCGGAGGTTCGACCACTATCTCCGCTTCCCTGGACGGCCTGAAAGGGCGATCCGGGGCCGGGCCCCCGCTTCCAGGACGCATTCCAGCCTGCCTGTGGCGCGTCCGGCCCCGGCTCGCGCTTCGCTTGGCCGGGGTGACGGAGAGTGCGTTTCGTCGCCGCCACCCGAGCGCGCTACACTCTTTTGCGTCACCCGGGCCGGGGATCGCGACAGCGGGACGCAGAGCCGGGGCCAGACAATCCGCCGCCGAGTTGGACGCGGTCCGGGAACCGGAGGGTCCGGCCCCGGTTCGCGCTTCGCTTGGCAGGGGTTGCGGCGATGATGCGCGTCTCGCTGACCCGGATTCTTTGTCGTGGTGGTGGACGCGGCAGGGTTCGAACCTGCGACCCCTCGCGTGTGAAGCGAGTGCTCTCCCGCTGAGCTACGCGTCCGCCGGCCGGGGAAGGCTCGGGCTAATAGCCGCCGCCGGTCGCCCGAGCAAGCCGCGGGCGAGGTCCGGCAGGTCGGCGAACCGGTGCAGCAAGGCGTCGGGCGCGAGATCCTGCACGGGGACATCGCTGTAGCCGAAGCTGACCAGCGCCACCGGCACGGCGGCGGCGCGCGCGGCGTCGAGGTCGGTCCTGGAGTCCCCGAGCATCAGGGCGCGCGCGGCGACGCCGCCCGCCGCTTCGATGGCCGCGAGCAGATGGCGTGGATCAGGCTTGGCGGCGCCGGCCGCGTCCGGGCCGACCACGGCGGCGAACCGACCTGCGAGGCCGAGCGCCGCCAGCAGCGTCCGCGAGAGGTCCGTGCGCTTGTTGGTGCAGACGGCCAGCCGCGCGCCGGCGGCGGCGAGGTCGTCCAGGGCCGCGGCGACGCCGGGGTATGGCCGGCTTATCGCGGCGATGCGGCCGCGGTAGATCTCGATGAACCTCTCGAAGATCGGCCCCATCTCCTGCGGCGCGATCGCCGAGCCGGCGGCCGCGAAGCCGCGCTCCAGCAGCGCGCGCGCGCCGCGGCCGATCATCAGCCGCGCCTCGGCCGGAGGCGCGGGGGGCATGCCGCGCTCGGCCAGGAGCGAGTCCAGGGCGCCCACGAGGTCGGGCGCGGTGTCGACGAGGGTGCCGTCGAGATCGAAGACGATCGCCGCGCCCGCGAGGGGGCTGAAACTGTCGGTCACGCGAGGGCCTCCGCGGTCGAAAGCCTGCGCCGTTTCGGCTAAAGGCGGGGCGATGACAAGCGATGAGCGCGTCCCCCCCCGAGTCGCGGAGAGCCCCATGAGCGCACGCGCCGCCGTGATCCTGGCCGCCGGCGAGGGGACGCGGATGCGGTCCCCGACGCCGAAGGTGCTGCACCGGGTCGGGGGCCGCACCCTGATCGATCACGCCATCGATGCGGCCGAAGGCGCGGGTTGCGCGCCGATCGTGGTGGTGGTGGGCGCGTCGGGCGAGGCGGTGCGCGCCCACGTCGCCGCCCGGCTGGGTCCAAACGCCCTCGCCGTCCAGGACGCGCCGCTGGGGACCGGCCACGCCGTGCTGGCCGCGCGAGACGCGCTCGCCGGCTTCGCGGGCGACCTGGTGGTCACCTATGCGGACGGGGTGATGCCGGGCGAGGCGATCGCCCCGCTCTTCCGCCTGCGCGCCGCCGGGGCCGACATCGCCGTGCTCGGCTTCGCGCCTGAGACCCCGGGCGAACTGGGCCGGCTGATCCTGGGAGCCGGAGACGCGCTGGAGCGGATCGTCGAGGCCAGGGACGCCACGGCGGACCAGCTCGCCATCGGCGCCTGCAGCACCGGGGTGATCGCCGCATCGGCGCGCACGATGTTCGAGCTGCTCGCCAAGGTCGGCCGCGACAACGCCAAGGGGGAATATTACCTGCCCGCCATCGTCGGGCTGGCGCGGGCGGCGGGACTGAGCGTGCGCGTGGCCTTCGCGCCCAGGGACGCCTTCCAGGCGCCGAACTCGCAGGCCGAACTGGCCGCGGCGGAGGCGGCGTTCCAGCGCCGCCGGCGCCTGGAGCTGATGGACGCGGGAGTGACCCTGACGGCGCCCGAGACGGTGCAGCTTTCCTGGGACACCCGCATCGCCGCCGGCGCCATCGTCGAGCCCAACGTGGTGTTCGCAGCCGGCGTCGCCGTGGAGACGGGCGCCACGATCCGCAGCTTTTCCCACCTCGAGGGAGCGCTGGTGCGCGCCGGCGCCATCGTCGGGCCGTTCGCTCGCCTGCGCCCGGGCGCCGACATCGGCGAGGACGCCCACATCGGCAACTTCGTCGAGGTCAAGAAGGTCGCGGTCGGCCGCGGCGCCAAGGCCAACCACCTGGCCTATCTGGGCGACGGGGTGGTGGGGGCCGGCGCCAACATCGGCGCGGGGACGATCTTCTGCAACTACGACGGCTTCGACAAGCACGAGACCCACGTCGGCGATGGGGCCTTCATCGGCTCGAACACCGCCCTGGTGGCGCCGGTGCGCGTGGCCGCGGGCGCCTACACCGGCTCGGGCTCGGTGATCACCCGCGACGTCGAGGCCGACGCCCTGGCGCTGGCGCGCGCCCCGCAGGTGGACAAGCCCGGTTGGGCCAGGGCCTTTCGCGCCCGCAAGCTGAAGGAGAGGGCGGCCAAGGCATGAGTCCGGACGAGCAGAAGCGCGCCGCCGGGGAGGCCGCGGCGGCGCTGGTGGACGAGAGCGTCTTCGTCATCGGCCTGGGCACCGGTTCCACCGCCGCCTATTTCATCGAAGCGCTCGCCCGGCGGCTCGCCTCGGCTGGCCTTCGCGGGCGCACCTGCGTGGCGACGTCGCACGCCGCCGCCGCCCTGGCGCGCGCGCTGGGGCTCGTGCTCGTCGATCTCGACGCGGCGGGGAGCGTCGACCTCACCGTCGACGGCGCCGACGAGATCGGGCCGGGGCTGGCGCTGATCAAGGGCGCCGGCGGCGCGCTGCTGCGCGAGAAGCTGGTCTGGGAGGCCTCGCGCCGCTGCGTCGTGGTCGCCGACGCCGCCAAGCGCGTCGCCATGCTGGGCCGCTGCGCGCTGCCGATCGAGGTGACGCCCTTCGGCCACGCCACCACCTTGCGCCGGATCGTCGGCGGTCTGGCCGACTGCGGCGTCGCCGCCAGCCCGCGGCTGCGCCTGGCGGGCCGCGAGCCCTTTCTCACCGACAACGGCAACCTCATCTACGATGCCGACTGCGGCGCCATCCTCGATCCGCCCGGCGTCGAGGCGGCGCTGAAGAGCATCACCGGCGTCGTCGACCACGGACTCTTCCTGGAACTGGCGCAAAGGGCGCTGATCGGCACGGACGAGGGCGTGGCCAGCCTGACGCCCTGACCCGAACACGGAGGCCCAAGTGGCGCGCAGCTTCGACTACGACCTCTTCGTCATCGGCGCCGGCTCTGGCGGCGTGCGCGCGGCGCGCCTGGCGGCGATGGCGGGGGCCAAGGTCGGCATCGCCGAGGAGCACCGGGTGGGCGGCACCTGCGTCGTCCGCGGCTGCATCCCCAAGAAGTTCATGGTCTATGCGAGCGAATTCGCGCAAGCCTTCAAGGCCGCCGAGGGCTACGGCTGGTCGAGGTCCGCGGCGAGCTTCGACTGGCCGCGGTTCCTGGCCGCCAAGGACATCGAGATCGCCCGGCTCTCGGGCGTCTATGTCACCAACCTGCAGAACGCCGGCGCCGATCTCGCCCACGCCCGCGCCAGGCTCGAGGACGCCCACACCGTGGCGCTGGCCGACCGCGACCGCACCTATTCGGCCGAGAAGGTGCTGATCGCCACCGGCGCCCGCCCTTCGCTGCCGGCGACCCCCGGCATCGAGCTCGCCATCACCTCCAACGAGGCGTTCCATCTGCCGAACCTTCCCAAGAGCATCCTCATCGTCGGCGGCGGCTACATCGCCGTGGAGTTCGCGGGCATCTTCAACGGCCTGGGGGTGGCGACGACGCTGATGTACCGCGGCGCCAACATCCTGCGAGGCTTCGACGACGACGTGCGCGCGCACCTGGCCGGCGAGATCGAGCGGCGCGGCGTCACCGTCGTCCTCGGTTGCGAGCACGCCCGGCTGGAACGGGTCGAGGGCGGCGTGAAGAGCACGCTCAGCGATGGCCACGAAGTGGTCAGCGAGGTGGTGATGTACGCCACCGGGCGCGACCCCTACACCGCCGACCTCGGTCTGGAGAGCGCCGGCGTGGCCCTGAACCAGAAGGGCGCCGTGGCGGTCGACGCCTTCTCGCGCACCAACGTCGAGAACATCTGGGCGGTCGGCGACGTCACCGACCGGATCAACTTGACGCCGGTGGCGATCCGCGAGGGCGCCGCCTTCGCCGAGACCGAGTTCCGCGGCCGCCCCACCAGCTTCGACCACGAGACGGTGGCCAGCGCCGTCTTCTCGCAGCCGCCGATCGGCGCGGTGGGGCTTTCCGAGGCCGACGCCCGGCACAGGTTCGGCAAGGTCGACATCTATCGCCAAGTGTTCCGGCCGATGAAGGCGACCTTCTACGGCGGCGAGGAGCGGATGCTGATGAAGCTGGTGGTCGAGGCCGGCAGCGAACGCATCGTCGGCTGCCACATCGTCGGTCCCGACGCCCCCGAGATGATCCAGATGGCGGCCATAGCGATCAAGATGGGCGTGACCAAGCCGCAGTGGGACGCCACCTGCGCCGTCCACCCCACCGCCGCCGAGGAACTAGTGACCATGCGCGAGAAATACGCCCCGCCGGAGCTGGGCGCGGGCGGATAGATGACGACACTCCCTCCCCTTCATGGGGAGGGACAGCTCGCGAAGCGAGCAGGGTGGGGGACTCCGGAGCGTCAACGACAGCCCCGAGATTCAGCGCACGGCCTCAGACTCCCCCACCCGTCCGCCGCTGCGCGGCGGCCACCCTCCCCATGAAGGGCTAGGGGATGCACACATCGTTTTGTTGCGGTGATGGCTCTTCTGTGAGTCGTGGCGGCGGCCCGAACTGTGATTCTGTCTGCGACGCACCGAGGGAGGCGTCGAGATGTCGTCACAGTATCTGCTGGGGTCGTTCGGGGACGAGCGTCTCGAAAAAAGGGGGTCCAGATTCTGGACCGGATGGTTGCGCGCGAGAGCGTTTGCTTGCGGCGGCTGGCGGGGGGAGAGCGCAGCGGGATCGTCGGGTTTTCCCGCTTCCTGGCCAACGCCCGGGTGACGGTGGACAAGCTGATCGAAGGTTGGGGTCCGGCGGCCGGGTCGGCCTGCGCGGGACGTCACGTGCTGGCCATTCAGGACACCAGCGAGATCAACTTCACCACGACGCCGGCGCGGCGACGTGGGCTGGGCGAGATCGGCAAGGGCAACGGCCGCGGCGTGCTGCTGCACGCGATGCTGGGGGTGGACGCCGAGACCGGTTCGGTGCTGGGTCTGGTGACGGGCCGGATCTGGACGCGGGGGGGCCGCGTGGAGGTCTCCCATGCCGATCGGCGGCTGAGCGACAAGGAGTCGGAGCGTTGGCTGGCCACGGCGCAGGCGGCCAAGCCGGTGCTGCAGGCGGCGGCCCTGGTGACCGAGGTCAGCGATCGCGAGAGCGACATCTACGCCAAGTGGGCGTGCGTGCCCGAGGCGGGCTTCCACATCCTGACCCGCGCCTGGCACGATCGACCGATCCGGGGCGGGGGCAAGCTGTCGACCGCGCCGCTGCGGGCGGCGGGGGAGGCGGTGGTGGAACTGCGCGCACGCACCGGGCGGCCGGCGCGCAAGGCCCGGCTGTCGGTCGGCTTCGCCCGGGTCGAGGTCGTGCGCCCGAAAAACACCATCGAGCAAGGCCTGGCCGAGACGGTGAGCCTGACCCTGGTGGAGGTGAGCGAGATCGACCCGCCCGAGGGCGCCGAACCCATCCACTGGCGGCTGCTCACCACCCATGCGGTGGAAGACGCGGCCATGGCCTGGCGGGTGGTCGGCTGGTACCGTCTGCGCTGGATCATCGAGCAGTTCTTCCGGACGCTGAAACAGCAAGGCCTTCAGCTGGAAGACAGTCAGGTCGAGACCGCCGAGCGCCTGCTCAAGCTGACGGCCATCGCCGCCCAGGCCGCCTGCGTCATCATGCAACTCGTTCAGGCGCGCGACGGCCGATCCGAACAGGACGCCACCTTCGCCTTCACCCTCGCCGAGATCGAAACCCTCCAGGCGCTGGGGCCCACCCTCGAGGGAAAGACGGCCCTGCAGAAGAACCCTCACCCGCCCAAAACCCTCGCCTGGACCGCCTGGATCATCGCCAAGCTCGGCGGCTGGGACGGCTATCCCAAATCCAAACCCCCAGGCCCCATCACCTTCCGGCACGGCCTCCAATACTTCCGATCCCTCGCCCACGGATGGGCCCTCCGAGATGTGTGAATCGCCTAGCCATGAAGGGGAGGGAGGGGCTTGCATTGCATAAGCATTGGCTTATCCTTTGCGCATGCACCAGGGCGACATCTTCCGGGCGCTTGGCGATCCGACGCGGCGGGCGGTGTATGAGCGGCTGGCGGGCGGGGAGCTGACGGTTTCGGCGCTGACGGCGGGGTTCGCCGTCAGCCAGCCGGCGGTGTCGCAGCATCTGGCGGCGCTGAAGGCGGCCGGGCTGGTGGCCGAGCGCCGGGAAGGGCGCTGCGCCTACTATCGCGCTCTGCCGCAGGGGCTGGCGCCGCTGATCGACTGGATCGAACGCACCCGCGCCTTCTGGCCGGAGCGCATCGAGCGCCTGAAGGACGTCTTGCAGAGGATGGACCAATGAGCGGCGACGCCGACCTCGAGTTCGAGTGCGATCTGGCCGAGCCGCCCGAAAAGGTGTGGCGGGCGCTCGCCCATCCGCAGCTGCGCGAGGCCTGGCTGGGCGAGCCGGAGATCGGATCGGCCAGGGTGGTGCGCAGCGAGCCCGGATCGCGGCTCGACCTCGCCTGGCCGACGCGCGACGGCGAGAGCGAGATCAGCTTCGAGGTCGCCCGCAATGCCGATGGCGGCGCACACCTGACCATAACGCACCGGGCGCCGGCGCGTCTGGCCGAGGTGGCGCTCTTCGCGCCGCGTGCGCGCCGGCCGGCCCTCGCCGCCCATGGGTGGAGGATGGCGGCATGAGCCTGGTGCCCATGGTGGTGGAGGAATCCAGCCGCGGCGAGCGCGCCTTCGACATCTTCTCGCGGCTGCTGCGCGAGCGCATCGTCTTCGTCAACGGTCCGATCGAGGACGGCATGGCCGCACTCGTCTGCGCCCAGCTGCTGTTCCTGGAATCCGAGAACCCGAAGAAGCCGATCGAAATGTACATCAATTCGCCCGGCGGGGTGGTGACCGCGGGATTCGCCATCTACGACACCATGCAGTACGTGAAGAGTCCGGTGGCCACGACCTGCATGGGCTTCGCCGCCTCGATGGGCTCGTTCCTGCTGATGGCGGGCGCGCCGGGCCTGCGCGTCTCGCTGCCCAATGCGCGCATCATGGTGCACCAGGGTTCGGGCGGCTTCCAGGGCAAGGTCTCGGACATCGAGCGCCACGCCAAGGACGTGCTGGAGACGCAACAGCGCATCAACGAACTCTACGCCAGGCACTGCGGCCATACGCCGGAGGAGGTCGCCCGGACCCTCGAGCGCGACCACTTCATGAGCGCCGAGGAGGCTAGGGCCTGGGGCATCGTCGACGTGGTGCAGGGCGCGCGCGAGGCGGCCTGAGGGGCGCTGCGCGGGCTCTACAGCATGTCGCCTCCGGCTGCGGCGGCGGTGGTGCCGTCCTTCTGAAAGGCGCGGATGACGTTCCGGCCGACGGTCCACCTGTGGACCTCGTCGGGGCCGTCGACCAGCCGCTGCGAGCGGATCTGGGTGTACCAGCGCGCCAGCGGCGTATCCATGGAGTAGCCGAGGGCGCCGTGCAGCTGGATGGCGGTGTCGACCACCTTGTGCACCATGTTGGCGAGATAGACCTTGGCGATGGAGTTCTCCTGGCGAAGGTCCAGCTTGTTCTCGGCCTTGTAGGCGATGTGCAGCAGCATCAGCCGGGCGATGTAGAGTTCGGTGGCGCACTCGGCGAGCATGAACTGCACCGCCTGGCGCTGGTGCAGCGGCCCGCCGAAGGTGGAGCGGCTGGTGACGCGGGCGGTGGCCATGTCGAGCGCCCGCTGCGCCATGGCGACGTTGTGCATGCCGTGGCGCAGGCGCCCGTAGGCGAGGCGATGCTGGCCCATGTTGAACCCCTGGCCCTCGCCGCCGAGGAGATTTTCGGCCGGAACCACCAGGTCCTTGATCTCGATCTCGCAGTGGCCGCCGCCGAGGATGTGGCTCAGCGGGCCTTCGGCGGCCATGGTGGGGATGGCGCGCTTGATCCGGTAGCCGGGGTTGGGCAGCTCGACCAGGAAGGTGGAGAACTGCTGGTGGCGCGGCGCCTCAGGGTCGGTCTTGGCCATGACGAGGGCGATGTCGGCGACGTCGGCGGCCGAGGAGAACCACTTCTCGCCGTTCAGCACGTAGTTCTCGTTGCCGTCCTTGACCGCGCGGGTCTGCATGCCGGTGGCGTCGGCGCCGGCGGCCTTCTCGGTCATCGAGTAGCAGATGCGCTTTTCCCCCTCGAGCAGGGGCTTGAGGAACTTCTCCTTCTGGAAGTCGGTGCCGTGCTCCAGCAGGGTCAGCATGGTGGCGTCGTCGGGCCCTTGAGTGTTCATCGAGAGCGCGCCGAGGTAGCTCTCGCCGAGTTCCATCTGCACCAGGGCGTTGGCGAGGGGGCCGAGGCCCATGCCGCCGTGCTGCGGCGGAATGAACGGACACCAGAGGCCGCGCGAGCGGGCCTTGGCGCGCAGGGCCGCCAGGGTCTGCTTGTAGTCCGCTCCCTCCAGGAGCTGCTTCTCGGCCGGGATGCATTCGTCGTGCACCCAGGCGCGCACCTTCTCGCGGATGGCCTTGGCCTCCGCCGGAATCTCGAAATCGATGGCCATGGGGCGCTCCTCGCAGCGGCGCGCCGTCCGCGGCGCACCCGGCTTCGTCCATGCCCCCTCGATCGAGGCCGCGCAACCGCGACCCGAGGTCAGCTCGCGCCGGCGTTCTCGAGCGCCGCCGCCTCGCCCAGCGGCAGGGTGAGCCGGCAGGCCAGACCTTCGGGGCGCCACTCGCGCGCGACGGCGCCGCCCAGCGCCCCGGCGAGGGCGCGCTCCAGGATGCTCGCGCCCAGGCCGACCCGGGTCGGCGTCGAGACCGGCGGTCCGCCGCGCTCAAGCCAGCCGAGCCGGAGCTTGCCCTGCTGGCGCGACCAGCTCAGCTCGATCACGCCGCTGGGAACCGAGAGCGCGCCATATTTCACCGCATTAGTGGCCAGTTCGTGGATCGCCATGGCCATGGCCTGCGCCTGAGGCGGCGAAAGCGAGCAGGGCGGTCCGGCGAGGGTGACGCGCTCGTCGAGCCCGAACGGGCGCAGTTCCTCGCTGAGGAGCCGGTGCAGGTCGGCGCCGGTCCAGCGGGCGTCGGAGAGCAGCTGATGCGCCCGCGCCAGCGCCGCGAGCCGGCCGGTGATCACCTGGCGCAGCTCGTCCGGGGTCGCGCCCGTCGAGAGCGCCACCGTCCCCTGGATGACGCTGAGCAGATTGTTGGCGCGGTGGTCGACCTCGCGGGCGAGCAGCGTCAGGCGCTCTTCGCTCTCCCTACGCTCGGTGACGTCCATGATCACTCCGGTGACGGCGGTCGGCTGGCCGGCGGCGGTGCGCAGAATCTCCGAACGGGCCTGCAGCCAGCGCAGGCGGCCGTCGGGCCAGAAGTAGCGGAACTCGAAATCGAGGAAGCGATCGTGGCTCGTCAGCACGCGCTCCCGCAGCTGCGCCAGGCCGGCGCGATCGTCTGGATGGACCTGAGCCCGGCGCTCCTCGACGCTGGCCTCGGCGCCGGCCGGCAGGCCCAGCACGGCGCGCAGCTCGTCGGTCAGCAGCGCCGCATCCCGGCCCACGTCCCAGGTCCAGACGGTCGTGCGCCCTGCCTCGATGGCGAGGCGCAGCCGCGCCTCGGAGGCCCGCAGCCGCTCCTCGATCTCGCGCCGCTCGGTGATGTCCTCGAGGGTGCCGATGTAGCGGACGGCGCGCTCGCCGTCGGCGGTCGGCTCGAAGACGGCCTCTCCGTGGGCGCGCACCCAGCGCACCACGCCGTCGCCGCGCACGACGCGATACTCGTAAGGGTTCCTGTCGCGCACCCGCGGATCGAGGGCGCGGCGCGACTGGGCCGAGGTGAAGGGGTAGTCGTCCGGATGCGTGACCGCGACGACGTCGGCGAAGCTGATCTCCTGGTCGGGCGCGAAGCCGCAGATCTCCTTGGCGCGGGCCGAATAGAGCATCTGGCCGGTGTCCACCCGCCATTCCCAGATGCCCAGTCCCGCGGCCCTGGCGGCGAGTTCCAGGCGCGCCTGATTCTGCTGGGCGGCGCGGTCGGCGTCCACCCGGGCGGTCACGTCGTTGGCCTGGCCGACGATGCCTTCGACCGCACCCCCCGCGCCGAGCAGGGGCTGATAGACGAAATCGAACCAGCGGACCTCGGCCGGCTCGGCAGGGCGCTCGATGCGCGTCGGCATCGCCGTGCCGACGAAAGGCTCGCCCGAGCGCAGCACCTCGTCGAGGCGCTCGAGGTAGCCCTGGGCGGCGATGTCGGCCAGCGCCTCGCGGTAGGGCCTGCCGCGCAGCGCCCGCGGCCCGACGAAGCGCATGTAGGCGGGGTTGGCGTAGTCGATGAGATGGTCGGGTCCGCGCAGCACCAGCACCAGCGTCGGCGCATTATCGAACAGTTGCTCGAGCCGGGCGGCGGTATCTATGGTTGCTGCGAACATTCCGGCGCCGAGGAAACATGGTCGGCGGGCGATCTCGGGCCGCCCTCGTCGAAGACGCGGGCGGGCTCAGGCAGCCCACCAGCCTGCACCCTAGCCGGGCGGTGTCGTCTCATGCAACGGGGCCTGCCGCCGCACGGGCGCGAGCGCAGCCGCGGACGGGGAGGAGAGAGCCATGCCGCAGCCTGGCGACGCAGCCGATCTTGCCGACTGGCCCTTCCTGCCCGGGCGCGCCACGCGCATCGTCGGCGGCGAGGGCGCCTGGCTGATCGAGGACGGCGGCCGGCGGATACTCGACGCCGCCGGCGGCGCGATCGTCGCCAACGTCGGCCACGGCCGCACCGAGGTGGCGCAAGCGATCGCCAGGGCCAGCGCCGGAGCCTGCTACGTGGTGCCGACCTGGAAGACGCCAGAGCGCGAGGCGCTGGTCGAGCGGCTGCGGCGCGACTGGCTGCCCGCCGGCCTACGTCACGTGCATCTGACCAGCGGCGGCTCCGAGGGCGTCGAGGCGGCGGTGAAGATCGCGCTCCAGCACTTCGCCGCCCGGGGCGAGGCGCAGCGCGTAGAGGTGATGGCGCGCGAGCTTTCCTACCACGGCACGACGCTGGCCATGGCCGGGCTTTCAGGGCATGCGGGGCGCAAGCGCGGCCTGGAGGGGTTCCTGCGCAGCTTCGCCGCCGCGCCGACGCCGTGGCCGCTGCGCTGCCCTCTGGGCGCGCACCACCCCGACGCCGGCCGCCATTACGTTGAGGCAACGCGCGCGGCGATCGAGGCGCGGGGACCGGGCCGAATCGCCGCCCTGGTGGTCGAGGCGATCACCGGCTCCAGCGGCGGCGCCATCGTGCCTCCGGCCGACTACCTGCCCGGCGTTCGCGCCCTCTGCGACGAACACGGCATCCTCCTGGTCGTCGACGAAGTGATGACCGGTTTCGGCCGCACCGGGGCGAAGTTTGCGGTGGACCATTGGGGCGTGCGACCCGACATCCTGGTCTCCGGCAAGGGTCTCGCGGGCGGCTATGCGGCGATCTGCGGGGTCTACGCCACGGGCGAGGTGGCGGCGCCGATCATCGAGGCCGGCCAGAGCGTCATGTTCCACACCTTCGCCGCCCTCACGTCCGCGTGCGCGGCGGCCGAGGCCGTGCTGGCGATCCTGGAGCGCGAGAGCCTGGTCGAGCGGGCCAAGACGCTGGGGGAAAGGCTGGGCGACCAGCTGCGCTGGCGGCTGGGTCAGCATCCCAATGTCGCCGAGATCCGCGGGCTCGGCCTGCTGCAGGCCGTGGAGATAGTCCGCGACCGCGCCAGCCTCCAGCCCTTCGACGAGGCCGACGCGATCACCAACCGCATCGTCGGCCGGGCGCTCCGGCACGGCGTCTTCTTCTATCCCGGCGGCACCGGCGCGGTGCGCGACATCATCTGCCTGGGGCCGCCCTTCATCGTCACTGAAGCGGAGATCGACCTGATGGTCGAGGTGCTGGCGCGATCGATCGGCGAAGTGCTTGGATGATCGGCGAACGCCGGATCGGGAGTAGCGGGAATGCTCGAATACAAAGGCTATGTCGGGACGGTCGAGGCCGACGAGGGGGTGTTCAGCGGCCGCGTCGCCGGCCTTCGCGACGTGATCACCTTCGAGGGCGCGAGCTATGCCGACGTGGAGCAGGCGTTCCGCGACAGCATCGACGATTATCTCGGCTTCTGTCGTGAGCGCGGCGAGCCCCCGGATCGTCCCTATAGCGGCAAGATCCCCTTGCGCATCGATCCCAGAATTCATCGCCGCGCCGCCCTTCGCGCCCAGGCGGAGGGAGTGAGCCTCAATCAATGGATCGAGCGCCGGATCGAGTCGGCGGCTTGATCGACGCCGGCCCGGTCCCAGATCCCCATGGATTGGGCCGTCCTCACGGCGAGGATCGCCCTCTGTCGCGCCGCAGCGGCTTTTGCCTCGCGCGTGCATCCGCGCTAGAACCCGCGGCCTTCGAGAAGGCGCCCCCGATGACCGACCGCTGGACGCCTGCGTCCTGGAGAAGCCTGCCGGCGCGGCACGTGCCGCAGGACTATCCCGACCTCGCGGCGCTGGAGCGCGCCGAGGCCGAGCTTCGCCGCATGCCGCCGCTGGTGTTCGCCGGCGAGGCGCGGCGGCTGAAGGGGCTGCTGGGCCAGGTCGCGGCCGGCCGGGCTTTCCTGCTGCAGGGCGGCGACTGCGCCGAGAGCTTCAAGGAATTCTCCGCCGACAACATCCGCGACCTCTTCCGTCTGGTGCTGCAGATGGCGGTGATCCTGACCTTCGCCGGCGGCAAGCCGGTGGTGAAGGTGGGACGGATGGCCGGCCAGTTCGCCAAGCCGCGCTCGGCGCCGACGGAGACCATCGACGGCGTCACCTTGCCGTCCTACCGCGGCGACAATATCAACGGCATGGAGTTCAGCCCCGAGGCGCGCCGGCCCGACCCCGAGCGGTTGGTGAAGGCCTACGCCCAATCCTCGGCGACGCTGAACCTGCTGCGCGCCTTCGCCGGCGGCGGCTACGCCGACCTCTACAATATCCATCGCTGGACCCTGGGCTTCGTCGAGGGCAGCCCGCAGGGCGCGCGCTACCGGGAACTTGCCGAGAAGATCTCCGAGACCCTTACCTTCATGGCCGCCATCGGCGTCACCCCCGAGACCCAGCCGGAGCTGCACCGGGTGGAGTTCTTCACCTGCCACGAGGCCCTGCTGCTGGGGTTCGAGGAGGCGATGACCCGCGTCGATTCCACCTCCGGCGACTGGTACGACACCTCGGCCCATCTCGTCTGGATCGGCGAGCGCACGCGCCAGCTGGACGGCGCCCACGTGGAGTTCGCAAAGGGGATCAAGAACCCCGTCGGCGTGAAGGTGGGACCGACGATGGCGCCGGACGACCTCATCCGCCTCGTCGACGCCCTGAATCCGGCGGACGAACCCGGCCGCCTGACGCTCTATGGCCGCTTCGGGGCCGACAGGATCGGCGCGCGCCTGCCGGCTTTGATGGACGCGACGCGGCGCGAGGGCCGCAGCGTCGTCTGGGCCATCGACCCGATGCACGGCAATACGCTGACGGCGAACAACGGCTACAAGACGCGGCGCTTCGACCATATCCTCGCCGAGGTGAAGAGCTTCATCGAGATCGCGGCGGCTGAGGGCGTGCACCCTGGCGGCGTGCATCTGGAGATGACCGGG
Organism: Caulobacteraceae bacterium; assembly: GCA_035532115.1. GTDB lineage: Bacteria > Pseudomonadota > Alphaproteobacteria > Caulobacterales > Caulobacteraceae > Acaudatibacter. The sequence continues at coordinate 80,182 of DATKRO010000089.1, read as the reverse complement.
CAGAACGTCACCGAGTGCCTGGGCGGGGCGCGGGCGCTGTCGGAAGGCGAACTCGGCGACCGCTACCACACCCATTGCGACCCGCGCCTCAACGGCGAACAGGCGCTGGAGCTGGCGTTCCTGGTGGCCGAGAAGCTGAAGGCCGAACGCCCGGCCGGGCTGGAGGCGGCGGAGTAGCGCCCGCGGCGGCTGACCGGGGCTCTTGTCGCCGCAGCTCTTGTCGTCCAGGGTCCGCCCCCTTACGCCCAGGGAGCGGAACGATGAGCGGCGGCGCCGCGGCGGCGGCTTCGCGGGAGCGCGGCGCCGTTCATCCGATTCGGACCGACCTCGTCCTGCTGGCGCGTCTGGCCGGACCGGTGGTGGCCGCGCGGCTGGGCATCATGACCATGGGGCTCACCGACAGCATCGTGGTGGGCCGCCACTCGGCCGAGCAGCTCGGCTATCTGGCGCTGGGTTGGGCGGCGAGCGCTTCGGTGCTGGGCTCGGCCCTCGGCCTGCTCTCGGGAGTGCAGGTGATGGCCTCGCGCGCCCTGGGCGAGGGCGATGCGGCGGCGGCAGGGGCGGCGCTGCGGCGCGGCCTCGTCTACGGCCTCTGGGTCGGGCTCGCCGCCGCGGTGGTGCTGTCGCTGGGCGGTCCGGCGCTGCTTGGGGTGCTGGGACTGAAAGGCGGACTGGCGGCGGGCGCCAGCCGGCCGCTGGTGATCCTGGCGATCTCGATGCCGAGCTTCGCGCTCTCCACCGCCGCGTCTTCCTGGCTGGAGGGGCTGGGGCGGACGACCGCGCCCATGATGCTGATGTGGGCCGCCAACGTGCTCAATCTGGGCCTCGATCTGGTGCTGGTTCCCGGCGGATTCGGGCTGCCGGCCATGGGCGCCGCCGGTGCGGCCAGCGCCACCCTCATCGGCCGGACCATCCTGGCGCTGGCGACCCTCGGCTACATCGCCCTGATGCCCGACGCTCGCGCCCTCGGCGTGTTCCGCCGCCCGCCGCCCGGCCGCGCCGCGGCGATCGAGCAGCGACGCATCGGATATGGGGCGGCGGCGTCCAACTTCTTCGAGATGACCGCCTTTTCCAGCATGAACGTCTTCGCCGGCTGGATCGGCCCCCTGGCCGTGGCCGCCTGGGCGGTGGCGCTGAACGTCATTGCGCTCGTCTTCATGGCGCCGCTGGGTCTTTCGACGGCGACCGCGGTGCTGGTGGCGCGGGCGCACGGCGCCAGCGACGCGAAAGGGCTGTGCCGGGCGGCGGCCGTCGGCTTCGCCGTGACGGCGGCGTTCGGCATCGCCGTCGGCCTCGTGGTCTGGCCGAGCGCGCGCCTGATCGCGCCGCTGTTCACCACCGATGCGCGCACCATCGCGATGGCGGGCGGAGCCCTGGCGCTGGCCTGTCTGTTCTTCCCGCCCGACGGCCTGCAGGTCGTGGTCGCCCAGGCGCTGCGAGCGCGCGGCGACGTCGTCGCGCCGACGCTGACGCACCTGACCAGCTACGTCGTCGTCATGGTCCCGCTCGCCTATGTCCTGGCCATCCGCGCCGGGTTCGGGCTGACCGGCATCGTCTGGGCGGTAATCATCGCCAGCTACATCTCCGCCGGGCTGCTCGCCGGCCGCTTCTGGATGCTGGCGCGGCGGGGCTAGGCCCCGAGGATCCAGCCTTCCTCATGCTGGGCGTCCACGACCACGTCGGCGGCCACGTCCTTGGCCGGTGCGAACAGGGCGCCGAGCCGCCCGGCCTCGTCGAGGCGGGAGAAGTGCTCGGCGGCGACGCGCACCTGGGTCGCGTCCTTGACCTCGCCGGGCAGGGCGGCGCCCTTGAACATCGAGGGATAGACCTCCGCGACCACCACCTCGACGCCGCCGAGTTCGGCCTCGCCGAGCCGCCTCCAGCCGGTCTCGAACGGCCAGATCCTGAAGGCCTCGCCACGCGCCAGCTTCAGGCGCCGCACCACCGGGATGCCGAGGATCGCTTGGCCGCCCACTGAGCCCTGGTAGTAGAGCTTCCAGATCGGGCTGGCGCCCTTGGCCGCCAGTTCGGCATGGCGCAGTTCGGGCAGGTCGCCCGGCCCGTGGTTGCGGCCGCGCTTGGGCTGCAAGGTGGTGAGCGCATCCTTGGGCGGCACGCCCCAGAACGGGAACGGGCCGCCCGTCAGGCGCCGGTTGATCTCCGAGCCGACGCCGAAGCGGTTGTTGGCGTTGTCGGGCCTGTCCTTGACCATGCGGTCGATCTGGTTCCAGACCGCGAGCCACGGATCCTCGAGCGGCAGCTTCAGCGCCGCCGCGAAGCCGCGCGGAAAGCCCAGCGGAAAGTCGAAGCCGATCAGCGCCCGCTCGCTGCGCCTGGCCCGATCGTCGAGAATCGAGGCGATCAGCGTCTCGGCCTCGGCGCGCGTGGCGGGGTTGTGCGCCTCGAAGGCCATGCGAAAGCGCACGTCCCGCTTCAGGACTCCGATCCAGATGGAGTCCGCGCCCTTGGTGGGCCGCGACGCCGCGCTCCAGTCGACGATCACATAGGCGTTGAAGAGGCGCGGCAAACAAGGCTCCGGCGAAGACGGGACCTTGCCGTTCTAGCCGCTCGCCGGGGCCGGGCCAACGAGAGACTGGCGACGGGAGACCGGGCGGGAATTGCCGGCCGAGGCGGCGGCCAAAGCCATCCCAGGTTAGTGGCGAAGGGCCAGAGAGGGCGTAGGTGATGGGCGGGGCGTCATCGATCGGACCCGGTTGTCACGGAGCGCGCCTCTCATGAATCTTCTCGAACGCCTGCCGATGCTCGACGATGTCGAGTTGAAGAACCTCTGCGAGAATGCGCGGCGATTGATCGAGCTTGGCACCGAGAAGCAGCGCGAGGCGGCCGCCGAAATCCTTCCGGCGGTGGAGACCGCGATGGCGGCGCGCAAGGCGCTGCGCTGGGAGGCCGCGGCCGCCAAGGCGGCCAAGCGCGTCGCCGAAAAGCGCAGCCTCGCCGCGGCCCGTTCGGCCGCGCGTGCGCAAGGCGCCGAGGACCACGGGGCCGCGGCGGCCTGAGCCGGCTTGCGCCGCCGGACCCGAGCGCCGGTGCGCCGAACCGCGGACGCCAGAGGATCGCGCCTCCGCGAGGGGGCGCTACGAGGCCTGCCGCCCGCGCAGCGCTTCGAGCGTCAGCGCCGCCGCGCCGAGTTCGCTGGCGAGGCGGCGGGCGGTCTCGCGCACGCCGACGCCATAGGCTTCGCCGCCGCCGGCGATGTCGTGCGCCAGCTGGGCGGTCTGGGCGATGGCGCGCTCGAAGTCGGTGGTGTGCGCCAGCGCAAGACCGGTCGCCTCGGTGCGCAGGCGCTCCATGCGCGTGGCGATGCTGTTGTCGAGGCCATCGGCCTGGATCGAAACGGGAAGGGCGTGGACGGACATGGCCGGGGCCACCTCTAGGTTGGCGGGGGTTGTTCCCCCGCGGGACAGACAGGTTCGCCCGTTGCGAGAATCGCGCCAGTGGTGACGGCGCCTCATGCGCGCGCATCGTCCATCAGCTCGGCGAAGCGCCGGAAGAGGTAGAGGGAATCGGCCGGCCCGGGCGAGGCCTCGGGGTGATGCTGGATCGAGAACACCGGCCGGCCCTTGACTTCGAATCCCGCGTTGGTGCCATCGAAGAGCGAGACGTGCGTCTCCTTGACCGGCGCCGGCAGGCTGTCGCGATCCACGGTGAAGCCGTGGTTCATCGAGACGATCTCCACCTTGCCGGTGGCGAGATGCTTGACCGGGTGGTTTGCGCCGTGGTGACCCTGGTCCATCTTGACGGTCCGCGCCCCCAGCGCCAGTGCCAGCATCTGGTGGCCGAGGCAGATGCCGAAGAGCGGCTTGCCGCTCTGCACCAGCTTCCTGATCTCGGGGACGGCGTAGGCGCCTGTCGCCGCCGGATCGCCGGGCCCGTTGGAGAGCAGCACGCCATCTGGGTCGCGCGCCAATATCGCCTCGGCGCTGGTCGTGGCCGGGACCACCTGCACCCGCGCCCCGAGGCCGGCGAGGGCGCGCAGGATGTTGCGCTTGACGCCATAGTCCACCACCACGACGTCGTACTTCGGCGGCTCCGGCGGCGCGTAGCCGTCCGGCCACGCCCACGGACCCTCGTCCCAGGCGAACGGCTGCAGGCAGGAGGCCTCCTTGGCGAGATCGAGACCGACGAGGCCGGGCCAGGCCGCCGCCCTGGCCACGAGCGCGTCGAGATCGAAGCCGCCGTCGGCGCTGTGGGCGATGACGCCATGGGGCATGCCCTGCTCGCGGATGCGCCGGGTGAGCGCGCGGGTATCGACGCCGGCGAGGGCGACGACGCCGCGGCGTTTCAGCCACGAATCTAGATCGGAATTGGCGCGCCAGTTCGCTGGCGCGGTCGGCGCGTCGCGGAAGATGGCCCCGCGCGCGGCGGTCTGCGCAGCGCCGGAGACCTGTTCGAGATCCTCGCTGTTGGTTCCGACGTTGCCGACATGGGGAAAGGTGAAGGCGACGATCTGGGCCATGTAGGACGGATCGGTGAGAATCTCCTGATAGCCGGCCATGGCGGTGTTGAAGCAGACCTCGCCAACCGCCTCGCCCACGGCGCCGCAGCCGAGCCCCTGGAACACCGCGCCGTCCGCGAGGGCGAGCACGCCGGTGACGCCGGGTGCGAGGTGATGAGCCAAGACCGCTGTTCCTCCTTCGCCGGCTGGACGGGCAAACGGCTGCGTAGGTAGGCAGTAGGGATCTTCCGGTCAACATCCGATCCCACAGCGTCGATGCGCCGCTGGCGCTTTATATCACGTAGTGATAATGGCTGCGTCATCGCAGCCTTTCGACGAAGTCCAGGGGGGAAGGCGCGCTCGCCCGCGCTTCAAGGAGACGTGCGCATTTCCCCGCCGCCGCGCCAGTTCCCATCGCCCGGCCGAAGACTGCGCTGGACGGCCCTCTGCGTCGTGGTCTTGCTCATTGCTCCCTCGGCGGCGATGGCCGGCGAAGGCGCCGCCGCGGCGGGGATCGTGAACACGTGGGATTTCTCGCCGGTCATCGTGATCCCCACGCTCCTGGTGCTCGCCATCTATGCGGCGGGGCTAGAGCGGCGCCCCGGCGCATTCGACGCCAGTCCGTGGCGGCACATGGCGTTCTTCTGGGGGGGCGGGATGACTTTCCTGTCGCTCGCCTCTCCGATCGACGCCCTTGCCGATCATCTGTTCTTCATGCACCAGGTGCAGCACATGCTGATCCGGGTGATCGGCCCCATGCTGATCGCCCTGGCTCAGCCGCAAGCCACTCTGATCGCCGGCCTGCCGGCCTCGGTCCGGCGAAAAGTGCTGGGACCGGTGGCGAGCGCCGGACCGGTCAGCGCGCTCTTTCGCTTCCTCACGAGACCGGTCGTGGCGACGGCGCTCTTCGTCGCCTCGCTCTACATCTGGCAGTGGCCGCCGCTGCATGACGCCGCCATTCTCCACCAGCCAATCCATGACGTCATGCACTTTACCATGCTGGCGGCGGGGCTGCTGTTCTTTTGGCGGGTGTTCGACCAGCGCGGCACGCCCAAGGGCGTCCCGTTCGGCGCGCGGCTGATGATGCTGTGGGTGGCAGTCCTCGCCAACATTCCGATCGGGGCCTACATCAGCTTCAAGTCGCATGAGCTTTATAGCGCCTACGATGTCGTCGGCCGTCTCTTCGGAATCTCCCCCATGGACGACGAACGGCTCGGGGGGTTCATCATGCAGGCGCCTTCCAGCATGATGATGCTGGTGGCGGTGATCGCGGTGATCCACGCCTGGGGCCGGTTCGAGGAACGGGTGGACGACCGGCGCTTGAGCCTGATCGCGGTCGCGCCGACAGCCGCCGCTCCGGCCCCGGCCGTCGGCCAGACCCGCAGGAACCGCGCGCTGGCGCTCGGGCTGGGCGCGTTCGCGGCCTGTATGTTGGGTGCGGCGGTGACGGTCGGCGTGCTCGCGGCCTATGGCCATGCCCGTCCTCCGACGCGGATGAACCTCAGCGGCGTCGGCCCCGCGCCCACGGGGACGGTCGCGGTCGGCGCGAAGCTCTGATCCGGGCCTCGCGCCGGGTCAGGCAGGCGCCCAGCTGCGCGGGCCGAGCGGAGCCGGTCCGACGACCGAGCGGATGGCGGCGAAGAGGCGCGCGGCGGTGACCGGCCGCTCGATCAGGCCGGCCACGCCCGCAGCCAGCCAGCGCTGGGCTTCGTCGGCCCGGCCCGGGGCGGCCAGGCCGATGATCGGGGTCTGCGCGGCCGGCGAGGGCAGGTCGCGGATGGCGCGGACCGCCGCGACGCCGCGGGCATCCTGCATGTGGACGTTCATCACCACCACGTCGAAGCGCCCGCGCCGGAGCGCCGCCACCGCCTCGTCGCCGCTCCGGGCGGTCTCGCTGGTGTGGTCGAAGAGGTCGCAATATTCCGCGCAGACGACACGGCTCATGGCGTGGTCGTCGACGATCAGCACGTGCGCCCTGGGCGCCGACGCGTCGGGCGCCTCGGACCGGCGTTCGCCCGTCCTGGCCACGGCAAGCTCATCCTGGCGTTCGCTCATCCGGCTCTCCCTTCGGCCGTCTCTGCGAAACCCCCGCCGGCCGCGACCCTAGACCGGCGAGCGTGACGTAACGATGGCGTGAGGCGCGGCCGGCGCGGTTTTCCACAGCCTATCCACAGGAAGCGCCCGGCCGGCGCGACACGGCGGCGCTGGCCCGCGACGGTGAAGCGCACTTGAATGCGCCGGTCATCCGCTGTTCAGCTGCGAAGAGCCATTGCAAGGCTTCAGTGAGCTTCTGTTCGGGGAATCCAGGCCGATGACATCCACCTTGCTGTCCAAGACATTGATCCTGGCCGGCGCCGTCGCCATGGCGGCTTCGCCGCTGGCGATCGCCGCCGCCGCCGCCCAGGGGCCGGACCGGGGCTACGACCAGCCCGGCTACGACGGTTCAGGAGCGGGATATGGCGGGGATGCAACGCCGCAGCCTCCGCCGCCGCCGGGCTATCAGGGTGACGAGACGCCGCCGCCGCAGGGCTACCAGGGCGGCGCGCCGGACGCGCGGCAACAGGCGCAGGATGAACATTACGCCGAATACGCCGAGCGCTGGGCGCAGGAGAACTGCGTCAAGTCGCATGGCAACGTCATGGCCGGCGCGGCCATCGGCGGCATCTTCGGCGCCATCATCGGTTCGGGCCTGGCCGGAGGCGACGATCGCGGCGCCGGCGCGCTGGTGGGCGCGGGCGCGGGCGCGCTCGCGGGCGGCGCCATCGCCAGCAACGCCGGAAACGAGACCAGCCCCGGCTGTCCGCCCGGCTACGTGGTCCGCTCCGGGGCGCCGGCCTTCTACTATGGAGGCGGGCCGATCTACTACGCCGCCCCCGGCTGGTACCATCCCTGGTCCTGGTATGGAGACCGGTGGGTGTTCCGGCCCTATCCCTACCATGTCTGGTACTACCAGCATTACGACCGCGACGACTGGCGCGGCGAGCGCTGGCGCGACGGCGACCATCGCGACGGCGACCGCTGGCGTGGGCGTCGCGGCGGCGACGAGCATCGGGACGGCGACCGCTGGCGCGATGGGCGCTGAGTCCGCCGCGCCGGCAAGCTTCAGTTGACGACCTGCTTCCAGGCCTGCTCCGGCGCGGGCGGCAGCTTGTTCATGTGCTCAAGGAAGAGCGCCAGGGTCCAGATCTGCTGGTCGGTGAGCGCCGACTTCCACGAGGGCATGCCGCTGAGGCGGATGCCGTGCTTGATCTTCCAGAAGCTGACGCCGGGCGGATCGTCCTCGACGCCATCGGTCGCGAGCTGCGGGGGCTTCGGATATTCGCCCTTGGCGATGGGCGTGGCCGAGGCGTCGCCGGCGGCCGTGCCGTGGCAGACGGCGCAGTTCTGGCCGAACAGCTTCACGCCCGCGATCAGGTTGGCGTCGGTGAGGGGGACGGGGTCGGGCGTCTTCGGCGCCTCGTTCTTCAGCACCGCCCGCAGATCGTGACGGGCGATCCAGGTCTCGACGGCGCCGGGCCGGGCGTCGGCATTGGCCGGAATCACGCCGTTCGTCACCACTAGGTAGCCCGCGACCGCGGCGGCCACCGCAGCGAAGATGATCCCCAGGATGAACCCTTGCAGCATGTTGCGCTCCCTTCTCGCACCGGCGGCGCAGGACCGCTGGGCAGCTTGCGGCGAAGACTGACGAAGGCGACGTTTGGTTGCCTCGTCCGCCGTCGAGCTTACATGACCATGGGACCGGCGCCAGGACGGATGGATCGCCAACGAGACGTCGGCCGCGCAACGGCGCGCACCTGGACCGGTCCGGCCTTCAAGGCCCGGCTGCTGGAGCCGCTCGCCCTCGATCGCGGCATGGCGAGCCCGGCGGCGCTGGCCATCGCCGACCAACCTCCACGCGCGCCTTCCACCCCCGCGCCTGGCGGCGCGGCGGTCCCCCTTGTCCGCGACGCGGGGAAGGAGCGAGGACGCCTTCCTCCGCACCCGCGAAGCGGGGGAGGCGCCCCTCAGCGCGGCGGCGGCGGGCGACGGGGGTTGCCGGCGACGATTCTCATGCCCCCCCCGCCGGGGCGAAGCGGCCAAGCGGCCGGCTAGTCGCGCAAGGCGAAGGCGAGGGCGCGGGCGATCGAGGCGGCAAGCGCCATGGTGTGGTCGTCGCCCTCGAAGGCGTGGAAGCGCGCCAGATAGCCGGGGCCGCCGTCGAGACCTTCCAGCCGCTGCACCAGCTCGCGGGCGTTGTCGACCATGCGGGCGTGCTCGACCAGCGCCTGCATCTGGGTCTCGTCCATTCCCGGCGGCGGCTTGGCCGGAGTGCTCTGTTCGGCGCCGCCCATGGTCACCAGCAGCCGCGGCGCCGCCTCGCGCCGGACTATCCGATCGGCGAACGCCGCCTCGCCGGCCAGGACCGCGCGATCGTTCCACCAGATCGAGGGGCTGGAGGCGACGAAACTGCGGAACGAGCCCGGCTGCTCGAAGAGGAGGTTCAGGCAGAAGAGCCCGGCCAGCGAGTGACCATAGAGCGTCGCCACCGTCGCATCGACGGGCCAGTCCGCGGCGATGGCGGGGCGCAGCTCCTCGATGAGAAAGCGCGCGAAGGCCTCGGCGCCGCCAATGTCCTCGGGTCCGAGCCGGGGCTGACCGGGGATCTGAAGAACCCGGGCTGCGGCGTCGGCGCGGTGAGGTCGCGAAAGCGCAGGCGCGTCAGTTCCAGCGGATTCTCGGCTGGATAGCCAACGCCGACCACCAGCGCCGGCTCGCCGCCGAGGGCGAACAGCGCGCCCATCGCCGCGGCGATCGGGAAGGTCATGTTGCCGTCGGTGGTCACGAGCAGCGGATAGCCTGAAGCTGGCGGCGGCACCGGCGGGACCGCGACGAAGATGCGGTAGGCGCGGCTGGCGGCGCGCGACTCCATGTCGAACTGGATCGCCCCTGGGAGGCGCGCCGGATCGCGCAGACGTTGCGGCTGCGTCATGGCCGCACCCGCGCCAGGTTCACGGCGCCGCTGACGGTCGAGAGGATCAGTTCGACCCTGGGCTCGCCCTCGCCCGGCGCGTCGCAGGCGCCGAGCTCGGAGTTGACGCGCCCGCTCAGGGTGCTGACGTCTAGCAGCGCCGCGACGCCGCTCGCCACCCCCACCGAGACGGCGCCGGCCACGGTCTGGGCGCGGACGCGGCCGTGATCGGCGCGGCGCACGCGGATGCTGCCCGCCGCGCAGAAGGCTTCGACCGCATCGCCCGCCCGTCCGATGTCGATGTCCCCGACGCCGGTGGCGAGCCGCGCCGCGCCGGCGACCTCGGCGAGCTCGGTGCTGCCCGCGCCGGTGGCGAGGGCGGCGTCGGCGCCGACCTTGCCGACCTTGACCCCGCCGCTGCCGCTCTTGGCGTCGACGGACCCGGAGGCCGAGCCGATGGCGATGGCTCCGGCGCCGGACCGCGCGTGGGCCTCGGCGCAGTCGTCCACCGAGATGGCGCCCGCGCCGCTGCGGACATCCAGCTTGCCGAGGCGGCCCCTCGTCTCAATCTTCCCCGCGCCGGTGGAAAGGACCGCGTCCGCGCCAGCAGGCGCCTGGATCAGCGCCTCGATGGATCCGCCTAGGCCGAAAAACCGGGAGCGGCCGTCGCTGCGGACCCGCACCAGGATCTCGGCGCCGTTCTGGGCGATCTCGGCCCCGGCGATCATGGTCCTGGACCGGGCGTCGCCGTCGAGCGCGACGAGCTCGATGCGCGTCTCGCCGGGCCCGCTGGCGCTCAACCGGATCCGGCCCTTGGGAATCTCGACGCGCAACCTCGGCGGTTCCGGCGTCCAGAACGTCTCGCGGCGGTTGTCGTCGCTCATCGCACCCATCCCTTCATGTGCCGGCCAGACGCGCCATGACGGGCTGGTCCGTGGCCTCGTGGCTCATCGGCCGCGGCGGCGCGGGCGGCGGCCACCAGCCAGGTGTTGAGCGACTGGCCGCGCCGGGCGGCCTGGGCTTCGGCGCGGCCCTTCAGCGCCTCGGGAAGGCGCAAGGTGATCCTGGCCACGGGCTCGCCGTCGTCGGTCTCGAAGGGCGTCTCAGCCGGGGAAGGCGCGCCTTCCACCACGAACTGCGGGTCGCGGCCCTTCAGCCGCACGCCGATGCTGACGCCGGGCCAGGCCTCGCCGATTTCCGCGGCGGCCTGGCCGAGCCCGTCCATCAGCGCCAGGCGCAAGGCCGGCTCCAGCGCCAGCGTCAGACGCTCGGCCGCGGCGCGCACGTCGTCTGCGCCCAGCTCGGCCGCGCGCGCCAGATCCTGGCGCAGGGCGTCGAGGAGGCGGTTGATGTCCATGGGCGCCACTATGACATCATGACGGTGTCAAGGCAACACCAATCTGCCCTGCGCCTCGTCGAGAGCGTCGAGCAACCGTTCCCGGCGGCTGCGACTCTCGCCCGCTTCGCGCTATCATCTGCGCCGTGCGCTTCGACGACGCCTTTCTCGACGAGCTGAAATCGCGGCTCCGGCTTTCCGATGTCATCGGCAAGACGGTGAAGCTGCGGCGGCAGGGGCGCGAGTTCGTCGGCCTGTCGCCGTTCACCAAGGAGCGGACGCCGTCGTTCTTCGTCAACGACGACAAGGGCCACTTCTTCGATTTCTCGTCAGGCAAGAACGGCGATCTGATCAGCTTCCTGCAGGAGAGCGAGCGGCTCTCCTTCGTCGAGGCGGTCGAACGACTGGCGGCCGATGCCGGCATGACCCTGCCCGAGCCGGATCCGCGCGCGGCCGAGACCGAGAAGAAGCGGCAGGGCCTCGCCGACTGGCTGGATCTGGCAGCCGCCTGGTTCGCGGCCGAGCTTCGCCGTCCCGTCGGGCGCGAGGCGCGCGCCTATCTGGAGGGGCGGGGACTGCCCGAGGCGGAGTGGAAGCGCTTCGGCCTTGGCTATGCGCCGCCCGCTCGCACGGCGCTGAAGGACTATCTCGTCGCCAAGGGGGCGCTGCCGCAGGCGCTGGTCGAGGCCGGGCTCCTGATTGCCCCCGAGGACGGCGGCGCACCCTATGACCGCTTCCGCGAGCGGATCATCTTCCCCATCGCCGACGCCCGCGGCCGCATCGTATCCTTCGGCGGCCGGGCGCTCGACCCCGAGGCGCGGGCGAAATATCTGAACGGGCCGGAGACCGAACTCTTCCACAAGGGCCACGTGCTCTATGGCCTCGCCGACGCGCGGCGCCTGCTGCACGCCGGCGGCGAGGGCGCGCCGCTGGTGGTGGTCGAGGGCTACATGGACGCGATCGCCTGCCAGCGCGCCGGCGTCGCGGCGGTGGCGCCCATGGGAACGGCGCTCACCGAGGAGCAGATGCAGGCGCTGTGGCGGCTGTGCGACGAGCCGACGCTCTGCTTCGACGGCGACGCGGCCGGCCGCGTCGCGGCGTTCCGCGCCATGGATCGCGCGCTGCCGCTGCTGCGGGCCGGCCGCAGCTTCAGGTTCGCCCTGGCGCTGGGCGGCAAGGATCCGGACGCCGTGCTTCGCTCCGAAGGCGCTGCGACGCTGAAGGCGAGGCTCGCCGCGACCACGGGCTTCGCCGACCTGCTCTTCGCCCGCGAGCGCGACCTCGGCCCGCTCGATACGCCCGAACGCCGCGCCGGCCTGAAGCAGCGGCTGCGCCGCGCCTCCGGCGCCATCGCCGAGCCCGATCTCTCCTTGGCCTATCGCGACGAACTCATGCGACGTTTTGATGCGCTCTTGCCTGCCCGACCGGGCGGCGGGGCGTTCCAGCGGCGCGGCGGCCCGGATGGGCGCGTCACCGAAGCGGGCCGCTCGGCGGCGCGCCGGCTGTCGGGCGACATCGATCCCCTGCCGGCGGCGCTCGCGAAGTTCGCGCTCGCCGATCCCGCCCTTCTCGACGAGCACCTCGAAGATCTGCAGAGTCGTGGCCTGGGCGACCCGGCGCTCGGTGATTTGACGAAGGAAATCATCCGTCTGCGGCTGGAGGCGGACCATCTTGACACCGGCGCCTTGCATCGCCATCTCGCCGCGAGAGGATTTGGCGCGCTGCTGAACGACATCGACCGGGCCGCCGCGAAATCGGGCGCGCCCTTCATTCAATCGGATGTCGCCCCGGGCGCCGCTAGGTCGCAGTGGTCGCACGCCTTTTCGGTGCTGAACCGGCTGGCGGCGCTGGAGGACGCCATGGGGGCGGCCAAGCTTGAGCTGGCCGCGGGCGCCGGCGCTGGGCGGGTCATCGCGCTGAAGACGGAGCGCGACGCGCTGCGCCGGGCGGTGAAGTCGGGAACGATTTGGAGCGAAGGCGGGTCGTTTTGACGCCGGCCCTTTCATTTTCGGGTTCTTAGACCATCTTCGGCGCCCGCCTCGTCTGGCGGATTTCGGGCCGAACCGGAGACTTAGATGAGCGAAACCACCACCACCGAAGCGCCCGAAGCTCCGCCGCCACCGGATGGGCCGCTGCTCGACCTCACCGACGCCGGCGTCAAGAAGTTCATCAAGCAGGCCAAGGCGCGCGGCTACGTCACCATGGACGAGCTGAACAAGGTGCTGCCTTCCGAGGAGGTCACGTCGGAATCCATCGAGGACACGCTGGCGATGCTCTCGGAGATGGGCGTCAACGTGGTCGAGGCCGAGGAGGATGCGCCGGAGCCGGAGGGCGGCGAGGTCGCGGTGCGCGAAGAAGCCGCGGTCATCGAGACCGCCAAGGAGAGCGCCTACGACCGCACCGACGATCCGGTGCGCATGTACCTGCGCGAGATGGGCTCGGTGGAGCTGCTGAGCCGCGAGGGCGAAATCGCCATCGCCAAGCGCATTGAGGCCGGGCGCGACACCATGATCCGCGGCCTGTGCGAGAGCGCGCTCACCTTCGAGGCCATCATGGTCTGGCGCGAGGAGCTGAGCGGCGGGCGCATCCTGCTGCGCGAGGTGATCGATCTGGAGCAGACCTACGGCGGCCAGGTCGCCCAGGCGCTCTCCGACGAGGCGGTGGCGGGCGAGCAGATCGAACCCGAGCCCGCGCCCGCGACCGAGGACGACGAACTCGCCGCCGCGCCGCCCGGGGCTGCCGACGACGACGATTTCGACGACGGCGCAGGTCCGACGATCAGCGCCATGGAGGCCGAACTGCGCGACGGGGTCATGGCCACGCTCGACGCCATCGCCGCCGAATTCGAGGCCTTCCGGCGCCTGCAGGAGAAACTGGTCGAGCATCGCCTGAGGGGCGAGGATCTGCGCGAGCCGGAGCGCCGCGCCTACGAAGCGGCCACCTCGACCATCGTCCAGCATCTGAAGACGCTGAAGCTGAACAACAACCGCATCGAGGCCCTGGTCGATCAGCTCTATGCGATCAACAAGCGCCTCGTCGGCCTCGAGGGGCGGCTGCTGCGCCTAGCCGACAGCTATGGCATCAGCCGCGTCGAGTTCCTGCGCGCCTATCTGGGCGCCGAACTCGACCCGGCCTGGTGCGAGAAGGTGATGCCGCTGGGCATCCGCTGGACCAAGTTCGCCGAGAACGACGCCAGCCAGATCTCCGAGATCCGCCAGGAGATCGGCGCACTGGCGACCGAGTCGGGCCTGCCCATCGACGCCTACCGCCGCATCGTCCAGACGGTGCAGAAGGGCGAGCGCGAGGCGCGCCAGGCGAAGAAGGAGATGGTCGAGGCGAACCTGCGGCTGGTGATCTCGATCGCCAAGAAATACACCAACCGCGGCCTGCAATTCCTGGATCTGATCCAGGAAGGCAACATCGGCCTGATGAAGGCGGTGGACAAGTTCGAGTACCGCCGCGGCTATAAGTTCTCCACCTACGCCACCTGGTGGATCCGCCAGGCGATCACCCGTTCGATCGCCGATCAGGCGCGCACCATCCGCATCCCGGTGCACATGATCGAGACCATCAACAAGATCGTGCGCACCTCGCGCCAAATGCTGCATGAGATCGGCCGCGAGCCGACGCCCGAGGAACTGGCCGAGAAGCTGGTCATGCCGCTCGAGAAGGTGCGCAAGGTGCTGAAGATCGCCAAGGAGCCGATCAGCCTGGAGACTCCCATCGGCGACGAGGAGGACAGCCACCTCGGCGACTTCATCCAGGACCCGAACGTGGTCCTGCCGATCGACGCGGCGATCCAGTCGAACCTGCGCGAGACCACGACGCGGGTGCTGGCCTCGCTGACGCCGCGCGAGGAGCGGGTGCTGCGCATGCGCTTCGGCATCGGCATGAACACCGACCACACCCTCGAGGAGGTCGGCCAGCAGTTCTCGGTGACGCGCGAGCGCATCCGCCAGATCGAAGCCAAGGCCCTGCGCAAGCTGAAGCATCCCAGCCGCAGCCGCAAGCTGCGGAGCTTCCTCGACAGTTGACGAGAGCTTCAGCGGTCACGGAACCCATCGACCGTCGCCGCTGAATCCAGGTGGACGAGCCGATCCGCCGGGCGCGCCTGCGAGCTGTCACCCGGTCAGGGCGTCGGCATCCTGGAGACAGGTCGTCACCAGGCGAAATGGGCGTTCAGGCTCAGAAGCTGATCGAGAGTCCGGCCCGAGACGTCGGCGTCGTAGCGGGCGGAGAGGTTTGCGCCCTCGTGGAGGTTCGCCCCGACCTCGAGGCCGATCACCGCGAAGTCCCGCGTCTCCGGCGGGCCTGCGACGGTGAAGGAAACGTCAGGCGCGCCGATGAACGCGGCCGCAACCGAGCGCACGGGGTCAGCGAACTCATGCCCCCAACCCAATCTCAGCGAGGCCACGAAGGGGGCGCCGGCGTCGCCGCGCCCGGCCGTGGAAAGCTGGACGCCCAGGTCCGACCGGAGCGAATCCGTCCGCCGCCCGTCCACCGCCAGACCGAGTTCGGCCGCGCCGGTCTCGGTGAACGCCGCCTCCACGTAACGGACGGCGTCTAGCGCCGCGAAGGGCGTCAGCTTCACGCCGTTCCACTTTGCAAGATCGACGCCGGCTTCGCCGGAGGCGAAATACTGATCCGCCTGGAAGTGGCCCTGGGCGGTCAGCGCCGCCGCCGGCGCCAGCGAGCGGTGCAGTTCGCCCGCGCTATGGGCATAGCCCGCGACCGCGTCGGCATAGATCCGCGCCGCGGAATAGCCGCCGTACAGCGCGCCCTGATATGTGTCGAGCGCGCCGGCGCCCCGAGGCCCGACGTCTAGGCCGGAACGCAGGTAGCCGAGGCCGCCGCCGAATGCCCAGTGCGGCGCAGGGCTGAGGTCGACGCCACCGGCGAAGCCGCCGGCGGTGGTCCGCACAGAGTGGGCGCCATCAAGGCCGCCGGCATGGTCGAATCCGCCGACGGCGGTCATCCAGATGCTGGGGTCGCCGCCTACGTTCTTGGCCGCCAGCCGCTGGCGGGGTGCGTTGAACGCCGCCAGCGCCGTATCGCGTCCGCTTGTCTGCGCCGCCGCCCCGCGCAGCGTGGCGGCGAACTGGCGATTGGCCTCGATTCCGGCTTCGGCGAAGTCGGCATAGCCCTCGCCTGACAGCGGATCGAGGTCCGCCAGCACTGTCGGCGCATCGTCGAACGAAAGCGCGGCGATCAGGTCGTGGAGGGCGCCGGTCGCGGAGGGCGCGGCGCGGTCCAGCGCGCTTCCGACGGCGTGCTGGTCCGGCGTCGTCGCGACCGAGGCGAAGGACCCCGGCATGTGGACCGCAGTCACCTCCAGGGTCCCGTCGACGAAGCTGGGGGCGAGGTCGATGAACGGCAGGCCCGCCGGCTGCGCCACGGTGACATCGGCGAAGGTCCCGGTCACCGCGCCGGATGCGGAGAGGACGTTGTAGCTCTTGCCGAGCTGTAACGTCCCGCCTTGCACGGGCTGGAACTCCAGCGTGCCACCATTCAGGGTCACGGGGCCGTTGACGATCAACTGGCTGTAGGACATCGGCCCGATCTCGGCGATGATGACTCCGGTGGCGCCCAGCGTGTAGGAGCCGTTGACGGTGACGATTGAGGGGTCGTCGCCGAGCGTCTGCGTGCCGTTGTTCAGGACGTTGCCGCTGACGCCCAAGGGGCCCAGCACGGCGCCGCCGCTCTGGATGACCAGTTGGCCCAGGATCAGCGGCGGCGCGCCGCCGGCGAAGCCCTTCAAGGTTCCCCCCGGCCCGACCACGACCTGGCCGGCCACGAGTGAGCCGTTGGGCGCGCCGACGGCTACCAGACCCCCGCCCACAACGTTGAGGCTCGACCCAGCCTGCAAGTCCAGGCCCTGGGCGAAGGTCGCCGAACCGCCGCTGTCCGCGGTCAGGCTCGCCTGCAAGCCCAGATTGGCCGTCGGAGCTGCGAGGGCTGCGCCGCCTCGAACCGAGATCGCGCCCAACCAGCTCAAGGCGGTGCAGCTGCAGGTGGCGGCGCTGAGATTCACCTGGGCGCCGTTGGTGACCTGCAAGGTGGAAGCCACGGCGTCGGTCGCGAGGTAGTCCGCGCCGAACGTCGAACCCACGCCGTCGACCGACATAGCAAAGGCGTTGCCGGCCCTGATCTCGGCGCCGCCTTTCAGACTCACCTGCCCCCCGCTTGCGATGTCGAGGCCGTAGACGCCGCCGCCCTCGTCGGCGCCGACCGTCATGGCCTGCGAAGCGGCGGATTTGAACTTGCTGCCGCCAGCGACGAGCAGGTCCGACCCGGCGCCGCCCATCGAAACGCTGCCCTGGACCTTGAAACTGGAGCGGTTATCGAGCGACAGAGTGCTCTTGCCGTCGTTCGCGCCGAGCACCAAGTTCTTCTGCGCGGTAAGCTTCCCACCCGACAAGCTCAGATTCGACGCGGAATACTCGCCGACCGTGAGGTCCCCGTCTGCCAGGGCCTGCCCGGCGACGGTCATGTGGCCAGCGCCGGTGACGCCGATGGTGAGTTCGCCGTTGAAGATGGCCTTCGAACCTGGACCGATCGCCAGGTTGCCCGTCCCGCCCTCGGCCCCGAGCTGCGTGCCGTCGATGGCCACGAACGTCGCAGTATGCTGGTCGACGGTCCCCACTGTCAGCGTGCCGGTTCCGGCGCCGCCCATCTCCAGTTCGTTCACCTTCAGCGTGGCCTTCTTGAGCACTTCGATGGTCCCAGACGAGTCCTGCCGCACCCCAACCACCACGGACGCGGTGCTCCAGTCGAGGGTCGCTCCGTTCTGAATGCTGACGTCGCCGCTCCCCGCCTCGCCGACGTGAACATCGGCGTCGCTTACCGCCAGCTTCGACTTGGAGCCGTCCAGCACCAGCCGTCCGCTGCCGTCTGAGGCTTTGCCGAGATAGACATCGCCGCCTGGCTGAACGACCATCGAGGCGCCGCCGACGACGGTGACCTCACCGGCGCCGCTGTCACCGACCGTCAGATGCTGGCCCATCGTCCAGGTGGTCCCCCCGCCCGAGAGGGTCGCCGTTCCGGTGCTCCCGGAAGCCGAACCGAGGGTGATCTCCGCGGCGCCCGTGCTCAGGCTGAAGCCCTTGCTCAGGTCGAGTTCGCCCGTCCCGGCCTCCCCGATCAGGAATTCCGGCACGGAGGGGAAGGAGATCGTCGACGCCGCGTCCGAGAGCGACAGGGTCCCGCTCCCGCCCGCGGATTTGCCGAGATGGATCTCGTCGCCGCCCAGAACCAGCGAACCGCCGCCGCTGACCTTCACCGTACCCATGCCGGCATCGCCAATGGTGAGGTTTCCGCCCACGGTCCAGCTGGACCCGCCGTCGGAGACGGAGACGGTCCCGCCGCCGGCCGCCGCCGAGCCGATGGTGACGTCGGCCTCGCCGGTGTCGAGGAGGCCTCCGTCGCTGACCGTCACGGCGCCGGTTCCGCTGTTGCCGATGATCGTGGTTCCCGCGGCCGTCCAGCTCGAACCGGACCCGGTGATCACCGCCGTCCCATTGCCGCTGGTCTGATCCCCGATGGTCACCGCCGCCGCGCCGGTGTCGAGTTGGAAGCCCTGGCTCAGGCTGAGGGCGCCCATGCCGAAAGTCCCCACCTGAAAGATAGTCCCGGAGGCGAACGAGAACTTCGAGCCGGGGCCGACCAGATTCAGCGTCCCGGTCCCGTAGCGGCCAATCCGGACGATGGCGCCCTTTTCGTCGACGTCGCCACCGCCGGTCACGTTCATCGTCGCCGTGCCCCCGAAGCCGAGATTGAACGAGCCGTTGATGGTCAGGACCGTGCCGGCGCCGTCGACGGTGACATTGGCGACCGAGTTAGGGGCGATGGCGGTGTTCAGGGCCAGGTCGGTCGGAAGCCCCGAGGCGGTCGTGAGGGTAACCTTGCCGCCGCCGTTGATGTCGAGGACGCTCGTGCCCGCGCCCGCGCCGACGGTCATGAAGTCGCCGGTGGTGATCTGGCCGCCGGCGCCGACATTGAGGTTGCCCGTGCCGAGTTGGCCGTCGATCAGATAGCCCGTGAGCGTCCACGATCCATTGACCTTGACGTTGCCGCTCGAGCCCGCAAAGCCGCCGATGAAGCCGTTGCCGCTGGTCACCGAGGCGCCCGACTGGATGTTCAACGTCCCGGCGCCGAATTCGCCGACGGTCAGGAAGCTGCTGGCGGCGAGCTTGCCGCCGAGTTCCAGGTCGCCGTCGAGGTGCACTTGCGGCGCCTGCAGCGTGGCGCCGGAGGGCGCCGTCACCGTCGCGCCGCTTATGTAGATGGCGCTGATCGCGGAATAGGCGCCCCCGCCCAGCGTATATTGGGCGGGGTTCGGTGCGTCGAGATTGGTGAGGTTGATGATCGTGCCGGCGCTCAGCCCGCCTTGGAAGGTGATCTGCCCCGACGCCGCGGTGACGCTGGTGGCGAATGGTGAGCCGTTCGTGTCCAGGGTCAGAGTGACGCCGGAACTTATCGTATCGCCGCCGGCGAACAGGCTCTGATAGGCGCCGCCGCCGCCGCCGATGGTCGTGCTGAGGAAGGTGGTCCCGTTGCTGACCGGTCCGACCAGCAGGTTGTCGTTCGGCCCGGGCGGCAGCTTGCCGAGACAGACGCCGCTGTTGGT
Organism: Caulobacteraceae bacterium; assembly: GCA_035532115.1. Lineage (GTDB taxonomy): Bacteria > Pseudomonadota > Alphaproteobacteria > Caulobacterales > Caulobacteraceae > Acaudatibacter. Next base: position 60,816 of record DATKRO010000089.1, on the reverse strand, counting down.
GTCGATCGACGAATAGGCGCCGTTCCAGTCCTGTCCGTTGCTGAACGAGCCGTCGGGGCTGATCAGAGTGTCTTCGGTGGGCTCGTTGGTGAGACCTTTGTAGTCATAGAGATTCTGGGCCGTGAAGCAGTAGATGCGGCCCGGATCGGCCCTGGCGGGGGCGGCCGCGGCAAGAGCGGCGATAACCCCAAGCGTCGCCGCGCCGAGGAAACCAGCAACTGCGGTCGAGAGGAAAGCTGACTTGGAAATTGAAGATCGCCCCATCAAACCCCCCAAAAAGACAGCCACGGACCAGCGGATTTCCAGTACACTGCATTGAATTCAAGTGTGCAACCGACTCCGGACGCGAAGTCTAGCAAGGACTTGATCCACCGCGAATAAGACCTGAAGCCTTGAGCCTGGTCGCAGGATCTGCGATGGTCTTAAGACCGATGCGAGGGAGCGCAGGTGAAGCTGCTCGTCGTCGATGATCAGGCGATCGTGCGCCAGGGCATCGCCGCGCTACTGGCGCGCGACGACCCGGGAACCATCGTTCTCGAAGCGGGAGATGCCGCCTCGGCCCTCGACCTTGCCGCCGGCCACGCCGATCTCGACGCGGTACTCCTCGACCTGACCATGCCCGGGGTGAGTGGCATGGCCGCGATCGGCGAGTTCGCCCGACGTCGTCCCGATGTCCCGGTCATCATCCTGACGGCTTCGGACGATCCCGGCAAAGTGCGCCAGGCCTTTGAGCGCGGCGCGCTCGGCTACGTTCCCAAAACCGCCAGCTCCCAGACGCTGCTCGCGGCGCTGAGGCTGGTGCTGAGCGGAGAAGCCTTCGTGCCAGCCCTGCTGCTGCGGGACGGCGCCCCGGGCGCCGCCGGCGGCCGGCCGGCGATCGGCGGCGCGGTCACGAAACGGCAGAGCGAGGTTCTCGGCTTCCTGGCGCTCGGCCTTTCGAACAAGGCGATCGGCCGGCGTCTCGCCATATCCGAGAAGACGGTCAAGGCCCATGTCGCCGGGCTGCTTCGCGGCCTTGGCGCCGCCAATCGTGCTGAAGCCGTGCGCGAGGCCCGCAACCGCGGCCTGATCTGAGCAGCCGCTGGAGCGCGTTCCGCAAAAGTGGAACCGGTTTTGCGACCCGAACGCGCTCCAGCGTTTTGAATCTAGGCTGCGGCGGCCTGGCGGATGAGGTTGGCCGTGGTCGCCCGAAGCTTGCCTGCGACAACTGGCTTGTGGAGCAGCGTCAGGCCTGTTCCGTTGATCTGCAGCAGCAGTTCCGGGCTGGTGTCGCCAGTAATCAGCACGGCTGGTATGGCAGCTTGGAAAGCAGCCCGGATCGCATCCACGACGCTGTCGCCAGTCTCGTCGCCGCGAAGTCGCCAGTCGCAGAACATCAGGTCCGGCCGCCGATCTCGCAAATGCTCCACCGCTTCGGCCGCCGTCTCGGCGATGACGACATCGTAGCCCCAGCCTTCCAGCGAGGCGCGCATCGCATGCCGGACGCTGACCTCGTCATCCACGACGAGAACCAGGCCCGCGCCGGCGCCAAGCGCCGTGTTTGGTCCGCCTGCGGTCTCCATCTGCGTCCCCATGACAGCCATCGGCGCCGTCACCAGGAACGCGCTACCCTTGCCCACTGTCGAACGCAGCTCGATAGGACAGTCCAGAAGCGCCGCCAGTCGGTTGGTGATCGCCAGACCAAGCCCAAGGCCCTTGCGGCGATCTCTCTCCGGGTTGGAGACCTGGAAGAACTCCTCGAATATCTTCTGCCGGTTTTCGGGCGCTATGCCCGGTCCGGTGTCCCAGACGCCGATCGTCAGCCGCGCGCCGCGACGACAGCCGACAAGTATTCGCCCCGCCTGCGTGTGCCGAACTGCGTTGGAAACGACATTGCGCAGCATTTCCTCGAGGAGGATCGGATCGGTGCGGACGGCAAGCGAGCAGCGCTGGACGGTCAGTCTCAGGTTCTTCGCCTGGGCCTGAAGGGCGAATTCGCGGCCGATCCGGTCCAGCATCGGCTGGATCAGGAACACCTTGTCGCTGCGGCTGGTGACGCCCGCGTCGAGCGAGGAGATGTCCAGCAAGGCGTTGAAGAGGCCGTCCATGGCGCGCAGCGACTCGCCGATTTGGCTCGTCAGCCGGCGCGCCGGTCCGTCCAGCCGCTGCCCCTGAAGCGCGTCGAGGAACAGGCCCATCGCATGCAGCGGTTGCCGCAGGTCGTGACTGGCGGCGGCCAGAAAGCTGGTCTTGGCTGAATTCGCCGCTTCGGCCCTTTCCTTCTGGAAGACGAGGTTTCGCGCCAGTTCGATGTTCTCGAACTTGAGCCGCAGGGCCTCCGCCAGCGCGCGTCCCTGTTCGAGCCCCAGCAGCGCCAGCGCGCTCGCCAGCACGGCGTCCAATATGCTCAGCACCCAATGGACGGTGTCGCCGCGGCTGGCGCTCCAGATGGCGAACGGCACGGTCGCCGGCGCCAGCAATGCGTAAAAGGCCGGGGTGTAACTGCCCAGGGACGACACCGAACTGGCGACGGCGGTGCAGATGACCAGCAGCACCCATAGCTGTTCGCCCAGATTGCCGGGCGCCGCCAGCCAGATTTCGGCGTAAGCGAAGCGGCAGCCTTCGACGAAGCAGGTCGCGCTGAACAGCGCTGCCCAAAGCCGCCAATTCGCGTCCGCGGGCCGGCTGCGCCAATAGATTCCGCAAAGGGCAAGCTGGCCCAGCGCGATCACGGCTGTCGCGCCCAGCCACCAGAGGGCTCGAGCGGTGAGGGAAGGATCGGTGTGGATCAGCACCCAGCAAAGTATGCCGATCCCGAACAGCGCACTGAGTACGCCGACGGGCGCGCTCCTGTAGAGCCCTCTCACCCGCTCCGCCGTTACCTGGTCGCCCGACGAGACGTGCGTCGCGCTTCCCCCCGTTTTGAGCATCGCCGTCTGCACCAAAACCGCCACGTGAAGAGATGATGAGGTCGCGAAGCGTCGAGCCCAGCCTAGAATTACCCCGGTGGCCCTCGGCGGAGCATGCTCGCCCGACGGCGATCGGTCGAGTCCTGCCGGCCAGTCCTGCCGCCCAGCCGGTTGGCGGGCGCCTCAGGATGACCTCGAACGTGCACAGGCTTTGTCTTGGCGAGAAGCGCTCTTCGGGCGCGTCTCGGACCACGCCGTCAAAGCACCCTTGAATAGGCAACCATATAGTTGCATATTGCCACCATGAGCATGGACGCCGTCTTCAGGGCGCTGGCCGATCCGGTTCGGCGCCAGCTGCTGGACAGCCTGCATGCGCGAAACGGCCAGACGCTGAGAGAGCTTTGCGAAGGACGCGGCATGACGCGGCAGGCGGTGACCAGGCATCTGGCGATCCTGGAGGGGGCGAACCTCCTGGCCACGCAAAAGCGCGGCCGCGCCAAGCTGCACTACCTCAACCCCGTGCCGATCCAGGAAATCGCCGACCGCTGGATCGGCAAGTACGAGCGCGGGTCGCTGGCCGGGCTCGTCGATCTGAAGCAGCGCCTCGAAGGAGAGACCGATGGCTGAGAGCCAATTCCTCTACGTCGCCTACATCCGCGCGCCGGCCGAGAAGGTCTGGGCGGCCCTCGCCGATCCGGAGCAGAACAAGCTGTTCTGGGGCGGCTTCCATCAGGAGAGCGTCTGGCGCGTCGGAGCGGACTACGCGATCCGCGGGCCGGACGGGCGCACCCGGGACAGCGGCGAGGTGCTGGAGTTCGACCCGCCCCGGCGCCTGGCGGTCTCCTGGTTGCACAGGGTAGACGAGGCGATGAGGGCCGAGGGCCACTCGATCGCCACCTTCGATCTGGAGGGAGCCGGGGAGGGCGTCACCAAGCTCACCTTGACCCACACGGCGCCCGTGGCCGCATCGAAGCTGATCGGCGCGGTCGCCTCCGGCTGGCCGATGATCCTCTCCAGCCTGAAGAGCCTGCTGGAGACGGGTGCGGCGCTGGGGTGAGCGCCGGGCGCGTCGATCAACCGCCCTCGGGCGCGTGGACGAGGCCGGCCTCGGTGAAGATGTAATCCATCGGCCAATCGTGCGGCTCCGGCGCGATGCTGGCGAGACGCCCCAGTTCGAACCCGAGGCCGATGGCGATGGGTCGAACCGCGAGGGCGGCCGCGGTGCGGTCGTAGTAGCCGCCGCCGTAGCCGAGCCGGTGACCGGCGGCGTCGAAGCCGACGAGCGGGATCAGCAACGCCTCCGGTTCGACGGCGGCTCCTGCGGCGGGATGCGGAATCTCGTGGCGCCCAGCCTGCATCGGCGTCGCCTTGGTCCAGGGGCGGTACTGGAGCGGGCGTCGCGGACCAAGGATGGCGGGCAGGGCGACCTCACCTCCGGCGCAGCGGACGCGGTCTAGGTAGGGCAGGCAATCGACTTCGCGCCGGACCGGCCAGTAGCCGCCGACGAGGCCGAACGCGCCGGGCGCGAACCGGCGCGCCAGCGCCGCCTCGACGGCGGCGCAGGCGTGGGCGTGCGCCGCCTCGCTCATGGCCAGCCGCGCGGCGATCAGCCGCTCGCGCAGGACGCGCCGGTCCGGAGCAGGTCCGTTCACCGGGACGGGGGCGGCCGGCTACTTGCCGATGGCCGCATAGGCCTGCTTCTGGAACACCGGCAGGGCGGCGCGGGCGGCGAGACGCTGGCCGGTGGCGAGTTCGGCGGCGGCCTCGGGGCCGAGCGGCATCGAGTTCTGGATCAGATAGAGGAGGATGAGGCCGTCGTCCGGCGAGGCCTGCCACCAGGTGCCGAAGGCGCCCGGCCAGCCGAACGCGCCCTTCGAGCCGGCCCCCATCCAGGCCTGCTTCTCCGGGTCGGTGATCACCGACAGCCCGAGGCCGAATCCCTGGCCGGCCCAGAACGGGATGCCCATGAACGGGATCTCGCGCTGGGCGTCGGTGAGCCGGTTGGTGCGCATCAGCCGCACGCTCTCGGGGTTCAGATAGCGCCGGCCGTCGAGTTCGCCGCCGTTCAGCAGCATCCGGGCGAACCTCAGATAGTCGTCGAGGCTGGAGATCAGGCCGCCGCCGCCGCCGCAATAGGCGGGAGGCGCGTCGTGTTGCCGGAACGGCGTCGGCGCGAGTTTGCCCAGCTTTTCGTCGAGCCGGTAGACCACCGCGGCGCGACCGCGCTTGGCCGGCGGAATCCAGAAGTCGGTGTCGGCCATCCCGAGCGGTCCCAGCAGCCGTTGCATGAGGAAATCCCGGAATCCGCCGCCCCCGATGCGTCCGACGATGAAGCCGAGCACGTCGGTGGCGTGGCTGTAGTGGAAACGCTCGCCGGGCGGATAGGCAAGCGGCAGCGAGGCCAGCGCCTGCATCCAGGCGTCGGGGGTCATGTCGGCGTTCAGCACGTCGCCGAGCGCGCGCTGGTAAGCGTGGGCGATGGGTCCGATCGATGTGAAGCCGTAGGCGAGGCCGGCCCTGTGGGTCATCAGGTCCTCGATGGTGATGTCGCGCGGCGCCGGATAGGTGTCCTCGATCGGGCCGGTCGGGCTCTTCAGCACCCGCATCTGGGCAAACTCGGGCGCCCAGAGCTTGATCGGGTCGTCCAGGCGCAGCTTGCCTTGCTCTATCAGCATCATCGCCGCCGCCGAGGTGATCGGCTTGGTCATCGAGGCGATGCGGAAGAGGGTGTCGCGGGTCATCGGCAGGCCGGCTTCGATGTCGCGCTGGCCGACCGCATCGAAGCGCAACTCCTCGCCGTTGCGCCAGACCAGCGTCACCGCGCCGGAGAGGTAGCCGGGCTCGACGACGCTGCGCAGCGCCGGCTCGATCTCGGCCAGAGCCGCGCGGTCCACGCCCTCGAGGGCTGCGACGTCTGCGTCCATGGTCCCGCCTCCAGAAGGTTGCGGCGGGAACGATAGCGGGCAAACCTGCGCCAGCCTACCGCGACGCGGCGTCAAGCGTGGCGAGACTCGGCCACGAAGCACCTGAGGAGCGCCGCGGCGAAGGGCGCGCGATGCGTCGCCAGTCGACGCCATGGCGCCGTTCCGCACTGGCCGGCTATGCTGTCGACTCGCGAAAGGGAGGGGCGGCGTGACGCCATCCGAGTTCGTCTCCAAGTGGGGCGACAGCCAGTTGCGCGAGCGGCAGGGCTCGCAGTCCCACTTCGTCGATCTGTGCGCCGTGTTCGGCGTCCCCGCGCCCACGGACGCCGATCAGGTCGGCGACCGCTACTGTTTCGAGCGCGGGGCCGAGAAGGTCGGCGGCGGCGACGGATGGGCGGATGTGTGGCGCAAGGGATGCTTCGGCTGGGAGTACAAGGGCCGGCACGGCGCCCTGGGCGCGGCGCGGCGCAGCGCCAGCTCCAGGCGCTCTACGTGCTCACCGCCGCCAGCTCCGATCCGGCCGAATGCGCCGCCGCCCGCAGCGGCCGGATCGAGGCGGTTCGCGTCGAGGTTCCGGGCGCGGGCCTGCCTCATGCCTACTGCGGCGCCGGCTCTACTGCGGTTCCGGAGCCGCGCAGGTCCCGACGAGTTCGCCGTCGGCGAGGACGCGGCCCTTCATGGCGTCCACCAGGGCGCGGATCGGCGCATCGGCGTGCAGCGTCAGCGGATCGTCGAGGGCGAAGATCTGGAATGATAGTGGTGGAGGCCGGTTCCCGGCGGCGGGCGCGGGCCGAAGTAGCCGTGCGAGCCGTTGTCGTTCTTCGCCTGGATCGCGCCCTGGGGGGAGACCAGACGGGCGTTGTTGGGCAGGCCCTTGAGCAGCGAGGTCGCCTCGCCGAGAATGTTCCAGATCAGCCAATGAACGAAGGGCGTCTCGCGCGGCGCATCGGGATCTTCGAGGATGATGGCGTAGGCGCCCGCGCCCTCAACCGGCGTCCAGCGCAGCGGCAGCGAGAGATTGTTCCCATAGGCGGTGTGGCGCGAATCGATCCCGCCGTCCGCGCCGAGGCCGTCGGAGACGACCTCCAGCAGCGCGCCCGGATCGCGCGGGCAGATGCGGGCGAGGCTGAGCGCCTCGGGAGAATGTTCGGGAGCCCGGGCCATCATGTCCTCCGCGCCTTGCGCCCCGGACGCTGAAACCGCCGGCGCGGGCGCCGGGTTCAGCGGCGCAAGCTCGCGTCGCGCTGGCGCATGCGCAGGCGGACGGTGAAGACGCTGTCACCGGCGAGCACGCCACCGCGGGCGAGGAGGCGCCCGTGCCGCCAGTTACTGAGGCCTAGTTCCGGACGGCCGAGGGCGAACTGGCCGTCGACCCAGCGGGTCATGCCGTCGCCGACGAAGGCGGCCTCGAGCCCCTGGTAGAAGCGCTCCTGCGCGGCGGCGTCCTCGGCGATCAGCGAGGCGGAGAAGCGGGGGCTGAGGCGATTGAAAAGATCGATGGCCTCGGCAAGGTTCTCGACGATCTTCAGCGAGACCTCCGGCGTATCCTCCCACTCCCATTCGCGGCCCAGGTCCGAGGCGGCGATGGTCTCGACCATGGGCTCGTCGCTGTCGCCCTCGGCGCGGCGGACGATCGCGCGCGCGTCGCGCCACTGCGGCGGGATCAGCGCCTCGTCGCCGTGGGCGACGTGCAGCTTGCAGCCGTGGCCGCGCCGCTCGCCGGCTTCGCGCAGGGCGTCAAGAAACAGCGGCGCAAGTTCGGCGGCGCGCGCGCGCACGATGCAGCAGACGTTGAGGGTGTTGCAGACCTTGCGGTCGAGGGAGGCGGCGACGGCCTGGGCGAAGCGCCGCGGCTCGGCGCTCTCGTCGGCCACCAGCCAGGCCCCGCCGGTCCCATGCAGGCTGACCGGCACGCCTGACTGGCGCGCCACCGCGCCCAGCTGCGCCACCGCCGTCCCCGAGCCCCTGGCCACCGCCAGGCCCAGCCGCGCGTCGGAGAACAGCGCCCATCCGGCGGCATGTTCGGCGCTCTCCAGCAGGGCGCAGGCCCCGTCGGGCAGGCCGGCGCTCCGCAGCGCCGGGGCCAGCGCCTGACGCATGATCGCCCTGGCCGTGCCGAGCGCGTCCGAGCCGATGCGGAACACCACGGTGTTGCCGCCGCGCAAGACGCCGGCGGCGTCGGCGAAGACATTGGGCCGCCCCTCGAACACGAAACCGACGACGCCCAGCGGCGCGGTCACCTGCTCGACGCTCCAGCCCGGCCAGTCGAGCCGCTCGAGCAGGCGCCCGCGCGAAGGCGCCGCGTCGCGCCATCGGCGCAGCCCGGCGATCATGTCGGCGCGCATCTGCGGCGTGGCCAGCAAGCGCGTCGTCGAGCGACCGCGCGCCTTGGCGGCGGCCACGTCGGCGGTGTTGGCGGCGGCGATGGGCGCCCAGATTTCGTCCGCCTCCAGCAGGGCGGCGAAGCGCTCGAAAAAGGCGCTCGCCTGGGCGTCGGAGATGCCGCCCATGGCGGCGAACGCCGCGACCGCCCGGTCCATCGCCGCGGCGGCGATCGCGTGGACGGCGGCGGGCACGTGCAGCAGATCGCCGGTCTCCTGCACCACGATCAGCCGGTCGCCCTCGCGGAACGCCGCCGCCAGGGCTTCGGGGACGTGGGTGATCCGATCGCCGCCGAAGACGATGGGCATGCCCGCGGTCAATCGCAGGAGCGGCTCGCGCGTCATGGCGCGGCTTTAGCCCAAAGGCGGCGGCCGGTCACGGGGGCTCGACTTTCGTGCGCCGATCGCGGAAGGGGCCTGATGCCCGGATTTCGCCGCACCGCGCTCGTCGTCGCCCTGGCCAACCTCACCTATTTCGGCGTCGAGTTCGCCGTGGCGATCGGCATCGGCAGCGTTGCCCTGTTCGCCGATTCCATCGATTTCCTGGAGGATGCCTCCGTCAACCTCCTGATCGTGGTGGCGCTGGGCTGGAGCGCGCGCCGGCGCGGCGCAGTCGGGACCGTGCTCGCCGCCGCCCTGCTTACGCCCGCCGCGGCGACGCTGTGGACGGCCTGGCATAAGCTCGCGAAGCCAGTCGCGCCCGCGCCGGCGCCCCTGGCGCTGACCGCGCTGGGCGCCCTGGCGGTCAACTTCTCCTGCGCCCTGCTGCTCGCCCGCCATCGCCGCCAGCATGGCAGCCTTTCCCGCGCCGCCTTCCTCTCGGCGCGCAACGACGTGCTGGCGAACCTCGCGATCATCGGCGCCGGCGCGGTGACGGCGTTCGCGATCCGCAACGCGTGGCCTGACCTCGTGGTCGGCCTCGCCATCGCGGTCCTCAACGCCGACGCGGCGCGCGAGGTGTTCATGGCCGCGCGCAAGGAACGGCGGGCGCCGGCGTCCTGAGCGAGCCGCCCGCCAGAGCGCTTCGACCTGAGCGCGTCGGGCGGCTAGGGCGCCAGCCGCCCCTCGGCGGCCGCCATCATCGCCGCCAGGCGCGGATCGTCGCGAATGAGGTCGAGGTCGGGATCGGTCTTGGCGGCGTTCAACATGGCGATGGATATGTCGGCGAACACCGGGCGCAGCATGTCGATCGCCGCGTCGGCGTCCTTGAACGTGGCGCTGAGCGAGCAGGCGAAGTTGTAGCGCATCAGCATGTTGTGGGGATCGACCAGCAGGGCCCTGCCAATCCATTCCTTGGCCCGTTCGGCCTCGCCCAGGACTGCCAGCGCGTTCGCGCCGAAGGCCATGGCGTGGCCATTGTTGGGATCTCGCGCCAGCAGCTTCTCGACGCGCGCCAGGGTTCTGGCCGCGGCGCGACGGGCGGCTTCGGCGTCCCCGGTCGCCATGTGGACGGCGATCAGCATGCCGGTGGGAGCAAAGTCCGACTCTGTCAGCGCCGCGGCTTTTTCGAAATGGCGCGCCGCGTCTTCGAACCGCCGGGCGTCGTAATAGAGCAGCCCCGCGCACGCGTTCGCCACGTCCGAGTCGGGATCTAGACGAAGGGCGAGTTCGGCTTCGGCGAAGGCCTCGTCGCGGCGGCCATGATTGGCCAGATACCTCGCTTTGACCGCGTGCGGCTCCGCCAGGGTCGGGTCGATCGAGAGCGCGCGCTCGGCGGCCGCCAGGCCATCGTCCCCGGATCGGCCGCGGTCGAAGCGCAGCAGCGACTGCGCATAGGCCAGCAGCGCCCAGGCGTGCCCATAGTCGGGATCGATCTCCACCGCCCGCCCGCACAAGCGGATCATCGCCTCCTCCCTGCGGGTGTCGCCTGTGTTGCCGGCGAGGAGCTGCTGGCGGGCCATCAGGAACAGGTTGTAGGCTTCGAGGTTGGTGGTGCCGCGTCGCCCGATCGCCTGTTTCTCCTCGGGCAGCAGCTTGAGCTTGAGCGCCGCCACGATCGCCCGCGAGATCTCGTCCTGGAGGGCGAAGATGTCGGTCAGATCGCGATCGTAGCGCTCGGCCCAGACGTGGTCGCCGGCGGCGCCGTCGATGAGCTGGGCGGTGATCCTGACGCGGCCGCCGGCCTTGCGCACGCTGCCTTCCAGGAGATGGCTGACGCCGAGCTGGCGCGCCACCTGGGACACGTCGATGCTCTTGCCCTTGAAGGTGAAGGCGGTGTTGCGCGCCACCACCGAAAGCGTCGAAACCTTGGAGAGATCGGTGATGATATCCTCGCTGATCCCATCGCTGAAGTACTCCTGCTGGGGATCGTCGCTCATGTTGGCGAAGGGCAGTACGCAGACCGAGAGCCTGCGGAGGGCCTTGGCCTCGCCGCCAGGCGGAATGCTGGCCCGGGCCGCGTTCACCAGTTGCGCCACGCTGGCCGCCACCTTCTTCCATCCGGACGTCTCGGCCGCGCCCGACCAGTCGGCCAGATCGGCGCACTGGATCTGGTCGAACGGCATCGGTAGCTGGGCGCCGTCGATGCTGAGCTGCACCAGCTTGCGCTCTTCGCGCGCCCGTTCGGCCTCGGAGCGCACCCACTGCGAACGCGCCGCGTCGGCGGACCAGATCACCACCACCGCCTTGGCGGCGCCGAGGCGCTCGGCGATCACGTCCGCATAGGCGCGATGGGCCGGAATCTCGTCGTCGCGCCAGACGCCATAGCCCAGCGCCCGCAACGCCACGGCGACCTGCTCGGCCTTGGCCGCCGTCGAGCGCGCATAGGAGATGAAGACATCCGACATGGTGCTCGCCAGCGCGGCTCGCGCTCGACAGATAGCTATAGGGCCGCCGGCGCCGCCCTGCCACCCGCGCTTTGCCGGTTTCGCGCGCCGACCGGGACAGCTAGGGAAGCGGCGAGGCGCGGGAGGAGAGCAGATAGACCATGCAGACCAAAGCCGCCGTCGCCTGGAAGGCCGGCGCGCCGCTCGCCATCGAGACGGTGGACGTCGAAGGGCCGCGAGCCGGCGAGGTGCTGGTGGAGATCAAGGCCTCCGGCGTCTGCCACACTGACGCCTTCACGCTCTCGGGCGCCGATCCGGAGGGCCTGTTCCCGGCGATCCTCGGCCACGAAGGCGCGGGGGTGGTGCTGGAGGTGGGCGCGGGCGTGACCAGCGTCGGGGCCGGCGACCACGTGATCGCACTCTACACGCCGGAGTGCCGGCAGTGCAAAGCCTGCCTGTCGCGGCGCACCAACCTGTGCACCGCGATCCGCGCCACCCAGGGCCAGGGTCTGATGCCCGACGGGACCAGCCGCTTCTCGATCGGCGGCGAGCCTCTGCACCACTACATGGGCTGCTCGACCTTCGCCAACCACACCGTGCTGCCCGAGATCGCGGTGGCCAAGGTGCGCCAGGACGCGCCCTTCGACCGGATCTGCTACGTCGGCTGCGGCGTGACCACGGGCATCGGGGCGGTGCTCTGGACCGCCAAGGTCTGGCCAGGCGCCAATGTCGCGGTGTTTGGCCTCGGCGGCATCGGCCTCAATGTCGTCCAGGGGGCGCGGATAGCCGGCGCCGACAGGATCATCGGCATCGACCTCAATCCCGCCAGAACCGAACTCGGCCGGCGCCTCGGCATGACCGATTTCATCGACCCCGCCGCGGTCGGCCGCGACGGAGTGGTGCAGGCGGTGATCGACCTCACCGGCGGCGGCGCCGACTTCTCGTTCGAGTGCATCGGCAATGTCGCCACCATGCGCCAGGCGCTGGAGTGCTGCCATCGCGGCTGGGGCGAGAGCGTCATCATCGGGGTGGCGGGCGCGGGCCAGGAGATCGCGACCCGCCCGTTCCAGCTGGTCACCGGGCGGGTCTGGCGCGGCACGGCCTTCGGCGGCGCGCGCGGGCGCACCGACGTGCCGCGCATCGTCGACTGGTACATGGACGGCAAGATCGAGATCGATCCCCTGATCACCCACACCCTGCCGCTGGCGCGGATCAACGAGGCGTTCGAGCTGATGGCGTCGGGCGAGGCGATCCGCTCGGTGGTGGTCTTCTGAACGAACGATCCGCACGCCCGACCGTTGTGAAACGGGGCGCTTCGAGGAGCATCGAGCGCGATGACAGTCCCCAACCCGCCGCCAGGCGCCGCCGATACGGACCCCGGCCGCGTCGATCGCGGCCAGCGGATCATCGACGAGACCGAACTCGGCGACTGCCACGACGGCAAGGAGCGCGCCCATTTCGCCAGGCGCAGGGGCGGCGAGCTGCCGGCCGACATGCACGGCCCCGGCGGCGCCGCGCCGGTGACGGTCGAGGACGTGGTCGAGGTGGCCGGCGCCGCCTCGGCCTGGGAGGCGCTCGAGGACGACGGCGGTCGATAGGCGGCAGCGCCGCCTTCGGGCGCCCTCAAGGAAACACCACCGTCCTCTTGCCGCTCATCATGATGCGGTTCTCCACGTGCCAGCGCACGGCGCGCGAGAGCACAGCGCATTCGATGTCGCGCCCGATCTCGACGAGGGCGGCCGGCGAGCGGCTGTGATCCACCCGTTCGACCGCCTGCTCGATGATCGGACCTTCGTCGAGATCGCTGGTGACGTAGTGGGCGGTGGCGCCGATGATCTTCACGCCGCGGGCGTGGGCCTGGTGATAGGGCCTCGCGCCCTTGAACCCGGGAAGGAAGGCGTGATGGATGTTGATGCAGCGTCCGGCGAGGCGCTCGCACAGTTCGGGCGAGAGCACCTGCATGTAGCGGGCGAGCACCACCAGATCGACGCCGTTCGCCTCGACGAGTTCGAGGATGCGCGCCTCCTGCGCGGGCCGGGTCTCGCGCGTCACCGGCAGGTGGAAATAGGCGAGGCCGTTCCATTCCACGAAGGAGCGCATGTCGTCGTGATTGCTGACGACGCCGGCGATCTCCACCGCCAGCAGGCCGGCGCGCCAGCGGTGCAGCAGGTCGAACAGGCAATGACCGAAGCGCGAGACCGCGATCAGCAGGCGCGCCTTGCGCGCCGCGTCGGTGAGCTTCCAGCGCATGTCGAAGCCCCGCGCGATCTCGGCGAAGCCGGCCTCCATGCGGGCGATCGGCGGGAACGCCGGACCGGCCGGCGAGAACGCCGCGCGCATGAAGAACGCGCCCTGGACCGGATCGTTGAACTGGCTGATCTCGGTGATGTTGGCGTCGCTGGCGGCGAGAAAGCCCGACACCGCCGCCACCACGCCCATGCGGTCGGGACAACTGAGGTTGAGTACGAAGGAGGCTGGCTCGGCCGCGCTCATCGGGCGTTTATCTAGACGCGACGCGCCTGGGCGTGGCAAGGGGCAGCGCCAGCGATGACCAGCAAGGGCCTAGAGACAGTAAGCGCCGCCAAGCCCCGGGCGCGCCTGCCCAGGCTGGCGCTCGAGACGCTGGCGTTCCTGCGCGCCGAGATCCGGGCGAGCGAACTTTGGCTGGTGGTGATCGCCACCGCCATCGGCACGGCGGCGGGCCTGGCCACGATCGGCATCGGCATGGCTGCGCATGCTTCGCAGAGGCTGCTCTACGGCCTCGATTTCGGCGAGCGTCTCAGCGCCCTGGCGCGCGTGCCGCCCGAGCGTCTCGTCGCGCTGCCGATCGGCGGGGCGCTTCTGGCGCTGGTCACCTGGCTCTGGACCCGCCGCCGCCCGGGGGCGCCGGTGGACCCGGTCGAGGCCAATGCGCTGCACGGCGGGCGCATGTCGCTGCGCGAGAGCCTGTTCGTCACCTTCCAGACCATCCTCTCCAACGGCTTCGGCGCCTCGGTGGGCCTGGAGGCCGGCTACGCCCAGGCCGGCGGGGCGCTGGCGTCGATGGTGGGACGCGCGTTCAACCTGCGCCGCAACGACCTGCGCACCTTCGTCGGCGCCGGCGCGGGCGCCGCCATCGGGGCGGCGTTCGGGGCGCCCTTCTGCGGGGCCTTCTACGCCTTCGAGATCGTCATCGGCTCCTACACCGTCGCCAACGTCGCGCCGGTGATCTTCGCCGCGCTCGCCGGCTGGGCGATGACCCGGCTGCTCAATTTCGAGCCGATGGTGATCCCGGTCACCACGGCCAACGATTTCGTGCTGTCGCACTACCTGCTGTTCGCCGGCCTCGGCGTCGTCTGCGCCTTCTTCGGCATCGCGGTGATGCGGCTGGTGGGCTGGACCGAGGCGCTGACCGCGCGCATGCCGATCCCGAAGCTGGCGCGCCAGGCCGCCGGCGGCGTGCTGCTCGCCATCCTCGCCGGCTTCGCCCCGCAGACGCTGTCGGCGGGGCATGGCGCCATGCACCTCGACCTGTCGCTGGCGCTCACCATCTCGACGCTGCTCTTCCTGGTGCTGACCAAGGCGCTGGCCTCGGTGATCTCGCTGGGCTTCGGCTTCCGGGGCGGTCTCTTCTTCGCTTCGCTCTACCTGGGTTCGCTGGTGGGCCGGCTCTACGCCGAGGCGCTGGCGCACTTCGGCGGCGCGGCGCTCGGCCTCGACCCGCTGGCCGCTTCGCTGGTGGGCATGGGCGCCATGGCCGTCGCCATCGTCGGCGGGCCGCTCACCATGTCGTTCCTGGTGCTGCAGACCACCGGCGACTACAGCCTCACCGCCGCCACCCTGACGGCCTCGCTGGTGGCCGGCGTGCTGGTGCGCGAGATCTTCGGCTATTCGTTCTCGACCTGGCGGCTGCACCTGCGCGGCGAGACCATCCGCAGCGCCCACGACGTCGGCTGGCTGCGCACCCTCACCGCCGGCAGGATGATGCGCGCCGACGCGCCGACGGCGCCGGCCGACGTCGATCTGACCGAGTTCCGCCGCCGCTATCCGCTGGGCTCGACGCGGCGCGTCGTCGTCCTCGACGGCGCCAGCCACTACGCCGGCATCGTCCAGGTCTCGCGCGCCTACGCCGAGGAGGACGGGCACAAGCCGCTGCGCGACCTCATCATCAATCAGGGCGAGTGGCTGCGGCCCGACATGAGCATCAAGGAGACCATGGGCGTCTTCGACCGCACCGAGACCGACGAGCTGGCGGTGCTCGACGCCTCGCGCCGGGTGCTGGGGATCGTCTCGGAAGCCTACGCCACGCGCCGCTACGCCGAGGAGCTGGAAAAGAACCGCCGTGACCTGGTCGGGGGCGAGTAGCGGCCCTACGCCGCCGCGTGGTCGGCAAGCTCGCAAGGCGCGGCGCCGCTCTCCACCTGCAGGGTGGCGTGGTGGATGGAAAAGCGCTGGCGCAGCTCGCCGCAGGCTTCGCAGAGCAGGATGTCGTCGACGGGCAGGCCGGGGCGCACCAGATGGGCGGTGAGCGCCGTCTCGGTGGTCGACATGCCCCAGATGTGCAGGTCGTGCACCTCGGTCACGCCCGGCAGGCCCTCGAGGTAGCCGGCGACCCCGGCCCGGTCGACGCCGGGCGGCACCGCGGCCAGCGCCAGGTCGAGCGCCTCGCGCAGCAGCGACCAGGTTCCGAAGACGATCACCGCACTGATGACGAGGCTGATCGCCGGGTCGAGCCACGCCCAGCCGGTGAGGACGATGAGGCCGCCGGTCACCACCACGCCCAGCGCCACCAGGGCGTCGGAGGCCATGTGCTGGAAGGCGCTGCGGACGTTGAGGTCGCGCTTGCGTCCGGCGGCGAACATCAGGGCGGTGACGCCGTTGACGGCGATGCCGACGGCGGCCACGGCCATGATCGTCGGGCCGGCCGCGGCCTGGGGATGCATGAAGCGCAGCACCGCCTCCCAGGCGATGGCGCCGGTGACCAGCGCCAGCAGCACGGCGTTGGCGAGCGCCGCCAGGATCGAGGACGAGCGCAGGCCATAGGTGTAGCGCGCGCTGGGCGCCTTGCCCGAGAGCCAGGCCGCCAGCCAGGCGAGGCCCAGGCTGAGCACGTCGCCGAAATTGTGCCCGGCGTCGGCCAGCAGCGCCAGGGAGTTGGCGAGGGCGCCGAACACCGCCTCGCCGGCGACATAGGCGATGTTGAGGGCGATGCCGACGGCGAAGGCGCGGCCGAAATCAACGTGCGCGTGGCCGGCCTGGGACTGGCGGTGGTCGTGATCGTGATGCGGCATGGGTCTCTCGGGTCCGTCGATCCGCCATCGCGGGCCGCGGATCAAGCCCCTTCAGGGTTGGCGTCGTGCGCCGTGGCCGGCCGATAGTTCAGCTCGATGTTGACGCCGTTGAGGTCGCGGATGAAGATCTGGCGGATCGGCGTGTCGGCGATGTCGATGGCGCGGTACGGCACGCCGGCGGCGTCGAGGCGGCCGGCCACGCCCTCGTAGTCGTCGATGCGAAAGGCGAAGTGATCGAGCGCGGCCTCCGAGGAGGGGCGTTTCGGCTCGGCCAGCTCGACGAGGTGCACCACCGCGCCGTCGCCGGCATAGAGCCAGGCGCCGCCGAAGCCGAAATCCGGGCGCCAGCCCTCGGCGAGGCCGAGCACGTCGCGGAAGAAGGCGCGTGTCTCCTCGAGGCGGTGGGTGCCGATGTTGACGTGGTCGATGCCGCGGATGGTCATGAGACTTTACCTTGCTGCGATCCTACACCGGCGCGGCGGCCCGGCCCACCGCCTCGCCCGCGCCTTATTACGCGCTTTTAAGCTGACATCGCTTAGCCGACGCCTATCTAGTGGGGTGTCCCCGCGCCGAACCGAACGCGGCGTGGCGGCGACTTCGCCATTTTGCCGGCGGCGCTCGGATGGCTGGGTTCCCAGGCGCCGCCCAGCACAGGAACAAGCAAGGACGTGTCGTCAGTGAAGAAGAACGGCTATATCGCCAGCGCCGCCGCCGGCGCGCTCGCCATGGTGCTCGCGGGCACAGGCGGCTACCTCGCCCATGCGAGCGTGCAATCCTCGGGAAGCGTCAACGCGCCGGGCGCGAGCGTCGCCGCCCCGGGTCTGCCCGGCGTGCCGATGTCGTTCGCCGACATCGTCGCCAAGGTCGCCCCCGCGGTGGTCTCGGTGGACGTCGAGAGCAAGCCGGACCAGGCCCAGGTCGCCATGCAGCGAGGCGGGCAGGGCCAGCTGCCGTTCTTCTTCGGCTTCCCGGGCGCGCCCGGACAGGGGTTCAGCTTCGGCATGCCGCAGGCGCCGAACAACGCTCCGGTCCAGCCAGTGCGGGCGGCGGGCTCGGGCTTCTTCATCTCGTCCGACGGCTACATCGTCACCAACAACCACGTCGTCGAGGGCGCCGAGAAGATCACGGTCCACACCAAGGACGGCCGCACCTTGAGCGCGCACGTGGTGGGCCAGGATCCGGCGACGGACCTCGCGGTGATCAAGGTCGATGGCGGCGGGTATCCCTTCGTCGACTTCGAGAACCGCGGCCAGCCGCGGGTCGGCGACTGGGTGATCGCGGTGGGCAATCCGTTCGGCCTCGGCGGCACCGCGACGGCGGGCATCGTCTCGGCGCTGGGCCGGCGCAACATCAGCAATTCCAGCTACGTCGACTACATGCAGATCGACGCGCCGATCAACCGCGGCAACTCCGGCGGTCCCACCTTCGACGTCTACGGCCGCGTCGTCGGCGTCAACACGGCGATCTACACGCCCTCCGGGGGCTCGGTGGGCATCGGCTTCGACATCCCCGCCAACGTCGTCGCCTCGGTGACCCGCCAGCTGATCGAGCACGGCAAGGTGGTCCGCGGCTTCATCGGCGCGACCATCCAGGACGTGACGCCCGAGATCGCCGACAGCCTGGGCGTGCCGGCCAAGCACGGCGCGCTCGTCGCCAACGTGACTCCGGGCGGTCCGTCCAGCCAGGCCGGCCTGCGACCCGGCGACCTGATCGAGAGCATCGACGGGCACGGCGTCTCCTCGGCTTCGGATCTGACCCGTCAGGTGGCGCTCGCCCACGCCGGCGAGGTGGTGCACCTCAAGGTGCGCCGCGGCGGCGTGGTGAGGCAGATCAACGTGCGCTCGGCCATCCGTCCGACGGAAGCCAGCCTCACCAACGGCGGCGGCCTGGGCCAGCCCGGCGCGCCTGGCGACGAGCTTGGGCGCGTGCTCGGCCTGCAGCTGCAGCCGAATCCCAACGGCGGCGTCAACATCGCCGGCGTCAGCCCCGGCTCCGACGCCGCCGAGAAGGGGCTGCAGCCGGGCGACGTGATCCTGCGGGCCGGTTCGCGCGCCATCACCAGCCCTGCCGACGTCGCCGCGGCGGTGGCGCAGGCCAAGCATGAGGGTCGCAAGGACGTGCTGCTGCTCGTCGACCACGACGGCCAGAACATCTTCGTGCCGCTGGCGGTGACCCCCGGCCAGGGCTGAGGGCGCCGCTCGGCGGGCGCGCCCTGGTCTGAAGGCCCCCGGACACGACGTCGGCTCGGCCGATCAGGCGCGCGTCCTGCTCCTTGGCGAGCGACCCGCATGAGTGGTTGCGCGCAGGCCGCGGGGCGGGACTCAGGCGACCAGTGCTTCCAGCAACGGCGGGTCCTTCGCGGTCCCCTCCGGCCACAGGGATGACACCAGCCGAGCAGCGGTCCGCGCCAGCTCGGCCGCCACGGCGACCGGCGCGTTCGCGTCGGCCCGCAGGACTGCGAGCACCCGAGCCAGATCCGGGCGGACGCCGGGCGTTGCGAAGGCGACCACCTCGCCCAGCTCGCAAGTCGAAGGGTCGGCGAGGCCGTCCCCCGCCGCTCGGCGGTGCGCCGCGGCGACGCAGCGCAGCGCCTTGGCGACGAGCGCCGGCGTCTCCTCCGGAAAGCCGCCGTCTGCGAGCACCCCAGCCATGCGGATCGCCCGATCCGCCTCCGCGCGCCACTGCGCCGGCCGCGCGTCGCCCTGCGTCGGCGCCTCGGCGCCTCGGCGGCTTCGGCGGCTTCGGCGGCTTCGGCGAATTCGGCGCACGCATGCAGCACTCGCGGAGCGCCGGTCGCCCCAACCACGCCGGCGCTCATCAGGCGCCGAAGCGTCAGCCACGCGGCGCGGTCGATCACCTCCACCGGCACGGCGTCGCCTTGACCGCGCAGCCGCTCGGCTTCGGCGGCGAGGGCGTCGGCCCCGAGGTCGAGCACCGCCAGCATGCGCATCTCGCCGTTCGCCCCGGTCCGGGATTCCAGACGCAGGACCCGCTCGCCCAAGCGGTCGCGCAGCTCCGCGGACACGGCCTCCTCGGCCGCGACGATGCGAGGCCCGAGCGCTTCGACGCCGTCCAGCATGGCGCGCATGCGCTCGACCAGCGCGCCGCGGCCGGAGGGCATCCTCAGAGCGCCGACATCGCCATGGCCGTCCAGCACGCCGTCGGCGAGGGCCTGCTTGGCGTCCAGCAGGTGCAGGATCGAATGCTCGATGGTGTTTTCAGTGACCAGATTGATCACGCTCACCGAGCGGCTTTGATTTTTGCGCCAGGCGCGAGCGATGCGCTGCTCCAGCTTGGCGGGATTCCAGGGCAGGTCTAGATTGATGACGGCGCTGGCAGCCTGCAGGTTGAGTCCGACGCTGCCGCTGTCGGTAGAGAGGAAGAGCCGGCAGGCGGGGTCCTGCTTGAAGCGATTGATCTCTTCGCGTCGCCGCTGCTGCGGCACGGAGCCGGTGTGCCAGGCGGCCTCGACCCCGAGTTCGCCGGCCAGCTCGCGCACCAGCGCCAGCATCCGCTCCCACTCGGAGAAGATGATGATCTTGCGGTCCGGCTCGGCGAGCAGATCCTCCAGGATCCGCTCCAGCTCCTCCAGCTTCGGCGAGACGCGGCAGGTCGCATCGAGGATCGCCGGCGTGTCGCAGATCATGCGCATGCAGGCGAGGTAGCGTTGCAGCCGCTCGAACTCTTCCTGGGTCAGCGCTCTGCGTTCGGCGAGCTTGGCGATCCGGCGCGCCTTGGTCTCGTATTCGCGGTAGCGGAGCTCCTGCTCCGCGGCCATGGGCACGAAGAAGGTCTTCACCGTGCGGCCGGGCAGCTCGGTCTCGACCTCGGTCTTGCGCCGGCGCAGCAGCACCGGCTCGACCCGGCGGCGCAGGTCGCCCAGATTTCGGTAATCGACCGGTCGTCCGCGCTCGTCGAGGCGGTAGAAATCGCGGTTGAAGCGGAACAGCGGGCCGACCAGTTCCGGGTCCAGATATTGAACGATGGAATAGAGTTCGTCGATGCGGTTCTCCAGCGGCGTGCCGGTGAGGACGAAGGCGTAGGGCGAGCGCAGCGACTTGACCTTGCGCGCGGTCTTGGTGTGCCAGTTCTTGATCCGCTGCGCCTCGTCGAGGATCACGATTTCGGGGGCCAGCACCTCGTTGATGGCTTCGGCGTCGCCGAGCACCTGCTCGTAGTTGACGATGGTGAAGAACGGCGGCTCGCGATAGGCGGCGAGCCGGGCCGGCCTCGGCCCGAACACCGATCGCGCCGCGCGCTCGGTGAAGCGGGCGATCTGCTCTTCCCACTCGGCCTTCAGCGAGGCCGGGCACACCACCAGCACGCGCGCGACGTTTCGGCGGCGGGCGAGGAGTTCACAGGCGGCGATGGCCTGGACGGTCTTGCCCAGTCCCATCTCGTCGGCGAGCAGGGCGCGTTCGCCAAAGGCGAGGTGCGTCACGCCGGCCCGTTGATAGGGCAGCAGCGGGTGGCGCAGCACGTCGAGGCTGGCGGGATCGCGCTCGGCTTCGGCCAGGAACTCGGCCCGCTCGGCCGAGCGGGCCCGGGCGCGCCTCGAGCGCTCCAGCCAGGGGCCGAAGTGGCGCGAGACGCGCAAGGCCGTGCGAACCGGCGCGGGTGCGCCGGCAAGCCCCTGGATCACCGCCCCGACGTCAGCCGGCTCGGCGCGCAGCCGGCCCTCGTCATCGAGGTGGGGCGCGAGCCAGCGGCGGACGGCGTCCGTGCGCTCGCTCTCGGCGCGCGGCCAGGCGAGTTCCGGTCTCGGTTCGCCGTCGCGGCGCAGGTAAAGCTCCACCCGCTCGGGCCCGCGGGCGGCGGCTTGGCCCAGCGCGCGCACGCCGCGGCGGCGCAGGCCCGCCAGCACGCCCTCCACGTGCTTGCAGGTTCCCAGGCCATTGATCCGGTGGTCGGCGCAGCCGCAGCTGTTCGAGACTCCCTGGAGGTCGCGAATCTCCACTTCATAGGCGCCGCCGCTCTCCGAGCGCACGCGAAAGAGGCCGAAGACAGGGTGCTCGGGCTCCAGCGCCTCGACGGAGACAATCTCGGTGCGACCGCGCCAGCGCCTCAGCTCGAGCTCCTGCTCGTCGCTGGTGTCCCACCCCTGAGCCGCGGGCGCGCGCTCGAGGACGGTTCGCGCCCCGCCGCGGCGGGGCGGCCCTTTCCGGACCCCCGGCGAGCCCGGCGCCGGCGAGCGTTTGCGAGTCGAATCTGTCTGCATGGCGAGAGGCTAGCATTGGCCGCGGAGGCTTCAACCGGCGCCGCGCGGCGCCGCGCGATGTCGCACCTGGCCGCGCGGGGCGCGCTGCAGGCAGCCAGCCGAGCCGCACCGCTCACGCGCCTCGGCCATCTCGTGGATCGGCTGGTGTGCGTGGGAGGCGCAGAGGACGCGGCGCTCCGGGTGTGGACTATCCAGAGATCTACGATTACGCACGGACGGTCGGGCGGCTCGCCCACATCTATGCGACGCGCTTCTCCTCGATCTGAGCGCCGCTCACAAAGCGCAGATGTGCCTCCACGGCCTCGATGAAACCGGGTGCGAACCGCAGCTTGGCAAGTGAGGTACGGCCCAGGAATCCCGCGGTCGCGCGAGCCGAAAGCAACGCGCCATCGTGTCTCAGAAACGAACCCAGATGCGCCGGGCGCACGCCGATGGGATCGGGGCCGATCTCGACCGAGTGGCGGCTGCGACCATCGAACCGGGCCGCGCGCGGCAGAGCGCCGTTCGGCGCAAATGCACGGTCGCGCGCGCGTTCATAGACGCCGGGCCGCTCCAGGCGCGATCCCACCCAGCGGGCCACCGGGACGCTCACCGCGCTGCCGACGAGCGACCAGCGGGCGGAGGCGCGCCCCACGGACTGCGCCGCCGCCGTCCAGTCTTCTGCAAAGCCCTGCAGTCTCTCGGCATCGCGTATGTCGGGTTTGACTATGCGACCGTCGGCCAGCAACACGGCGGGTGGCGAGGGTATGCCGATCGAGGAGCCGTTCTTGAGTGTTGGAACGGCGTCGGGGGCCCAGCCGAGGCCGCCTCGCCCCTCGGTCCAGTAGAAGCCATGAGCGATGTGGCCAAGCGCCGTCGTGGGCCTCGCGAGCGCCGCCTCGTCGGCGAACAACACCTCGGCCGGGTCCTCAGTTCTCGACGCAACTATGAGGACGCGCTCGCGGCGCTGCGGAAGTCCGAAGCCGAACGTATCGACCACCCGCCAAGCCCACCGCAGGCCGAGCGCCTCGAGCTCATCCACGATGCGCCGCATCGCCTCGCCCTTGCGAAGCTGGAGCATGAACGGAACATTCTCCAGCACGATCCAGCGCGCGGAGGCGCAGCGCGCGAGTCTGAAGACCTCGCCGACGAGGCCGCTTCGGTCGCCGTCGAGTCCGCGGGTCAGTCCGGCCTGACTGAGATCCTGGCACGGAAATCCCGCCGCGATGACCTCGACATCTCCAGGAAGCGCCCGGAGTCCGCGAACATCGCCGTGGAGGGGAACGTTCGGCAGTCGGGCGCTCAGCACCGTCCTGGCGGCGGGCAGAATCTCGCTGAGAAAGACGCTCCGGTGCCCGGCTTGCGCCAAGCCTGTCTCGAAACCCCCGATCCCTGCGAACAGCCCGGCAACCTTCATGTGCAGATCACCCCAGCTCCAGTCGGCATGGTCGCCGCATTCGCCGGAAGCGTCTATGCCATACTACGCGAACAAAGAAAGAACTCATCGAGGCGGCCGGTCATGCGGCGCGGATCGGACGTTTCACACTCCCAGACGACGCCCACAGTCCAGCCGGCAGCTTCGAGGGCGGCCCGGGCTCTGGCGTCGCGTTCGCGATTCTCGGCGAGCTTCGCAACCCAGTAGTCGGCGTTGCTCTTCGGCGTCGTGGCGCGGCGGCACCCGGCGTGCGCGTGCCAGAAGCAGCCGTGCACGAAGATGACCTTGCGGCGGCTGGGAAGAACGATGTCGGGGCTGCCGGGCAGGTCCCGGCGATGCAGGCGGTAGCGGTATCCCAACGCGCGCAGCGCACGGCGCACGATCAGCTCTGGCTCGGTTCCGGCTTGGCGGACGCGCCGCATCCGCTCGCTGCGCTGCGCGGGCGTGAGTGTGTCCATGTCCGATGCCCTACCGAGTGCGGGCTCTCATCGAGGTCGCGCGTCGCCTCGCGGCGTCCTCAAATTCCCAGGTCCAGCAGATTGTAGTCCTTGATCGCCACCCGCGCGGCGGCGTCCCAGAGCCACCGCTCGCCCGCCTGCGCGTGCGGGGCGTAGTCGAACGGCGTCTCGGCGGGGAAGCGCTGGCGGCGGGCGTCGATGGCCCAGCCGATGACGCGGGCGCGCCGACGAATGCGCGCTTCGTCGTAGACCGCCGGGGCGTTGTGGACGCCGCCCCCGGCGACGCCGAGGATCGAGCGGCGGCGGTGGAAGCCGAAGTTCACGGTGACGCGCCAGTCGGCGCTGGTGTTGGCGAACGAGCCGTGCACGGCCTGGCGGCTGGTGATGGCGACATCGCCCGGCTCGCAGACCAGGGGCACGGCCGCGGGCAGGCGCTCCGTACCGGCCGTGGCGACCCAGGCGGCGATGTCGACCTTGCCCAACCGATGCGAACCTAGGACCACCCAGAGGCCGTTAGCCGGCGTGCAGCCGTAGAGCTGGGCCATGAAGTTGAACCCGTGCGAGCCCTCGTCGAGATCGGCGCTTTCCCAATGGGTCCAGCCGTCCTGGTGCCAGGCGACGGAGGCGCCGAGCCCCGGGCCCTTCATCCACAGGGCCTCGTTGAACGGCGTGAAATCCGGCCCGTTCACGGCCGCGGCGACCGCGAGGAGTCCGGGATGGCCATAGAGGCGCAGGCAGGCTTCGGAGAACTGCAGCGACCCCAGGATCAGATAGACGACCTCGTCGGGTGCGTCCGCCGCGGCCTGCGGCTCGAACATCTTGACCGGGTAGCGACCGCGGGCGGCCTTGGTGCCCCCGACGGGATCGCTGAGGGGCGTTGCCCAGACGAGACTCGCCGCTTCGCGGTCCGCCCCGAGCGCCGGGCGGCCGAGCGCATCGGCGGCGGCGCCGCGATGGACCGGCAGGCGGGTCTGGATGTCGAGGAAATCGGCCTCGATGTCGGCCAGTTCGTCCGGCTTCAGCACGCCCGTGAACACGTAGAAGCCGCAGGCACGATAGGCCTCGAGGATCTGCGGGTGCAGCCGACCGTCCGCGGTGAACCGGATCGGTCCGCGGTTGCCGAGCGCCATGGCGCGCGCCTGGCCCGCCGCGCAATAGGCCCGCATCGCCGCTTCCTGCGCCCCGTAGTCGGCGACGAGGCGGCCGGCCGGCTGGTTCATGAGGATCGCCCTTCAATGCCGTTGCACCAGCGAGTCTGATCCCGGCCGCGCCACGGCGCAACCGCGCGGGCGCCGCGCCGACGTTCACGCCCCGCCGGTCAGCAGCGCGTAGGCCGCCAGCGCCATCACCTTGGCCGAGGCGACCATGTCGGCGATCTCGACGTATTCGTCCGGCTGATGGGCGAGATCGAGGATGCCCGGGCCATAGGCGATGCAGTCGCGCAAGGCCCCGATGCGGTCGATGTGCTTCTGGTCGTAGGTGCCCGGCGAGCAGATCAGCGCCGCCTCGCGCCCCAGCACCTTGCGGACGGCGCCCGCTGTCGCGCGCACGACGGGGCGGTCCGGCTCGGTCATCGAGGGGCGGACCTCGAAGAGATCGCGCAGGCCGTAGCGGAAGCCCGGCCGGGACTGGGCGAGGCCGTCGAGCAGGGCGCGCATCTTGGCTTTCACCTCGTCGAGATCCTCCTCGATCAAGAGCCGGCGGTCGAAGACGAGGCGGCAGGAGTCGGCGACGAGGGGCGCGGGCAGGCCGCCCCGGACATCGAGCACGTCCGGCTGACCGCCATGCAGGGAGTTGATGTTGAACGTCGGCGTGCGCGCCCCGGCGGGCTCGACGGGCATGGCGGTCGGCTGGGCGCCGAGCGCTGGATAGAGGCTGGTCTCGAAGGCGCCGAGCACGGCGGCCATGTGCAAGATGGCCGAGTCGCCCAGGAAGGGCATGGAACCGTGGGCGATGCGGCCCCGGGTCTCGATCTCGCCCCACCAGACGCCGCGGTGGCCGATGCAGACGCGGTCGACGTTGAGCGGCTCGGGAATGATCACGTGATCGACCCGCGGCTTGGAGAACCAGCCGCGCTCGGCCAGCCAGGCCACTCCGCCGAAACCGCCGGATTCCTCGTCGCCGGTGCCAGAGATCTCGAGGGCGCCGGGCAGGGCGACGCCGGAATCGATCAGCGCCTCCACGGCGATCACCGCCGCGGCGATGCCGCCCTTCATGTCGCACGCGCCCCGGCCATGGACGCGGCCGTGTTCGACCTGCGCCTCGAACGGGGGGCGGGTCCACCCCTCGCCGGGGGCGACCACGTCGACATGGCCGTTGAAGTGCACGCAAGGACCAGCGCCGGCGCCCTCGCGGCGGGCCACCACGTTCCAGCGTGGGTGACGCTCGCTGTCGCCCGGCGCACCCTCGGCGCGCAGGTACTCGACCGCAAAGCCGCGCCCGTGGAGGCGGCGTCCCAGGAGTTCGACGCAGTCGCGGTAGAATTCGCCCGGCGGGTTCACCGTCGGGATGCGGATGAGTTCGCGGGCCAGATCGACGATCTCGTCCTGGCGCGCCTCGATCGAGGCGAGCAGGGCCTCTTCGCGCGGGTGGGTCATGCGGCGCGCCTTGCGGCGGCGGCGGCGGCGCGCTCGCGGGCCTCCGCGGCCTCGATCGGCAGACCGAGGGCCGCATAGACGCGCGCGAGCTGCCGGTTGACCGGCGCGCCGTCGGGGTCGTCCGCCCGGCGCCGCTCCAGGATCTTGCGGGCGTCGCTCCAGCGGCCGTCCGCGACCAGGGCCGCCAGGTGGATCTGGTCGAAGAGGTCGCGCTGGGCATGGCTGCCGCCGACTTCGGCCATGCGCGGCAGCGCGGCGCCAAGCTCGGCGATGGCCCGCGGATGCTCGCCGGCGAGCCAGGCCGCGACGCCCTCGGCCGCCGGCGCGGCCACCTCGGCCCAGACGGCGCGGTCGAAGTCCCGGGCGGACGCGGCGCGGCGGCGAACGGCGTGCAGCAGGGCCGGAGCCTCGGCGCGGCCGGCGCGAACCAGGCCATAGAGGTACTGCAGCGCCAGGAACGGCTGCTCGACGTCGACGCCGCGCGCCGCGATGCGTTCGGCGACCTCGTCCCAGCGTGCTCCGACGTCGATGCCGGCGAGTTCGGCCCTGGCAAGCAGCGAAACGGCGCCGACCTGATCCTGGGAATAGTCCTTGTCGCCGGCCCAGCAGTGGCGGTCGTACGCCGCCAGCACCGCCGCCTCGCGCCCCTGGCTGAGGTAGAAGAGGGCGAGGTGCCACCAGGCGTGCGTGACCATGAAGGAGTTGAGGCCGTCCCAGGTCTCGGCCGCGTCTTCCAGGAACCGGGCGCCTTCGTCGATCCGCCCTTCGGTGAGCATCACATGGGCGAGGGCGTGCTGGGCCCAGGGCTCCTTGCGCCGCATCTCCAGGGCGCAGCGCCCGGCGGCCTCGGCTTGCCTCAAAAGGTGGCTCTGCTCGTAGCCGAAGGCCGCCATGGCGTGGGCGTGCGGCTGATCCCTGTTCGCGGGCAGCGCCCCGAGCGCGATGCGCAGCAGGGCGCCTGCATCGCCGCGGTTGAAGGCGAGATACTGGCAGAGCTTGACCACGACGAGGTCGCGCGGCCAATCGGCGATCATTGCCTCGCCCGTCGCCTGGGCCGCCGGAATGTCGCCGCCGATCCAGGCGGCGAGGAAGGCGGCGAAGCGCGCCTCGCGCCGGTTCAGGGCCGCCGCCTCGGCTCGCGCCAGCCACGGCCGCGCGCGCTGGGGCCCCTGCGGCGACTCCATCAGCATGAAGAGGGCGCCGGCGTAGGCGCAAAGCAGGCCCTGATCCGGGTGGGCGGCCGCGGCCCTTACGACATTGGCGGCCCGGCTCTCGTAGCCGAGGAACCCGGCGACGAAGTCGTCGATGGCGGCCAGGGCGGCGCGATCGGTCGCCGAGACCGGATTGCCGAGGAAATCCGCGCCAGAGCCGGTCATTGCGGTGCGTCATGGATCACAGGCACCGGCCCCCGTCGATTTCCAACGCGACGCCGGTGATCAGCGAGGCTTCGTCCGAGCAGAGGAAGGCGGCGGCCGCGGCGATGTCGGCGGGCGTCGACAGGCGTCCGAGGGGAATGGTGGCGAGGACCCTCGCGCGCCGCTGCGGCGTGTCCTCGCCCATGAAGGTGGCCAGCAGCGGGGTGTCGCCGGCGACAGGGTTGAGCGCGTTGACGCGCACGCCGAAGGGGGCGAGTTCGATGGCCATGGCGCGGGTGGCCGCGACCATCCAGCCCTTGGTGGCGTTGTACCACGCGAGGTTGGGCCGCGGGCTCACGGCGCCGGTGGAGGCGATGTTGAGGATGGCGCCGGCGCGCCGCGTCTTCATCGCCGGGACGACGTGGCGGGCGCCGAGAAAGACCGACCTGGCGTTGACTGCGAAGAGCCGGTCGAATTCGTCTTCGGAAACCGATTCGAGCGGCTGCGGCGCCTGACCGATGCCGGCATTGTTGACCAGGATGTCGATTCGGCCCGCCAAGGCGAGCGCCGCCTCGCTCAGGTGCGCGACGTCTGCATCGATGGAGACGTCGGCGCGGACGGCGACGGCGCCGAGTTCGCCCGCGAGCGCCTCGGCCGCGGTCCCGTCGAGGTCGGCGATCACCACCTTTGCCCCTTCGGCGGCGAAGCGGCGCGCGATACCCTCGCCGAAGCCCGAGGCGGCGCCGGTGACGATGGCGATCTTTCCCGCGAGCGTCATGGGGTCATCAGGTGGGCGGCGACGCCGCGGAAGTCCAGGAAAGATGCGGCCGGCCCGTCCCGGCGGCTGCGAACTTGGAAGGTCGCAGGCGCGGGATTATGGATGGTCCGGCGCCGCCACGCGCCGCATTTGGACATTTTGAAAGAGCCTCACGATGCAGCTCGTCTATTCCACCGAGGAGATACTTTCCGATCCGCCGTTCGCACGGGTCAACTCGTTCGGCGCACGCCGTCTGCACGGCGGCTACGATGCGCAGGGCGCCTATGTCTCGCCGCGCACCCTTGGCCGCTGGCCGGCGATCCGGGCCTGGCGGGACAGGCTGCAGCGCCACGGCGGCGAGCTGATCGACGCCTCCACGCGCATCCTGCGCGAACCGCACTTCCCGAGTCTCGCCCAGATGAAGCTGCTGCTGGCGGCCGGCGTCACCCTGCCGCTCTGGAACACCCTCACCACCACCGGGATCATCGAGGGCCGCGGCAGGATGCTGGCGACGATCACCGCGCCCGACTTCCAGCCACTCGTCGAGGAGGATCTGACCGAGACCGCGACCGCACATCTGAACAGGGGCCTCTTCGTCGCGCATGGCCTGGACGAGGGCGGCGACGGGACGAGCGAGATCGGGGCGCACGACCGGATGTGGTATCTGGCGCGCGACCTCGTGCTGGGCGAGAACGCCCATCCGATCCCGGAGATTCCCGAGCGGTCCGGCCGGCCGGGCGCGGACGGGCGCGAGATGCCGCAGATTCCGGCGCCGCACGAGGCGCTGATCAAGCAGCTGATGAACGTGCTGATGATCGAGATCAGGGCCGAACGTGGCTTCGCCTTCAACGTCGCCTTGATGCGCGATCCCGAGGCGTTCCCGGACCGGCGCGCCGACGCCGAGCGCGCCGCGACCATCATCGACCAGATCCGCCAGGACGAGGCCTCGCACGTGGCCTATCTGCAGCTGTTCGTTTCCGAACTGCGCAGCTTTCACTTCAAGACGCCGCAGGGCCTGGTGCAGGGGCGCGCCTTCATCGACCCGGTGTGGTCCAGGATCGTCGCCTGGAACGCCGACGACGTGCCGCGCGCCCAGCGCCAGGCCGCCCGCGACCTGGTGGCGGCGTGTCTGAAGCGCCATCCGGACGGCGCGGCCCTCTCGAAGCGCTTCGACGCCCTCGCCGACGCGGCGACCGTGGCATGAAGTTCGGCCTGTTCTACGAACTGCAGCTGCCCAAGCCGGCTGATCGCGACGATTGGAATCCCGACGACGAGCGGCGCATCTACCACGATATGCTCGAGCAGGTGGCGCTCGCCGATTCCCTCGGCTTCGACTACGTCTTCGAGGTCGAGCATCACTTCCTCGAGGAATACTCCCACTCCAGCGCGCCGGAGCTGATGATGGCGGCGCTGTCGCAGCGCACCAAGAACATTCGCCTCGGCCACGGCATCGTGCTGACGCCGCCCGGCTACAACCATCCGGCGCGGGTGGCCGAGCGGATCGCGGCGCTCGACATTCTCTCGGGCGGCCGCGTCGAGTTCGGCTCCGGCGAATCCGCCTCGGAAACGGAGCTCGGCGGCTTTGGCGTCGAGCGGCGGCTGAAGAAGGCCATGTGGGAGGAGGCGACGCGCGAGATCGCCAACATGATGGTCGAGACGCCCTACAAGGGCTTCGAGGGCGAGTTCTTCTCGATGCCGGCGCGCAACGTCATCCCCAAGCCGCTGCAGAGGCCGCACCCGCCGCTCTGGATCGCGGCGTCGCGGCGCGAGACCACCATGGTGGCGGCCCGCCTCGGCATGGGCTCGCTCGGCTTCGGCTTCGAGACGCCGGAGGAGCTCGGCGAGCGGGCGCTCGAATACTACCGGCTGGTGCGCGAGGAGCTGATGCCCATCGGCCACGCCATCAATCCGGCGCTGGCGGTGCTGAACACCTTCATGATGGCCGACAGCGACGCCGAGGCGATGCGGCGCAGCGCCAACGGGCCGGCCTTCTTCTCCTATTCGCTCGGCTACTACTACAACCCGGCCTCCGGCGGGGCGCACCAGCCGGGCAGAGCCAACGTCCATCGCGACTTCCTGGTTCGCTCCGGCGAGACCGCCCAGGCGCAGGCGCAGCGCGGCGGCTTCCTCTCGCCCGAGGAGATCGCCGGCGGCGAGCCCGCCGACGAGATTCAGAAGGCGCTCTACCGCGCCGCGCGCAGCGGCAACGCCATCGGGACCAGCGAGTCCCTGCGCCGGACCTTGTTGAAATACGAGGCGCAGCACCTGGACGTGATGATCTTCGTGGCCCAGTGCGGCGACCGCAAGCACGAGCACATCATGGAATCCATCGAACGGTTCGGCAAAGAGCTGCTGCCGGAGTTCAAGGAGCGGCACCGCACCCTCCAGCAGCCCTGGCGCGCCGACCAGCTGAAGGGCGTCGACTTCCCGATCAACGCCTCGATCTGAAGGGCTGACGCATGGCGCGCGCGGCCGACATCGCCAACCCCGAGCTGCGCCAGAAGGTCGAGGCGGCGTTCGCGGCGATGCGCGCGGGTCGCGGCGCCGACGCGGTGCGCGCGTCGGCCGAGGCCTACCTGCGCTTCGCCGAGCTTCATCCGGAGGTGAAGACCGAGACGGTCGCCATGCGCGGGCGCCAGTTCCCCAGGATGCTGCGCTGGCCGGCCATGGGGGCGAACATGAAGCCGGATTCGGTGCAGGCCGGCGCGCCGCAGATCGAGTTCCTGCGCGACCGGTTCTCGGTCAGCGAGGCGATGACCTATTATCAGTTCGTTCTCGACGAGATCCTGGAGAAGCAGGGGCGCGGAGCGGGCGCGGCCTGACCGCCGGGCCTTCGCATCAGCCAGGCGCAGCGCGCCGGCCGAGCGGATGCCTGGTCTCGACCACCTCGCGCAGGCGATCCTGGGTGACGTGGGTGTAGATTTGCGTCGTGGCGATATCGGCGTGGCCGAGGAGGGTCTGCACCACGCGCAGGTCCGCGCCGCCTTCGAGCAGATGAGTGGCGAAGGCGTGGCGCAGCACGTGCGGGCTGACCCTGGCGGGATCGACGCGGGCCGCTTCGGCGGCTGCGCGCAGCAGCTGGGCGAAGCGCCGAGCCGTCAACCGTCCGCCGCGTCCGCGCGACGGAAAGAGCCAGGGGCTGTCCTTCGCCCCCCTGGGCAGAAACGACCCGCGAACCGAAAGGTAGGCCTTCACCGCGGTCCGGGCGGCGCCGTTCAGCGGCGCCAGCCTCTCCTTGCCGCCCTTGCCGCGCACGATCAGATAGGCCGGGTCGCCCGCGACTGCGGCGAGCGCGAGACCGGTCAGTTCGGCCACGCGCAAGCCGGAAGCGTAGGCGAGCTCGATCATGGCCGCCAAGCGCAGGCCCGCGGCGCCGTCCCTGGCGCCCGCCGCCGCGATCAGCGCGTCGACCTCCTGGCGCGTCAGCACCCTTGGCAGCGGCCGGCCGCGCTGCGGTGCTTCCACGCGCCGCGAGGGATCGTCGCCCCGCCAGCCTTCGCCGAGCACGAAACGGTAGAACTGGCGCATGGCGGCGCGCCGGCGCGCCGCCGTGGCGGAGGCGAGGCCGCATGCGCCGAGGCTGGCGAAGTATGCCTCGATCTCCTCAGGCGTGGCGCGCGCCAGATCGCCGCCGCGACCGCCGAGCCATGCGTCGGCGTCGCCGAGGTCTTTCCGGTAGGCTTTCAAGGTGTTGGCCGCCGCGGCGCGCTCGGCCGCCAGCATTTCCAGGAAGGCCTCGATCCAGCCGGCGGCCCGCGCTGAAGTTGGCGGGCGGGGGGCGCGCCGTGCTAAGCGGTTCTCGGACATGTCCACCCACTCCGCCCAGACCAGCAGGACCGTCGCCCTCGTCGGGCTGTCGGGCGTTGGCAAGAGCAGCGTCGGCCGGCGCCTGGCCGCGGCGCTGGGCATGCCGTTCCGCGACGCCGATGCGGAGGTCGAGGCGGCCGCCGGCCGTCCGATCCCCGAGATCTTCGAGCAATATGGCGAGCAGGCGTTTCGCGATGGTGAACGCAGGGTGATCGCGCGGTTGCTGGCCGAGCCGCCGCACGTGCTGGCCACCGGCGGTGGGGCCTTCATGAACGCCGAGACGCGCCGGCTCATCAAGGAGAAGGCGGTCTCGGTCTGGCTCAAGGCCGACATCGAGGTTCTGGCGAGGCGGGTCGGGCGCAAGGAGACCCGCCCGCTCCTCGCCGGCAAGGATCCGCTGGAGGCGCTGAACCTGCAGGCGCGCGAGCGCTATCCGGCCTACGCCGAGGCCGACGTCGTGGTCGAGACCGGCGATGGGTCGCACCATGTCGCCGTCGAGGCGATCCTGAAGGCGCTGGCCGAGCATCGGGGGACGCCTCCGTGATCACGACCATCCGCGTCGACCTGGCCGCGGCGCCCTACGACGTGCTGATCGGCCGGGGCCTCGTGGACAGGGCCGGCGAGCACCTGCGCCCTCTGCTGAGGCGCGGGCGCGCGGCGGTGGTCATGGACGAGACCGTCAGCGGCCTGCACGGGGCGCGACTCGCCGGGGCGCTGGAGGCGGGCGGCGTCGCCGTCCTGCCGGTGGTGATCGCACCGGGCGAGACAGCCAAGAGTTTCGCGGGACTTGAGCAGCTCTGCGATCGGCTGCTGGCGCTCGAACTGGACCGGGGCGACGTCGTCGTCGCCTTCGGCGGCGGCGTGGTGGGCGACCTCGCCGGCTTTGCCGCGGCGATCCTCAAGCGCGGTTTGGACTATGTGCAGATCCCGACCACGCTGCTGGCGCAGGTCGACTCCTCGGTGGGCGGCAAGACCGCCATCGACACCGCGCGCGGCAAGAACCTCGTCGGCGCCTTCCACCAGCCGCGCTTGGTGCTCGCGGACCTCGCCATGCTGGATACGCTGCCTCGGCGCGAGCTCAGCTGCGGCTACGGCGAAGTTCTGAAGTACGGCCTCCTGGGCGACCTCGGCTTGTTCGAATGGCTGGAGGTGAACGGGCCGGCGGTGCTGGACCTGGATCCCGCCGCCCTGTCGCACGCGGTGGCCGGCTGCGTCGCTATGAAGGCGCAGATCGTCGCCGAGGACGAGCGCGAGGCCGGCCGCCGGGCGTTGCTCAACCTCGGCCATACCTTCGCCCACGCCCTCGAGGCCGAGACCGGGTTTTCCGAGACGCTGAAGCATGGCGAGGCGGTGGGCCTGGGCTGTGCGCTGGCGTTCCGCTTCTCGGTGGCGCTCGGCGTCTGCCCGGGCCAGGATGCGGAACGGGCAGCTCGCGCCGTGGCGGCCGCCAGCCTGCCGACTCGCCTCTGCGAGATCGCCGGGGGGCCGTTCCGCGCCGCCGCCCTCATCGGCCACATGCTCCAGGACAAGAAGGCGGAAGGCGGCGCCCCGACCCTGGTCCTCGTCCGCCGGCTCGGCGAGGCGTTCGTCGCGAGGAACGCTGACGTCGAGGCGCTGCGCCGCTTCCTGGTCGGCGAGGGAGCCGCTGCATGAGCCTCGTGACCGCGCTGCTTGCCGCGGCCCCTTTCATCCTGGCTCTGCTCGCCGTCTCGGCGGTGTTCTCGGCGGCCGAGACGGCGCTCACCCGGGCGAGCCGCGGGCGCATGCACCAGCTGGAGCGGGAGGGCGATCGGGGCGCGGCCCGCGTCAACCGGCTTATCTCCGACCAGGAGACGATGATCGGCGCGGTGCTGATCGGCTACAACGTACTGAACATCTTCGCCTCCGCGCTCGCCACCGTGATCATCACGCGGGTGGCGCCCGGCGCCCTGGGCGTCGCGATCGCCACCGGCGTCATGACCCTGCTGGTGGTGGTCTTCGTCGAGGTCCTGCCCAAGACCCTGGCCATCGTGCGCGCCGACGACGTCGCCCGCGCGCTCTCCGGCCCGATGCTCGTGGTGGTGCGGTTGCTGGGGCCGGTCATCTACGCCATCCAGTGGGTCGTGCGCCGCACCCTGAGCCTCTTCGGCGTCGGGCTGGACATGGCGAGCGACGTGCTCGCCGCGCACGAGGAGATCCGCGGCGCCGTGGAATACCACCACGCCGAAGGCCTGGTGGAGAGCCGCGACCGGCGCATGCTGGGCGGGGTCCTCGACCTCTCCGAACTCGACGTGGGCGAGGTCATGGTGCATCGGCGCCAGATCGTCATGCTCGACGCCGACGCCCCGGCGCGCGACATCATCCGCGCGGCGCTGGAAAGCCAGTTCACGCGACTGCCGCTCTACCGGCACGACCCCGAGAACGTCGTCGGCGTGCTGCACGCCAAGGACCTTGCCCGCGCCATGGCGGCCACGCCCGACCTGCACGGCCTCGACGTCGGCGGCATCGCCGGCGAACCCTGGTTCATTCCCGAAACCACTAATCTGAAGGACCAACTGAACGCCTTCCTGAAGCGGCGCACCCATTTCGCCCTGGTGGTGGACGAATATGGCGCTCTGCAGGGGCTGGTCACGCTCGAGGACATCCTCGAGGAGATCGTCGGCGAGATCGAGGACGAGCATGACCGGGCGATCGAGGGGCTGCGCCGCCAGCCGGACGGGACCGTCGTCGTCGATGGCGCGGTGGCCATCCGCGACCTCAATCGCGCCCTCGACTGGAACCTGCCCGACGAACACGCCGTGACCGTGGCCGGCCTGGTGATCCACGAGGCCCAGACCATTCCCGAGCCGGGCCAGATTTTCATTTTCCACGATCACCGCTTCCAGGTGCTGCGCCGGCAGCGCAACCAGATCACCGCCCTGCGCGTCAGTCCGCCGCTGCAGCAAGAAGGCGAGGTCTGAACCGGCGCAGCGCCGCCGGACCGGCGCCCGCAGTTCGCCTTTATGTAAACGCCGTTCACGATTAACCGCATTGTTGCGACGGCTCGGCGGGCCTAAGCTGCGACATGCCGCCACAGGCTAGCTATTGGTCGCGGAAACCGGAGTCCAACGGCATGAACGAAAACGCCGCGCTGAGGGGCCGCCGCGTCCTGGTGGTGGAAGACGAGATGATGATCGCCATGCTGGTCGAGGACATGCTCGAGGAGCTGGGGTGCGCGGTGGTGGGGCCGGTGCATGCGCTGGACGCCGCGCTCAGCCTGGCGCGCACGGAGATCGGCATCGACGCGGCATTGCTCGACGTCAACCTGGCTGGCCAGCCAGTCTTCGCCGTCGCCGACGCGCTGCGGGAGAAGGGCGTACCAGCGATTTTCTCCACCGGCTACGGGGAGGCCGGTCTTCGCGAGGTAGATCGCGGCGCCCCGGTGCTGCAGAAGCCGTTCCGCGCCGGCGACCTGGCCAAGGCGCTGAACCAGGCGCTGAGCGCCACGGCGAGCTGACGCGTGCTCACCGGTCCTCGCCCGGCGCAAGGGCGGTGATGGCGAGGGCGTGCACGGGGCCGGCCAGTTCCTCGGCGAGGGCGCCGTGCACGAGGCGCTGGCGCTGCAGGCGCGTCGCGCCAGCAAAAGCGGCGGATTCGATAGTCACGCTGAAATGGCTTTCGCCGCCCGGCCCGGCCCCGGCATGACCGGCGTGCCGGGCGGAGTCGTCGTCGATGTCGAGGCGCGTGGGGGAGAAGGCGGCCATCAGTTTGCGCCGCATGGCGTCCGTGACACTCCCCATATTCCGCCTCCCAATTCGCGGGCTGTCAATTCTTGATCGGCAAAAGTTCGCCTCCATACTTCGCCCAATGAAGACCGGCTTTCAATATCGCCCCCGGTTCGTGGACATCCGCGTGCGACCGCCGCCGCCGGCCGACGAGGCGGCCGCGCTGCGGTCCGGCGAGCGGGTCTGCGACCACCCGGGCTGCCGGTCGGCCGGGGTGGCGCGGGCGCCGAAGTCGCGCGATCTCCTCGACGAGCACTACTGGTTCTGCCAGGCGCATGCGGCCGAGTACAACCGCGGCTGGAACTTCTTCGCCGGCATGAGCGAGGCGCAGATCCGCGCCCGTCAAGCCGAGGAGACGGTCACCGGAGGCCGGCCGATCTGGTCGTTCAAGGCTGGACGCGGCTCGCGCGAAGCCGCGGCCGCGGCTTCGCGGGGGTTCTTCCGCGACGCCTTCGGCCTGTTCGGCCAAAGCCAGGCGCGCGCCGAGGCGGAGAAGGCCGCCTACGACAAGCGCCTTGGGCGGCTGGAGCGCAACGCCCTCGCCGATCTGGATCTCGACGCCACCGCCGACGGGCCGAAGATCCGGCGCCGCTATACGGAGCTGCTGAAGCGTTGCCATCCCGACGCCAACGGCGGCGACCGCTCGGCCGAGCACAAGCTTCAGCGGGTGATCCGGGCCTTCCGCACGCTCAGAAAAGCGCAACTCGTCTGATCCGGCGAGGGTCCGGGCGGGGCCTCGGCGGGGCTGAAACAGCCGTTTGCTTCGCGCCGATAACAGGCTAGTGAACCCGCGCCATGACCGTGCTGACCGACCCCGCCGAAGACCTGCTGCTGACCCTGGTTCCCGACCGGACCGTCTCGGTGCGCGAGGTTTTCGGCGTGGATTCCGACATGAAGGTTCCGGCCTTTTCGATGCGAGACGGCCACGTGCCGGACCTCGACGAGGCCTATCGCTTCGATCCCCAGACCACGCTGGCGATCTGCGCCGGGCTCGCCTACGACCGCCGCGTTATGATCCAGGGCTATCACGGCACCGGCAAGTCGACGCACATCGAGCAGGTGGCGGCGCGGCTCAACTGGCCGATGATCCGCGTCAATCTCGACAGCCACGTTTCGCGCATCGACCTCGTCGGCAAGGACGCCATCGTGCTGCGCGACGGCCGCCAGGTGACGGAGTTCCGTGAGGGCATGCTGCCTTGGTGCATCCAGCGGCCGATGGCGCTGGTGTTCGACGAGTACGACGCCGGCCGCCCGGACGTGATGTTCGTCATCCAAAGAGTGCTGGAGGCCCAGGGCAAGCTCACCCTGCTGGACCAGAACCGGGTGATCCGGCCCAACCACTATTTCCGATTGTTCTCGACCACCAACACCATCGGGCTCGGCGACACCACCGGCCTCTATCACGGCACCCAGCAGATCAATCAGGGGCAGATGGACCGCTGGTCGATCGTGACCACGCTCAACTATCTCGCCCACGACGTCGAGGCCGAGATCGTCCTTGCCAAGGCGCCGAGCTACGCCGCGACTCCCGAGGGCCGGCGCACCGTCGCGGCCATGGTGCGAGTCGCCGACATGACCCGCAACGCCTTCATGAACGGCGACATCTCGACGGTGATGAGCCCGCGCACGGTGATCACCTGGGCGCAGAACGCCGAGATCTTCGCAGGCGACATCGGGTTCGGCTTCCGGCTGACCTTCCTCAACCAGTGCGACGAGCTGGAGCGCCCCACCGTGGCCGAGTTCTTCCAGCGCGCCTTCGGCGGCGACCTGCCCGAGAGCGCGGCCCGGGTGAAGGTGGTGTAGGGGGCCGCGGGGTCGATGAGGCCGCGCGCCGCGACGAGCGGGAATCCGGCGCGGTGAGCCGGCGCTACGCCGCGGCGCGGCGGCGGACGATCTGGGCGGCCTTGGCGTCGCGGGCGAGGCCGCAGAATTCGGCGGCGATCTCGAGAAAGGCCTTGGCCCGCCCGCCATGGCTCTCGTCGGCGGAGCGGACGTCCTCGAGGATGTCCTCGACATAGGCGTCGAGCCGCGCGTCCAGCGCCTCCTGGGCCTTGGCGCGCGCCGAGGCGAAGCCGCCGGCGGCGGCGCTGGGGCGCACCTCGGTCATGAAGGCGAGCAGGGTCGCCGCCTGCTCCACCAGGGCCGGATCGGGATCGCGGACGAGGCTGGGCACGCCGCGCGCCGCCCTTGGCCCCATGCGCCGGGTCTGCAGCGGCAGCGCCCGGCCCACCGCGTCGTCCACGGCCTTGAGCGAGGCCTCGATCGCGCCCGCGAGCGTGCGCTTCTGCCGCGCCAGCCGGCGGCCCCAGGGGCCATCGGGAGCAAGATTGATGGACTGCTCGACCTCGGCGATCTCCACCGTGGCCCGGTGGGCGGCGGCGGCGGCGGTGCGGGCGGCGCCGCGGCCCAGGTCCGCCTTGAAGGAAGCGACCTGGGCGAGCTGCCGATCGATATCGTCCAGGACCCGCGCGCCGAATCCGGCGAGTTCGGATCCGGCGAAATAGGCCTCGTTGGGATGATCCATCACCCCGCAGATGACGCGCAGGATGAGCCAGGGCTCGGCCAGATGCGCGCAAAGCATCTCGAAGAAGCGCGGACCGGCATCGTCGGCCACCGCGACGACATCGCGGTAGGCCAGTCGCAGCGTGGCGGCTTTCTCGCTGGTGATGCGGCCCAGCCATTCGGGCATCTGGGCGAGCGCGCGGCGGGTGACCGGCGCGAGATCGAGGCAGGCGGTCAGCTGCTCGCGCCCGCTTCCGGCATCGGCGGCCGCGGCGGCGGCGGAGAAGGCGCGGTCGCCGCCACGCAAGGCGTCGGCGGTTCTCGCGCAGAGGGCATCGAAAATCTGGGGCGAACTTTCGTCGCCGCGCCAATCGGCGGCCAGCGCCTTGGCGGCGATCACCTCGTCGGGCGCTTCGCCCCGCAGTGCCCTCCAGATCAGGGCGAGGGTGCGCGGCGGGAAGACGAGGGCGTTGAACGGACCGCCGGCGCCGCACAAGGGCGCAACCGGCGCGAAGGTCATGTTGCGCGCCCGCCGATCGCTGGCCTCGGCTTCGAGCAGGCGATGCACGTGGGCGAGGCCGGCGTCGTGCCCCCCGTCCGCCCCAAGGGCAAGCAGCAGGCTGCGCACGGCGCCATCCGGCGCCCGTTCGATGAGGCCCCTGACCAGCGCGAGTTTGGCCTCGGATATCTGGCCCATGCGATCCCGTTCGCGGACGGGGGGCGTCCGACGCGCGATCATGCTGAACAGGGGTTAAGGCTTCGCCAAGCCCTGCGCCGGCGCTGGTCTCAGGCGTCGGCGCTCGGCAGCTCGATCTGGACCTTCAACCCGCCCATGGCCGAATCGGCGAGGGCGACGCCGCCGCCATAGGCGCGGGCGAGTTCGTCGACGATGGACAGTCCGAAGCCCGAGCCCGGCGCGCTTTCGTCGAGGCGCGCGCCGCGCCTCAGCACCTCCTCGCGGTTCGCCGGTGCGAGGCCCGGGCCGTCGTCTTCGATGGTGACGCGCAGGCGTCCAGGGCCGGCCGTGGCCGCTTCGGCGCGGACGCGGCCCCTGCTCCACTTGCAGGCGTTCTCCATCACATTGCCCGCCAGTTCCTGAAGGTCCTGGCGCTCGCCGAGAAAGTAGAGATCGTCCGGCGCGCGCCAGTCGATCTCGACGGGCTTGTCGCGGAAGATGCGTTCCAGCGTCAGGCTCAGCTCCTCCAGCACCGGGGCGACCGCGGTGCGTTCGCCGCCGCCCTGGGGGCGCACGGCGGCGCGGGCGCGGCGCAGATGGTGGTCGACCTGCTCGCGCATCAGGTCGGCCTGGCGGCGCACCAGCTCGGCGAGCGCGCCGGGCCTGGCCTCGGCTTCGGCGCTCATCACCGAGAGCGGCGTCTTCAGCGCATGGGCGAGGTTGCCGACGTGCGTACGCTGGCGCTCGACCACTTCCTGGTTGTGGGCGACGAGGGCGTTGAGTTCGCTGGCGAGCGGCTCCAGTTCGGCGGGGTAGTCGCCGCCGACACGATCGGTCTTGCCGGTGCGCACCGCCGCCACCTCGCGGCGCAGGGCGAACAGCGGACGCAGGCCGACGCGCACCTGCAGCATGACGCCGACGATCAGCATGGCCAGCAGCCCGACCAGCGACAGGCCGGTCGCGGTTTCGAACGTGCGGATGTCATGGTCGATGGCGGAGCGATCCTCGGCGTCCAGGAAGATCACCGGCTGGGCGAGGCCCGGCAGCAGCACCTCCTCGGCCGCGATGCGCAGCGGTTGCTTCACTGGCCCCATGCCGTCGTAGAAGATCGGCTTGCCCGGGCTCTTGGCGAGGGCGGCCGTGCCGCCGGGCGGCAGGGCGAGATCCGGAGCGTCCCAGAGCGAGCGCGAGCGCGAGGCGTTCGCCAGCCGGCTGGGTCCGCCGGCGACGCCGATCTCCCAATATTTGCCCGAATAGACCCTGAGCGCCCGCTCGTCGGTGAGGGCCGGCGCGTCCACGTCCTGGTCGCTGTCCACGGAGCTGCCGGCGACGAGGTTGAGCAGATCCTGCGCCAGCCGGTCGTCGAAGCGGCTGGTGGCCTCGCTCCTGAAGTAGGCCGAGAGCGCGACGGCGCCCAGCGCCAGCACCGCCAGACTGAGCACCGCGTGGATGATGACCAGGCGCCGGACCAGGGAGGGCGGATGACGGCGCGCGGCCGTCACGTCTGCGCCGCCTCGCCTTCCAGCGCCACGAGCCGGTAGCCGAGGCCGCGCACGGTCTCGATCCGATCCGGTCCGATCTTCTTGCGCAACCGTCCGACGAACACCTCGATGGTGTTGGAATCGCGGTCGAAATCCTGGTCGTAGAGGTGCTCGACCAGCTCGGTGCGGCTGATCACGCGGCCCTGGTGCATCATCAGATAGTGCAAGAGCCGGTATTCGAGCGAGGTGAGCCGCAATGGCTCGCCGTTGACCGCGGCGCGGGCGGCGCGGGGATCGAGCCTCAGGGCGCCGCAGACGAGGCTCGGGGCGGCGTGGCCGGCGGAGCGGCGCAGCAGCGCTCGCAGGCGCGCCAACAGCTCCTCGGTGTGGAAGGGCTTGGTGAGATAGTCGTCGGCGCCAGCATCGAACCCGGCCACCTTCTCGCTCCAGGCCCCGCGCGCGGTTAGGATCAGCACCGGCGTGGCGACGCCTTGCCGCCGCCAGCGCTCCAGCACCGTGACGCCGTCGATCTTCGGCAGGCCGAGGTCGAGCACGATGGCGTCGTAAGGCTCGGTCTCGCCCAGGAAATGCGCTTCCTCGCCATCGGGGGCGTGGTCGATGGCGTAGCCTTGATCGGCCAGCGCCGCTTTCAGCTGGCGGGCGAGGTCAGGGTCGTCCTCGACGATCAGGATGCGCATGGCTTCAGCCTCCGCTAAGCACCTTCCCGGTCGCGGCGTCGACGATATAGTCGATGCGCCTGCCGTCGTTGGTCATCCAGCGGACCCGGTAGACCGGTTCGCTGCCGCGGTATTCCAGCCCGGCATCGAGCTGCTGGCTGCGCGGACCTGGATTGAGGCGACGGATGCGCGCGATCACCACGCGCATCGGCACGAGCTGGCGCCGACGCACGCGCCGCTTGACCTCGTCCTGCTGTTGCGCCCAGTTCGCGCCGAGCGAGTTCGGACGCGGCGCGACGGTGGCGGGTCCGGCGACGGCGGCGCCGGGAGGCGCCGCACCGGCCGACCCGGCGAGCGCGACAACCAGGACCGCGGCGCTGATCAGGGAGGCGAGGGTCGGCGACATGTCTGCGCGTCCTATCGGCCTTGCCGTGAATAGCGGCTGAACATGGCGCTTCCCGCCATCCAGGTCAGGCGCGCCGGCGCGGCGCATAGGGATGTTCGGCCCGCCAGGTCTCGGCGAAGCTCTTCAACTCGGGCCCAACCTTCTCGGGAAGCATGACCACCAGGCGCGCCATGAGGTCGCCTCTGCCGCCGCGCGCGCCCACCAGACCCTTGCCCTTCAGGCGCAGGGTCGAGCCGGAGTTGGAGCCGGCCGGAATGCTCAAGGTCACCGGTCCGTCCGGCGTCGGCGCCTCCACCTTGGCGCCGAGGATCGCATCGGGGGCGGAGACCGGCAGGTCCATGGTGAGATTGTCGCCCTCGCGCCGGTAGATCGGGTGCGGGCGGATGGAGAGTTCGATCAGCGCGTCGCCCGGGCCGGCCCGGCCCGGCGAGCCCTGGCCCTTCAGGCGCAGCATCTGGCCCTCGGTCGCGCCTCTGGGAATGGCCACCTCCAGCGTGCGTCCATCCGAGAAGGCGATCCGCCGCTTGGCGCCGCGGATCGCCTCTTCCAGGTCGATGTCGAGCCTGGCCCTGACGTCTGCGCCCCGCTGCGGCCCGAATCCGCCGAAGCCGCCGGTCCGTCCGCCCCGGCCGCCGAACATCTCGCCCAGGATGTCGCCCAGATCGGCGGTCTCGAAGTCCTGAGGACGGGCGCCGCCATGGCCGAACGGGCCGCCGGAAAAGCCGCGCATGGTTTCGCGCCCGTCAGCGTCGATCTCGCCAGCGTCGTACCGCTTGCGCTTGGCCTCGTCGCCCAGGAGGTCGAACGCCGCGGCGACGCGCTTGAAGCGCTCCTCGGCCGCCTTGTTGCCCGGGTTGGCGTCCGGATGGAACTGCTTGGCGAGCTTGCGGAAGGCGCGGCGAAGCTCGTCCGCGCTGGCAGTGCGCGCCACGCCCAGCTCCTGATAGGGATCCTGCGCCAAGAGGGCTCCGTCTCGCCTTTAGGTCCGCCGCCAATATAGGCATGGGTTTAAGCCCAAGGCGCGCGCCGGCTCAATCGTCGCTGCGATCGACGAGCAGGTCGGGCGCCTCAAACTCCAGCGCGTCCTCGGGGTCCGCCAGCACCACTTCCGATATGGTCTGGCCGCGCACCGAGACGCCGGCCTTGTGCACGCTCTCGGCGTCGCCGGTGATCAGCGGGTGCCAGCGGGGCAGGGGCTTGCCCTCGTCGAGGCGGCGGTAGGCGCAGCTCTTCGGCATCCAGCGGAGGTTCTCGATGTTGCCGGGCTCGAGCTTGATGCAGTCGGGCACGTGGGCGTTGCGCTCGTCGTAGTCGGTGCAACGGCAGGCCTGAGCATCGAAGAGCTTGCAGTGCACCC
Source organism: Caulobacteraceae bacterium (assembly GCA_035532115.1). Classification (GTDB taxonomy): domain Bacteria; phylum Pseudomonadota; class Alphaproteobacteria; order Caulobacterales; family Caulobacteraceae; genus Acaudatibacter. The sequence continues at coordinate 18,140 of DATKRO010000089.1, read as the reverse complement.
GCGTCGGGATGATCTCGCCGGTGACCTCGTCCTCGAAGCGGACCAGGCAGCATAGCCCGCAGCCGTCGCAGAGGCTCTCCCACTCCGACGGGGTCATCTGCGCGAGGGTCTTGGTCTCCCAGAAGGGGCGCTCGTTCATGGTCCCGCGAGTCTAGCCGGCGCGCGCCTCGAGGGCCAGGGTGCGCGACCGGCGCGCGGATTCCTGGGGACGGAGCAAGGCGCGGGAGGATCGCGGGAATTTCGCCCGGCGCCCCGGCTTTTGCACAGCTTGCGCACCGGCGCTGGCCGTTTGCCCCACAAGCGCTGGCGGATGTGGCCGTTGCCGGTGGCGCGCGCCGGAGTCAGGGTCATCCGGTCGGAGGCGGCGGGACGGATCCGGACGAGGGAAACCTCCCTGGACACCGACGCCGAAGGGATCCAAGTCCGCACACCCCGGGCGACCCGGGCTGGGGATTGGGCTCTTGGCCGGAGGCGGACGACGACGGGGCGACCCGGCGGCGCCAGCCAAAAGGCGACACCTCGGACGCAAGTCCGACCAGGACTTGGGTGGGAGGGCGAGGCCTGGGGCGACCTGGGCGTCGCCCTCCCGCTCGTCGTCGCCCTGCCGGGAAGTCGTGACCCCTCGCGGGTGCGACTTCGATCACGACGGCGGGATCCGCAGCCTCAGCACGAAGCGTCCGAAGGCGCCGTCGGCCATCAGGTCCGGGCTGACGGCGAAGGTGTAGGCGCCGGTCTGCGGCAGCGGCAGGGGGTCGGGCAGGCCCGGGCCGTCGAGGCGGCCGTCGGGGTAGCCGAGAGTGAGCCGCGCCGCCGCGCCGCGCTCGGACCAGTAGAGCTTCTGGCCGGCATGGGCGGCGAAGATGTAGGTGCAGCAGGCGGCGCCTTGGACGAGGACGCCGCGCACTTTCAGGCTGTCGGCGCCGCGCTGCATCCGTAGCGGGATCGGCATGGCCGCATTGCCGAGCTGCGCCCAGGCGCCAGGGGCGGTGGCGAGGGTCGCGACGGCCGCCAGGGCGAACGTCGTCCTGGCCACGGCCTCAGAACCCGGTCCGGCGCCGCTCGAGGGCGCGGATAGCCGCGGAGCGCGCCCGCGCGGCCATGCCGGGCTGATCGGTGGCGACGCCATCGACGCCGCCGGCGAAGAGCGCGACGAGCAGCTTGCCCGCATCGCCCTGGCGCGCCGGGAAGCTGGCCGAGGCCGGATCGCCACGCCGCAGGGCGCCGGGGAGGAACTGGTTCTCGGCTCGCACCGTGCCGGCGAACAGCTGCAAGCCAGCGGCGCGGGCGTCGAGCACCAGGGTGGTGGGGGCAGGGAAGACGGCGGCGTCGGGGTCGATCACCAGCGATGGATCGACGCAGATGGCGTCGGCGTAGGCGCGCGCCGCGGCCAGGCCGGCGGGGGTGGTCAGAGGCGAGAGCGGCCCCTGCGCCTCGTCCTGCGCCGCCGCGATCACCTGCATGCGCCGCAGCGGCGAGCCGCGCCCGAACGCCTCCAGCGAAGCCGCTTCGAACGCCTGCACCCAGACCGCCGCGGCGCGGGCCTGGTAGCCGGCGACCGTCAAGAGGCGCGCCAGCCGGTCCTCCACCTCGAGTCCGAGCCCGGCGTAGTAGCGGCCGTGCAGGATGCGCGGGAAGACGCCGATGGTCCTGGCCGTCTTGACGCAGCCGGCGCGGGCGATGGCCAGCACCTCCTCCAGCGACAGCACCCGATCCTGACCGTCGAACCTGGCGCTCTGCGGCCGCAGCCTCGGCCAAGCCTCGCGGCACTTCAGCGTCTTCAGCTCGGCAAGGGTGAAGTCCTCGGCGAACCAGCCGGTCAGCAGCACGTCGTCGATCGCCTTGGTGGTCCTGCGGGCGGCGAACTCGGGGCGCGTCGCCACGTCGGTGGTGGCGGAAAGCTCGTTGTCGCGGCGCACGGCGAAGGCGCCATCGCGGGTGGCGACGAGGTTGGCCTGGAGAAAGTCGCAGCCCTGGTCGATCGCGATCTGGAACGCCGAGGCGCTGTCCTGCGGGCGCTCGGCCGATCCGGCTTCGGCGACGATCAGCGGCTGCGCAGGGGCCTCGGCGCGCGCTTGCGCCGGCGCCACGTCCGGCGCCAGGGCGGCGGCCGTCGCCAGGGCCGCGAAGCCGCGCCGCGTCAGGCGCCGGAGGCCCTCAGGCGCTCCAGGATCAGTGGATGCAGGGCGGGATTGGCCGCGCAAACCGTACCCCCGGCGAGGATGGCTTCGCCGCCATCGGCGTCGGTCACCATGCCGCCAGCTTCGCTCACCAGCAAGGTCCCGGCGGCCAAATCCCAGGCGGAAAGATCGCGCTCCCAGTAGCCGTCGTAGCGGCCGGCGGCGAGCCAGGCCAGATCGAGCGCGGCGGCGCCGAAGCGGCGGACGCCGGCGACGCGCTGGGCGAGCTGATGCAGCTCCTTCAGGAAGCGGGCGTGCTGGCCATGGCCGAGGAACGGGATGCCGGTGGCGAGCACCGCCTCGTCCAGCCGCGTGCGGGCCGAGACGCGCAGTCGCCTGGCGTTGAGATAGGCGCCGCGGCCGCGCTCGGACCAGAAGAGGTCGTGGGTGGCGGGATTGTAGGTGACCGCGGCGACGATGCGCGCGTCGCGCTCGAGGGCGATGTTGATGGCGAAGTGCGGGATGGCGTGGAGGAAGTTGGTGGTGCCATCCAGCGGGTCGACGATCCAGCGATGCGTCTTGTCCGTGCCGGCGATCTCGCCGCGCTCCTCGCCGAGGAAGCCGTAGCCCGGCCTGACCCGGGTGAGTTCCTCGAACAGGGTCTGCTCGGCCTTCAGATCGGCGGCGCTGACGAAATCGGCCGCGCCCTTCCTCGAGACCTGCAACTCGGTGACCTCGCCGAAATCGCGCGCCAGCCCGCGTGCGGCCTTGCGCGCGGCGTCGATCATCACTTTCAGGAGGGCGGAGGGCGTAGTCACCTGGGGCGGGCTCTAGCGACGGCGCCGCGGCAAGGCAAGGCGCAGCCGCGGCGGCGCGACTGCGTTGCTGCTGACACGGTCAGGCGTTGCAGCTCGCCAATCTCGATCCCACGCCCCGCGCGCGGCGGCTTACTACGTTGTAACTGGGCTGGCCCGACGCCTCGGCTAGGATCGGCCCGGTCACGGCGTCGCGAAGAAATGTCGGATCGAAGGTCAGGAACACACGCCTTGAGAATGCCGAAACCGGTTCCGCCGTTCAGCGCCCTGCGCGTGCTCGAGGCCGCCTGCCGTCTTCGCAGCTACAGCGCCGCCGGCCAGGAGCTGGGGGTGACGCACAGCGCCGTCAGCCAGGCGATCCGGCGCCTGGAGATCGGCTATGCGCAAAGGCTGTTCTGGCGCAAGGACAACGAGATGGCGCCAACGGCCGCCGCCATCGCGCTCGGCGGCGCCTACCGGGACGCCGCGCGCATCGTCGAGCGCGCCGCCGACGATCTCGAGGCCGACGTGAGCGGCCGTCCGCTGGTGGTCTCCACGCTTCCCAGCGTAGCCATGCTGTGGCTGAGCCCGCGGCTGAAGCGGCTGCGCGACGCCCTGCCCGATGTCGCCCTGGAGGTGCGCACCAGCCGCGATCTCGCCGACCTCGACAGCGACGGCGTCGACGTGGCGCTGCGGGTCGGCGAGGGCCGCTGGCCGGGGCTGCGTTGCGAACTCCTGTTCGAGGAATACGTCTTTCCGGTCTGCAGCCCCGAGTTCCTGGAGGTGCGCCGCCCCACCGGCGACGCCGACATCGCCCATCTGCCGCTGATCCTCGAGGACGTCGACCTGTGGCCGGCCTGGTTCGCCGCCGCCGGGGTGAGCGCGCCCCGGCGCCTGCGCGGGCCCTCGTTCCAGGACTCGAGCCTCACCGTCGAGGCCGCCGCCGCCGGCATCGGTGTGGCCCTGGTCAGGCGGCTGCATGCCCAGGAGGCGCTCAGGGCTGGCCGGCTGGTGCGCATGTCGGCGACGCGGATCAGAGATCCCTACTCCTGCTATCTGGTCTGGCGCGACGAGAACCCGCGCATCGACGCCATCCGCCGCTTTTGCGAGTGGGTGCTCGCCGAGTGCGACCGCGCCGGGCTGCTCGCGGCGGCCTAGCTAGCTAGCCCGCCGCGAGGGCGCGGAGCGGACGCTGGGCGAGCCCGGCGGCGATCTCGGCGTTGAAGTGGGCGACAGCGACCGCCGGGCCGTCGGGGTGGGACCAGACGCCGGACGAGACCGCGACGAAATCCGCCCCCGCCGTCACCAGAGCGCGGCAACTCGTGGGCGTGATCCCGCCGATGGCGACGCAGGGGGTCAGCATGGTCTCCTGCCAGATCTCCAGCAGTTCGGGATCGGCCCTGGTTTTCGCCTGCTTGGTTTGGGTGGCGAAGAAGGCGCCGAAGGCCACGTAGTCCGCCCCCGCCTCGGCGGCCTCCATCGCCAGGTGCCGGCTCGCATGGCAGGTGACGCCGACGATGCGGTGATGGCCGACGAGCCGGCGCGCCTGGGCGCAGGAGGCGTCGTCCTGGCCGACGTGGACCCCGTCGCAGCCAAACGCGGCGGCCAGATCGGGGCGATCGTTGAGGATGAGCGGAATGTCCCTGGACGCCGTCATCGGCCGCAGCATCCGCACCACGGCCTCCAGCTCCGCCTGGGGCGCCTGCTTGAGCCGGATCTGCAGGGCGCCGACGTCGCCGGCTTCGAGCGCCTGGCCCAGCGCCCTGCCGAAGGCGGCGAGGTCGGCGATCGCCGGCGGGGTGACCAGATAGAGGCGGCAGGCGGGCGCGGTCATGGCAGGGCGCGAGCATGACCTCGCCCGGCGTCTTGGCAAGAGGGCGGCCGGCCGCGGGTCGAAAGGCGCGAGGCGGCCGGTTCAGGCCGCCTGCTCGAGCGCGCCCTCCCATCTGCCGAGGCTGGCGAGGCTGTTCATGCGGGCGCGGTGGGCGAAGGCGCGCTGGGCGGCGGCGACGTTCTCGCGGCGGCCAGCCCAGACCGTCAGGGGCGCATGCTGCAGGGCGCGGCCGTAGGAGAAGGTGAGCTTCCAGGGCAGCGGCCCCATGCGGTTCATGGCGTCGAGGTGCGCCGTCGCCTCTTCGGCGCTCTGGCCGCCGGAGAGGAAGGCGATGCCCGGCACCGAGCAGGGCACGCAGTCCTTCAGCACCGCGAGGGTGCGCCGGGCGACCTCCTCCACAGCGACCTGCCGGCCGTGCTTTGCGCCCGCAACCACCATGTTGGGCTTCAGCACCATGCCTTCCAGCGCCACGCGCTGCTCGAACAGCTCCTGGAAGACGGTCTTCAGCGTCAGCCGCGTCACCGCCTCGCACGCCTCGATGCCATGGTCGCCGTCCATCAGCACCTCGGGCTCGACGATGGGCGCGAGGCCGTGGGCCTGGCACAGAGCCGCGTAGCGCGCCAGCGCATGGGCGTTGGCCTTGATCGCCGCCCAGGTCGGGACGCCTGCGGCGATGTCGATGACCGCGCGCCATTTGGCGAACCAGGCGCCTTGCGCGCGGTGGCTGTCCAGCCGCTCGCCGAGCCCGTCGAGGCCCTGGGTGATGGTCTCGCCGGGAAATCCGGCCAGCGGCGTCGTGCCCTTGTCGACCTTGATGCCTGGCACGGCGCCGGCGCGCTCGATCAGCGCCACCAAGGGCGTCGCGGTCGCGTCCGCGGCGTGCTGATGCAGCGTCTCCTCGAAGAGGATGACGCCGGAGACGTAATTTTGCATCGCCTCGTCGGCGCCCAGCAGCATCTCGCGATAGTCGCGGCGGGTCTCCGGCGTCGACTGGAGGCCGATGGAATCGAAGCGCTTCTTGATGGTGCCTGTGGATTCGTCGGCGGCCAGCAGGCCCTTGCCGGGCGCCACCAGCTTCTCGGCGACGGCGTTCAGGTTGGCCAGGTCCATGGTTTCGTTCCTCGTGGTCGCGATCTCAGGCGTTCAGCGCCTCGAGGCCCGGCAGGCGCTTGCCCTCGATCCATTCAAGAAACGCGCCGCCGGCGGTCGAGACGAAGGTGAAGTCGCCCGCCACCCCCGCCGCGTTCAACGCCGCCACCGTATCACCGCCGCCGGCGATGGCCACCAGCTTGCCGGCCTTGGCGAGCGCCGCGGCCTGGCGCGCGATGGCGAGGGTGCCGCGGTCGAACGGCGGGGTTTCGAAGACGCCGACGGGTCCGTTCCAGATCAACGTCGCCGCCTCGTCCATCGCGCCGCAAAGCTTGTCGACCGTAGCTGGGCCGACATCCAAAATCCGCTCGTCGGCCTTCAGTTCCCCGAGATTGCGGGCGTGGGCGGCGCCGCCCGGCTCGGCGTTCTGCGCCGCGACCACGTCGATGGGCAGCAGCAGGCCGCAGCCGCGCTTTTCCGCGAACGCCATCACGCCGCGCGCCTCGGCCTCCAGATCGTGCTCCACCAGCGAGGCGCCCACGCTCCAGCCCTGCGCCGCCAGGAAGGTGTTGGCCATGCCGCCGCCGATGCAGAGCCGGTCGAGCTTGCGGATCAGATTGTGCAGGAGGTCGAGCTTGGTCGAGACCTTCGAGCCGCCGACGATGCCGAGCACCGGGCGCCGCGGTGATCCCAGCGCCCGATCCAGCGCCTCCAGCTCGCGCCGCATCGCCTCGCCGGCATAGGCGGGCAGCAGGTGCGCCAGGGCCTCGGTGGAGGCGTGGGCGCGGTGCGCGGCCGAGAAGGCGTCGTCGACATAGAGATCGCCGTTCCCGGCAAGCGCGCGGGCGAATTCCGCATCGTTGGCTTCCTCGCCGGCGTGGAAGCGCAGATTCTCCAGCAGCAGCACCGCGCCGGGCGCAAGCGCCTGCACCGCCCGGCGCGCCGGCTCGCCGACGCAGTCCTCGGCGAAGGCGACGTCGCAGTCCAGCAGCCGGGACAGCGCCGCCGCGACCGGCCTAAGGCTGAGGGAGGCGATGCGCCGGCCCTTGGGCCGATCGAAGTGGGAAAGCAGTATGGTCCTGGCGCCGCCTTGCTGGAGGCGGCGGATCGTTGGCAGGGCGGCTTTCAGGCGCGTGTCGTCCCCGAGTTCGCCGTCGTGCATCGGCACGTTGAAATCCACCCGCACCAGCACCCGCTTGCCCGCCACGTCGACGCCGTCGAGGCTCCTCAGACTCATCGCACGGGCGCCACTAGGCCAGCTTGCCCATCTCGACGGCGACGTCGGCCATGCGGGTCGAAAAGCCCCACTCGTTGTCGTACCACGAGAGCACCCGGACGAGGCGGCCCTCGACCACCTGGGTCTGGGGCAGGGCCGCCGTCGAGGAGGCGGCGATGTGGTTCAGGTCCACCGAGACCAGCAGATCGCGGGTCACCGCCAGCACGCCGCGCAGCGGCCCGGCGTTGGAGGCCGCCGTCAGGGCTTCGTTGATCTCGTCCCTGGTCGTCTGGCGCGCCGGGATGACGTTGAGGTCGACCACCGAGACGTTGGGCGTCGGCACGCGGATGGCGGCGCCGTCGAGCTTGCCGGCGAGTTCGGGGATGACGAGGCCGATCGCCTTGGCCGCGCCGGTGGAGGTGGGGATCATCGAGAGCGCGGCGGCGCGGCCGCGGTAGAGATCGTGGTGCAGGCCGTCCTGAGTCGGCTGGTCGTTGGTGTAGGCGTGCACCGTGGTCATGAAGCCGCGCTCGATGCCGACGCTGTCCAGCAGCACCTTGGCGATCGGCGCGAGACAGTTGGTGGTGCAGGAGCCGTTGGAGACGACCAGGTCGCCAGCGCCCAGGGTCTGCTGGTTGACGCCGAAGACGATGGTCTTGTCGGCGCCGTCGCAGGGCGCGCCCACCAGCACCCGCCTGGCGCCGGCCGCCAGATGTGGCTTGGCCTTGTCGCGGGTGGTGAAGAGCCCGGTGCACTCCAGCGCGACGTCGACGCCCAGCTCCCGGTGCGGCAGTTCGCCAGGATCGCGCACCGCGGTCACCTTGATCTTGCCGAGGCCGACGTCGATGGCGTCGCCCTCCACCGAGACCAGCCCCGGAAAGCGGCCGTGCACCGAATCGTAGCGCAGCAGGTGCGCGTTGGTCTCGACCGCCCCCAGATCGTTGATCGACACCACCTCGATGTCCCGCCGCGCATGCTCGACGATCGAACGCAGCACCAAGCGGCCGATCCGGCCGAAGCCGTTGATGGCGACGCGGACGGGCATGAAGAGAAGGCTCCCCTGGCGTGACGATGGCGACGGCGGGTGTTGCGGGCCGCTCCGCGCGAAGTCAAGTCTCGCCGGCGCGCGCCGGTTCCCCGCCCCGTGCTGCAGCTACCCGGCGGTCTTGACGGCCTGGCTGAGGCCGTCGAGGTTCCGCGCCGGCGAGGAGACATGGGCGCGGGCGAGATCGAGCTGCAGTTGCTGAAGCAGGCGGCGAGGTGGCCGCGCGGACCGGTGGTGTTCTGCGTGCAGCGCGACGAGCACTATTTCCTGCCGCACTTCTTTGCCCATTACCGGCGCCTGGGCGTGGATGGCTTCCTCGTCTACGACGACAGTTCCGACGCGCAGGCGCTGGCGTTCCTGATGCGCCAGCCGGACTGCGCGGTGCTGCGCTCGCAGCGGCAATTCGGGGAGATCGTCGGTCGGGAGCCCTCGGGCGAACCGCTGCGGCTGGGAACGGCGGTGAAGATGCGGATGCCCGAAGAGCTGCTCGCCGGCCGCTGGGTGCTGACGGTGGACGCCGACGAGTTCCTGGTGCTGCCGAGCGGCGTCGCCGACCTGCCACAGCTCATCGAGCGGCTGGAGCGCGCCGGCCAACCCTATCTGACCGCGCCCATGGTCGACTTCTACGGCGAGACGCTCGGGCACCGGCGCTATGGGCGCGATCTCGACCCGTTCGCCGGCAACCCCTTCTTCGACGCCGGCCCCTACTACCGCTGGAACGATACGATCGCGCCCGACCGAACGCTGGGCGGCGGCGTGCGCCTGCGGCTGCTCGCGATGCTCGCCAAGGCGCGCCCGGATCTCGTCGCGGGCATCTATGGCGACCACCCGATCGCGCCGGCCAAGTCGTGGAAGGCGCCGCTGCTGAAGCATGGCTGCGGCGTCGTGCGCCACAACGATCACGAACTCAGCGTCGCGCCGCGCCCCCACTTCACGGCGGCGCTCGCCCATTTCAAGTTCTATCCGGACCTGGACGACAAGATCGAACAGGCGCTCGCGCGGCGCCAATACTACAACGGCTCGATGGAGTACGCCTTCCTGAAGGCGGCCACCGAGACCCTCGGACGCGAGAGCCTGATCGCGGCGCAGACGCGCCGCTACGACGGCGCGGCTTCGCTGGAGGCGGCCGGACTGTTGGGCGCGTCGGCGGGAAGTTGAGCGCGGCGCCCGCCCGAACGCCCGCCCGAGCGCTTGGCGATCGGCGAGGAAGTGCTAGACGCTCGCGCAACCAGAGAGGGGAACGCGTGGCGTCGCATTGGCGGTCGGGTCTGGCCGGCGTCTGGATCGCCTGCCTCGGCGTCGCCGCGCCCGCGCCAGGGGCGACGCCGCGGGGGCGCGAGGCGACGGTGATCATCGACGCATCCGCTCCGGTGAACAGCTTCGTGCCCGACCGGGCGCTCGGGGCGGCGCTGGACGGGACGGGCAGGGGCGAGGTCGCGCGCAGACTGACGGCCTTCAACATCGCCCGGATGCGCGCCTCGGGCCTGAAGGCCATCGCCTATCGCATCCGGCCGGAACTGGGCATCGAAGTCTGGCACTGGACCGACCATGGGACCTGGAGCGACCCGGCGCGCCGGCAGGGCTACTGGACCGGCAGCGACGACCCAGACAACCGCCCGAAGGTCACCTGGGGCTACAGCCTGCCCCGGCGGGGCGACACGGTCGACAACGCCAACAACGCCGGCTACTCGCGCATCGACGACGGCGATGCGGCGAGCTTCTGGAAGAGCAACCCCTATCTGGATCGCCGCCTCACCGGCCTTGCGCACTCGCGGCCGCAGTGGATCGTGTTCTCGTTTCCAAGGCTGACGCGCTTCGACGCGGCGCGCATCTATTGGGGCGCGCCGTTCGCGCGCCACTTCCTGGTCCAGTACTGGGCCGGCAAGGACGGCTACGAGCCGGGCAAGCAGGTCGCCGACTATCCCGGCGGCTGGAAGACCTTTCCGAGCGGCGACGTAAGCGTCGGGGAGAAGCCGGGCGAGGGCGTGCTGCGCCTCGCGCCTGCGCCGATCGCCTCGCACTTCGTCCGCATCCTCATGCTGACGTCCTCGCTGACGGCGCCTCCCGGCTCGACCGACATCCGCGACCGGCTGGGATTTGCGGTGCGCGAGGTCGCCCTGGGGGTGCTGCGCGACGGCAGGCTCGTGGACGCCGTGCGGCACGGGCGCAGCCGGCGCCGCCAGACCATGGTCCAGGTCTCCTCCACCGACCCCTGGCACCGCGCCGTCGACCGGGATCGGGCCACCGAGCAGCCCGGCCTCGACCTGGTGTTCGGCAGCGGGCTCGGCGCCGGCGCGCCGGCGATGCTGCCGGTAGGCGTGCTCTACGACACCCCCAAGGACGCCGCCGCCGAGGTGCGCTACGTGCGCAGGCGGGGCTGGCCGGTCGGCCGCATCGAGCTGGGCGAGGAGCCCGACGGCCAGTTCATCCGCCCGGAGGACTACGCCGACCTTTATCTCGAGACCGCCAGGGCCCTGCGCAAGGTCGCGCCGGGGCTCAGCCTCGGCGGCCCCAGCCTGCAGGGCGCCCTGACCGGGACCTGGCCCGACACCGGCGAGGGCCGGTCCTGGACCGGCAGGTTCATCGCCGAGCTGAAGGCGCGCGGCGGCCTGGGCGAGCTGCAGTTCTTCTCCTTCGAGCACTACGCCTTCGACCGGATGTGCCGTCCCGCGGGCGCCATGCTGCGCCGGGAGACCGGGCGGCTGGACCACATCGTCGCCAAGCTCGCCGCCTCGGGCGTGCCGAGGTCGATCCCGTGGGTGATCAGCGAATATGGCTTCTCGCCCTTCTCCGGGGCCGCGATGTCCAAGGTCCCGAGCGCTCTCATCGACGCCGACATCGCCGGCCACTTCCTCTCCCTGGGCGGCGCCGGCGCCTACATGTTCGGCTTCACGCCCGCCCGCCCGGCCAACCAGGACTTCGCCTGCGCCGGCTACGGCAACATGATGCTGTGGGAGGCGGACGGCGACGGCGCCTCGCGCTGGCCGATGCCCACGTTCTATGGCGAGCGCATGCTGATGCAGGACTGGGGCGCGCCCGCCGACGCGCCGCACCGGCTCTACCGCGCCCGGATCGACCCGAAGGATGCGCGGAGCGGGCCGATGGTCGTGGCCTATCCGCTGCGCGCCCCGGACGGCCGCTGGAGCGTCATGCTGATCAACCGCGACGCGCACAGCGCCGTGCGGGTGCGGATCGTGCTGCGCGGCGCCGGCAAGCCGCAGCCGTTCGCCCCCGGCCGAGCCGTGGACGTGGTGCAATATTCGCCGGCCGAGTATGCCTGGGGCGGCCGCGGCGAGGCGAGCCGTCCGACCCGCGATCTGCCGCCCCGGCGCTTCCGCAGCGCCGGCGGGTCGATCGAGCTGCCGGCGCTGTCGCTTACGATCGCGGCGAGCGGCGCCGCGGCGCTACCTTAGCGCGCCGCAGAAGCGCTGGATGCGTCCGCAGGCGTCTTCCAGCAGCGTGTTGGAGGTGGCGTAGCTGATGCGGAAGAAGGGCGAGAGGCCGAAGGCGGCGCCGAAGACCACGGAGACGCCCTCGGCCTCCAGCAGTTCGACGGCGAAGTCCTCGTCGCTGGCGATGGTCCGCCCGCTCGGCGCGCGCCGGCCGATCAGGCCGGCCACCGAGGGATAGACGTAGAAGGCGCCCTGCGGCGTCGCGCACTGCATGCCGCGCGCCTGGTTCAGCATGGAGACGACGAGGTCGCGCCGCGCCTCGAACAGCCGCGCGTTCGGCTCGATGAACGCCTGGGTCCCGGTGAGCGCTTCCACCGCCGCCCATTGCGAGATCGAGGCCGGATTGGAGGTGGTCTGGCTCATCACCTTGCGCATGGCGTCGATCAGCGGCTTGGGGCCGCCGGCGTAGCCGATCCGCCAGCCGGTCATGGCGTAGGCCTTGGAGACGCCGTTCATGGTGAGGGTGCGCTCGTAGAGCGCCGGCTCGACCTCGGCGATGGTGGCGAACTCGAAATCGCCGAACACCAGATGCTCGTACATGTCGTCGGTGAGCACCCAGACGTGCGGATGGCGCAAAAGCACGTCGGCGAGGCCGCGCAGCTCGGCGCGCGTGTAGGCCGCGCCGGAGGGATTGGAGGGCGAGTTGAGGATCAGCCAGCGGGTCCTGGGCGTGATCGCCGCCTCAAGGTCGGCGGGCTCGACCTTGAAACCGGCCTCGGCCCGGGTCGCGACGAACCTGGGCTCGCCGCCGGCGAGGCGCACCATGTCGGGATAGCTCACCCAATAGGGGGCCGGGATCACCACCTCGTCGCCGGGGCCGAGGGAGGCGGTCATGGCGTTGAAGATCACCGGCTTGCCGCCGGGCGAGACGTTGATCTGCGCCGGCGCATAGCTGAGCCCGTTCTCGCGCGAGAACTTGGCGCAGATCGCCGCCTTGAGTTCGGGAATGCCGTCGACGTCGGTGTACTTGGTCTTGCCGGCGCGGATGGCGCGGATCGCCGCTTCCTTGACGTTGTCGGGGGTGTCGAAGTCCGGCTCGCCGGCGGCCAGCGAGATCACGTCGCGGCCGGCCGCCTTCAGGGCGCGCGCCTTGGCGTCGGCCGCCAGGGTGGCGGACGGCTTGACGCGGGCGAGCGCGGCGGATTCGGCGAACATCGGCTCGAGCTCCCGTAAGGCGGCCAGGGCGGCGCGGGTGTTTACCCGCGGCGCCGGCCGCGCGCAACTTGGCCCGCCGCGGATGGCGAGCGGAGGCGGCGGCGGGCTGGGCGCGACCGGGGCGGCGCGTCTATAGAGGGCGCCCGTGCGCCGCCTCATCGCCTTCCTCGCCAAGATGGACGCCCGAGCCTGGCGCTCGCTGGCGATCTCCTTTCTGCTGTTCGGCGGCGTCGGGACCCTGCTCGTCCTCGGCGCCCCGGCGCTCGGCCTCGACCAGGGGAGCGTGCAGCGCTGGATGGCCCTGGCGCACGGGGCCTGGGCGCTGCCGGCGGCGGTGGGCGCCTTCGCGGGCCTCGCCTTCCTGGGCGCGCCGCAGTTCGTGCTCATCGCCGCGGCCGTCGTGGTGTTCGGCCCCTGGACCGGGGCGCTCTACAGCTGGATCGGCACCCTGGTCTCGGCGCTGATCGGCTTCGAGCTGGGGCGGCTCTTCGGCGCAGGCTTCGTGCGCGGCCTGAAGAGCGAGCGGCTCGACCGCTTCATGGTCCTCGTCGGCGCCAACGGCTTCATGGCCAGCCTGATCGTGCGGCTCGTGCCGGCCGCGCCCTTCGTGGTGGTCAACATGGCCGCGGGCGTGGCGGCGATGCGCCGGCGCGACTTCGCCGCCGGCACGGCGCTCGGCATCGTGCCCAAGATCCTTCTGGCCGCCTTCGCCGGCGGCTCGATCCTGGCGGCGATGAACGGCGCCGGCTGGACCCAGATCGTCTTCGTCGCCGTGGCGGCGGCGCTGTGGCTCGGCGCGGCCGTGCTCGCCCGGCGCTGGCTGAAGGCGCGCCAGGACGCCGCGCCCCAGTCTGGCGCCGCGCCCCAGTCTCCGGCCGAGACCGGCTGAGCCCTTCACCGCCGCAAGGTCCCGATCAGCCGCTCGCCGCGCCCGTCGGTGACGCCGATCTCCCCGGCCCCGGAGCGCCGCAGCGCCGCCTTCGCCTGCTGCGGCGAACTGGCGGCGGAGATCGTCGCCACCGGGTCGGCGAGATCGTTGGCGGTCATCAGTTCGAGCGGGGCTGGCTTGCACGCCGCGAGCTTGCGCGCGCTGAGCGCGCCGACCAGCCGGCCGGCCTCGTCGACCACGTAGACGGGCGCATCGCCCCCCTCGAGCAGCGCTTCGGCCGCGGCGGCGGCGCGCGCGCCCGAGGAGATCGAGCGGTAGTCGGGATCGAAGCCGGCGAACGGCGCCGGCGCATCCTTGCGGCGCAGCTGCGCCTGGGCGGCGCCCTGCCGCACGCGCGCCGAATAGATCGAGGGCGAGCCGAGCAGGCGCGCCACGATCACCGCTCCGGCGGCCGCGATCGCCACCGGCACGATGGCCAGATCGATGCGCTGGCCAAGCTCGAGCACGCTGACCACCGCCGACATCGGCCCCTCGGTCGCCGCCGCGAGCATGGCCCCGGCGCCGATGACCGCGCAGGCGCCGGGATCGGTCCCGGCCGCGGGCGCGACGTCGGTCCAGAGCCGGCCGAGGCCGCCGCCGAGCAGCGCCCCGCAGGTCATCGTCGGCGTGAACAGGCCGCCGGGCGCGCCGGCGCCCAGGCACATGGCCGACGCCGCCATGCGCGCGAAGGCCAGCGACAGCGTCAGCCACACCGGCCCCGCCTGGTCCAGGAAGCTGCGCTGGACGACGTCGATGCCGTTGCCGAGCAGCTGCGGCAGAACGATGGAGACGGCCCCCAGCGCCAGGAACGCGGCCATGGGGGCGGCGAGGCGGCCGGCGGCGCTCCTGGGCGCGCGGCGGTCCGCCCAGGCGATCACCCGCACGTAGAGCGCCGCGAAGGCGCCGATGATGGGGCCGGCGGCGAGGGCCCAGCCGAGTTCGGCGCCGGAGATGGCGTAGGCCGGGGTCAGGTAGATGGGACGGATCGGCAGGAACGCCCAGGAGACCGCGGTCGCGAGCGCGCCGCAGGCGAGCGCCGGCGCCGCCAGCGGCAGCGAGATCGAGCCCAGCAGCACCTCGAGTGCGAAGAGCGGGCCTCCAAGCGGCAGGTTGTAGGCGGCGGCCATGCCGGCGCCGACGCCGCAGGCGGTGAGCAGGCGCCGCTGCGGCGCGGTGAGGCGCGCGAGCGCCGCGATCTCGGCCCCGGCGAGGCCGCCGGCGTGCTTGAGCGCGCCTTCGCGGCCGAGCGCCGAGCCCATGCCGACGGTGACGATGGAGAGCACCGCCCGGCCCAGGGTCCTGGCGACGGGGGTGCGCCCGTGGTGGAACCAGATCGCCGCGGTGATCTCGCCGGCGTGGCCGCCCCTGGCGAAGCGCAGCAGCCACAGCCCGGCGCCCACCAGCACGCCGGCGGCGAAGACCACGCCGACGCGGTGGACCGCCGAGGACCGGGCCGCGGCCGCGAGGAAGCCGCCGCTCTGGTAGGACCAGGCGAGGTGCTGGACGAGATGCAGCAGGCGCATCAGGAGGCCGCCAGCGAGCCCGGCCGCGACGCCGGTGAGGGCGACGCAGACCCAGAAGCGGACCGAGAGGTCCAGCGACCGGTCGACCGCGAGCAGGTTCGGTTGCGGATCGGGCGCTCGGGGCGTGCCGGATCTCCTGGCTCGGCTGCGGCTCGAGACCGGAACGGCCGGTCCGCGCCGCGGTTGCGCCGCGCGCGCCAAGCCCTGGTTGGAGGACGCATCACCTCGGCGGGGGCCGTATTCGCGCCGTTGAGAACGGCAGCCGGGGCGGCGCCGTCAGCATTGCGCGACGGGCGGCGAAGCGTGGGCTCGGGGCGCGAAGCCGCGGCCACCACCGTATTTGCACCGTTGATAACGGTGGCCGGCCAGCCGTCGGCCTTGCGAGCGCAGGCGCGGCGATGCGCGGGTTCGGGGCGCGAAGCCGCGGCCATCACCGTATTTGCACCGTTGATAACGGTGGCCGGGGCGGCGCCGTCGGCGTTGCGAGAGCGGGTGCGGCGCTGCGCGGGGTCGGGGCGCAGAGCCGCCGCTGCCGTATTCGCACCGTTGATAACGGTGGCCGGTGCGGCGCCATAGGCCTTGCGAGCGCGGGCGCGGCGAAGCGTGGGCTCCGAGCGCAGAGCCGTGGCCACCGTATTTGCACCGTTGATAACGGTGGCGGGAGCCCGGAAAGCGTGGGGTTGGGCGGCTGCAGGACAGGCGAAGGACATGGCCCCGAGACATCCGCGAACGCGCCCCGAACCATTCGCAGCTGCCGCCTGCCTAGTATGCGCCGGTGCAGGCCCCGCCTAACGGCCCGTTAGGCTCGAGCGGCGCGCGCTCGATGCGCGGGAGTACGGTCGGATGGCGAACGGGTCGGTTCGCGAAGGTTTGACCACCATCGCCCCAGGCGGCCTCAAAGGGCGATCCGCGGCCCGCGGTCTCCAGGACGACTTGCAGCTTGCCGGCGGCGCCTCCGCCCCCGGCTCGCGCTTCGCTTGGCCGGGGTGACGACGACGATCGGCGTCGCGGGCGCCCTTGCCGCCGCCTGCGGATGGCTGTACAGGCGGTTCGATGCATGATCGCCGCGACAGCCTGCTTCTTGCCGTGCTGGGGCTTAGCCGCCCCTGGGCGCTTCGCTAGGCGCGCGTTCTTCGCGGCCGGGCGCTCAGGGGTTCGAACCCGTCGCCCCACGCCAACCCAAGCGAAGAGACTTACGACCCATGACCACCCAGACTGAACCGGCCGAGGCCGGCGCCGGCGAAAGCCGCGTCATCATTTTCGACACCACCATGCGCGACGGCGAGCAGTCGCCGGGCGCCTCGATGTCGCTGGACGAGAAGCTCGAGCTGGCCAAGATCCTCGAGGAGATGGGCGTCGATGTCATCGAGGCCGGCTTCCCCATCGCCTCCAACGGCGACTTCGAGGCGGTGCGCAAGGTCGCCGAGATCGTCACCGAGAGCACCGTGGCCGGTCTCGCCCGCGCCGGCGTCGCCGACATCGAGCGCTGCGCCGAGGCGATCCGGCCGGCCCGGCGCGGCCGCATCCACACCTTCCTCTCCACCAGCCCGCAGCACCGCGACTACATCCTGCGCATGAGCCAGGAGGACGTGCTGAACGCGGTCACCGGCTCGGTCGCCCACGCGCGCAACCTCTGCGGCGACGTCGAGTGGTCGGCGCAGGATGCGACCCGCACCGAGCGCGACTTCCTCGCCCGCTGCGTCGAGGCGGCGATCCGGGCCGGCGCGGCCACCATCAATCTGCCCGACACGGTGGGTTACACCTATCCGTCCGAATACGCCGAGCTGTTCGCCGACCTGATCGCGCGCGTGCCTGGCGCGGACGGCGTGGTGTTCTCGGCCCACTGCCACAACGACCTGGGCCTGGCGGTCGCCAACAGCCTCTCGGCGGTGCAGGCGGGCGCGCGCCAGGTTGAGGTGGCGATCAACGGCATCGGCGAGCGGGCCGGCAATGCGGCGCTGGAGGAGGTGGTGATGGCGTTGCGGGTGCGCGGCGACAAGCTGCCCTATCCGACCAAGCTTCGCACCGAACACATCACCCGCGCCAGCCGCTACGTCTCGGCGATCACCGGCTTTCCGGTGCAGTTCAACAAGGCCATCGTCGGCAAGAACGCCTTCGCCCACGAGGCCGGCATCCACCAGGACGGGGTGCTGAAGAACGCCGCGACCTACGAGATCATGCGGCCCGAGGACGTCGGCCAGGGCGGCTCCAATCTCGTCATGGGCAAGCACTCCGGCCGCCACGCCTTCCGCGAGAAGCTGAAGGCGCTGGGCTACGATCTGGGCCAGAACGCCCTCAACGAAGCCTTCGGCCGCTTCAAGGATCTGGCCGACAAGAAGAAGCACGTCTTCGACGACGACATCGTCGCCCTCGTCGACGACGCCCTGGCGCGCGGCCACGACCGCATCCAGGTCAAGGCGCTGCGGGTGATCGCCGGCACCGAAGGCCCGCAGGAGGCGCAGCTCACCCTGGTGGTCGACGGGGCCGAGCGCTCGGCGACGGCGACCGGAGACGGGCCGGTGGACGCGGTCTTCAACGCCATCCAGGTGGTCGCGCCGCACGCGGCGGTGCTGCGCCTCTTCCAGGTGCACGCGGTCACCGAGGGCACCGACGCCCAGGCGCAGGTCTCGGTGCGGCTCGAGGAGGACGGGCGCATCGCCACCGGCCAGGCCGCGGACACCGACACCCTCACCGCCAGCGCCATGGCCTACGTCAACGCCCTCAACAACCTCTCGGCCCGCAAGGAAAAGCGCGCCCCCGAGCCGATCGTGGCCAGCGGGTTCTGATGCTGCGGAGGGGCACAGCCGGTGCGCGCTCCCTCCCCTTCATGGGGAGGGTGGCCGCCGCTTAGGGCCTGTTGAACAATACGTGAATCTGGAGGGTCGATTTTCCGACGATGGAGGATTCCCTTGGGGCGGGGAGCTTTCTAGAATCGGCTGGTGATTGACGAAGCAGCGATCCGTTTGCGGTATGAGGCGGTGGGCCCT
>DATKRO010000088.1:0-110362 GCA_035532115.1 Caulobacteraceae bacterium | reverse complement strand
GGACCTCTGTCGCCCAGCGACAATCAAACCCAAACCTGAGGCTTGCCAAAAGCACAAAGACCGAACATCAATCCACCGTCGCGATCGATCTCTCTCATCCAGATCGTCGCGCACCTCTCACCCAGATCGTCGCGCTACACGCGCCGCTCCACGCTGCTGGAGAACTTCGCCGCCTCCTTCTACGGGGGATCAACGAGGAGATCCTGACCCGCCTCTTGGGCGTCTCAGGCCTCGTCTGGCTGATCGGGCTCGTGGATCGGGCGAAGCCGGCGCCCGACTGGGCAGTGTGGGCGGCGATTCTGGCGATGGCGGTGCTGTTCGGCCTGGGCCACCTGCCGGCCACCAAGGCGGTGGCGGGGAAGATCACCGGCCTGATCCTTCTGCGCGCGCTGGCATTGAACGGGCCGATCGCCATCCTCTGCGGCTGGCTCTTCTGGCACTACGGGATCGAGGCGGCGATCGTCGCCCACTTCTCGGCCGACATCGTATACCACGTGGGCGGGACGGCGCTGCTGCAGGCCAACGACAAGCACAGGTTCATGCGCTGGTTTCCGCCGCCCTCGAACAGCAAGACGATCCACTGAAGGGCCTTTCCAGCGACGTCTTACTCTGCCGCTGATCGCCTCTAGCGGTTTAGTCACGACGCAGCCTATGACGCCTCCATCCCTCGTGTGAGCGCCGGCACCCGTTTCAAAGTCGTTCCGTATGGCTATCGGCGGTTTTGGCGAGGACTCCAGACGGCGGAAGTTTTGCGTGAGCAGATTCAGCTCTTAAGTGCGGTAGAAATATCAGATATTGCTGCTTCTGGGTTTTGCACCTCGACAACCAGCCTACCGTAGGTCTCGTCGTGGAGTGTTATTACGATAGTCTTATCTGGATCGTGCACATCCCAGAACGTGAACTCTCCATGCTGATAGAATGTCCCGGCGGTGAGCACACCTGGGATGAAAGAGCCGGGCAGCCTCATTCCATGCCACCAACCGCGCGCAATCTCAGGCCGGTAAAATGTGTTGGAGGGGGATAGTTAGGTGGCTCTTGAAGGCCCGTAATTGCTCACCCCCTCTCGGCGGGCAGGCAGCGATCGCCCTCATCTGCGGTTTGCAGCAACCGCTACCCTATCGGCTATTGGTGATTGCGGGCGGCGTCTACGTCATTGTGCGCCACCGCGCCAACATTCAGCGGTTACGGACCGGGACAGAGCCGCGCCTGGGGCGAAGCAGCCGCAAATCGAAGGTAGAATCGCGATCTCAGTGAAAGCCGGGCGTCTTTCGCCGTCCTGGGGCCCCTCGACCGCCAGAGCGGCCTCGGTCAGCCGCTCGACGCGGCGGTGAAGACCGCCAGTTGCGCAGCGAAAGCCCGTTGGAAGGCGGGACGCGCTTCGCCGCGGGCGACATAGGCCGCAAGGTTCGGAAACTCGTCCAGTATTCCCGACCCCTTCGACCTGAACAGCACCGCCGCCATCAGAAGATCGCCGGCGCCGAAGGCGCCGTCGAGCCATTGCGCATCGCCGAGGCGGCTGGAGAGCTCACCCAACGGCTTGCGGGCGCAATCCTCGACCATGCGAAGGCGCTGCTCGTACCAGGGCTTGTCGCGCTCCTCGCGCATGGCGATCTCGCGACCGACGAGCGGCGGCTCCACCGTATTGAGGGCGCAGAACATCCACGCGATCGCCCGCGCCCGGGCGTTCGCATCGTCCGGCAGCAGGCCCGCATGGCGTTCGGCGATGTGGAAGACGATGGCCCCGGACTCGAACAGCACGAGATCGCCCTCCTGGTAGGTCGGAATCTGCCCGAACGGATGCAGCGCCCGGTGCGCCGCCTCCTTCATCTCCCCGAACGACACGAGACGAACGTCGTAGGGCCGGCCCACTTCTTCGAGCGCCCAGCGGACGCGCATGTCGCGCGCCAGGCCCCTGCCGCGATCGGGCGACTGGCTGAAGGCGGTGATGGTGGGAGTCATCGGGAGATTCCACGCGACTGAAGGATGCCGTCCGGCGGGACATGGGTAGCGCCGACGATCGTCTGCATTGGCGCTCACTCCGGTTGTTCGTGCTCCGAGGACGAACCGACGGGCGAGCCTTCCGACACGCTCTCGGTTATTTCGCGCGGCGCGGCGGCGGTCCCCCGCGACCCTTCGGGGATGGTCTCCCCCGGCGGGCGAAGCGAGCAGAGCCTCACCCCCCACCGATCCTGGGGATGATGTAGACCTCGCTCCTGGGGCCGATGACGGCGGACCAGGCGTCCTGGTGGATCTCGCCGTCGATGGCGATGGCCATGCGCCGGTCGACGTGGTCGCCGAGGCCGGGGAAGCGGGCCTCGAGTTCGTGGATCAGGGCGCGCACCGAGGTGGCGGCCACCTCGAGTTCGCCGAGGCCGCCGGTGAAGCTCTGGCAATCGCCGCCGGCGAAGGTGAGATGGGCCACGACGCCATGGCCTAGCCGGCCCTGGCGTCCACCGCGGCGCGGATCTTCGGGGGCGAGAGCGGCAGGTGGCGCATGCGCACGCCGATGGCGGCGCTGACGGCGTTGGCGACGGCGGCCAGCGGCGGCACGATCGGCACCTCGCCGACGCCCTTGGCGCCATAGGGATGGCGCGGGTTGGGGACCTCGACGATCACCGTGTCGATCATCGGCAGGTCGGAGGCCACCGGCATGCGGTAGTCGAGGAAGCCCGGGTTCTCCATGACCCCGTCGGCGTCGAAGACGTATTCCTCGTTGAGCGCCCAGCCGATGCCCTGGGCCGCGCCGCCCTGCATCTGGCCCTCGACATAGGCCGGATGGATCGCCCGGCCGACGTCCTGGGCGACGACATAGCGCAGGATGGTCACCTGGCCGGTCTCGGGATCCACCTCGACGTCGCACAGGTGCGCGCCGAAGCCCGGTCCCGCGCCCTGGGCGTTCAGCGACACCTCGGCCGAGATCGGACCGCCGGTGCGCGCCGACTGGCCGGCGAGCCTGGCCAGGGTCAGGGGCGCGACCTCCTTGGCGGGGTCGAGGCAGACGGCCGCGCCGGACTTCCAGCCGACCTTGTCGGCATCGACGCTCCAGAGCACCGCGGCGCGGCGCTTCAGCTCGTCGATCACCTTCTCGGCGGCGCGGATTACCGCGAGGCCGGTGGCGAAGGTGGTGCGGCTGCCGCCGGTCAGCATGGAGTAGCCGATCGATGCGGTGTCGGCGACGATGGGCCGGACCTGCTCGACCGGCACGCCCAGGGTCTCGGCCGCCATGATCGCCATCGAGGCGCGCGAGCCGCCGATGTCGGGATTGCCGGTGACCACGGTGGCCGAGCCGTCCTCGCCGATGTGGATCGCCGCGGTGGATTCACCGCCGACGTTGAACCAGAAGCCCACCGCGACGCCGCGGCCCTGGTTGGGGCCGAGCGGCGCCTGCATGTGCGGGTGGGCCTTCAGCGCCGCCAGCGTCTCCAGATA
Source organism: Caulobacteraceae bacterium (assembly GCA_035532115.1). GTDB lineage: Bacteria > Pseudomonadota > Alphaproteobacteria > Caulobacterales > Caulobacteraceae > Acaudatibacter. Next base: position 106,933 of record DATKRO010000088.1, on the reverse strand, counting down.
GCCGATGTTCTGGAAGGTCGGGCCATAGGCGGCCTTGACGCCGTTGCGGGCGCCGTTCTGCTGGCGCAGCGCGATCGGGTCCATGCCCAGCCTGGCGGCCAGCTCGTCGATGGCGCTCTCGACGCCGAAGGCCGAGATCGGCGCGCCGGGGGCGCGGTAGGCGGCGACCTTGGGGCTGTTGGTGACCACGTCCCAGCCGACGATGCGGAAGTTGGGGGCGTCGTAGCAGGCGAGCGCCGTCATGCAGCCGGCCCCGACGGGCGAGCCGGGGAAGGCGCCGGCCTGGTACTTCAGCTCCACGTCCATGGCGGTGATGGTCCCGTCGCGGCGGGCGCCGAGCCTGACCTCGACGACGGCGCCGGAGGTGGGGCCGGTGGCGCGGAACACCTCCTCGCGGCTCATCACCATCTTCACCGGGGCGCCGGAGGCGCGCGACAGCGCCAGGGCCAGCGGCTCCAGATAGACGGTGGTCTTGCCGCCGAAGCCGCCGCCGATCTCGGCCGGCGTCACCCGCACGTCGGAGATCTCCAGGCCCAGCACCTTGGCGCAGTAGGTGCGCACCATGAAGGCGCCCTGGCTGGAGCACCACACCTGGCACTGGCCGTCCGGCGACATCGAGGCGACGCAGGCGTGCGGCTCGATATAGCCCTGGTGGGTGGCCTTGGTGGTGTAGCGGCCCTCGACGCGCACCTCGGCCTCGGCGAGCGCCGCATCGACGTCGCCGCGGGCGAAGAGGTGGCGCCGGGCGATGTTGGAGGGGCTCGCCGGCCGCGCCTCCAGACCTTCGGTGAAGATGTGGGCGTGCAGCAGCGGCGCATCGGGCGCCATCGCCGCCTCGACGTCGATGACGTGGGGCAGCGGCTCGTAGGTCACCTCGATCAGCTCCAGCGCCGCCTCGGCGATGGCGGGCGAGACCGCGGCGACGGCGGCCACGGCATGGCCGTGGTAGAGGGCCTTGTCGCGGGCCATGACGTTCATGGCCAGGTCGCGCAGGTTCGAGGCCGCTTCGCCGCCCTCGTGCATCTCCGAGGCGAGATCGGGGAAGTCGTCGCGGGTGACGACGGCCTTGACGCCGGCCAGGGCGCGCGCGGCGCGGGTGTCGATGGAAAGGATGCGGGCGTGGGCGTGCGGGCTGCGCTTGACGCGGCCGGTGAGCATGCCCGGCATGACGAAGTCGGCGCCGAAGGCGGCGCGGCCGGTCACCTTGTCGAAGCCGTCGGGCCGGATCGGCCGGGTGCCGACCACCTTGAGGGCGGGTTCTTCCGTCTGCGGACGATCGAGGACTTCACTCATTGCCATCTGCTCCTGATCGCGAGGTTCGTGGTTTTGGACTGCTGCGGGGCGTTCCCCCCAGCGCCGTCACCCCGGACGGCCTGTAAGGCCGAGCCGGGGCCGGCGGCGGCGCATCCCAGATGTATTCCAGCTCGGCCGCGGCCCATCCGGCCCCGGCTCGCGCTTCGCTTGGCCGGGGTGACGGGATCGTGGGGGAGCGGGACGAACGCGCCGATCATGAGGCTCTGCGTTCCTGTCTCAGTTCGGCGGCCGCGTCGAGCACGGCGCGGATGACCTTGTCGTAGCCGGTGCAGCGGCAGAGGTTGCCGGCCAGCCAGTAGCGCGTCTCGCTCTCGGTGGGATCGGGATTGGCGTCGAGCAGCGCCTTGGCGGCGACCAGCAGGCCAGGGGTGCAGAAGCCGCACTGCAGCGCCGCGTGTTCCAGGAACTTCTGCTGCAGGGGGTGCAGGATGTTGCCCTGGGCCATGCCCTCGATGGTCTCGATGCGCCGGCCCTCGGCCTCGGGCGCCAGCATCAGGCAGGCGCAGACCAGACGCCCGTCGACGATGACGCTGCAGGCGCCGCAGTCGCCCGAGCCGCAGCCCTCCTTGGAACCGGTGAGGCCCAGTTCGTCGCGCAGCGCGTCCAGCAGCGTGGTCCCCGGATCGGTGAGGAACTCGGCCGGATCGCCGTTGACGGTGGTGGTGACGTGCGTCTTGCTCATGAGGGGCTGCTGGCTCGGCTGAAGGCGATGTTGGCGGCCCTGCGGGCGAGCACGCCGGCGATGCGGGTGCGGTAGGCTGCGGTGCCGCGCTTGTCGTCGATGGGGGTGCAGGCGCGCTGCGCCGCCTGCTCGAGCCGCGCCAGGGCGGCCTCGTCGAGGCTCGACCCGACCAGCGCCTCGCCGGCCTCGGCGACCAGCAGCACGGTGGGGGCGACGGCGCCCAGGGCGACGTGCGCCGCGGCGATCCGGCCGGCGCCGTCGAGGGCGAGGCTGACGCCTGCGCCGACCACGGCGATGTCCATCTCGGTGCGCGGGATCAGCCTCAGGTAGGCGTCGCCGGCGCGCGCCGGCCGCGGCGGCAGGCGGAACTCCAGCACGAACTCGTCCGGCGCCAGCGAGGTGCGGCCCGGCCCGGTCTGGATCGCCTCCACCGCGACCTCGCGCCGGCCGCCCGGCCCGGCGACGACGCAGAGCGCGCGCGCGGCGACCAGGGCCGGCACGCTGTCGGCCGCGGGCGAGGCGTTGCAGAGATTGCCGCCCAGCGAGGCGCGTCCCTGGATCTGGGTCGAGCCGATCAGGTTGGCGGCCTCCACCACGCCCGGCCACGCGCGGGCGAGGGCCGTATCCTCGCCGACCACGGCGCCGGGCGTCGCCGCGCCGATGACGAAGCCGCCGTCGGCGGCGCGGCGCACGCCGATGGCGCCGGGGATCCGCTTCAGATCGACGATCAGCGCCGGCCTGGCGCGGCCGGCGCGCATCTGCACGATGAGGTCGGTGCCGCCGCCGAGCACCTTGGCGCCCGGCGCTCCGGCCAGGGCGCGCACGGCGTCGTCGACGCTCGAAGGCGCCACGTAGTCAAGCTCGCTCAAACCGTCTCCGTTCGCTTGCATGGCGCGCCAGGGCGCGCCGCCAGAGCCCAATTCACGCCTTCTCCAGGACGTGGATGGCGCAAGCCGACCCCATCCCGACCACGTGAGTCAAGCCGATCTTCGCGCCTTCGACCTGGCGCTTGCCGGCCTCGCCGCGCAGGTGGGTGGTGATCTCGTAGATGTTGGCGATGCCGGTGGCGCCGAGGGGATGGCCCTTGGAGAGCAGGCCGCCGGAGACGTTGACCGGGATGCGCCCGCCCAGCGCCGTCTCGCCCTCGTCGATCATCCGCCCGGCCTCGCCGTCGGCGCAGAGGCCGAGGTTCTCGTAGTGCACCAGCTCGGCGGTGGCGAAGCAGTCGTGCAGCTCCACCAGGTCGACGTCCTCGGGGCCGAGGCCGGCGCTCTCGTAGGCGGCCTTGGCGGCCATGCGGGTGACGGCGTTGAAGTCGGGCATGACGAGGTTGCGCGGCGTATAGGGGTCGCTGGTCATGGCCGAGGCGCGCACCCGCACCGCCCGGCCCATCAGGCCAAGGCGCCTGGCCGCGCTCTCGGAGGCGAGCACCGCGGCGGCCGAGCCATCGACGTTCACCGAGCACATCAGCTTGGTGTTGGGATAGGAGATCATCTCCGCGCCCATCACCTCCTGCAGCGGCGTCTCCACCTGGTACATGGCCTTGGGGTTCAAGGTGGAATGGTGGTGGTTCTTCACCGACACCTTGGCGAACTGCTCGAAGGTGGTGCCGTAGTTGCGGGTGTGCTCCATGCCGACGTGGGCGAACACCGAGGGCATGGTGCCCGAGCCCAGCAGGCCCTCGGTGGAGATGCCATTGCCGCCGCCGGCGCCGCCCAGGAGGCCCTTGCCCATCTGCTCGACGCCGACCGCCAGCACCACGTCGTAGACGCCGGCCTTGATGGCCATGTAGCCCTCGCGGAACGCCGTCGCGCCGGTGGCGCAGGCGTTGGCGCAGTTGACCACCGGGATGCCGGTCTGACCGATCTCGCGCAGCACCCGCTGGCCGACCATGGCGCCGGCCTCGCCGAGATTGCCGCAATAGAGGGCCTGCATGTCGTCGATGCCGAGCCCGGCGTCGTCCAGGGCCATCAGCGCGGCCTGGGCGCCCAGCTCCGGCACGGAGCGATCGGCGAAGCGTCCGAACCGGATCATGTCGGTTCCGACGACGTAGACTTCGGTCATGACGAGCCTCCTTCAGGCCGCGGGCGTAAAGAAATAGGCGAGGTAGGAATGTCCGTCCTTATCCTTCCTGCCGGCGTCGCGGTAGACGACCTTGACGGGCATGTCGAACTTCAGCGCCTCGGGACTGGGGACGATGTCCACCAGATTGCCCTTCACCGAGCCGCCGCCGTCGAGATCGACGATGGCGGAGATGAACGGCACCGCGACGCCGGGGAAGTTGCGGTGCACGACGGTGAAGTTGTAGAGCTTGCCGGTGTCGGCGAGACGATAGGGCTTCAGCGAGCCGCGGGCGCGGCAGGCGGCGCAGGCGGGGTGGTCGGCCAGGAAGACCTCGGCGCACTTGGCGCACCTGAAGCCCTCCAGATACGGCGAGCCTTCCTCGGGGATCTTCAGGAATGGCGCGGCGGGCAGGGGCCTGGCGCTCTGGCTCTGGGCGCTCTGGGTCTCGGCGTTCCGGGTCTCGGTCATGGGCGCTCTCGTCTGGGACGGACTATGCTGGCTTATCGCCGGTAACCTATACCTCGGGCCGGGATTGACAACGGCCGGCTTTGTCCGGCCCGTTGCGGCGAGCCGAACCCGCGAACCAAGAGAGCCCATATGGCCAGCGCCGTCCAGTCCGCCTTCCCGTCCGCCGCCGGGGCCGCCCCCGAGGAGCCCGAAGTCCTCTACGCCCTCGCCGGGCAGGTGGCGACCATCATGCTCAACCGGCCCGAGCGGATGAACACCATTTCCGGGCCGATGCTGGGCCTGCTCTCGCAACTGCTGCTGAAGGCCGATGCCGACCCCGAGGTCCGGGTGGTGATCCTGACCGGAACCGGTCGCGCTTTCTGCGCGGGGCTCGACCTCTCCGAGGCGACGCGGCCGCGCGGCGGCGCCATCACCGCCGGCGCCGGCGCCGCGGCCGACCTCGACCTGCGCAATGCGCCGCCGATCGTGCTCTTCAACATGACCAAGCCGGTGATCTGCGCCCTCAACGGCTCGGCCGCCGGCTACGGCATGGATACCGCCCTCGTCTGCGACGTGCGCCTCATGGCCGAGGACGCCAAGATGGCGGCGGCCTTCACCCGGCGCGGCGTGGTGCCCGAAAGCGGCGGCACCTGGCTGCTGCCGCGGCTGCTGGGCTGGTCCAAGGCCGCCGAGCTGATCTTCACCGGCCGCACCCTTGGCGCCCGCGAATGCGTCGAGCTGGGCCTGGCCTCGCGCGCCGTGCCCAAGGACGAGCTGATGGCCGCGGCGCAGGCGCTGGCGCGCGAGATCGCCGCCAACGCGCCGCTGGCGGTGCAGGCGTCCAAGCGGATGATGCGCATGGGGCTGAGCGAGACCTTCGGCGATCACGTCCACCACGTCTTCCTGCAGCTGCTGCCGCTGCTGCGCAGCCAGGACGCCGCCGAGGGGATGAAGGCCTTCATGGAAAAGCGGCCGCCGACCTTCACCGGGCGGTAGCGAGCCGATGCGCAACGGCAAAGCCACGGCGTCACCCGGGCGGAGCTTCGGCGAAGCCGGAGCGCAGACCCGGGGCCGGAGGCGCCGCTGCCGAGCTGGAGGTCGTATCGGCGTCGACCCGTCCGGCCCCGGCTCTCCGCGCTGCGCGCTCCGGCCGGGGTGACGGCGCAGGATGTGGCTCGGGCGGCTAATCCAGATCCTGGCCGTTCATGCCGGCGTTCTTGCGGGCCTTGGCCATGAGCTCGGCGACGATGGGGCCGATCTCGCCCGGGTCCTGGACCGGCCTGGCGGACGGGCCGCGGTGCCAGCCCTCGGCGATGGCGAGCACGCCGCCAGAGGCCTCGAACATCCGCCCCGTCACCGCGGCCGAGTGCTCGCTGGCCAGCCAGACCGCGATGGGGGCCACCCACTTCGGGTCTCCTGAGCGGCGGCGCTCCTCGGTCACCGGGCCCCCGAGATCCTCGGTGAGCCGCGTCAGCGCGCCCGGCGCGATGGCGTTGACGGTCACGCCGTAGCGGCGCAGCTCGCGCGCGGCGATGATGGTGAAGGCGGCGACGCCCATCTTGGCCGCGCCATAGTTGGTCTGGCCGATGTTGCCGTAGATGCCCGAGACCGACGAGGTGTTGATGAGCCGCGCATTGACCGGCTGGCCGCTCGCCTTGCTGGCGTCGCGCCAATAGGCGGCGGCGTGGTGGGCCGGGGCGAAGGTGCCCTTCAGATGCACCTGGATCACCGCGTCCCACTCGGCCTCGGTCATGTTGACCAGCATGCGGTCGCGCAGGATGCCGGCGTTGTTGATCAGGACGTCGAGCCGGCCGAACGAGCGCACCGCCTCGTCGATCATGCCCTTGGCCTGATCCCAGTTGGAGACGTCGGCGCCGTTGGCCACCGCCTCGCCGCCGGCGGCCCTGATCTCGGCCACCACCTCGTGGGCCGGACCCTGGTCGGCGCCGGTCCCATCGCGCGAGCCGCCCAGATCGTTGACCACCACCTTCGCGCCCTCGGCGGCGAGCATCAGGCAGTACTCGCGCCCGATGCCGCGTCCGCCGCCGGTGACGATCGCCACCCGTCCGTCACACAGTCCCGCCATCTTGGATCCCTCCCGGATCGATTTGCGCCCAAGGCTAAGGGGGCGCCGCAGCGTCAGTGAAGCTGGTCTGCGACGCGACGATCTTCGTCAAGGATGTCCGCCAAGGCTCCATCATCGCGGACCTGATTCCGTACTGGCCCGCCGTGATCGGAGTCGCCGGCATCGTCGGCGCGGCAGAGGCCGCAAACGCGTTGCCGAGTTCGTGGAATGATACGGCGAGCGCTTGGGCAGAGCCGAGATTTCTGCAGCCGCATCCGCCGCGCGGAAATCGGCCTCGACACCATATCGCCGGCCCCTGCCTCGCGTCCTACGCCCCCGAGATGGCGTGGCGCGAGGATCGGCGGCGGGTGTCCAATGGCGAACAGTTCTTGTCCGCTACGTCCGCTTCCCTGACGCACTCGGTTTCCCGCCAATGGGCGGGTTATTGGCGGCGGCGGGCTTAGGCCGGTAGTCGCGATGGTCAATGCAACGGTCATATTCGGCCCGATCTATCCTCACCCAGTCGGTGCGCTGGATGCCTACGGCGCCCTTGACCGCTGGGCTGTAGGGATAGGCCGACGCAATTTTGATCCACCGCTTTTGCTGGCCGGAGATCAGCCGGAGCTCGTCCGCCACCTCCGACAGGTCTTGGTCGCGGCAAAACAGAAGCGCTACGTCGTAGGTGCGCTCCTGAGCCGTCCGGATCACGTCGAGGGCGAACGTCGATGCCCTTCTCGTCACCATCGAGGAACGAGAACGACGTGCCGTCCGGCAGCTTCACCGTCTTGTTCCGGTAGCGCAGCGACCGCGTGTAGACCTTCACGCCCATCCGACCCATCTGGGCGCCCTTGGCGACCCAGAAGTGATTCCAGAACGCGTTATCGGCGGCGTCCGGAATGCCCGTGTAGAAGTAGACGCCTTCGCAGTTCCACCCCATCTTGGCGCATGCGAGATTGGCGAGCGCCACGGGATCGTAGTTCGGGAAGGTGTAGCCGAAGGCGGCCTTGGCTGAGTGGTAGAGATTTTGGCCGTCGAAGAACGCGACGGCTCGCTTTGTTTGAGGCTCTGCGGCCATACCGAGACTCCATCATCCAACGTGTGAGGCCGGATAATGGGTCGGCGTGATAAAGGAGATAACCCAGCCAGAGGCCACTCCGAGGTGGCGTGTCCAGCGGGAAGGAAGTTGATAGGACCAATATGTACGCCCCGATCTTAACGTCAAGTGAAATGGGCGCGTTCCTCGCCGGCTCGGGAGTAACGCCGTTTTTCAGAGACCCCCGTTTGGCGCACCAACGCTCGGTGAGATCGCGCGACGTGATCGGCCCTGGAGCGCCCTGAGCGGCGCCAGCGCGAAGCGGCGCGCGGAGCCCCTGCGAGCGCGGAACTGGCGCACGTAACGCCCCCCGGCCTGGCGCTCGCCGAATAACCGCATGGCGGCGTCCAAGTGATCTATGTCGGCCGTGATCGCGCCGAGGTCGGCGGCGAGCTGGTCCCGCAGCTTCTCCAGTTCGGCCTTTTTTGGCGGCGAGGCCGGCGACGGTGTTCGGGCGTTCGGGCCACGGCCGGATTCGCGCTTTTCGTGGCCAGGCTCTGCTCAGACCCGCCCCGCCACCAGCAGGTTGGCGCCGGTGACGGCGCGGGCGGCGTCGGAGAGCAGGAAGAGGATGACGTCGGCGAGCGCGGCGGGCTGGACCCAGCGGGAAAAGTCGGCCTTGGGCATGTCGGCGCGGTTCTGGGGCGTGTCGATGATGGTGGGCGAGACGGCGTTGACGCGCACGCCCGCGTCCTTCAGCTCCTCGGCGAGGCTCTCGGTGAGGCGCAGCACCGCCGACTTGGAGGCCGCGTAGGGTCCCATGCCGCCGGCCGCCCGGGCGGCGGCCGCGGCCGCGACGCTGACGATCGCGCCGCCCTGCGCCTTCAGGTGCGGCAGGGCGGCGCGGCTCGCGGTCGCCGCGGTCACCGCGTTGATGCGGTAGAGTTCGCTCCAGGCCTCGGCGCCGCCCTCGTCCAGGGTGATCCAGCGAAAGCCGCCGGCGAGGTTGGCGAGGCCGTCGAGGCTGCCGAGGCGCTGGGCGACGTGATCCATCGCGCGCCCGGCCGCGCCGGCGTCGGCGAGATCGACCCCGCCGAGCGCCAGGTCGAACTCGGCCTCGCCGGCCTCGATCCTGTCGATCACCGCGATGCGCGCGCCGCCGTTCCTCGCCGCCGCGGCGACGGCGCGTCCCAGCGCGCCGAAGCCGCCGGTTACGACGATGACCTTGCCGTTCATGCTAGCTCCCCCGCACCTGCCGGAACGGCGCGTCGCGATCGACCTGCGGCTCCCTGGGCAGCCCCAGCACCCGCTCGCCGATGATGTTGCGCTGGATCTGGTCGGTGCCGCCGCCGATGGAGGTGAAATAGGCGTTGAGCGTCAGGAAGTTGGCGTCCTCGGCCCTGGGATAGTCGGGGCCTTCGAAGAGGCTCATGGGCCCGAGGATCGCGGTGCGCACGCGCGCCTCCTCATGCAGGATGCGGCTCATGGCCAGCTTGCCCAGCGACATCACCGGCGACGAGGTCCCCTGGGCGAGGTCGGCCTTGGCCCTGGCGGCGTTGAGGGCGTTGAGGCGCTTGAAGCCGATGACGCGGGCGATGTCCTGGCGGATCAGTGGGTCCGCGAGCCGGCCGGCCTCGCGCGCCAGGGCGATCAGCGGCTCTTCGCCGGCGCTTTCGGCGAGCCCGCTGCGCGGGCCGCGCGCGCCCTCGCCCATCACCGAGCGCTCGTAGGCGAGCGCGGTCTGCAGCACGCCCCAGCCGCCGTTCAGCGGACCGAGCAGATTCTCGGCGGGCGCGACGGCGTCGGTGAAGAACACTTCGTTGAAGTGGGACTCGCCGGTGATCTGGCGCAGCGGCCGCACCTCGACCCCCGGCTGCTTCATCGGCAGGAAGAAGAAGCTGATGCCGCGGTGCTTGGGGGCGTCCCAGTCGGTGCGGGCGATCAGCATGCCATAGTCGGCGGTGGCCGCGCCCGAGGTCCAGACCTTCTGGCCGTTGACGACGAAGTGGTCGCCCGCGCGCTCGGCGCGGGTGCGCACGCCGGCGAGGTCCGAACCGGCGCCGGGCTCGGAATAGAGCAGGCACATGGCGACCTCGCCCCGCAGCAGCGCCGGCACGATCCTGGCCTTGAACGAGGCGGTGGCGTGGGCCAGCGCCGTGTTGGCCCAGAGGTTGGTGCGGTCCTGGCCGCTGCCCGGCGCGCCGACGGCGGCGAAGGCGCGCTCGACGATGCGGGCCTGCGCGTCGCCCAGGGCGCGCCCGAACCATTCGAGCGGCCAGCGCGGCGCCGCCCAGCGCGCCTCGACCACCTTGGCGAGCCAGGCGCGATGCTCCGGGCTGGTGGTCCAGCCTGCGCCGCCCGCGGCGGCGGCACGGCGCTTCGGATCCCAGTTGGCGGCGAGCCAGCCCTGGACTTCGCGGCGCAGGGCCTCGTCGTCCGGGGCCTCGCTCGCCGCGTCAGACGTGTGCGCCATGGTCAGCCTCCGAGCTGGGCGAGATAGCGCTCGCGGTGGAACGAGGGCGCGCCGAAGAGCTGGGCGTCGGCGCGGGCGCGGCGCAGATAGAGGTGGGCCGGGTGCGCCCAGGTGAAGGCGATGCCGCCGTGCATCTGGATGCTGGCGGCCGCGGCGCCGACGAAGGCGTCGGCGCAGGCGAAGGACGCCAGACTCACCGCCGCGCCGGCGCCGGCGTCGTCCTCGGCGAGGGCGCGGGCCGCGTGGCGCGCCGCCGAGATGGCCGATTCGGTCTCCAGCAGCATGTCGGCCGCCATGTGCTTGATCGCCTGGAAGCTGCCGATCGGGCGGCCGAACTGGATGCGCTGCCTGGCGTAGTCGACGGTGGCGTCCAGCACGCGCCGGGCGCCGCCCGCCGCTTCGCCGGCGAGGGCCAGCCGCGCCAGGTCCATGGCCGCCTCGACCGCGTCCCAGGCCGGACGGGCGCCGGCGAGGGCGCGGGCGGGGGCCTCGCAAAACGCCATGCTGGCGAGGCGCAAGGTAGGGTCGAAGGTGGGCAGCGCCTTCACCTCGACGCCGCCGCCGCGCGGGTCCACCTCGAACACCGCCGCGCCCTCGCGGGTGCGCGCCACCGCCAGCAGCACGTCGGCGCCCTGGCCCTCGGTGACGAACGAGGCTTCGCCCGTGAGGGTCCAGCCGGCGCCATCGCTGGCCGCCTCGAGCGCGAGGTCGGCCTCGGTCCAGCCGCCGGCCGGCCCGGTCAGGGCCACGGTGGCGATGGTCGCGCCGCCGGCGATGCCCGGCAGCAGCCGCAGACACGCCTCCTCGTCGCCCAGCGCCTGCAAGAGCGCCGGCGCCAGCACCCCCGAGGAGATCAGCGGCGAGCACAGCAGCGCAGCGCCGGCCTCCTCCATCACCAGCTCCAGCTCCACCGGCCCGAGCCCCGCGCCGCCGCAGGCCTCCGGCGCGATCAGCCCGACGACCCCCATCTCGGCGAGCCGGCGCCAGAGGTCAGGATCGTAGCCGCGCCCGGTCTGCATCGCCTGGCGCACCTGCGCCTCGCCGCCGTGCTCGGCCAGCAGGCGGCGCAGCGCGTCGGTGAGCGCGGTTCGATCCTCGGCCGTCAGCCTCGCCATGCTTCCTCTCCGCTCCACGCTCATACCAGAGGCGCGGCCGCAGAAAACCCCGCCGACGCCGTGGACGGCGCATGACGATGCGGTCGGATGGCGAGAGGAAACCATCGCCGTCTCCCCGGACGGCCTGAAAGGGCGATCCGGGGCCGGGGCCGCCGCTTCCAGGACGACTTCCAGCTCGGCTGCGGCGCGTCCGGCCCCGGCTCGCGCTTCGCTTGGCCGGGGTGACGGCGAAGATCAGCGTCTCGTTGACTCGGGGCCGTGCTCCGTAGGCGGCGCATGGCTTGAGTTCCGCTCCGTCAGCCCGGCCACACAAAGCCGGATCTTGCGGATATTGGAGGAAGCGCCATCCTGGACGATCTGAGACCGGTGATCATCGGGGTCGGCGAGGCCTCGGAGCGGATCGACTCCGCGGGCTACGCCGCGCTGTCGCCGGTGGCCCTGGCGGCGGCTGCGGCGCGGGCGGCGCTGCAGGACGCCGGCCCGACGGGCGCGCTCGCCCCGGCGATCGAGGTGGTCGCGGCCATCCGCCAGTTCGAGATCTCGGGGCCGAATGCGGTGGCGCCGTTCGGCCGGTCGAACAACTTCCCCCGCTCGGTGGCGCGGCGCATCGGCGCGGACCCGGCCCGGGCGATCCTGGAGGTGGTGGGCGGGCAGGGGCCGCAGCACCTCGTCAACGAGCTGAGCCAGCAGATCGGCCGCGGCGAGCTGGGCCTGGCGCTGATCTGCGGCGCCGAGGCGATCTCCACGGTGCGGGCGCTGACCGCCCGGGGCGAGACGCGCGACTGGAGCGACACCCAGGACGGCGAGCTGGAGGACCGCGGCTTCGGCGCCGCGCCGATGAACTCGGTGGAGATCGCCCAGGCCGGGGCGCGCACGCCGATCCAGGTCTATGCGCTGTTCGAGAACGCCCGCCGCGCCAGGCTGGGGCTGTCGCGCCGCGACTATGCGCTGGCCATGGGCGAACTCTTCGCCCCCTTCACCCGCGTCGCCGCGCAGAACCCGCACGCCATGGCGCCCGAGGCGCTCGCGGCGGCGGACCTCGCCGAGGTCACGCCCCGCAACCGCCTGGTCGCCGATCCGTTTCCGCGCCGGGTGGTGGCGCGCGACCAGGCCAACCAGGGCGCGGCGGTGCTGATCGCCTCGGCCGGGCGGGCGCGCGCCCTCGGGGTCAGCGAGGATCGCCTGGTCTATCTGCACGGCGGCGCCGACGTCGCCGAACGGCTGCCGATGCAGCGGGCCGACCTCGGCGCCTATCCGGCCGCCGTGTTCGCAAGCCGGCGCGCCCTGGAGATCGCCGGCGTCGGTCTCGCCGACCTCGCCTGCCTCGACCTCTACAGCTGCTTTCCCATCGCCGTCTTCGCCGTCCGCGACGGGCTCGGCATCGCGCCCGACGACGGCCGGCCGCTGACGCTCACCGGCGGGCTGCCGTTCTTCGGCGGCGCCGGCAACAACTATTCCATGCACGCCATCGCCGCGATGACGCGTGCCTTGCGCGCAAGGCCGGGCGCGCACGGCTTCGTCGGCGCCAACGGCGGCTTCCTGTCGAAATATTCCGTCGGCGTCTATTCGACGCGGCCGAGCGACTGGCGCGGCTTCGACAGCGCCGGCCTGCAGGCCGAGATCGACGCCTGGCCCGCCCCGGCGCTCGCGCCCGACGCGGCGGCGCAAGGAAGGGTGGAGACCTACACCGTCGACTACAGCCGCGCGGCGCCGCAGGGCGTGCTCGTCTGCCGCACCGCCGCCGGCGAGCGCTTCGCCGCCGCTACCGATCCCGACGACGAGGCGCTGGTGCGCAAGATGATCGCCGAGGATCCCCTGGGCGCCGAAGTCGCCTGCCGCCGCGACGAGCGCGGCCGCCGCGTGGCGGTCTCGCTGGCGCCGACCCTCGACCTCACATCCAGGTCGCAAGGCCGACGGTGAAGCGCACCGCGCCGGCGCCGCGGCCGGCGCGGCGCATCAGGTCGGCGGTGCGGCCGAAGCCCTGTTCCCAGGTGACGCCGACGTAGGGCGCGAACTTGCGGGTGATTTCGTAGCGGAGCCTCAGGCCCGCATCGAGATCGGAGACGCCGGCGCCGACGAGGCGGGCGGGATCGTTCTGGCCGTAGAGATTGAGTTCGGCCTTCGGCTGCAGCACCAGCCGATTGGTGATCAGCTGGTCGTAGGAGACCTCGAGCTTGCCGGCCAGCCCCTTCTGGCCGGCGTAGGCGGTGGCGTCGACGTTGAAGAACCGGGGCGCCAGACCCTCCACCCCGATCGCCGCCCAGGCGCGGCCGGGCCGGGAATCCAGATCGTAGCGGCCGCCTGCCTGAACGTCCCAGTAGGTGGAGACCGGCTTGCTGAAATAGGCCTCCTGCTGGCCGTCCTCGACGCCGTGGCGCGTCGCCTCGCCCTCGCTCTTCAGCCAGATGCGCCACTCGTCCGGGCCGGCCCAGGCCTGCGCCTGCCAGCGCAGGCCGGTGTCGCCGCGGGCGATGCGCGCCTCGAGCTGATCGACGACGAGATGCGCCCAGACCTGCTCGTCGTTCACCGGCGAGCCGTAGGGGGCGGGGCTGGCCGATGCGGCCGTCGGCGCGGCGACGGTCTGGGCATGGGCGGCGGCGCTCGCGAGCATCGCCGCGATCGCGCCGCCTAGGGGGCCAGGCGCTCTCATGCGACCAGAATGGTGCGGAACATGCCCGCTTCCATGTGATAGAGCAGGTGGCAGTGGAAGGCCCAGCGGCCGGGCGTGTCGGCGGTGTAGACGAAGCTCAGCTTCTCGGCCGGCTTGACGTTGACCGTGTGCTTCAGGGGCAGGGCGCCGGCCTGGCCGTTCTCCAGCGAGAACAGGAAGCCGTGCAGGTGCATCGGGTGCTCCATCATGGTGTCGTTGATGAGCGTGAAGCGCACCCGCTCGCCCAGCCTGACGAGGACGGCGTGGGCCTCAGAGAACTTCAGCCCGTCGAAGCCCCAGACGAACCGCTCCATGTTGCCGGTGAGGTGGAACTGGATCTCGCGGTCGGGCGGTCGGGTGTCCGGATCGGGCTTCAGGGCGCGCAGATCGGTGTAGACCAGCACCTTGCGGCCGTTGCCGTCCAGTCCGTCGCCGGGCTCTGAGAGGCGGTTGCGGGTGACCATGGCGACGTTGTCGACGGACGGGTCGCCCTTCAAGGTCCTGGGATCGACGCCGTCGGCATTGACCACGATCGGCGCGGGCGCCGGCGCGGCGCCGGCCATGGTCATGCCGGCCATTCCCGCCATCCCGGCCATGCCGCCGCCCTGGGCCGAGCCGCCGCCACCCGACATGTCCATGCCCGCCATGCCCTGCATGCCGCCCATGCCCATGTCGGTCATGGTCCGCAGCGGTCGCGGGTCCATGGGCGGCACGGCGGCGATCATGCCCGGCCGGGGCGCGAGCGTGCCGCGGGCATAGCCCGAGCGGTCCTCGGCCTGGGCGAAGATGGCGTAGGCGCGCTCGCCCGGCTCGACGATGACGTCGTAGGTCTCGGCGACGCCGATGCGGAACTCCTCGACGGCGATCGGGGCGACGTCGCTGCCGTCGGCGGCGACCACGGTCAGCGCCAGGCCGGGGATCATCACGTCGAAGGTGGTCATCGACGAGGAATTGACGAACCGCAGCCGCACCCGCTCGCCGGCGCGGAAGAGGGCGGTCCAGTTGGCGGCCGGCGGCTGGCCGTTGACGAGGAAGGTGTAGGTCGCCCCGGTCACGTCCATGATGTCGGTGCGGTCCATGCGCATCGCGGCCCAGGCCGACCACTCGTTCCAGGTGGCGCCGAGGCCCTTGGCGCGCGCCTCCTTGATGAAGTCGCCCAAGGTGAGGCGATGGAAGTTGTAGTACTCGCTATCCTGCTTGAGATTGGCGAGCACCTGCATCGGGTCCTCGTCGGTCCAGTCGGAGAGGACCACGACGTATTCGCGGTCGTAGGCGTAGGGCTCCTTCTCGGTCGGCGTCAGGATGGCGGGGCCGTAGAGCCCGGTCTGTTCCTGCATGCCGGAGTGGCTGTGAAACCAGTAGGTGCCGCCCTGCACGATAGGGAATCGGTAGGTGAAGGTCTCGCCGGGCATGATCCCCGGAAAGGTCAGGCCCGGGACCCCGTCCATGTCGTTGGGCAACCGAAAGCCGTGCCAGTGGATCGAGGTCGGCTGGCGCAGCCGGTTGGTGACGTTGATGGTGGCCGTATCGCCCTCGCGAAACCGCAGCGTCGGCGCCGGGACCGAGCCGTTGACGGCGGTGGCGATGCGCGGAGCGCCGGTGATGTTGATCGGCGTGGCCCCGATGGTGAGATCGAATCGGTCGCCGCTGAGCACGCCCGGTCCCTGGGCGGTCCCGCCGGCGCGGCTCCAGGCAGGGCGGCCGATCACGGCGGCCCCGCCGGCCAGCGCCAGCCCCTGGACGAAGCGGCGGCGCGAAGACTGGGGGGAAGGCTTCATGTCGCCCATCCTCATGCATCCACGGCGTCGGATGGCAACCGCCGTGGCGCCGCCGCAGAGGGAAAGCCGGAGCTGGTGCGTACTATGATTTCGTAGGGCGGCGTTCGCGGCCTGGAAGAGACCGCAAGGCATGTTCAAGCCGGCTGGCAGCCGCCACCGTTTGTTCGTCCTCTTCGCCCTGGCTGGGCTTGCCTCCGGCTGTGCGCATTTTCAGCCCGAGCCGATCTCGCCGCGGAAGTCGATCGTGAGCTTCGACGAACGCTCGCTGTCCGATCCAGGCCTGCGCGCGTTCCTGGCCGCCAACCACGTCGCCGCGCCGGCGACGGGCGAGCGCTGGGGTCTCAAGGCGCTCACCCTGGCTGCGTTCTACTATCAACCGGCGCTGGCCGAAGCGCGCGTGGAACTGCTTGCGGCCCAGGCGGCGCAGATCACCGCGGCGCAGCGCCCGAACCCTTCGATTTCCGTGACTCCGGGATACGAGAGCGGCATCCCGAACATCCCCAGTCCGTGGCTCGTGCCGGTCACGGTGGCGTGGCCCATCGAGACCGCCGGCAAGCGCGGCTATCGCATCCCCCAGGCTCGGCGCCTCGCCGAGGCGGCGCGCTGGGACCTCGTCGGGACCGTCTGGCAGGTGCGCAGCCGCCTGCGCGCGGCGCTGCTCGATCTCGACGCGGCGGAGCGAGCCGAGTCGCTGCTTGCCGACAAGGAACTGGCGCAGGGGCGCGTCGCCGGCCTGCTCGAAGGCCAGTTCCGCGCGGGGAGCGTCTCCAGCTTCGAGGTGGCTCAGGCGCGCGTCGCGCTGGACGCAACGACGCTGGCGCGGCAGGCCGCCGAAGGCCAGGTCGGGCAGGCGCGGGTGCAGCTTGCCGGCGCGCTCGGCGTGCCGTCGCGCGCGCTCACCGGGGTGAAGCTCTCGTTCGCCGACGTCGAGGCGCTGCCGCAGCAGCTCGTTCAGCCGCAGGTTCGCCAACAGGCCCTGCTGGATCTAGCCGACGTGCGCGGCGCGCTCGACCGGTACGCCGCCAGCCAGGCGGCGCTGCAGCTGCAGATCGCGCGCCAATGGCCGGACATCAATCTAGGCCCGGGCTTTGCGTGGAACTCCCAGCTGGCCGGCGACCGCGAGTGGCAGCTCGGCCTGACCCTGACCCTCCCCGTCCTCAACCACAATCAGGGCCCCATCGCCGAAGCGAGGGCGCAGCGCCGGCTGGCGGCCGCGCACTTCCTGACCGTGCAGACCACGGCCATCGGCCAGATCGACGCTGCGCTCGCGGCGTACCGGTCCGCCCTGACGCGGGTGGCCACGGCGACGTCGCTGCTGGCCGACCTCGAACGGCGGCTGGGCGCGGTTCGCTCGCAGGTAAGGGCCGGAGAGTTGCAGCCGCTGGACCTGGCGAACGCCGAGGTCGCCTTCGACGCCGGCGTGCAGGATCAGCTCCTCGCCCACAATCAGGCGCAGCAGGCGCTGGGCCTCTTGGAGGATGCCGTGCAAAGCCCGCTCACCCTGTCGCCGTCGGCGCTGCGCGCCGCGCAGGACGAGCCATCGCGAGCCAGCCAATGAAAACCAGAGTCATCGTCATCGCCGGCCTCGTCATCCTATTGGGCGCGGCCGTCTTCGGCTACGCGCTCGTCAGGATGCGCGGCGCCGATCCGGCGGCGGACGAGGACGCGGCGCCCGCGCCCTCCGTCGTCAGCGTCCAGGTCGGCGCGCTCGAGCGCATGACGCTGCATCGGTACGTGACCGGATATGGCGAGGTGGCGCCGGCCCCGGCGACGCCGGGACGCGCCGCCGCCGCGGCGACGATCGCCGCCCCGGTGAACGGCGTCGTCACCAAGGTGCTGGCCGCCGAGGGCCAACAAGTCGTGCGCGGACAACTGATGATGGAATTGGATTCAGATACGACGACCGAAGCCTTTGCGGGGCGGGAGGCCGCCCGCCAGCAGGAACTCTATGCAGAGCACAACACCTCGCTGAAGGCTTTGCAGAGCGCCAAGGCGCAGCTCGCGCTTCTGCGCGTCGTCGCGCCGGTGTCCGGCGCCGTCGTGCAGGTCAACGTCCGCCCCGGCGCGGCGGTGAGCACCAGCACGGTGCTGGCGGAGGTGACGGACCTGCGCCGGCTGGTGGTGCAGACCGACATTCCCGAGACGCAGTCCGCCGAACTCAGGGTCGGCCAGAGCGTGCAGCTGCTCGGCGCCTCGCCGATCACGACGCGGCTCGCCTACATCAGCCCCACCGTGGACGCGAGCGACGGGGCGGTGAGGGCCTGGGCGAGCCTGCCGGCGAACAGCGGCCTGCGGCCGGGTCAGTATGTCGATCTGCGCATCGGCACGGCGACGCACGCCAACGCCCTCGCTGCGCCCAGCCAGAGCGTGGTGACCGACGTCGATGGCCACAGCGTCCTTTCCCTCGTGCGCGGCGACGAGGCGATCCGGACGCCGGTGCAAACCGGCCTGCGCGAAGGCGGCTGGGTGGAGGTGGCCGGCCCGGGACTCGCGGCGGGCGCCCCGGTCGTGACCGTCGGCGCCTACGGGCTCCCGGCGCGAACCAGGATCCATGTCGTCAAGGCATCGGAAGATCCTGCCGGGACGGAGGATGATCAGCCCTCCGGGACGCCATGAGCAACGCGTCATCGTCGGGTGTGGGCAGGTTCGCGACCCGACACGCCCTGGCGATTGCATTCATTGCCGCGGCGCTCTGCCTTGCGGGCGTCTTCGCGGCGCTGGGAATCCCCTCGTCGGTGTTCCCGGCCACGGCGTTCCCGCGCATCGTGGTCGGGGTGAGCAATGGCATCATGCCCGCCAACCAGATGATGGCCACGATCACGCGGCCCATCGAGGAGGCCCTGAAGAGCAACCCAGGCGTGCGCTCGGTGGTCTCGAGGACCACGCGCGGCTCGGCCATCGTCAACGTCCAGTATCCCTGGGGCACGGACATGCACCAGGCGGAACTCGATGTGCTCGGGCGGCTCTCGGAGATCAGGGACGAGCTGCCCCCGACGGCGGCCACCAACGTAGAGCGGGTAGGGTTCTCTCAGAGCTATCCGATCATCGGCATCAGTCTGACCGCGAACGATCACGACCAGATGGATCTGTGGAACACAGCCACCTACACCATCAAGCCGCTGTTTCTGCAGATCCCCGGAGTCTCCCGCGTCGAAGTCATCGGCGGCCTCGTGCCGGAATACCACGTGGTGGTCGATCTGCAGAAACTGCAGGCCGCGCAATTGAGCCTCCAGGACGTGACCGCGGCGCTCGAGAAGAACAACATGGTCGCCTCGGCCGGCTTCCTGGCCGAGAACTACCGCCTCTACCTGGCGACCGTGGATGGGCGGGTGGTTTCCGCGGCCGACATCGGCAACGTCGTCATCCAGGTTCGCGGCGGACATCCGATCCGCGTCCAGGACGTGGCTCGCATCGTTCGCGGTCCCGCGCCCACCTATGTGAATGTCACGGCCCAGGGACGCAAGGCCGTGCTGTTCGACATCGAGAGCCACGCCAACGCCAGCACCCCGGCGATCGCCTCGGCGCTCCAGACGTCGTTGCAGCAGCTGCGCCGGGAACTGCCCCCGGACATGCATCTCACCTTCTTCTATGATCAATCTTCCTTCGTCCGAGACTCCATAAATAACGTATGGGATGCAGTGGCGTTCGGATTGTTACTGTCCATCGTGATTCTGTACCTGTTCCTCAAGAATTGGGGCAGCGTCTGGACGGCGATCGTCACGATTCCGATTTCGGTGCTGATCACCTTCGTGGCGATGAAGCTCGCCGGGATGAGCTTCAACATGATGTCGCTGGGCGGCATCGCGGCCTCGATCGGGCTGATCATCGACAACGCCATCATCGTGGTGGAGGCGATGTGTCATCGCATCGCCGTGGGCCGCCCGCGGCTCCAGGGCATCCAGGAGGCGATGGGCGAGATCCTGACCGCGCTGGTCGGCTCGACCCTGACGCCGGTGGTGGTGTTCCTGCCCCTGGTCTTCCTGACCGGGCTCGCCGGCGTGTTCTTCCGCGCCCTCGGGCTTTCGATGGTGGTGGCGCTGCTGGTGTCGCTGCTCCTCGCGCTCACCCTGACTCCATCCCTCGCGTCATGGTTGATCCGCGGGCGCGTTGGCGGCGAGGAGGGAGGATTCATCCTGAGGCGCGTCGTGCGCGGCTACGAGGGCGCCGCACGCTGGGCGTTCCGTCACGTCTGGATGGTCCTGCTCGCCTGCGCCCTGGTGGTGGCGGGCATCGTGCTCGTGTCAGGGCAACTGCAGACGGGATTCCTGCCGGACTTCGACGAGGGCGGATTCAACATCGACTTCACCGCCCTGCCGGGCACCAGCCTCGCCGAGACCTCGCGCGAACTCGACGGCGCCGAGAAGATCATCAGCGCCAACCCCGATGTGCAGAGCTATTCGCGCCGTCTCGGGACGCAGCTCGGGCCGTTCCTCTCCGAGCCCTACGTAGGCAGCTATCTGATCAAGCTCAAGGCCGACCGCAAGCACACCACCGACGAGGTCATGGCCGCGATACGCCACCAGCTCGACCCGCGCTTTCCGATGGTGCGCTGGGACATCAAGGGGTTCCTGAGCGATCTGGTCGGAGACCTCCAGCTCGCCCCCTATCCGGTGGAAATCAAACTCTACTCACCGGACATCGCCTGGCTGAAGAGGACCGCACCGCGGGTCGAAGCGCAGATCAGGACGATCCCTCACGTCGTGGACACCTTCGACGGCCTCACCGTGAGCGGGCCGGCGATCGACCTGCGCGTGCGCCGCGCCGAGGCCGAACGCTTCGGCCTCACGACACAGGCGATCGCCGCCGCCGTCAACAACGCCCTGCTCGGCGGCGCCTCGTCCTACGTGCTGCGCGGCGACCGCATCGTCAACATCCGCGTGCTGGCCGAGCCGGGCAGCGTCGATCAGATCGCCACGCTGCGGAACCTGCCGCTGCGCACGCCTGCCGGCGCAACCGTGCGGCTCGAACAGGTGGCCTCCATCGAGGAGCGGCCCAACGAGCTGGAGTTGAACCGCGATAATCTGCGCCAGTACGACATCGTGTCGGCGCGGCTGGAAGGGGTCGATCTGGGCACGGCCATGCGCGAGATCCGGGCCACCCTGAGCCACGACAAATGGCTGCCGGCCGGCGCAGTGCAATATGGCGGGCTCTACCAGCTCCAGCAGGAATCGTTCGACAACCTGCTGTTCGTTCTGCTCGCCGCGATCCTGCTGGTGTTCACGGTGCTGGTGGTGGAATTCCGCTCGTTCTACGAACCGACCGCGATCATCTTCGGCGCCGTTCTCTCGCTGCTCGGGGCGCTGCTCGGGCTGTGGGTCGGGGGGATCACCTTGAACATCGTCTCCTACCTCGGCGCGATCATCGGCGTGGGCAT
Source organism: Caulobacteraceae bacterium (assembly GCA_035532115.1). Taxonomy (GTDB): domain Bacteria; phylum Pseudomonadota; class Alphaproteobacteria; order Caulobacterales; family Caulobacteraceae; genus Acaudatibacter. The sequence continues at coordinate 85,938 of DATKRO010000088.1, read as the reverse complement.
CGTGGCGAAGAACGGCATCCTGGTGCTCGATTACGCCCGGCGGCTGTACGGCGAAGGCGTCGAGCTGGTCGAGGCCCTGGTGCAGGCGGGCAGGCGCAGGCTGCGGCCGGTGCTGATGACTTCGCTGGCCGCCGCGCTCGGCATGCTGCCGCTGGCCTACGGCGCCGGCGCGGGCTCCCAGATGCTGCAGCCGCTGGGAGTCGCCGTGATCGGCGCCCTGTGCTTCTCCGTGCCGCTGTCGCTGATCGCCACGCCCGTGGTCTACTATCTGATGGTCCGGCTTCACCTGCGATATCTGAGACGGCATCCCGAAGCGACGCCGCCGCCCACGACCGCCGCGGCTTGAGGCGGAGGGGCGCGCCGCCACAGCGCCGGACCGGCTGCGTCGGCTGGCGACGGGAGAGCCCGAGGAGACAATGCAATGAGAGGAGACGATGCAATGAAATGTGCGCTCTTGACGGCGATGGTTCTGGCGGCCGCGTCTCCCGCCCTCGCACAGGGCGGCTCCGGCAGCACGGGCGCGATGCCGGGCGCCATGACCGACGGCGCGATGGTGAGCGCCGACGGCGCCGGCGTGGTCAAGGCGCTCGACGCCGGGGCCGGAACCGTCACCATCCAGCATGGCCCGATCGCGGCGCTGAAATGGCCCGCCATGACCATGACCTTCAAGGCGCAGCCGCCCTCCGTGCTCCGGGACGTCCACGTCGGCGAAAAGGTCGCCTTCAGGCTGATGCAGATGGGCGGCTCGACCACCCTGACCTCGATCCGAGCGAAATGAGGCGGCGCACCGGCCGCTAGTCCGGCTGAAGCAGAGGTGCGCCGGGGCCGAGGCGCCGGTCCGCCCAGGCCGCGAGCGGGCGCTGGACGAAACGGTGCGCTGCGGCGGCGGCCAGCAGGATCACCGGGAAGACGCCGAGGAGGGCCAGCCAGGCCACCCAGCCGCGGGGCTCGCCGAGCAACAGATGCGCGGCGCGGAAGTAGACGATGTCGACCGGAAGGTAGACGAGCTGCATGGCGATCGCGAGGCGGCCGAGAGCGGCGAAGCCTCTTGCGGCCCGGGACAGCCGCTTCGAAGCCGCCGCCGCGGCCAGTCCGAGGACGAGCGGCCCGAAGGCCGGCCAGATCGCCAGATCGGAGAGGCGCCACGCCGACGCCGCGACGATCCAGGCCAGAGCGAGAGCCCCGATCAGCGCGCCGGCGGACGGCGGGAGCCGCAGCTCGCCGTGCAGCCGCCACAGCGCCGTCCCCAGGAGCACGGCCGGCACGGTCTGAAGCGCGCCGATGCGCGTGGTCATGTCGGTGAAGAGGACACCCTGCCCGGCGGCGAGCAGGAACATGGCGACGAAGAGCGCCATCGCGGCGGCGACCGCGTAGGCGCCGCGCCGAAGCACCCTGAACGCGAACCACGCCCCGTGGCCGGATAGGCGACGTAGGAGAACCAGTCCGCCGAGATCAGCCACGAGGGAAAGTTCCAGCTGTCGGTGCGCACCGCGCCCCACGCCTGGACCAGCAGGAGATTGGCCGGAAGGTCGCCCGGCGCGAAGCTGGCGCGGTGGAGGGGGTCGCCGACGACCGGCGCCATGAGCAGCGCCGCCGCCATGGCGCCCAGCACGATCAGGTGGAGCGGATAGAGGAACGCCAGCCGCCGCCAGAGCACGCCGCCAAAGCGGCCGCTCAGCGGCCTGGCGCCACGGCAGGCGGCCAGGAGAAAGCCGCCGGCGACGAAGAAGAGGCCCGCGCCGATGTATCCCTTGGCGACCAGACCGCTCCTCGCGCCGGCGTCCAGCCCCAGGTGGTCGCGGAACTGGTTGACGACGATCCAGGCCACGGCCAGGAACTGCACGGCGAGCATGAGCGCCAGGGCGGCGCGCTCGTCGGTAGACTCGTCGCGCGTCGCCAGATCGTCGCGGGCCGCTCGGCGGCTGGTTCGAGAGTTCATCGGCAACGCCCCCACCCAGGAATACGCGCGCGCTCCCGAAAGCCCTCCCGTCGCGCATCGCGGGACGGCGCCGGCGCGATGCGTATACTCACGTGGATCTGGAGGATCTCTTCATGGGCGAACACCTGGACCGACTGATCGAAAGGCTGGCGGCGGCGCCCGCGGATCGTCCGCTGCACCGGCTCGAGGCCGAGGTCGAGATCGGCATCGGCCGCCGGCGGGCGCAAGCGCGCCTCGCCGCCACCCTGACCCAGGTCGGCGTTGCGTCGGTGGGCGTGGCGATGGCGGCCGGGCTGGCCGCCGGCGCGAGCCTGGCCCCACCGCCGGCCCCCCACGCCAGCGTCTTTTCGCTCGCCCAGGCTCTGTCGCCTTCGACGCTGCTGGAAGGGCGCGGATGACCCTCGTCCGCGGCATCGTGCTGACGCTGCTGCTCTCGGCGCTGGCCGGCGCGCTCGGCGTCTGGGGCGGGGTCTGGTACGTGCAGGCGCGCGCGCCCCAGGCGCCCTCGCTGAACGAGATGGTGCACCAGCAGCTGCGGCTGACGCGGGAGCAGCGCCAGCGGATCGACATCCTGGAGCGCGGCTTCGCCGTCCAGCGCCGCTCGCTGGAGGCGCAGATGCGCGCGGCCAACGCGGATCTGGCCGCAGCCTATCAGGCCTCGCACGCCTACACGCCCCAGGTTCAGGCCGCCATCGGCCGCTTCCTTGCCGCCAGCGATGCGCTGCAGCGCGCCACCATGGCGCACGTCATCGCCATGCGCGCCGCGCTGACGCCCGCCCAGGCGGTGCGGTTCGATGGCGCGGTGGTCAAGGCGCTCACCGCCGCAGGGCCGTGACCGGCGGCGGGGCCGAGCCGGATGCGCAGCTCGCGCGCCGCGCCGCGGGCGGGGACGAGCGGGCCTTCGCCGAGCTGGTGCGCCGCCACAAGGAGCCGCTCTATCGCCTGCTTCGCCGCTACACAGGCGATGCGGACGAGGCCTACGAGGCGACCCAGGAGGCCTTCATCGCCGCCTGGTCGGCGCTGCGGCGCTACGATCCCGGCCGGCCGTTCCTGGCCTGGCTGCGGGTCATCGCCCTCAACAAGGCGCGCGACCGCCAGCGCAGGACCAGGCTGCGGCGGCCGGTGTTCGGCGCCGGCGCCCTGCACGAGGGCGGTCCCGCTTCGGAGCCGGCCGACCCCGCCGCGCCCGCGGACGAGCGCCTGATCGAGCGGGAGGCGATGGCGCGCCTCGACGCCGGCATCGCCGCCCTGCCGCCGGGGCTGAAGGAGGCTTTGCTGCTGACCGCGTTCGAGGGCCTCTCGCAGCTTGAGGCGGCGGCCATCCTCGGAGTCTCGGCCAAGACCGTCGAGACGCGCGTCTACCGGGCGCGAAAGCTGCTGGCGAGGACCCTCGACCCGGAGCTGAGGCCCGGCGGTCGGGCGGCGCTGCGGCGGTTTCGCGCTTGAGCGCGGCGGATTGGCGCTACATGGTCCGAGCCACCACGAATTGCGGGAGGGGCGCCACGGGTCCGCGCAGGCGGTCCGGGCGCCCGGTCGATCATGGCTTCAGCGGCGGACATCGCCAACCGCGTGCCGATCACGGCGGCCCTGATGCTGGCCACCTTGATGAACACCCTGGATTCGACCATCGTCAACGTCGCCCTGCCGCACATGCGCGGCAGCCTGGGCGCGTCGCAGGACCAGATCACCTGGGCGCTGACCTCCTACATCATCGCCGCCGCCATCATGACGCCGCTGGCGGGATGGCTGAGCCTGAAGATCGGCCGCAAGCCGATGCTGCTCGGCTCGATCGCCGCCTTCACCCTGGCCTCGATGGCCTGCGGCATCGCCACAAACCTGCCCGAGATGGTGCTGTTCCGCTTCATCCAGGGCATCGCCGGCGCCTCGCTGATGCCGCTCTCCCAGACCGTGATGCTGGACCTGTTCCCCATGCGGCTGATCCCGCAGGTGATGAGCGTGTGGAGCGCCGCGGTGATCATGGGGCCGATCCTGGGGCCCGCGCTCGGCGGCTGGCTGACCGAGAGCTTCTCCTGGCGCTGGTGCTTCTACATCAACCTGCCGGTGGGAATCCTGGCGTTCACCGGGCTCTCCACCTTCATGTCGCGCGACCGTGGCGGCCAGCAGCGGCCGTTCGACTTCCTGGGCTTCGGGGCGCTGGTGGCCTTCGTCGGCGCCTTCCAGCTGATGATGGATCGCGGGCCCGGCCAGGACTGGTTCGATTCCGCCGAGATCTGGACCTATGCGGTCATCGCCATGGTCGGCTTCTATGTGTTCATCCTGCAGTCGATGACCTCGGCCAACCCGTTCTTCCACCGCGACCTCGCCAAGGACCGCAACTTCGTCGCCTGCACCATCTTCGGGATATTCGTCGGCGCGCTGCTGTTCTCCACGTCGGCCCTGCTGCCCACCTTCATGCAGGGCCTGCTCGGCTATTCGGCGCTGCAGAGCGGCTACGTCAGCATGCCCAGGGGCATCGGCTCGCTGATCGCGTTCCTGCTCGTGCCCTATCTGATCAACCTGATCGGACCGCGGCGCGTGCTCGTCCTCGGCATCGGCCTTTGCGGCGCCGCCCTTTGGCAGATGGCGCACTTCGATCTCGACATGACCGCCGGCCCGCTCGTCACCTCCGGCCTGACCCAGGGGCTGGGCATCGGCATGCTGTTCGCGCCGCTGAACGTGCTCGCCTATGCGACGCTGGCGCCGCAGCACCGCACCGAGGGCACCATCGTCAACACCATCGCCCGCAGCCTCGGCTCGGCCACGGGCATCTCGGTGCTGGAGGCGAGCCTGGTGCGCTTCACCGCGGTCGGCCACCAGGTGCTGGCGGGCGGCATCGTCGGCGGCGATCCGGTGGTGAGGAGCGGCCTGCCGAAGATCATGGATCCCTCGACGCCGCTCGGATTGCAGCTGCTGAACGGCGAGGTGACCCGCCAGGCGACGATGCTGGGCTACGACACCATCTTCGCCTGGATGGCGCTGGCGACGCTGCTGCTGTTCCCGCTGCTGCTGATCATGCGCGGACCGTTGCGCGCGCCCACCCTGGTGGCGGAAATGGCCGCCGAATGAGGCGAACGGCTCACGTCCAGATCCGCGCGGCGTTCTCGCCCAGCACGGCGCGGCGGCGCGGCTCGGGAAGGGCGCTCAGCGACGCGCGGATCGTGGCGGCGGCGTCCATGCGCGAATCCACGTGGGGAAAATCGCTGCCCCAGCAGATGCGGTCCTCGCCGACGAGGTCGAGCATGGCGCCGATGCTGCGCTCGTCCGGTTCGGCGACGAAGTAGACGTTGCGACGGATGTAGTCGCTGGGCCGGAGCGAGATGGCGCTGCGCTGCTTGAAGAAGGCGTATTTCTCGTCGAGCCGGTCCATCAGGTAGCCGGCGAAGCCGCAGCCGGCCTCCACCGAGACGACCTTGAGGGCCGCGAACCGCTCGAAGAGCCCATCCACCGCCATGGCCGCCAGCGCCGGGATGATCTGGCCGGTGGCGCCCAGCGCGAAGCCGAAGATCGGCCCGACCCCGGTCTGATGCCAGGCCGCGAAAGGGACCGCGGCGCCGGAGAAGCGCACGATGACGTGCAGGCAGCCGGGGACGCCGGCCTCCTCCAGCCGCCGCCAGAGCGGGTCGAAGGCCGCATCGCTCGGCCGGCGGCCGCCGACGGTCTCGGGCGGCACGAAGAGGCCGCCGAAGCCGAGTTTCAGGCAGCGGTCCAGCTCCCGCGCCGCGGCCTCGACGTCATGCCAGTTCACCACCGCCATCGGCACGACGCGCTGGCCCGCCGACCGATGGAACTCCGATTGCCAGGTGTTGTAGGCGCGGCAGTAGGCGCTGGAGAGCTCGGGGTCGCTTTGCGGAAACGGCAGGATGCCGATGGTGGGGAAGAGCACGCAGCGGTCGACGCCCCAGTCGTCCAGCAGCTGCAGCCGCGCCGCCGGATCGTAGCTCGCCGGCAGGCAGCCGTCGGCATAGCGAAGCGCGCCGTCGAACAGGGTGGTCCGGTCCAGATGCGCGCCGCCGAGCGCCGCGAGATTGCCCTTCAGCACCACCTCTTCGCCGATGACGAGCTGCTCGACGCCGTCGGCCTCGACGATGCGGATGGCCCGGTCGCGATACCTGGGCTCGAGGTAGCGGATCCAGAGGTCGGCGGGCTCCAGGATGTGCGAGTCGCAGTCGATGGTGATGCTCAAGGAGGCGCTCTTGGTTGCGGGGCGCGCGAGCCTAGAGCGGCCAGCGTCGCAGCGCCAACCGGATTTGCGGCGCAGTTCCGGCGCCACGGGGCGTTTCGCTGAGCGAAATCGCTTCTTAACCTTGCCGGCGCAATAGTCCGGCCGCAATTTTGGGCGGGGGCCATGGCGTCTGCATCGTCCGCGAGTGAAGGCTGGCGCGCGGCGTTCTCCGACGCCGAACTGCGCCTCTTCGCCGCCTCCAACCGCAACATCCGGAACCGGCTCATCCACGCCGGAGCCATGTGCGCCGGCTCGTTCGCGTTCGCCGGTCCGCTCTGGCCCAGCCTCGGCCTGGCGGCGACGCTCATGGTGGCGCTGCTCGGGCCGCCTCTGTCCAGGCGCGCCGAACGGGAGACGGACGAGGCGGCGCGCCGCGGCGCGGCGCGTCTGCTGCTGGGGCTCACCAGCGCCAATTCCCTGATCTACGCCGCCTGGAACGCGGCGCTGTGGTTCTCGCCGGCGCCCGGCGCGCATCTCTTCGCCAGCGTGATGTTCTTCATCTCGATGGTCTACGTGCTGATGCAGTACTACGCCGCGCCGAGGCTGTTCCTCGTCATCATCTGCCCGTACGTGGTGGCGATCGCCACTGTGGGCGCCCGCATGGCCGGCGGCGGACTGGCCGCCGGGCGCGGCCTCGTCCTGGTCAGTTTCGTCGCGGCGGGCGTGGCCTTGTTCAACTTCCTGCGTACCTCGCGGGCCTCGCTGGCCCAGTCGCGCGCGGCGCTGCGGCAGGCCAGGGCGCTCGCCACCGAGCGCGAAGCCGCGGCCGAGGCCGCCAACGAAGCCAAGAGCGCCTTCCTCGCCACCATGAGCCATGAGATCCGCACGCCGCTGAACGGCGTGCTCGGCATGGCCCAGGCCATGGCGGCCGAGCGGCTGCCGCGGACGCAGCGGGAACGGCTCGAGATCATCCGCCAGTCGGGCCAGGCGCTGCTGGCGGTTCTCAACGACATTCTGGACATCTCCAAGATCGAGGCGGGCAAGCTGGCCCTGGAGGACTGCGTCTTCGACGTCGGCGAACTGGCGGCGGGCGCCTACGCCGCCTTCAGCGGCCAGGCCGAGACCCGCGACCTGAAGCTCGCGCTCGTCGTCGAGCCGGGCGCACGAGGCTGGCGCCGCGGCGATCCGACCCGCGTGCGCCAGATCCTGTTCAACCTGCTTTCCAATGCGGTGAAGTTCACCCAGGCGGGCGGGATCGACGTGACCATCTCCGCGTCCGATGACGCTCTGCGCATCCGCGTCGCCGACACCGGATTGGGCATGGCCCCGCAGACCCTGGCGCATCTCTTCGAGAAGTTCGTCCAGGCCGACGCCTCGACCACGCGCCGCTACGGCGGCACGGGCCTGGGGCTCGCCATCTGCCATGAGCTTGCCGAAATGATGGGAGGCTCGATCTGCGCCCAGAGCGAGCTCGGCCAGGGCACGGTGTTCGTGGTCGATCTGCCGCTGGCGCGCGCCGAGGCGCCGGCCGCCGCGGCCACGGCCCGCGGCGCCAGCGAGATCGAGGCCTCCGGGCTCAGGATTCTCGCCGCCGAGGACAACGCCATCAATCAGCTGGTGCTGAAGACGCTGCTTTCCCAGATCGGGCTTACGCCGGTGATGGTGGAAAATGGCCGCGAAGCGGTGGAAGCTTGGCGTCGCGAGCGCTGGGACGCGATCCTGATGGACGTGCAGATGCCCGAGATGGACGGCGTCGCCGCCACCGCCGCGATCCGCGAGGAGGAGCGCCGCAGCGGACGGACGCGCACGCCGATCGTGGCGCTCACCGCCAATGCGCTCACCCACCAGATCGACAGCTACCGGGCCTCGGGCATCGACGCCCACGTCGCCAAGCCCATCGAGGCCGCCCGGCTTTTCGAGACGCTGCAGCAGGTGCTGGCCGAAGCGCCGGAGCCGGCCGCCGCCGCCGCGGCCGGCGCCGCGGGCTGAGGCGCCGGCGGCGTGGCGCACCGCTACTGGCGCGCCATCTCCGCTTCGCCCAGCGCCTCGCCATCGAGCGCCTGATCGGCGTCCATGACGACGGTGACCTTGCGAAGGCTGCCGGTGAAGGCGAACGGCGCCTCGTAGTCGCCGACCGGGCTGCCGCGGTCGCGGCCGATGTCGAGGCCGCTCCAGGAGACGAAATTGTGGAAGCCCAGTTCGGTCTCGCCGCCGCCCGCGGCTTCGCCGTCGATGGTCAGCGTCACCCGGCGCTTGCCATGCGCGACGCGCACCGCGACCCCCAGGCGCCGCGCTCCTGGCGCCGGCGTCCGCTCGCTGACGAAGACGCCATGGCGACCGCCGACGTTCATGTCGTAGACGAGCCGCCCCTCGCGCACGAAGAGGCTGTAGCCGCAGGTGGCGTCGCCATGGGCGATCAGCACGCCCTCGTCGCCGGCGCCCAGGCGGACGTGGGCCTCGATGGCGAAGGCGCGCGAGCGCACGTCGGGAGCGACGTCGGTGGGCAGATGACCCATGCCGGCGTGGAAGACGAAGCTGCGGCGCGACCCCTGAAAGCGCTGGGCGTTCTCGGCGAAGCGTGGTCCGAAGCGGTCGTCGAGCGGCAGCACCTGGCAGCGCTCGGCCTCGCGCCACCAGTCCTCGATCAGCTCGGCGAGCTTTTCCGGTTCGGCGGCGGCGAGATCGGCGACTTCCGAGAAGTCGTCGTCCAAGTGGTAGAGTTCCCAGCGGTCGGCGTCGAACGGCGTGCCCGGCGCATGGTAGGCCACCGCCTTCCAGCCCTCCTTCCACAGGCCGCGGTGGCCGAACATCTCGAAATACTGCGCTCCGCCGCGCGGCGGATCGGATGGGCCGAAACTGGCGGCGAAGGAAACGCCCTCGATCGGCTGCTGCGCGGCGCCGGCGATGCTTGCGGGCGGCTCAAGGCCGAGGACGTCCAGCAGCGTCGGGACGAGGTCGCAGGCATGGCGGAACTCGTGGCGCAGCTCGCCGCGGGCGCGGATGCCCCGCGGCCATGAGATCACCAGGGGGTCGCGGATGCCGCCGCCGTGGGTGTTCTGCTTGTAGCGCTTCGGCGGCGTGTTGGCCGCCATCGCCCAGCCCCACGGGAAGTTGCAATGGGTGTCCGGGCCGCCGATGTCGTCGATGCGGGCGATCTTCTCGGCGATCGGTTCGGGCTTGCCGTTGAAGGGGCCCATGGCGTTGACCATGCCGTTGGGACCGCCCTCCTGGCTGGCGCCATTGTCGGAGAGCACCACGATCAGGGTGTCGTCGCGCAGGCCCGCCTCGGCGAGGAACGCCACCAGGCGCGCCAGGTTGCGGTCGGCGTGGTCGAGCATGGCGGCGTAGGCGCCCTGCAGCCGTGCGTAGAGGCGCTGTTCGTCCAGCGAGTGCTCCGACCATGGACGCACCAGATCGTTGCGGGGCGGCAGGCGCGTCGACGCCGGGACGATCCCCAGCGCCTTCTGGCGTGCGAGCCGGCGGGCGCGCTCCACGTCCCACCCGTGCGCGAACAGCCGATCGTACTTGAGGATGAGGTCGCGCGGCGCCTGGTGCGGTGCGTGGCAGGCGCCGAAGGCGAGCCAGGCGAGCTACGGGCGGTCCGGCGCATCGGCCGCGTGCTCGGCGATGAAGCGGATCGCCTGGTCGGTGAGGTCCTGCGTCAGGTGATAGCCCGAGGCGAAGCCGCCAGGCGGATCGATGGGGGTGTTGTCGCGCACCAGTTCGGGCGCGAACTGGTCGGTCTCGGCGTCCATGAAGCCGTAGAAGCGGTCGAAACCGCGCCCCAGCGGCCAGCCATCGAAGGGACCGGCCGGGCCGGTCTCGGTGAGCGAGGTGACGTGCCACTTGCCGACCATGTAGGTCCCGTAGCCGGCGGCGCGCAGCATCTCGGGCAGGGTCCCGGCGGTGCGGGCGATCTTGCCGCGATAGCCTGGATAGCCGGAATCGAAATTGGCGAGGCAGCCGACGCCCACGGAGTGGTGATTGCGCCCGGTGAGCAGAGCCGCTCGGGTGGTCGAGCACATCGCCGTGGTGTGGAAGCCGGTATAGGCGAGGCCGCCCCCCGCCAGGGCGTCGATGGTCGGAGTCGCGATCGGCGAGCCGTAGCAGCCGAAGTCCGAGAAGCCGACGTCGTCGAAGAGCACGACCAGGATATTGGGACTGCCGGCGCGCGACCGCGCCGGCCACCAGGGAGTCGAGTCGGCGACCGTGCGGCCGATTACGGGGCCGCTCACGCCATGCTCCCGCGGGCGCGCCTGACCGTAGCGCCGAGCCCAGGCGTCTGGCGCATCACCCGGCCGCCGAGGTCAGCTGGAAGCCTTCGTAGCCGTTCGCAGCCACCTCGGCGCACTTCTCGCGATAGACGCCGAGGCCGCCGATGTAGGGCATGAAGACCCTGGGCTTCCCGGGGATGTTGGCGCCGAGGTACCAGGAATTGGCGAGCGGGAAGAGCGTCGTCTCGGCCACCTCGTTGACGTGCGCCACCCAGGCGTCCTGCGCCGCCTCGGTGGGCTCGATCGCCGCGAGCTGGCGCCGGGTCAGATCGCCGATGCAGGCGGCGATCCAGTCCACGTGCTGCTCGATGGCGAGCGCCATGTTGGCCAGCACCGAAGGACTGCCGGGGCCGGTGACGATGAAGAGGTTGGGGAACCCCGCGACCATCAGGCCCAGATAGGTGCGCGGCCCCGCCGCCCAGGCGTCCTTCAGCGCCGCGCCGCCCCGGCCGCGGATGTCGATGCGAGCGAGCGCGCCGGTCATGGCGTCGAAGCCGATGGCGAAGACGATGGCGTCGACGTCGTAGGCCGCGCGGGCCGTCCGCAGGCCGGTGGGCGTGATCTCCTCGATCGGAGCGGCCGAAACATCGACGAGGGTGACGTTGTCGCGGTTGAAGGTGGCGTAATATCCGGTGTCGACGCAGAGGCGCTTGGTGGCGATCGGATAGGACTTCGGAACCAGCAGCTCGGCCACCTCGGGGTCCTCGACGATGGCGCGGATCTTCTGCGCCACGAACTGTGCCGCCGTGGCGTTGGCCGCCTTATCGACGATGAGATCGGCGAAGGCGCCGATGAGGGCGAAGCCGCCGCGCGCCCAGCGCTCCTCGTACGCGGCCTGGCGCTCGTCCGGCGCGACCTGCAGCGCCAGCGCCTCCGAGGCGTCGACGTAGCGGATGCCGAAGCCGGAAGCGCGCGCCTCCTCGCGGTAGCGTTCGCGATTGACGCGCCAGTCCTCCACCAGCTTCGGGTCGGGCGGCCCGTTGTGGGCCGGCACGCTGAAATTGGCGGTGCGCTGGAACACGAAGACGTGCGCGGCCTCTTCGGCGATGCGCGGGATCGACTGGATCGCCGAAGAGCCGACGCCGATCACGGCGACGCGCTGGCCGGCGAAGCGGACGCCCTCCCTGGGCCAGCGGCCGGTGTGGAACGTCGGGCCGGCGAAGCTCTCGACGCCCGGGATGTCGGGCTCCTTCGGCGTCGAAAGACAGCCGGTGGCCATGACGCAGAACCTGGCCGAGATCTGCTCGCCGCGGTCGGTGGAGATGCGCCAGCGCCTGGCCGCTTCGTCGTAGATCGCCGCGGTGACGCGGGTTGCGAGCTGGATGTCGCGGCGAAGCTCGAAGCGGTCGGCCACGTGGTTCAGATAGGCCAGCAGCTCCGGCTGCGAGGCGTAGCGCTCGCTCCACGCCCATTCGGCGTCGAGTTCCGGGGAGAACGAATAGGAATACTCCTGGCTCTCGATGTCCACCCGCGCGCCGGGGTAGCGGTTCCAGTGCCAGGTGCCGCCGACGCCATCGCCCGCCTCGATGACCCGCGCCGCGAGCCCCAGGCGGCGCGCCTCGTGCAGCATGTAGAGGCCGGAGAAGCCGGCGCCGACGATCACCACGTCGCAGGCGTCGGGGAGCGGTGCGGGTGGTGCGGTCGGTTTGGGCATGGCGGCGCTCCGGTGATCCTGCGCCTCGACGATAGCGCAATTGCCGGCTTTGTCAGGCGGCTCGGCTCCGCGTTCGCCGCGCTCAGCCTATTGCGCCGGCCGCGGCGGGCTGCGACAGGCCTCGCGCGACAACCTCCCGGAGCTTCGCCATGGCCTTCCAGCCCTTCGACCTCTCCGCCAAGGTGGCCCTGGTCACCGGCGGCAACAGCGGCATCGGCCTGGGGCTGGCGGAGGGATTGGCGCAGGCCGGCGCTTCCGTGGTCATCTGGGGAACCAATGCGGAGAAGAACCGCGCCGCCGAAGTCCAGCTGCTGAAGCACGGCGTCCGCGTCCTCGCCCAGCGCGTCGACGTCGGCGTCGAGAGCGAGGTCGCCGCCGCCATGGCCGAGGCCATCGCCGGCATGGGCCGCATCGATTTCGTCGCGGCGAACGCCGGCATCGGCGGCGGCGGCCCGTTCGCGGAAATGACCACCGAGGCCTGGCGGCGCGTCACCCAGGTCAACCTCGACGGCGTATTCTGGACCCTGCGCGAGGCCTGCCGGCACATGGTCGAACGCTCCAAGGCCGGCGACCGCGGCGGCTCGCTCGCGGTGACGTCATCGGTCTCGGCCATCCACGGCGCGCCGCGCAACGAAGCCTACGCCTCGACCAAGGGCGCGGTCATCGCCCTCGTCAAGGGCCTGGCGGTGGAATACGGCCGCCACGGCGTCCGCGCCAACGCCATCGTGCCCGGCTGGATCCGCTCGCAGATGACCGCCCCCCTGCAAGGCTGGGACACCTTCAACGACAAGGTGATCGGGCGCGTCCCGGTCGGCCGCTGGGGCGAGCCCTCCGACTTCTCCGGCCTCGCCGTCTATCTGGCCTCGGACGCCTCGCGCTACCACACCGGCGATACCTTCGTGGTCGATGGCGGCTACACCGTGTTCTGACCCGTCGGGGCACCGACCCGTCCGGACGCCTCGATCAGAACCTCAGCCTCGTCCCCACCGAGACGCTGCGCTCGACCTCATAGCCGAACGGCGCGCCAGCCTCTTCGTATTCCAGATGCTGGGCGTGCAGCAGATTGCGCCCGGAAAGCAGCAGCTGCACCCGCTCGTTGATCGTCCAGATCAGGTTGGTGTCGAGTTCGACGTAGCTGGCGATGTGCGGGTGCGGCAGGGCGCCGACGTAGCGCAGGTCGGCGTGCCAGCTCAGGTGACGACCGAGGTTCATGTTCGACGCCACCGAGGCCTGGACGCCCGGATCGTCCCCGGCCTCGCCCAGATTGTTCACCGCACTGGCGCCCGGCTTGAAGCGAAGCGCCTCGTGCATGAGGTTGAACCCGGCGGTGAGCCGCCACCAGCGCGTCGGCCGGTAGTCGCCCCAGACCTCCAGGCCATCGGTGTGGCCCTGCATCATGTTGCCCCACTCGAGCACCAGGGGCGGGCGCACCGTGGGAGCGAACTCGACGCTGCGCAGATTGTCGTAGACGTTGTAGTAGGCCGAGGCGGAGATCGAGGCGGCGGCGCTGATCTGGGCGCGGGCGCCGACCTCGTAGGCGGTGACCCACTCCGGCAGGAAGCGCCGGTTGCCGGTGAGGACGACGACGCCCGGGACCAGCGTGTCCTTCAGATCCTCGTCGAACAGGGTCGGCGCCCGCACCGCCCGCGAAGCCGCCGCCCAGACGAGGATGTCGGGCGTGGGCTTCCAGGAGAGCCGCGCGGTCGGCAGCGTCGCGATGCCGGCGTAGGAATCCTTCTCGAACTTCAGCCCGAGGATCAGGTCGAGCGAATCGGAGATCGACAGCGTGTCCTGGCCGAAGACGTCGGCGACCGATTCGAGGCTGCTCGGCGGCAGATAGACGACGCTCCCGTAATTGACGAAGTGGTCCTGGTAGGCGCGGTAGCCGGCGCCCCAGACCACGGTCTGGCGGCTGCCGAGCGGCAGGGTGTGCTGGAACTCGACGTCGTAGGTCTGGAGCGAGTAGCCGCCCAGGCTGGTGAAGCGGCGCTGCTCATCGAAGTATGACACGACCTGGAAAGAGGCGTCGTCCCCCAGGTCGCGCCGCCAGTTGAGCTGGAGGTCGCCGCCGGAGATGTCGACGCGGGCCGGCGACATGTTCTGTTCGTCGCCGCGATAGAGGTCGCCCTCCAGCGTGACCGTGTCGCCGGGCGGGGTCCAGTCGAGCCGGAAGCCGCCCTGTCCCCTGGACCAGCCGTCGTGGGCGGGCACGCCGCTGGAGGTCCGGTCGTGCGGCACGGTGAAGTGCTCTGCATAGACGCGGTAGTTCAGGTCGTCGGCGAGCGCGCCGCCGTACTGGAGCGCGCCGCGGGTCTCGCGATTGCCCGCCTGCAGCTCCACGAGGCCGCCCTGGGTGTCCGCCGCCGTCCGGGTGATGATGTTGATGACGCCGTTGACGGCGTTGGCGCCCCAGAGCGTCGCGCCCGGCCCGTCGATCACCTCGATGCGCTCGATGTCCTCGGGCAGGACATCCTGTTCGTCCCAGAAGACGCCGCCGAACAGCGGCGTGTAGACGCTGCGGCCATCGATCAGCACCAGCAGCTTGTCGGCCGCGTTGCCGTTGAACCCCCGCGCCGTGATGGCGTGGCTGTTGGCGTCGATGTGGGCGACCTGCAGATTGGGGTCGAGGCGAAGGATCTGCGCTAGATTCGTGGCGCCGGAACGGACGATGTCGTCATGGGTGATGACGAATGCCGCCGCCGCGGCCTCGCTCAGCGGCTGACGCCGCTTGGAGACCGAGGTGACGACGGTGTTCTCCAGTTGTTGGATCGACATGCGCCGCAGGTCGTCGATGGACTGGGCGCGCGCGTGCGGCGCGCCGGCCGCACCGACGGCCGCCGCAACGGCGATCCACAGTCTGGAACGGCCCCGACCCCCCATGCCCCCGTTTTGCTCCGGCGCACGCGCCAAACGCGTTCGCCGACCGTTGGTTCCGGTTGTTTCGGCGCCGGCCGCAACAGTCGCTCGATCTGATCCCAAAGTCGCGGTCCCGCAATGGCGCGTCGGCGCGGCGTCCGAGGGTTCCTGCACCTGCCGCGCCAATGCGGCTTGGCCCGGAAGGCTAGGAGCCGACGAGAGCGCCCAGGGAACGGGCGAGGGCGGCGGCGTCCTCGGCCAGGAGCAGCTGGGCGCGCTGCGGACCGAGCCTGGCCAGTCCGCGCGCGCCGAGGCGCTTCAGGGCATCGAGGTCGATGCCGCCGGTGTCGGCCATGGTGAGCAGCAGGCGGTTGGCGGTGGCCTCGACGCCGGTGAGATTGGCCGCGCCGCCCAGGGCGGCGAGAAGCGCGGCCGCCGCGCCGGCATCGCGGCCTTCCGCCGGGGGCGGGCGCATCGGCAGGGGCGCCGCCGCGGTGGGCGAAACACCGGCGCCGAAGGCTTCGCGCATCTCGCGGGCGACCTGGTCGGCGATCGGGCCCAGCACCACCTGCAGATCGCGCGCCGAGGGCCGCACCAGGCCGCGCGCGCCCAGCGCCTTCAGCGCCGCCTCGTCGACGGCGCCCTGGTCGGCCACCACGAGCCGCAGCCGCGTCGTGCAGGCGTCCACCGAGACGAGGTTGGCCGCTCCGCCGAGGGCGGCGATGAAGCCTCGGGCTCGGCCGCCGGTGGCAGGCGCGGCGACGGCGGCGATCTCGCCAGGCGGCTCGCGCCCCGGCGTCTTCAGGTCGAAGCGCACGATGGCGAAGCGGAACAGCCCATAATAGACGCCGAAGTAGCCGATCCCCACCGGGATCAGCAGCAGCGGGCGCGTCGCCTTGCCGAAGTTGATCAGATAGTCGAAGAGGCCGGCCGAAAAGGTGAAGCCGAGCCGCACGCCGAGCGCGTTCATCAGCACCATCGCGGTCCCGGTGAGGAGGGCGTGCAGGACGTAGAGCCCCGGCGCCAGGAACATGAAGGTGAACTCGATCGGCTCGGTGACGCCGGTGAGCAGGGCGGTGAGCGCCAGCGACAGCAGCATGCCGCCGACCGCCGCGCGCCGCTCCGGCCGGGCGGTGTGATACATGGCCAGGCACGCCGCCGGCAGGCCGAACATCATCACCGGGAAGAAACCGGCCATGAAGGCGCCGGCGGTGGGATCGCCGGCGAAGAAGCGGTTCAGGTCGCCGGTCGCGCCGTGATAGTCGCCGACGATGAACCAGGCGACGTTGTTGAGGATATGGTGCAGGCCGGTGACGATCAGCAGCCGGTTGAGCACTCCATAGGCGAAGAGGCCGAACGGCCCCGAGGCGACGACCGCGTGGCTGAGGCCGTCGATGCCGACGCTGATGGCGCCCCAGCCGAGCCCGAAGACCAGCGCCAGGCCAAGGCCTGCAAACCCGCTGACGATGGGCACGAAGCGGCGGCCGCCGAAGAAGGCGAGGTAGTCTGGCAGCCTGACCGCGCCGAAACGATTGTAGAACTGGCCGGCGATGACGCCGGAGAGGATGCCGAGCGGCACGCCCAGCCTGTAGAGCGCGTCCGCCTTGAACGCCGCAGCGGCGAGGTCCCGCGACTTGCCCGCAAGGCCGACCAGGGCGTCCGGCGGCACGATCATCAGCGCTTCGGCGCCGTTGCCGGCGACGAGGAAGCAGACCGCGCCGGCCAGACCCGCCGCGCCGTTGCCGTCCCTGGCGAATCCGACCGCGACGCCGATGGCGAAGAGGAGGCCGAGGTCGTGGAAGATGGCGTCGCCGGCCGCGGCCACGAAGCCGATGTTCAGCAGGTCCGGCTGCCCAAGACGCAGCAGCAGCCCCGCCACCGGCAGCACGGCGATGGGCAGCATCAGCGCCCGGCCCAGCGGCTGCAGGCTCGAGAGGGAGAAACCGGTCCTGGCGTGGCTCATGGGCGAGGCTCCTGGTCGGGTCCGGGTGCGGCGGCGAGCGCCAGGGCGCGGACCTCGGCCGCCGAGGTCTGGGCGAGGGCGCGCCGGGCGAGATCGTGGCAAGCCGCCAGGGTGAGCGGCCGGATCGCCGCCTTCAGCTCGGCGACGGCGCCGGGCGCCGCGGAAAGCTCGGTGATCCCAAGACCGATGAGGATGGGCGCGGCTGCGGGATCGGAGGCGAGCCCGCCGCAGACCGCGACCGGCCGGCGCCATCGCTGGGCGCCCGCGGTGGT
The DNA here is from genome assembly GCA_035532115.1 of Caulobacteraceae bacterium. Classification (GTDB taxonomy): domain Bacteria; phylum Pseudomonadota; class Alphaproteobacteria; order Caulobacterales; family Caulobacteraceae; genus Acaudatibacter. The sequence goes on along the minus strand of DATKRO010000088.1, from coordinate 68,818 downwards.
CTGGCCGATCAGGCGCAGCACCGCCGGGTGCAGGGCGTCGACCTGGGCGGCGAGCTCGGCTGCGCCGCGGTCCATGGCCAGGGTGTATTGGGCCAGGTCGTTGGTGCCCACCGAGAGGAAATCCGCCCGGCTCGCCAGGAGGTCGGCGGTCACGGCGGCGGCGGGGGTCTCGACCATCACGCCGACCTGGGGCGCGGCCACGCCCAGCTCGGCCGCGGCGGCGTCGATGATGCGGCGCGCCTCGGCGAACTCGGCGAGGCTGGCGACCATCGGCAGCATGATGCGGACCTGACTCGCCGGACGCAGCCTCAGGATGGCGCGCAGCTGGGTGCGCAGCAGTTGCGGCCACGCCAGCCCGACGCGCAGCCCGCGCAGGCCCAGCGCGGGATTGTCCTGACGCGGCATCGGCAGATAGGCCACGGGCTTGTCGGCGCCGATGTCCAGGGTGCGGATGATCAGCGGACGTCCTTCGAGGGCGTCGGCGATCTCCTGATAGGCGGCGCGCTGTTCGTCCTCGTCCGGGGCCGCGGCGCGGTCCAGAAACAGGAACTCGGTGCGCAGCAGCCCGCAGCCCTCGGCCCCGTTCGCGATCGCCACCGACGCCTCCCCCGGCTGACCGATGTTGGCGAAGACTTCGATGCGGGTTGCGTCGGCCATGCGGCACGGCTCGGCGGCGGCGGCCCTGGCCTCGGCGCGCTGCGAGCGGCGTTCGTAGAGCCTGATCTGCGCCGCCTCCAGATCGGCTGGCCCCGGGGCGACGCGCAGGCGCCCGGTCTCGCCGTCGAGGATCAGGAGGGCGCCGTCCTCGACCTGCAGCACGCGCGGCCCGAGCGCCACCACCGCGGGTATGTTCATCGCTGCGGCCAGGATGGCGACGTGCGAGGTGGGGCCGCCGCGGCTGATGGCGAGGCCGGCGACGCGCGCCGGCTCCAGCGCCATCAGCTGCGAGGGCAGCAGGTCGTCGGCGATGACGATGGCGTTGTCGGGCAGCGAGAACGGCAGGGTGGCCTCGCCGGAAAGCTCCAGCAGCACCTGGCGTTCCAGGTCGGCGAGATCGGCGGCGCGCTCCATCATCCTGGGATCGCCCAGAGCGCGCAGCCGCTCCACGTAGCCGCCGATGGCGTCGCGCCAGGCGACGCCGGCGCTGCGGCCCTGCGCGATGGCGGCGCGGGCCGCCGCGCCCAGTCCGGCATCGTCGAGGAAGGCGACGTGCGCCTCGACGATCTCGCGGCCTTGACCGGCCTCGGCGGCGAGGCGCCGCAGCAGCCGGTCCCGGACCGCGCCCAGCGCGCCGGCGAGGCGCTCCAACTCCGCCTCGCGGCTCTGCGCCGCCTCGATCACCAGGACCTCGGGCTCGACCAGCCGAAAGGCGGCGCCGATGGCCAGACCCGGCGCCGCCGGCACGCCGCCGAGGCTGTAGAGCGGCGAGGCGTCCGGGGGCGGATCGGCGCGGGACGTGGAGGCGGGCGCGCGAGGCGTCGGCGCCGCGGCCTCGCCCCGGCCTACCAGTTGCGCGAGCGCGTCCAGCGCCGCGGCCGCGTCGGGGCCGCGGGCGCAGAGCCCGATCTCGTCGCCGGCGCGAACGCCCAGGGCCATGACCGAGATGGGGCTGCGGGCGCTGGCGCGCCGCTCGCCGCGCTCGACGGTGACCTCGCAATCGAACTTCGCCGCCTCGCGCGCGACCAGGGCCGCGGGGCGCGCATGCAGGCCGTGGGGCAGGTTCACCCTGGCGGTGCGCCGCAGCGCCGCGCCCGCCGGGGCCGCGGCCGACGCCGGTTCCGAGAGCGGCCGCAGCGTCAGGATGGGCTCGCCGAGAGCGACTTCGCGCCCGACCACCCGGTGCTGGATCGCGAAGGCCTCGCCGTTGATGACGACCATGGGCGAGACGAGGCTGGCGGCGCGGCGCGCCACGAGGTCGAGGTCGAAGCCGAGCAGCAGCTCGCCCGCGGCCACCTGCTGGCCGACGCGCACCTGGGCGGCAAAGCCCTCGCCCGCCAGCGCCACCGTATCGATGCCGACGTGAAGCAGGATCTCGGCGCCCGAGGCCGAGCGGATGGTCACCGCATGACGGGCCTCGTGCAGGGCGATCACCTCGCCCGCGCAGGGCGCGCGCAGCTCGCCCAGGGTGGGATCGATCGCCACGCCGTCGCCCAGCATCGCGCCGGCGAACACCGGGTCGGGCGTCTTGCCGATCGGCAGGGCCCAGCCGGCCATGGGCGCGATCAGCGTCAGGGTCCCGTGCGACCGGCTCAAGGCGCGCGCCCCGATCCGGGCGCCGCCGAACCCACCTGCACCCAGTCGATCACCCACAGGGGATCGACCTTGCCGGTGGCGAAGCTCAGGCAAAGGTCGTGGCGTCCGGCGCGCGGCGGGATCGGCGCCTCGAGGGTCGTGAGGCCCGGGTCGCGGGTCGCTGCCGCGAGGGAGAAGCGCGCCACCAGCGGGCCGGCGCAGCCGTCGGCGCGCACGTCGAGTTCGCCGCCGGCAAGCTTTGGCGCGGGCCGCACGAGCTTGGCCAGATCGGCGCCGAGCTGGAAGTTGAACGGCAGGTGCGTCACGGCCACGGCGAGGCTGGCGGCATGGCGAAGGTCCGCCTGCGGAAGGATCCAGCACGGGTCCATGATGTCCACCAGGAAGGGATGGCGCCCCTGCAGCGGCGTCGCGGGCGCGAGGTTGAGGACCAGCTTGCTGGAGCACGAGGCGAGCTGCTGGCTCACCCGCCGCTGCGGGCCGGCCGGGTCGATGGTTTCATCGAGCCCCGGCGCGAGCTGGCGCTCGCCCTCGAAGGTCGCGGCGCGCAGGCGCAGCGCGGCCCGGACGGGGATGGGCGCCTGGTAGCTCGGCGAGCGCGCCGTCGGCGCCGCACCGTCGAGGGTGTAGCGGATCTGGCCCAGGCCGAGCTGGTTGGAGAGGCTGACGGCCAGAGCGGACCCCGCCGCGGCCGGGGTTTCGTCGAGCTTGACGCGCAAGGCGCCGTCGTCGGGCGCGAGGCCGACGCTGCGCTCGCGGGCGAGTTCGTCGGGGAGGCGGGCGAGGAATCCCGCCCAGTCCTTGCGCCCCGGTGCGCTCCAGGCGACCTCGGCCAGGGCTGCGGCGCGGGGAAACGCCATCTTCTCGAGGTCGGCCTCGGTGGGGACGTGCTCGGTCCAGAGGTTGGCCTGGACGCCGATGACGTGGGCGCGTTCGGCCGGCGCCAGCGTCGGCGGGGCCGGTTCGGTCAGATAGACATCGCGCAGCGACACCACCGCGCCGCGTCCCGGCGGTTCGCTGGGCAGATCGCTCTGGCGATGGTCGAAATAGAGCACCGGGTCGGTGGCGATCACCGCATCGTGGTCCTGGCGCGCCGCGGCGAGAGCGCCGCCGAGATGCCAGGAGAGCACCGCGGCGTCGGCCGGAAGCGAGCCGCCCGCGAGGATGTCGTCCCAGCCGATCGCGCGCCTGCCGTGCGCGGCGAGGAAGCTGGCGATCCGATCGGTGAACCAGCCCTGCAGCGCGTCCGGCCCCGAAAGCCCCAGCGCCTTGATCTCGGCCTGGACCTGCGGCGAGGCCCGCCACTCGTCCTTCACCGCCTCGTCGCCGCCGATGGCGATGTAGCGGCTGGGGAACATCGCCATCACCTCGCTCAGCACGTTATCGAGGAAGCCGAGGGTCTCGGAGGTCGGCGAGAACAGATAGGGAAAGACCCCCCAGTCGCTGCGCAAGGACGGCGGGGGCGGCGGCCCCGAGCCCAACTGCGGATAGGCGAGGATCGCCGCCAGCGCATGGCCGGGCATCTCGATCTCCGGCACGATGGCGACGTGGCGCACCGCGGCGAAGGCGACGATCCTGCGCACCTCGGCCTTAGTGTAGAAGCCGCCGTATTGGATCGGCCGCCCGCTCGCTGGGTCGACGCCGGCGCTGCGCCAGGCGCCCACCGAGGTCAGCCGCGGGTAGCGGGCGATCTGCAGCCGCCAGGCCTGGTCGTCGGTGAGATGCCACTCGAGGACGTTCAGCTTGTGCAGCGCCATCCAGCCGATCAGGCGCTCGACGAAGGCGGGCGACTGGTAGTGGCGGGCCGAATCCAGCAGCAGGCCGCGCCAGGCGAAGCGGGGCCGATCTTCGATCCGCACCGCCGCCAGGCGCACCGCGCCGCGCCCGGGGCTCGCCAGCTGCCAGAGCGTCACCGCGCCGTAGAAGAACCCGGCGTCGGTGGCGGCGGTGACGCGCACGCGGCCGGCGCCGATGTCGAGGCGGTAACCCTCCGGACCGAGATCGGGGGCGCCGGCGCGGACGAAGGCGATGCCGCCCGGCCCGGGCGCGCCGGTGCGCACGGCGAGCGCCAGGCCCCGGGTCTCGTGCATGAGTCCGGCCAGATAGCGCGCCGCAGCCAGCGCGCCGCGATCGCCGGCCGGGACGCTGATCCGGGCGCCTGGGCCGATCACGGTCGGTCCCGCGTTCGTAGGGACCTGCACTGAGAGCGGTTCGGGTACGACGTCGATGCTGGCGGCGCCCGCCGAGGTCGCCAGGGCGCACGCGAGACCGAGCGCCAGCGCGACCGCCCGCAGGCGGCGGGGATGGCCGCGCCTAGCCATGCGAATGCGAGGCGCCGCGGGTGGGCGCCGTCGCCTCCGAGGCCGCCCTGCCGGCGATCCAGGTGTCGAGCACCTCGAGGCCGTCGCCGAGCAGCACGAGGTCGGCGTGGCAGCCGCGGGCGATGCGGCCGCGCTCGTGGTCGAGGCCCAGGAACTCCGCCGGGTTTCGGCTGGCCATCCGCGCGGCGTCGGCGAGATCGAGGCCGAGCAGGCGCTGGGCGTTGCGCACCGCGCTCGCCATGTCGAGCGCCGACCCGGCCAGGGTGCCCTGGGCGTCGTAGCAGGCGCCGTCGCGCACCGTGATGGTCCGGCCCTGCAGATCGAAGGCGGTCTGGTCCGAACCGACGCAGGGCATGGCGTCGCTGATCAGGTTGAAGCGGGCGTGCGGGCGCAGGCGCAGGGCGAGCTTCAGCACCACCGGATCGACGTGGACGCCGTCGACGATGACGCCGCACCAGGCGCGCTGGTCTTCCAGGGCCGCGCCGACCACGCCGGGCTCGCGGCTGGTCAGCGGCGACATGGCGTTGAAGAGGTGGGTGAAGCCGCTGAGCCCATGGTCGAGCGCGACGCGCGTCGCGGCGTAGGAGGCGTTGCTGTGGCCGGCCGAGACCACCACACCCGCCCCGACCAGCCGCGCGATCAGTTCCGGGCTCGTCGCCTCGGGCGCCAGGGTGACGAGGGTGCGCCCGCTCTCCAGCGAGGTCAGCAGAGCGAACGAGGTTTCGTCGGTGCGGCGGAACTTTCTGGCGTCGTGGATGCCCTTGCGGCTGGCGCTGAGGAACGGTCCCTCGATATGCAGGCCGAGCACGCCGGGGACGCCCGAAGCGATCGCCTGACGCGTCGCCGCGATCGCCTCGCGAACGATGGAAAGATCGTCGCTGATCAGGGTCGGCAAAAAGCCGGTGGTGCCGAAGCGCCGGTGCGCCGCGCCGATGCGGGCGATGGTCTGGACGGTGGGCGCCTCGTTGAAGAGCAGCCCGTCGCCGCCATTCACCTGGGTGTCGATGAACCCGGGCAGAAGCAGCGCGCCGCCGAGATCGCGGACCCGGGCGCCCACCGACACCTCGGCGCGGGCGCCGATGGCTGCGATGCGTTCGCCCGCGAGCCGCACCGCCAGCCCCTCGGCCAGGCCCCGGTCGGTCATTACGCGGCCGTTCACCAGCGCCTGGTCCATCAGGTGGTCTCGGTGATCTTGGCCAGATGCGGCGGCCGGTCCGGATCGAAGCCGCGCGCCCGGGCGAGTTCGTCCGCCAGCCGATAGAAGCTCGAGGCGAAGGCGATCGGCTCGAGCACCGGGCAGGCCGGCAGCGTCGGCAGGCGAAGCACGCCCGCCGGCGCCGTTCCGCCGACCTGGAGCACCGGCGCGCCCTGCGCCGCCGCCAGGGCCGCGGCCGCCTCCACGCCCGGGCGCGTCTCGTCGTCCTGCACGAAGGCGAGCACCGGAAAGCCCGGCCCGACGAGGGCCATGGGCCCGTGCCGCACCTCGGCGGCGCTGAACGCCTCGGCATGCAGGCCGCAGGTCTCCTTCAGCTTCAGCGCGGCCTCCTGCGCGACCGCGTAGCCGACGCCGCGGGCGAGCACATAGAGGCTGCTGACGCCCTGCAGCGGCGGCAGGGCCTGGCTCCAATCGAGCGTCCAGGCGCGCTCCAAAAGCTCGGGCAGGCCGTCGAGGCCGGCGAGCAGCGCGCGGTCATCGCCCCACGCGGCGACGAGCTTGGCGATGGCCGCCAGCGAGACGATGAAGGACTTGGTGGCGGCGACGGCGAGTTCCGGTCCAGCCAGCAGCGGCACGACGGCGTGCGCCAGCTCCGCCAGCGGCGAGGCCGCGTCGTTGACGAGCGCGACGACCCTGGCGCCGGCCGACCGCGCCGCCTGCGCCGCCGCCAGCAGGTCGGGGCTGCGTCCGGACTGGGAGATGACGAGGACCAGCGTCCCCTCGATGGCCGGGGCGGCGTCGTAGAGGGAGGCGACCGACGGCGCGGCCGAGCTCGTCATGATCGCCAGGCGCGTCTCGACGAGATAGCGGGCGAAGGTGGCGGCGTTGTCCGAGCTGCCGCGGCCCAGAGTGAGCACCGCCCGCGGCGGCGTGCGTCGCAGGCTGTCGGCCAGGTCGCGCAGGCTCGCATCGTTCCCGGCCAGGAAGCGGCGCACCGCCGCCGGCGCCTCGGCCGCCTCGCGCGCCATCCGGGTCGGCGCCGCAGCGGCTGGCTGAACGTCGCTGGGAGTCACGCTGAAGGTCTCCGGGGGCCTAGGAAGCGCCGGTGTTGAGTTCGGCGACGAAGTCATAGGCGTCGCCGCGATAGTAGCTCTGGGTGAGTTCCACCACGCGCCCGTCGCGCAGGAAGCCGCGCCGCTCGATCAGGAGGCCCGGGGAGCCGTCGGGCACCCCCAGCAGGCGGGCGCGCTCGGCGGTGAACAGCATGGCGCGCAGCCGCTGCAGCGCCCGCACCGGCCGCGCGCCGTGCTTGTCGAGCGCCTCGTAGAGCGATTCTTCCACCGCGCTCTCGGAAGGCAGGCAGAAGCCGGGCACGGTGGAATATTCCACCGCCATGGCCGAGCCGTCGGCATAGCGGATGCGGTTGAAGCGGTAGACGAGGGCGCCGGGGCTGAGGCCCAGGGTGAGCGACTCTTCGGGGGTCACCTGGCCGGACGAGCGGCTGAGCCAGACGCTCTCCGGGCGCCGGCCGCGCGAGATCATGTCCTCGGTGAAGGACGAGAGCTTGGAGAAGCTCTTCTCGACCCGCGAGGCCACGAAGGTTCCCGCGCCTTGGCGGCGGGTGAGCAGGCCCTCGCCCACCAGGGCGTCGAGCGCCTTGCGCACGGTGATTCGCGAGACCTTGAACTCCTCGGCCAGATCCCGCTCCGGCGGCAGCGCCTCGTCGGCCGCCAGGCGGCTGTCGGCGATGGCGTCGCGCAGCGCCCGCTGCAGCTGCTGATAGAGCGGCGCGCGCCCCTGCTCGTCCAGAGCGCCGATCACTTCGGAAAACGACGTCACGCCACCGATCCTTGTCCCGCCCCGTCCCGACGCCCATCGGCCGGCCCGCTGCGTTTGTGCCACACAACCAGACCATTTGCATACCAATAAATGATTGGTACGCGATTGGTGCTAATTTTGGCTTGCATTTGATATGGCATTGGTGACAGCTTGGTGAAAATCCAGGCTCAGGACCGCCGATTGGCGTCGGAAGGCTCGGATTGGTATGGAAATGGACTTGAGGGGACGGACGCCCCGCGAGGGCGGTCCGAAGGGGAGCAGCACCATGACCTTGCGCAGGCGAATCCTTCTGGGTTCGGCAAGCATCGCGGCCGTCGTCATCGCCGCCGCGCCGGCGCTGGCGGCCACCGACACGTCGACGAGCACGGCCACCGAGGTCGTGGTCACCGGCATCAGGCAGTCTCTGCAGCGCGCCATCGCCATCAAGCGTCAAAACACCGACCAGGTCGAAGCGATCTCGGCCGAGGATATCGGAAAACTCCCCGACAAGAACGTCGCCGATGCGCTGCAGCGGCTGCCGGGGGTGAACACCGAATCGGCGGCGAGCGGCGAGGGCGGCTTCGACGAGAACGACCGCGTCAGCATCCGCGGCACCTCGCCCAGCCTTACCCAGGTGACTGTCGACGGCCACTCGATCGCCACCGGCGACTGGTTCATCCTGGACCAGTTCCAGACCGTGGGCCGCAGCGTCAGCTTCACCCTGCTGCCGGCCGAGATCGTGCAGTCGACCATCGTCTACAAGACCCAGGACGCTTCGCTGCTCGAGGGCGGCGTCGCCGGCGTGGTCGACCTGCTCACGCCCAACGCCCTCGACTATGGCAAGCAGTTCACCTTCGAAGGCACGCTGGAAGGCGCCTACAATAGCCTGCGCAAGGAAGTCGAGCCGTGGGCCAACGCCACCGTGGCCTGGCACGATCCGGACGACACTATCGGGGTCTCGGTGCAGGGCTTCTACGAGGACCGCACCCTGGAGCGCTTTGGCCAGGAGACGCTAGGCTACACAGGCATCACGTCGGCCATGCCGATCGGCGCCGCCAACCCGACGCTGGTCGGGGTGCAGGCGCCGACGCTGATCGGCTCGACCCTGTTCCAGCAGGAACGCAAGCGTTATGGCGGTCACTTCGACGTCGAGTGGCGCCCGAGCCAGCGCCTGCAGCTCAACCTCGACGGCTTCTATTCGAAGCTCAAGGCGAGCAACGTCAACGACAACTACATGTATTGGGGCGCCAACGAGCTCGGCAACAATCTCCCGACGAGCTTCACGGTCAGGAACAACACCCTGACCTCGGCCGTGTGGCCCCTGCTCAATCCCGCCGGCAAGCCGGTCGACGGCATCGTGGTCGACAACATCGTGCGCCCTGGTTCGGACGCCTACACCTCCTATGTCAATCTCGACGGCAAGTTCGAAGCCACCGATCACCTCACCCTCAGCGGCCAGGTCGGCTACACCCAGGGCGAGGGCCAGACCAACGGTTCGCCGTCCTTCGAAGTCGATGCGCCGACGGGGGTGTCCTACCAGCCCTCCGGCAACGGCTGGCAGGTGACGCCGACCAACATCAGTGCCTCCAGCCCGGTGGGACTCGCCAATGACTGGGCCTGGAACGAGGCGTTCACGGCCAAGGACAAGGAGATCTACGGCAAGGTCGATGGCGACTATGCGCTGGACGACGGCGTCTTCAGGGACGTGCTGTTCGGCGTGCGTGGGGCGCAGCACACCCGGCAGGTGGACGGCTGGGACCGCGGCTGCTCGCTGGGCGCCAACGGCGCCTGCTGGACCAGCCCGCCGATGCCGTTCTCGGCGACCAATCCCGTCCCCTATCCCGGCGGCTTCAACGCCGGCGCGCTCGGCATCCCCGGCCTGCTGATTCCCATCGCCGGCAACCCGTCAACGATCGTCGGCATCCTCAACAGCATCAAGGACGGAGTTCACGGACCGCTCTCTTCGATCGTGCAGCCGCTCAACTATTACTGGCCCGGTTCGTTCAAGGTGCAGGAAAACGATTACGCGGGCTATGTGATGGCGCGCGTCAGCGGGGAGGGCTGGCGCGGTAACTTCGGTGTGCGCCTGGTCGAGACCCAGGAGAACGCTTTCGCCAACACCTCGGACCCAAGCGGATTGCATCAGGGCGATGTCCTGAGTTCAGCTTTCGGCCCCTATTACGTCGATCACGTGCGGCATGATTATTTCGACGCGCTGCCGAGCGCGAATCTGACCTTTGACCTGCGCAGGAACCTGCTGCTTCGCGTGTCGGCGGCCGAGACCATGTCGCGGCCGGACTACAGCGCGCTGGGCGGCACCGTGACGCTTACCGATCTCACGCTTACCGGCAACGGCGGCAATCCGAACCTGAAGCCGATCAAGGCGGCGGTCTACGACGCGGCGCTGGAGTGGTACTACATGCCAACGTCGGTGGCGGCCGTCAGCGTCTTCTACGACGATCTCTCGTCCTACGTCACCTTCGGCAACCACCGCGCGGTCTATCAGGACCAATTCCTGTCCAAGCCCGGCAGTCCGGTGTTTGCGACGTACACGATCTCCTCGCCGGCGAATACGACGGGGATGGTCAGGGGGGTCGAGCTGCAGGTCCAGCAGCCCCTGCCGTACAACTTCGGCTTCCAGGCGAACTTCACCTACATCGACGACCATGACGCCAACGGCAATGCACTCGTGGGCACTTCCAAGGTCACCTACAACCTCGTCGGCTACTACGAGATCAAGTGGGTGAACGTGCGGCTCGCCTACACCTACCGCTCGCATTACTTCGTCGGTCTCGATCGGGGCGCGGACGAGACCCAGGCGGGCTACGGTGAACTGGACGCCTCGGCGAACTTCAACGTCACGCGCAACGTCACCTTCAGCGTCGATGCGCTCAACCTCACCAACACGCTGCTGAAGTACTATGCCGCCAATCCGACCCAGGTGCGCGCCGTCTATGACAACGGCACCCAGGTCTACGCCGGATTCCACGTCAAGTTCTGAGCCGCGCGGCGCGCCGCCCCGTTCGGATGATTGTTCCCCCCGCCTCTCGCGGAGCGGCCCATCGCTCCGCGAGTTTTTTGTTGCGGCCGGACGTCGGGGCGAAGACGACAGCGCCATGGCGGGTTCGGCTACGCTGAAAGACGCGCTCGGCGCCCTGGCGAGCGATCCGGCGCGCTCCGAGGCGCTGGCGCGCGCGCTGCTGCGAGACTTTCCCGACAGCCCGGACGTCCAGACCGTGCTTGGTTCGGCGCTGCGGGCGCAGGGCAAGCTGGAGGCGGCCGCAGCGGTGCTGGCGCCGCTCGCGGCCAGCCACGCCACGCCCTGGCCGGCGCTCTACGAGTGGGCGCGGCTGCTCGTCGATCTGGGACGCAGCCGCGAGGCGGCGGCGCCGCTGGCGCGGGCGGCGGCGCTCAATCCCGATCTTGCCGGCGCGTGGCGGCTTCTCGGCGACATCCGCCTCGTCGGCGGCGACTTCCAGAGCGCGCAGGGCGCCTATGACCGGATGCTGTGCGCCGCCCTGCCCGAGGCGCGGCTGCGCGGCCCGGCCGAAGCCTTGGCCGAGGGCCGACTGGATGCAGCCGAGCAGGACCTGCGGGCGATGCTGGAGCGTGACCCTGCCTCCATGACGGCGGCGCATCTGATGGGCGAGGTGCTGGCCCGCCAGGGGCGCCTCGACGCCGCGCTGGCGGTGCTCTCGTTCTGCCTGGAGCGGGCGCCCGGCCTCGCGCTTGCCCGCCAGGCCCACGCCCTCGCGCTGCACCGCGCCGGCCGGCATGGCGAGGCCCTCGCCCAGCTCGACCGGCTCGCGGCGCGCGGCCAGCTCGACAATCGCTGCCATATGACGAGAGCCGCGCTCCTTGCCGAGATGGGCGACTATGCCGGCGCGGCCGAGATCACCGCGGCGGTGCTGGAGAGCTTTCCCGATCAGCCGCAGGCGTGGCTGCTGCACGGCCATGGCCTGCGCACGCTCGGCCGCCGGGACGAGGCCGTGGCGGCCTACGAACGCTGCCTGGCGCTCGATGCGGCGGTGGCCGAAGCCTGGTGGAGCCTCGCCAATCTGAAGGCGCACCGATTCAGCGCCGAGGCGCGTGCGGCCATGGCGGCGCGGCTCGCGGGCGAGCTGGGGCCGGCCGACCGCGGCCATCTGCACTTTGCCCTTGGCAAGGCGAGCGAGGATGCGGGACGCCATGGCGAGGCGTTCGAGCACTATCGCAGCGGTAACGCCCTGGTGCGCGCCGGCCGCGCCTACGACCCCGACGCGACGAGCGCCTTCGTGGCGCGGTGCAAGGCGCTGTTCACGCCGGCCTTCTTCGCCGAGCGGGAGGGGTGGGGGTTCGAGGCGGCCGATCCGATCTTCATCGTCGGCCTGCCGCGCTCGGGCTCGACGCTGGTCGACCAGATCCTCGCCAGCCACGGCGAGGTCGAGGGCGTCCAGGAGCTGATGGATGTCCAGGCCATGGCCGACGCCGTGGGCCGGCTGCCGGGCGTCTATCCCGATCAACTCGCCGCACTCGGCCCGCAGGACTTCGCGAGGCTTGGGCGCGACTATCTGGAGCGCACCCGCCCGCGCCGGCGGCTCGGCCGCCCGCGGTTCACCGACAAGGCGCCCTGGAATGTCCTCCACGTCGGCCTCATCCACCTGATGCTCCCCAACGCCCGCATCATCGACGTGCGCCGCCACCCGCTCGCCTGCTGCCTCTCGGCCTACCGGCAGCACTTCGCCGGAGGGTTCGACTTCGCCTACGACCTGACCGATCTCGGCCGCTACTACGCCGATTACGTCGACCTGATGGCCCATGTGGACCAGGTGCTGCCGGGGCGGGTGTGCCGCATCTTCTACGAGGCCCTGGTGGCCGACCCGCAGCGCGAGGTCCGGCGCCTCTCCGCCCATCTCGGTCTGGCGTTCGATCCGGCCAGCTTGCGCTTCTTCGAGAACCCGCGGCCGGTCGCCACGCCAAGTTCCGAGCAGGTCCGCCAGCCGATCTTCACCAGTGGTCTCGATGACTGGCGCCGCTTCGAGCCCTGGCTCGGTCCTCTGAAGGCGGCGCTGGGACCGACGCTCGGCGCCTATCCGTCGCCGCCGCGAGCTTCGTAGCCGCCAGCCTTGTAGCCGCCAGCTTCGTAGCCGCCAGCATCGTAGCCGAATGCCGCGATCCAGGGGGCGAGCGCCTCCATCACCGGGGCGAGTTCGCGCGCATAGGCGCGCCAGCGGCCCAGCCCATTGTGGTTGAGGCCGGCGCGCACCTGCGCGGCGCTCGGAGTGCGCACCACGCGCCGGCGCGCCGTGGCGGCGACATCGGCCATGGCGGGGTTCGGCGCCAGGCCCAGGAAGGCGGCGATCCCGCCGAGCTCGACATCGAAGTTCTCGACCAGCGCCTCGTGGCGCGCCTCGCGCAGGTCGAGCGGCAGGACGGCGCGGCAGGTCCGCGCCAGCGCCATGCAGGCGCCATAGCAGGCGGCGGTCTCGGCGAGATCGGTGAAGGCGTAGGTCATGGCGTTGATCTGGAAGCTGGAACGGAAGCAGCTCAGCACCACGTCGCGCGGATCGCGCAGGGCGAAGAGCACCTTGGCGCGAGGGAAGAGTCTGGCCACCAGCGGCAGCCAGAGGGTCGAGGCCGGCGCCTTGTCGAGGAAGACGCGGCCGGCGGGATCGACGCCATGGCGCGCCACTTCGTTCCAGTAGCGCCGGCGCCAGGCGGCGGCCTGCGCCGGCGTGAGCCGCGCCAGCCGTTCCAGACCCTCGTCCGTGGCCAGGAACTTCGCCTGCGCCTGCGCCAGCGTCGGCGCCTCCTCGAGGCTGACGACGTGCGGGTGTCCGGCCAGGGCCTGCTCCAGGAGAGTGGTGCCCGATCGCGGGAAGCCGAAGAGGAACGCGTGGCCGCGCACGCCATCGTCCTCGTCCGGCGCGGCGGCGCGCCACTGGCCAGGATCGGCGTCGCGGAGCCAGGCGGCGATGCGGGCGAGCCGCGCGGTCTCGGATTCGCTCGCCTGGGCGCGCGCGGCGTAGAGGCGCCGCAGCGCCGCCTTGCCCTGGCTGAAGGCCGCGAACGCCTCGGATCGCCGACCGAGGCCGTCGAGCGCCTCGCCCAGGAGCAGCAGGGTCTCGCTGCGCTGCTCGGGGCCGAGCTGCGGCGCCTGCGCCGCCGCCGCGGCGAACCGGCGCGCCGCCTCGAAGTCGCCGCGCGCCAGGGCGATCCGCGCCCGCACCCACGCCCAGGGCCCCGGCGGCGTGCGGCCGGCGGCGAGCGGCGGCGCCAGCCGCTGCGCCTCGTCCCAGTCGCCCGCCTCCAGCGCCGCCAGCGCCAGCCCCAGCCGCGCCTCGCCGCAGGTGGCGTCGAGCGCCAGCGCCTGACGCAGGCGCGCCGCCGCCTCGCCGACGCGGCCGAGGCTCTGCAGCACCCGCGCCTCGGCGCAGAAGAGCGCCGGATTGGGGCCGATGCGCCGCAGCCCCGCCGCGAGCGCCTCCAGCGCCGCCCGAGGCTGGCGCGCGGCAAGGCGGCAGGCCGCGAGCGCCGCCCAGGGCGCCGGCTCGCCGGGCTCGAGTTCGATGGCGCGCTCGAAGAGCCGGGCGGCCTCGTCGAAGCGCCCAAGCCGCTGGCGCGCGGCCGCCGCGCCCATGAGCGCGGCGAGTTCGCGGCCGGGCTGCGGCGTCCCGGCGCCGGCGCTCGTCACTCGATCCATCCGCCTCTCACCCGCGCCCCCTTTCGCGACGCGCGGCGCCGCTGGGGCATTTGGGCGCAGTTAACCCTATGCGTCCACACTGACGGCTCGCGAAGCGCGGGGAGGGGCCGTTGGATTCGTCGGTGGGCGGCGGCGTGCGCTCGGAGAGCGGCGCTTCGGGCCTGGCGCTCTACGCCGCCTCGGCGCGCAACTTCGCGCCTCGAATCGTCAGCAGTCTCGCCGTCGCCGCGGCGCTCGGCGTCTATCTCGGCCCGGCGTTCGCGGCGCTCTGGCTCGCGGCGATCCTGGCCAGCCTCTTCGTCGGCGCCTGGCTGACCCGGGCGGTGGAGCGCCGCGCCGAGGGACGCGAGCGCCGCTGGCTCTGGCGGCTGGCCATGGCCAACAGCATCGCCTCCGGCCCGATCCACTGCGTCGCCGTGGTCCTGCTCTGGAATACCTGGGCGCCCACCGCTCAAGGATTCGCCCTGGCCGTGGCCTTCGTCGGCGCCGCCTACGTGCTGCTGCAGTTCTACGCCGACCTGCCGAAATTCCGGCTGTTCCTGGCCGCCTACGCGCTCACCTTGACCTACATGGCCGCCACCCTGGCCGGCAAGGAGCACTGGACGCCCGCCGCCGCCGCCACCTTCGCGGCCGCCCTCGTCCTCTTCATCAACTTCTTCCACGCCTCGCGCCGCCTGCTCGACCGCTCGCGCGCGGCGCTGCGCCAGGCCAGGGCGCTCGCCCGAGACAACGAACAGGCCGCCGCCGCGGCGAACGCCGCCAAGAGCGCCTTCCTCGCCACCATGAGCCACGAGATCCGCACGCCGCTCAACGGCGTGCTCGGCATGGCCCAGGCCATGGCCAATGACCCGCTGAGCCAGGCGCAGCGCGACCGGCTCGGCGTCATCCACGGCTCCGGCCAGGCGCTGCTGGCGATCCTCAACGACATCCTCGACCTTTCCAAGATCGAGGCCGGCAAACTGGAGCTCGAGATCATCGAGTTCGATCTGGGCGACATCGCCCGCGGCGCCTATGCCGCCTTCACCGCGCTGGCCAACAAGAAGGGCCTGTCGTTCGCCCTCGACATCGAGCGTGGCCGCGGCCGCTACCGGGGCGATCCCACCCGCCTGCGGCAGATCCTCTACAATTTGATCTCCAACGCCCTGAAGTTCACCGACGCCGGCGAGATCCGCGTCACCGCCGCCTGGACGGGCGAGGCGCTGCGCATCCGCGTCGCCGACACCGGCATCGGCATTTCGGCCGAGAGCCTCGCGAGACTGTTCGGAAAGTTCGACCAGCTCGATTCCTCGACGACGCGCCGGTTCGGAGGCACCGGGCTCGGCCTCGCCATCTGCCGCGAGCTGGCGCGCCTGATGGGCGGCGACATCGAGGTCGAGAGCGAGGAAGGCCGGGGCGCCTCGTTCGAGGTGGTGCTGCCGCTGCCGCGCCTGGGCGAGGAAAGCGCCCGCGCCGCCCTCGCCCCCGCGCCGCCGCCGGCGACGCTGGAGGCGGTGTCGCTGCGCGTACTGGCGGCCGAGGACAATGCGGTCAACCAGCTCGTCCTGAAGACGCTGCTGCACCAGCTCGGCGTGGAGCCCTGGGTGGTCGACACCGGCGCCGCAGCGGTGGAGGCCTGGGAGAACGGGGCCTGGGACCTCGTCCTCATGGACATCCAGATGCCGGTCATGGACGGGCTCGCCGCCACCGCAGCCATCCGCGCCCGGGAACGGGCGACGCAGCGCCGCCGCACCCCGATCATAGCCTTGAGCGCCAACGCCATGTCGCATCAGATCGACCAGTACCTCGCCGCCGGCATGGATGGCCACGTGGCCAAGCCGATCGAGGTCCAGGCTCTGTTCGCGGCCTTGGAAGCAGCGGTCGCGGCGAGCGAAGCCGAGCCGCGCGCCGCCGCGGACGTGGCTTGACGGCCGCCATCCGGTAGAACCAGGCGTCGCCGTCGGTGGTTACCCGGCGAACCAGGAGCGCCAGGCGCATGCAGACAGCGGTTCTCGTCACCGGCGGCGCCGGCTACATCGGCGCCCACGCCTGCAAGGCGCTGGCGCGGGCGGGCTATCGGCCGATCGCCTACGACAATCTCTCCACCGGCCACCGTCACGCGGTGCGCTGGGGGCCGCTGGTCGAGGCCGACATCGCCGACGCGGCGCGTCTGGTGGAGGCCATGCGCCGGCACGACGCGGTCGCGGTGATGCACTTCGCCGCGGCGATCGACGTCGCCGAGTCGGTCGCCGATCCGGCGCTCTATTTCCGCAACAACGTCGTGGGCAGCCTGGCGCTGCTGGACGCCCTGCGCGCCCGCCGGATCGGCGCCATCGTCTTCTCCTCGACGGCGGCGGTCTATGGCGCGCCGCAGCGATCGCCGATCGCCGAAACCGATCCGCAGCGACCGGTCAACCCCTACGGCGAGAGCAAGCTGGCGGTGGAGCGGATGCTCGCCTGGCACGGCGCGGCCTATGGCCTCGCCTGCGGCGTATTCCGCTACTTCAACGCCGCCGGCGCCGATCCGGACGGCGAGATCGGCGAGGAGCACAGCCCGGAGCATCACCTGATCCCGCTGGCCCTGGATGCGGCGCTGGGCCGGCGCGCGGCCATCGACGTGTTCGGAACCGATTATCCGACCCCGGACGGAACCGCGGTGCGCGACTACGTGCACGTCGCCGACATCGCCGAAGCCCACGTCGCCGGTCTGAGGCGCCTGATGGCCGGCGGCGAGAGCTTCTGCCTCAACCTCGGCGTCGGCCGGGGTCACTCGGTGCGCGAGGTCATAACCGCCGTGGAGCGCGCCACGGGGCGAGCGGTCCCGCAGCACATGGCGCCGCGCCGGCCCGGCGATCCGCCGGCGCTGGTCGCCGATGCGCGCCTGGCCCGCGCCATGCTCGGCTGGACGCCGCGCTGCTCGGATATCGACACCATCGTCCGCACCGCCCTGGCGCATCGCGCCCAGCTCGCCGACGCCTGAGCCGCCGCTGGCGGCGGCCTCGACGCGCGAGCCAGCCCGCTCAGCTACGCCGCGTCACTGGGCCTCACGCGCAAGTCGTGCCTCCCCGCCGGCAGCGCCAGGACGAGTTCGCCGCCCTCGCTGCGGGCGCGCGCCGGCTCGCCGTCGAGCGTCAGGTTCGCGCCGAGGCGGGTGGGAAGCGCGACCCGGGCGGCGGCGTTGGGCGGTATGGTCAAGGCAAGATCGAAGCTCTCGCCCGGCGTCCAGCGCCAGTCGGTGGAGATGCGTCCGAGCACGCTGTCGTAGTCGGCGCCGGCATGGCGCAGGCGCGGATCGAGCACCGGGCGCACCAGGATCTGCGAGAAGCCCGGCGCGGCGGCGTCGATGCCGGCGATGCGGCGGAACAGGAATCCCGCCACCGCGCCCAAGGCATAGTGGTTGAACGAGTTCATCGCCACGTCGCCGACGTCGCCGTTCCAGCGCTCCCAGATCGTGGTCGCGCCCTTGGCGACCATGTAGCCCCAGGACGGGAACTCGGTCCGCAACAGCAGATCGTAGACCAGATCGGCGCGGCCGATGTCGGCGAGCACGTCGAGGCTGAAGGGCGTGCCGAGGAAGCCGGTGGAGAGCACGCCGCCGCGCGCCTCGATGTCGTCGGCGAGCCGCCGGCCCGCCGCGTCCCGGAGCGCCGGAGGCACGAGGCCAAAGTGCAGCGCCAGGATGTAGCCGGTCTGGCTGCCGTTGCCGACGCGCCCGTCGGCGCCGACATAAGCCGCGCGGAACGCCTCGGCGATGCGTCGGTGCAGGGCGTCCAGCCACGCCGCCTGCCCGGTGCGACCGCTGGCGCGCGCCATCTCGGCCGCAAGGGCGCTGGTGTGCGCCCACCACGCCGTGCCGATCAGGTCCTTCGGCGTCGTCGGATCGCCGGGCGCCTTGGCGTCCAGCGCCAGCCAGTCGCCGAAATCGAGGCCGCGCTTCTCGCGCCAGAGGCCATCCGGATTGGCGGCCTCGAGATAGCGCAGATAGCGCTCCATCGCCTCCCAGTGGGCGTCGATGATCGAAGTCGATCCGTAGCGGCGCCACGAGGTCCACGGCAGCACCACGCCGGCGTCGGCCCATCCCGGCGCCGGCTCGTCGCCGTAGCGCCGCGCCGCCGGCGCATAGTCGGAGAAGGCGCCGCCCGGACTCTGGGCGTCGCGCATGTCGCCGGCGAAGCGCTGGGTGAAGGCGCAGACGTCCATGTTGAAGGCGGCGGCGTCCCAGAAGACGCAGGCGTCGCCGAGCCAGCCCAGGCGCTCGTCGCGCTGCGGGCAGTCGGTGGGGATGCCGGTGAAGTTGGAGCGCTGGCTCCACAGAGCGTTGCGCCCGAGCTGGGCGATCAGCGGGTTGCCGATCCTGAGCGCGCCGCTGAGCGGCAGGTCGGACGAGATCGCCAGGCCGTCGAGATCGCCCGACATCGGCGCGCCGGGATAGCCCTCGACCTGCACGTAGCGGAAGCCGTGGTAGGTGAAGGCCGGCTGGAACACCTCGCCCGCCGGATCGCCCTCCAGGATGTAGACGTCGGTGGCCCTGGCGGCGCGCAGGTTGGCCTGATCGACCTCGCCGTTCTGCCCGAGGATCTCGGCGAAGCGCAAGGTGATGCGCGCTCCCGCCGCTCCCTTGGCGCGCAGTCGGCAGACGCCGGCGAAGTTCTGGCCGAAATCGAAGACGAAGACTCCGGCCCGGGGCTCGGAAATCGCCCTGGGCGCCAGGGTCTGAGTGACGCGGATCGGCGGCGACGTCTGGGCGACCAGCCGGCAGGGCGGAGGCTCGGCGGCGCGCGCCGCCTCCCAGGCGCGGTCGTCGAATCCGGGCTCGCTCCAGCCGGCGAATGCGCGCCGCGCATCGAAGCTCTCGCCATCGTAGATTTCCGAGGCGACCACCGGCGAGGGCGCGGTGCGCCAGCCCGGGCTGGTCTGGACCAGTCGGCGGGCGCCGTCCGCGAAGGTCAGCTCGAGCTGCGCCAGGAACCGCCGCGGTGGCGGGCCGAAGGCGTAGCGGCCGCCGGGGGCGACGACGCTGGCGTACCAGCCGTCGCCGACGTGGGCGCCCAGAACGTTCTCGCCCGCACGCACCAGGGCGGTCACGTCGTGGACGCGGTAGAGCGCGCGCTTGCGAAAATCCGTGCTCTCGGGGGCGAGCAGGGCATCTCCGATGCGCGCCCCGTTCAGGAACGCCTCGTAGGCGCCCAGGGCGGTGACGTAGAGCCGCGCCTGCGCCAGCGGCCGCTCCACGGCGAAACTGGTGCGCAGCAGCATGGCGCTGGTCGCCGGCCAGGCCTGGCTCGCGCCCGCCGGCGCGGCCTGCGCCCAGCTCCGGTCGTCGAAGCCGGCCGCGGCCCAGTCGGCGGCCGCCGCGACCGCTGCATCCGTGCGCCACTGCGGCCCCGTGACCAGACGCTCCACGCCGCCGCTCGCGAGCCGCAGCCGCAGCATCGCCGCGAAGCCGCCGCTGCGCCGCGCCGGCTCGTAGCGGCGCCGCTCCAGCGCGGCCTGCGCCGCCAGCAGATGCTCGCCGGCGCCGAGCGGTCCCAGCTCCAGCCGCCGCATCGCCGCGCCCGGGCCGAAGCCGTAGGCGTTGGCGTGTTCCAGCACGATCGGCGCGCCGTCGAGATGCAGCGCCTCGAGCCGGTGGCGGGCGCCGACGAAGAGGGTGGCCGCCGCGGCGCCCTCGCAGAGCCGGAAGCCGTGGCGGAAGCGCCGGGTCTCGGGCTCGTGGCCCTCGCCCCATATCCAGTGCAGGCCGGCCTCGCGATCGGCGAGGTCCTCGGCGGTTTCGACCGCGAGCCAGCCGGCGCTCCAGTCGCCTGCCTCGAGCAGCCCCATTTCCCAGAATGCCGGCGCCGGCGGCGCGGCGGGCGCGCCGGCTTCGTCCCAGACCTCGACGCTCCACCAGCACCGCTGGCGCGAGACCAGAGGAGGCCCCTGGTAGGCGATGTCGAAGCATCGGTCCGAGGCGACCTTGCCGCTGTCCCAGAGGTCGGCGCCGCCGCGCCGCAGCGCCTCGGCCTCGCCGGCGACGCGCACCCGAAAGGCCGATTGCCGCGCGCCTCGCCGGTCCGATGCCAGCCGCCAGGAGAGCCTAGGCGCCGGGGTCTCGAGCCCGATTGGATATTCCAGGCGCTCGGCCATCAGACCGGTGACGCGCATGCCGCTGGATTCAGACCGGGTCATGGAGAGAGCGCCTTGGTCCTGGTGCGCCGCTCACGAGCCGATCAGCGAGCGCGGCGGGGACGGATCGCGCAGGGCGGCGATGTCGTCGAAGCGGCGCCGGACGCCTTCCATGTTCTCCGGATGGGTCAGAACATAGAAGCGCCGCTCGGCGATCGCCTCGGCGACGCGCTCGCCCACCTCGCGCGGCGCCATGCCCTCGGCCTTGAAGCGCGCGTCCATGGCCGCGAGCGCGGCGCGCCGCGCCGGATCCTCGGCGCCGGCGTCGCGGCCCGCCTCGGCCGGACGGTTGCGGCCCGAGGTGATGATGTTGGTGGCGATCATGCCGGGGCAGAGCAGGGTGACGCCGATGTCGGCGCCGGCGGCGGCGAGGTCGTGGTAGAGCCCCTCGGTGAGGCGCGCGACCGCGTGCTTGGAGACGCCGTAGATCGAGCCTGGTCCGGTCGTCAGCCCCAGGATCGACGAGGTGTTGACGATGTGGCCCTCCTGGCCGTGCGCCAGCATGCGCGGCGTGAAGACGCGCAGGCCGTTGACGACGCCGCGGAAGTTGACGCCCATCACCCAGTCCCACTCGCTTTGCGCCTGCTCCCAGATCGGCCGCCCGCCGCCGCCGCCCGAGACGCCGGCGTTGTTGCAGACGACATGCACCGGACCGAAGCGGCGCTCGGCGGCGTCCGCCAGCCGCTCGACGCTCTCCAACGAGGCCACGTCGACGCGCTCGGGCGCGACCTCGAAATTGGCCCTGGCGAGGCGCTCGGCTTCGCTGGCGAGCGCGGCCTCCTCCACGTCGGCCATGACCACCTTCATGCCGCGGCTGGCGAAGGCCTCGGTCATGCCCAGCCCGATGCCGCTCGCCGCCCCGGTGACCACCGCGACCTTGCCTTCGAGGCTCCGCATGCCTGACGCTCCTTCGTCCCGCCGCCGTCCTCGCCGTCATAGGAGCCTGGCGCGCCAATTGCCAAACTATGTGAGAGACGGCCGCCGCGCCTGGGGATAAGGTGTGGATATCGACCCGCGGCAGCCGTGTCGGCGCCGGCTGCCGGTCGGCGGAACGCAGGATGCGGGACTTTCAGCTGATCGTCACCGACGACCGCTCCAAGGTGCGCCACCTCCTCGTCGTCTGCACCCGGGACGAGGACCGCGCGCGCGAGATGGCGGAGCGCATCCTGGGCGAGTCGGGCCACCATGTCGGGGTCGAGGTGCTGGAATACGGCCAGCCGCTGTTCCGCGTCGACCGCGTGGCGCCGCGGGCGCCCGGTCCGGGCCGGCGCCCGCGCTAACCCGGCTCAGGCGTCGAGCCGCGTCGCCAGGGCGGCGATCTGCTGCTTCAGGAGTTCGATGGTCTCGCTCTGGCCGCGGACCAGGGTTCCGAGTTGCTGCTCGCGCACGGCGTCGAGCTTGTCGTGCAGATGCATGACCTCCAGTTCGCTGCGCAGGTTGACGACATAGTCGTGCTCGGCCGCCTCGCGGTCCTTCGCCGAGGCGCGGTTCTGGCTCATCATGATCACCGGCGCCTGGATGGCCGCCAGCATCGAGAGCATCAGGTTGAGGAAGATGTAGGGATAGGGATCGAAGGCGCGCCGGGTACCCAGGGTGGCGTTGAGAAGGATCCAGCCCGCCAGCACCACGAAGAAGCCGAAGATGAAACCCCACGAGCCGCCCACCGCCGCCACCCGATCAGCCAGCCGCTCCCAAAAGGTGCGCTCGTCGGCGGCGAGGGCGGGATGCTCGCGGGTCGGCCGTTCGGCGGCCACGAGGTCGACGACGCTCTTCTGGATCGGCGACAGGGCGTCGTAGGGCTTGCCGATGAGGCTCTCGGACAGCTGGCGCTCGGCGATGTCTGACATGGGGCTCCCCCGCGGAATCGGGCCGTTGCGCCATCATCTGCGCCCAGCGCAGCTTGGCAACCGGGCGGGCGCGCCATCATGGCCGCCTTGGCGTCGCGCTCTTTGGACCAAGTTCGCGGCGCCAGGGGCTCCGACCGAGACGCCGACCTCACGCGACGCGGCCTGTCCTGGACGAAGCAACTATCTGGATGCGACTCGCGAGGCCGTCGGCGCCGGGCGGTGAAACGGACCTGTTCGCGCCGCGGCGCCCTTGTCCGGCGCGCCCTCAAGCCAGCGGCGTAACCGCCCCAGCGCGTGCGACTGCGTCCGCGCCGGCTGGTAGTCGCATGGGGCAGGTGGGGTCGGTGGCGGCGCGCCAGACGGCTTCGGAAACGTCGCGCGAGTAGGTGACGTCGCCGCCGGCGCCAAAGCGGGCCAGCATCTGCGCCCCCAGGGCCTGGTAGGCGTCGGGGATGTTGAGGCCCATGCGACCGCGGGCGTTGTCGCCGAAGGGCGTTTCGGGCGCCCGACCCGGGATGACGATGCGGACCCGAATGCCCAGCGGCGCCAGCTCCAGCGCCACCGATTCGCTGAAGGCGTTCACCGCGGCCTTGCTGGCCGTGTAGATCGACATCAGCGGCAGCGGCTGGAAGGTGACGCCCGAGGTCACGTTGACGATCACGCCCGAGCCCTGCTCGCGCATTTGCGGCAGCACGGCTTGGGTCATGGCGATGGCGCCCAGGGTGTTGGTCTCGATGAGCTCGCGGATCTTGTCCATCGAGACGCCCTCGAGCGGGCCGACCATGCCGACGCCGGCGTTGTTGACCAGCACGTCGATGGGGCCGGCGGCCCCGACCGCGCGCGCGATGCTGCCGGCATCGGTAACGTCGAGCGGCAGGACGCGCAGGTGGTCCGAGGGCGGCAGCAGACCTTCGCGCGGGGCCCGCATGGTGGCGATCACCGTCCAGCCTCTCTCCAGGAAGAAGCCGGCGGTGTCGAGGCCGAAGCCGGAGGAGCATCCGGTGACGAGGACGGTGTTCATGGGAGTTCCGATCAGGCGAAGCCAGGTTGCCGCGCGAAGCTTACCCGCGGCGGCGAGCGCGCACCACGAGGGAAGCGGCGACGCGCCGTTGGGACGCCACGTGGCGGTGGGTGAGCGCGATTGCGGGACGGGGCCGGCGCACCACCGCCTTGCACTTGAACCTCAAGCGTAGCCGCCGCTCGCCAGGTGGTCGATGTGATCGCGCACGGCGCCCGCCTGGCCCGACTTCACCAGCGCTTCGGCGGTGCGGTCGGCATGACAGCGTACCACTTGATGCTCAAGAAGGGCAGCGCGCTGGTTCGAGATGCTGGCGCGGTACGGCGCACGCGGCGACATCCCAGGACCCGATGGCCGCACCGCTATTGCGATCATGAGCGCCAAGAAGGATCTGGTGTTCAGGGCGTTGGCGGAAAAGCTGGTAAGCGACGGCCGGGCCACCATCCGAGGGCGCGCATAGGCCGGCTCGACTCGCACTAGAGTGCATTGAACCCCTAAAACTCGCACCCAGAATTCCGCAGAGGCTGGATGGCCGGGTTCGGATGTGATTCCAAAGGGTCGGCGTTTCCTGCCGGTGAAGGCCGCGGTTGGGAGCCGGCTTTGACGGGCGCAGCGGTCAGTCCGGCGCGCGGGTGCTGCGGTGGTGTTCTGCAAGCAGAAGGCGGACCTGCTCGATTCCCTCGTCGGTGAAGGCGAGGGTCCCGTCCTCGTTGTCGACATCGTAGACCCAGATGAGGCCATCCTCGGATTCGAGGGCCAGCGTCAGTTCGTGGATGAGGTCCTCGTCGACGCCGAGATCACGCGCCACGACGGCAACGGTCCAGACGTGATGGACCTTGTTGCGCTGCGTGGTCATTTGGGTGCGGTGAGCCGGGGGATGGTCTCCCGGTTCCAGGGCAGCAGCTCGCCAAAGGCGGAAGCCAGCCAAACTCAAGCCCCGCTCGCGGTCGGCCTGGGCCGCCCACGATCACTGGAATGCGCAGCTTCAGCACGAATGGAAGCATCGCACGACTCTCACGCTCTGGGAAATGCCCCCGCCTCTATCGCGGGTGGACGGGGGCGGGACGGCCGATCTGCTCCGCCAGGAAGGTGATGAAGGGCACGATGTCACCGCCGACGCTGGCCGCCTCCAGGGCGGCCATGTAGAGGTCGCGGGCCTGCACGGGGATCACCGTCCAGGGATAGCCGCCCGCCGCCATCATGACGTTCATTAGCAAGCGGCCTGTCCGGCCGTTCCCATCGGGGTAGGGGTGGATGTAGACGAAGATGAAATGACCGAGCACCACGCGGACGGCGGGCTCGGATTCTTCGGTCAAAAGCTCGAAGAAGGCCGGCATCGCATCGCGGACAGCCTCGGCGTTCAGCGGCACATGGCGTGAGCGACGGATATGGACGGGGCTGTTACGGTAGCCGGCCAGGTTCGCGGCCTTGACGAGGCCCGCCGCGACGCTCGGCGCAAAGAGCTCGCGATACCAGTCGCCGTGCTCCTGGTCGGCGACGAGGCCCGGGTTTTCCCCAGCGAGCACTCGGCGCACGCTGCTCTTGACGGCGTTGAAGGCTTGCCAGTAGCCGCGGGCCGCCATGGCGTCCCTGTGTTGCTTGTCGGCCTCGTTCTCCTGCGGGTTCCAGTCGCCGCGCCGGACGCGTTCGATCAACTCGGGGTTGACCGCGTAGCCCTCGATCGAGAGCGAATGGTAGGCGTCGGTCACGTAGATGTCATCGACGGCCTTGAGATAGCCTTCGAGGTCATTGGGCCGCCCTGGCGGCTGTGGAAAGCGGCCGGGGATCTCGCCCCGCATCGTCTCCCACATCAGTCGGATGCGATGGACGTAGGGCGATGGATCACGGCGGTAGGGGCTGTGCGGCAGGCGGGCGTCAAAGGGGTCCTTCTCGCGGACCTCGTAGCCGGCGGCGCGCATCGCGCTGAGGATCGCATCGGCCTCTCGGTCGCGACCGACGTTGCGGAAGGCGCCGGCGATCCGGCCGGCGATCACCGAATGCCCGCCTTCCAACAGGCGCCCGAGGACGGCGGACGCATCGCGCTGGGTGGCCAGGACCGTTCGCAGGGCCATCGGCTGTTTGGTGAAGACCTGCGGGGACGCCGCAATCAGAGCCGCCTTGGGCGTGTAAAGGCGAAGGCCGCGAAGCTCGGCTAGGTCCTCACCGGCAGGAGGCGCCAGATTGACGTCGAGCACTGAGGTTCCGTGCAGGAACCGTGTCATCTGGTTCCGGCCGCCACGCGCCCGGACGAGCAGCTGGGTGGGCACCGTCCACTCGCCAGCGTGAAGCAAGAGGGACTGCTCGGGCGAAAGAGCCCATTGGGCGTCGAAGCGTTCGGTAAGATATTCCCGGACGAAGTCCCAGTAGGAAGCGTACCAGGCGGTGCTCTCCCCGTCGGCGAGATCGGGGCGCGCCGGGATGTACCAGCCTTTCATGACCGCCTGGAGGAAGCCGTTCTTGACCAGCAGCTCGCGTTCGGCGCGCTTGAGATCTTCCGAGCGGATCGTTTGACGGCCTTGGCTTTGGAGGCGGTGGAGGGCTTCCAGGGCGCCGGCTAAACGTTCTTGCGGCGTGGCCATGGTTGGGCTTCCCAAAGTGGATAAGTTTTCGCTTTTTGTGCTGTACCATATTTCGCTTATTGCGTCGTATCATTTTTCGCTTTTTATGCGGCGCCGAATTTCGCTTGTGGTGTCGCCCGACGCGCCCGGGGCGCTTTCGACTGGTGTTCGAGGTCGCATTTTGCGACCTCGAACGGCACGAAGCGATCAGACTGGCGCCAGAGTCCCAGACTCATGCCGCCCGGTTGGCGGCGATGGTGTGAAGCGCCTCTGGCGTCAGATGGGTATACCGGCGCAGCTTCTCCAAGTCTTTGTGACCGGTGACCAGAGCGACTTGCTGGATTTCAAACCCCGCTTCGACAGCCGGCTAGTTCCTTCGTGCCGCAGATCGTGAAAGTGAAGATTCTCGATCTCAAGTTCCTGATAGGTCCGAGTGAACCGGGCGCTGATGGACTTGTGATTACAGGGAAGGTGCGCACGTCATCGGTGGCCCGGATCGCCCTCTGGTCTTCGGTAAGCGCCATCGCGTCATAGCCGGACACGGCGAGCAGTGGGATACGCTGATCGTTGCCTTTCTTGGCCCTCCAGTCCTTGCGGTCCCGGATCAGGAGCATCTTGGTCCGGCGATTCAAATCGTTCCATGTCACGCGGCAAATCTCCTTCTGCCGCACGGCGGTGGCGATCGCGAATCTTACGATGCGGGACATCGGGAAAACCATGGCGAGAAAACGCCGTACGGCATCGCAAAATCGGTGTACACGCCACGGCTCAACGGGTTGAAGTATATGGAAAAACAGGCGCAAAATCACTCACATAGATTGTGCATCGCCCCGATGATGGACTGGACAGAGTTATTAATATAATCAAATAGTTAGCAGCGCGCGTGTGCACGGATTGCACACGAAGGTTCTACTTCTCTTTCGCTTTCGTTCTCACGACTTGAGGCGCTCCAGCCACCTGGGGTTCGCCAAGCTGCGTCGCCGGTCTCGAATGCGGCGGGCTCTTCGCTGCCGCGCGCGTCCGCCCTCTTGACTTCCTTCGTCAGTTCCACAACATTGGAATTATGGAAGCTACTGCCGCTATCAAGCGACTCTCGGCGCTCGCTCAAGACTCCCGCCTGGCCGTGTTTCGTCTGCTGGTGAAGGCGGGGCCGGACGGGGTGGCTGCCGGGGAGATCGCCCGCTCTCTGGAGATCACCCCCAACACCCTCTCCGCCCAGCTAGCTATTCTGGCCAACTCCGGCTTGGTCACCAGCCGGCGGGAGGGGCGCTCGATCATCTACGCCGCCGACTACGACGCCATGAGCGCGCTGCTTGTCTACCTGACGGAAGACTGTTGCCAGGGACGTCCCGAGATCTGCGCGCCCGTGGCCGAGGTCGCCGCCCGTTCCGCCTGTTGCGGAGTTCCCGAAGGAGCCCTGTCATGAAGCGCCTGCACGTCCACGTCGCCGTCGAAGACCTTCCCAAGTCTGTCGGCTTCTACTCCACGCTTTTCGGCGCTCAGCCGGTCGTCCTGAAGGACGACTACGCCAAATGGATGCTCGACGATCCGCGGGTGAACTTCGCCATTTCCGATCGCGCCCACGTCGCGGGTGTCGACCACTTGGGCATCCAGGTCGAGAGTTCCGAGGAGCTGGCGGAGTTGGCCGGCCGGCTGAAGGCCGCGGGCGAGGTGACCCGCGACCAGGAAGCCACAACCTGCTGCTACGCCCAGTCGGACAAGGCCTGGGTCAATGATCCGAATGGCCTGCGCTGGGAGACCTTCTTCACCTTCGGCAAGGCGACAAGTTACGGCGAGGATGAGCCCGACTCCGCGGTGGCCGCGCCCAAAGCGGCTTGCTGCGCGCCCGCCGAGGCGATCCCGGCGCCCGCGCCGGCGTCCGCCTGCTGTGCTTAGGGGAGGGGGACCATGGCCGCCGAAGCCTTCAACGTTCTATTTCTCTGCACCGGCAACTCGGCCCGCTCGATCATGGCCGAGGCGATCATGAACCGGGTCGGCCCGCCGAAGTTCAAGGCCTATTCGGCCGGCTCGATGCCCAAGGGCGAGGTCCATCCGTTCACCGTGGAACTCCTCAAGCGTAACGGCTTCATGCCGCAAGGCTTCCGCTCCAAGGGCTGGGAGGAGTTCTCCGGTCCCGATGCCCCGAAGCTCGATTTCGTGTTCACGGTCTGCGACAACGCCGCCGCCGAGGTCTGCCCGATTTGGCCGGGGCAGCCCATGACCGCCCACTGGGGTCTACCCGATCCGGCGGAGGCCACCGGCAACGAAGCGGAGATCGCCCTGGCGTTCACCGACACCTGGCGGATGCTGAACAACCGCATCAGTCTTCTGGTCAACCTGCCGGTTTCGAGCCTCGATCGCCTCTCGCTGCAGAAGCGGCTCGACGAGATTGGCAAGACTACCGGCCAGCCCGAGCCCGCGCGCTGAGGATGCGGGACACGGCGGAGACCAACCAAGCCAGCCTGGAGCCGCCGCTACACGCCTTCTCGACGTCACGCCGCTTCGCAGGCGAGGCGCTCGGGACCGCACTCCTGTTGGCCATCGTCATCGGTTCAGGGATCATGGGCGAGCGCCTGGCTGGCGGCAACGTCGCCATCGCGCTCCTGGGCAACACTCTAGCGACCGGCGCCGGCCTGGTCGTCCTGATCACAATCTTCGGGCCGCTTTCCGGCGCCCACTTCAACCCGGCGGTCACTCTGGTCTTTGCTTTGCGGCGTGAGATCGGCTGGGGATTGGCCGGCGCCTACGTTCTCGCGCAAGTCTCGGGCGGAGTCCTGGGCGTCTGGGTCGCGCACGCCATGTTCGCCGAGCCGATCTGGCAGGTGTCGAGCAAGCTCCGCGATGGGCCGGCGCAGGCTTTCGCCGAGTTCGTCGCCACCTTCGGCCTGATCGCCGCGATCCTGGGGGCGATCCGATTTCGCCCGGACGCAACGCCGATGATCGTCGGGCTCTACATTACCTCGGCCTACTGGTTCACCGCCTCGACCTCGTTCGCCAACCCGGCGGTGACCATTGCTCGGTCAGTGTCGAACACCTTCGCCGGCATCGCGCCGACATCGGCGCCGATGTTCATCGTCGCGCAACTCGCCGGCGCCATGGCAGCGAGCCTTCTGTTCGGGTGGCTTTTGAAGGAGCGGACGACGCCGTGAGCGACGATTTCCCCGTCACCATCTATCACAACCCCGACTGCGGGACCTCGCGCAACACACTGGCGATGATCCGGGCGTCGGGCTACGCGCCGACCGTCGTGGAGTATCTCAAGACCGGCTGGACCCGGCCGCAGCTTGAAGAGTTGCTCGCAGCCATCGGCCTCAAGCCGCGCGACCTCCTTCGCGAGAAGGGTACGCCGGCCGCCGAGCTGGGCCTGCTCGATCCAGCGGCTTCAGACGATCAGATCCTCGCCGCGATGGTCGCCCATCCCATCCTGGTCAACCGGCCGATCGTCGTCACGCCCAAGGGCGTGAAGCTGTCCCGGCCTTCGGAAGTCGTGCTGGCCCTGCTGGATAAGCAGCCAGCGTCCTTTACCAAGGAGGACGGCGAGGTCGTACTTCGCCCCGGCGGCGAGGTTTAGCCGATACGATCCTCAGGGCTGCGCGGCCAGGACCGGCCAGTCCGAGATCTTCACCCGCCCGACGATCTCCGTTCCCCCCTTGCTGTCGGGCCGCAGGACCAGGGTCTCGCCGTCGGCGAGCCCGGCGACGGCTTGGCCGAAGAGCGCCATGATGTTGGGCATGTGGGTGACGATGATCGTATCGGTCCCGACCCGAGGCGGCTCGGCGACCTTGCGCGCAAGCCACGCCGACTGATTGGCCGCCGTCGCCTGCATGCTCTGTCCACCGTCTCCGAGTTCGACGGCGGTCCGCGGTGTTGGCAGCGCGGCCACGCGCACTGTCTCAAGGGCGCGATAGGTCGGACTCGACCACACCGCGCCGACGGGAATCCGCAGGGTCTTGAGGGCCGTTCCCATCGCCCGCGCCGTGTCGCGGCCGGTCTCATCGAGTTGGCGCTCCAGCTTGACGTTGTCGGGGTCGGCTTCGCTGGCCGTCGGCAGCGTCCGTGGCGAACTCGCGTGGCGCATGAGCATGACATAGCCGCCCTGGCGCAGGGCGGAGACCAGGGCCGGGCCCGGCAGGGCGTCCGCTCTGGCGGCTCCGCTGTTGATAAGCGCGACGACGGCGCAGAGCATCGCGACAACCTTGACCATCCAATCTCTCCGTCGCGGCGACCCCAGACGATCGTTATCGGAAGTCGATTTCGTTGCCGATGTCTAGTAGGTTGAGGCGTGTGGGGTCCCGCATGACCCACGCCAGCGCGGCGATCTTTCGACTGATGGAACATCGAGACCTTCTCGCCGGCTTTGTGCGCCTGCACGTCCTTCACCATGCGGCCGGGGGCGAGATCTACGGCCGCTGGATGATCGAAGAGCTTGGTCGGCACGGCTACAAGCTCAGCGCTGGAACGCTCTATCCGATGCTCCACATGATGGAGCGGCGTGGATATCTGGTTTCGTCGAAGGAACGCATCGGCCGCACCTTCCGGCGGGTCTATCGGGCGACCCCGCTGGGCCGGGAAGCCTTGGCGGTCGCCCAATTGCGGATGCGCGAGTTGGTTGGAGAAATCCAGCCTGGGGACAAGCTCGAAGGAGAGCCTGCTACATGACCGCCGCTGGCGATCGTGTGGACGCGGCGGCGTCCGGCAGCGGCCCGGCCGTCCGCGGCGGCGCCTTCGAGGTGTTCGCCGTCGCGCTGGGACTGGGCCTGACCTCGTTCGGGGGCCCGATCGCTCACCTGGGCTACTTCGAGCGCGCCTACGTCCAACGCCGCCGCTGGCTGTCCGCCGACGACTATGCCGGCCTGGTCGCGCTCTGCCAGATGGTCCCGGGACCGGCCAGCAGCCAGGTAAGCTTCCTGATCGGTCTTCGCCGCGCGAGCTGGGCGGGCGCCTTCGCCGCTTGGCTCGGCTTCACCCTGCCGTCAGCTCTCCTCATGTTCGCCTTCGCCTGGCTGGCGCCGCGTCTCACCGGGCCGCTCACCCAGGCGGTGCTGCATGGCCTGAAGCTGGTGGCGGTGGCGGTCGTCGCCCAGGCGGTTTGGAGCATGGCGGCGAAGCTATGCCCGGATCTGCGCAGGGCGGCTCTGGGCATGGTCGCGGCGACACTGCTGCTTCTGTTCGGCGGCCCGCTGATGCAACTCATCGCCCTGGCGGCTGGCGCCGTCGGCGGCATGCTGCTCTGCCGCGGGGTCCAGAGCCAGTCCGTCCCGCCGAGACTGCCGGTTGGCCGTCGCGCCGGCCTGGCGTTTATGGCTGTCTTTCTCGGGCTTTTGATCGGCCTGCCTTTGGCCGCCCAAGGCGCGCCGCGTTCCATGCTCGGCATGGTGGCGGTCTTCTACAGGACCGGCGCGCTGGTCTTCGGCGGCGGCCACGTAGTGCTGCCCTTGCTCCGCGACGCCCTGGTCCCGGCCGGCTGGATCTCCGACAGCGCCTTCCTGTCCGGCTATGGCGCCACCCAGGCCATGCCTGGTCCGCTGTTCACCTTTGCGGCCTATCTGGGCGCGACGATCGCGCCGCACGGCGGGGGGTTCGGCGTGGCGGCTCTGTGGTCGACGGCCGCGCTCATCTTCATCTTCCTGCCCGGCATGCTCGTGGCCCTGGCCGGCCTGCCTCTGTGGAGCTGGGTCGGCCATCACGCCGTCGCGCGCGGTGCGCTCGCCGGCGTCAACGCCGCCGTGGTCGGCGTGCTGGGCGCGGCGCTCTACAATCCAATCTGGACCAGCGCGATCTTCAATGCCCGCGATCTCGCCGTCGCCCTGATCGCCTTCCTATTGCTGGAACGCTGGCGCGCGCCACCGATTCTCATCGTGGTCTTCTGCGTGGGCGCGGCCGTTGGCGTGGCCTATCTCAAATGACTTCGAGGGCCAGCTTCAGCGTCAGACAGGAGCGTGCGGCCGAGGGACCCAACTGCCCGGCGCCCGGACTCGGCTCACCCGGCGAGGAGGCTCGCCCATGCTGATCCACGACCGCCGCCTCGGGTTCGCAGCGTTCCTGTCGGCGGCGACCCTGCTGTTGGCATTGCCAGCGCAGGCCGGGCCGCCGTTCATCACCGACGATCCGGAGCCGGTCGATCTGGGCCATTGGGAAGTCTACACCTTCTCCGCCGGCGCGATCGGCCAGGGGGATGCGAGCGGCGTCGGGCCGTCGGTCGAGGTGAACTACGGCGCCGCCCCGAACCTGCAGCTCCATTTCATCGGCAACATCGCTTACGACGATCCGGCTGGCCAGCCGGCCGTCGTGGGCCTCGGCGACACCGAGCTTGGGGTCAAGTACCGCTTCATCAACTCCGGCAAGGACGACTGGTGGCCGCAGGTGGGCGTCTTCCCGCTCGTGGAGATCCCGACCGGAGACGCCAGGCGAAACCTTGGCGCCGGCTACACCCAGGTCTTCCTTCCGGTCTGGATGCAGAAGGACTTCGGCAAGTGGACCACCTACGGCGGCGGCGGCTACTGGATCAATCCGGGCCCCGGCAACCGGAACTACTGGTTCGCCGGCTGGCTGCTGCAGCGCCAGGTCACCGACAAGCTCGCCCTGGGCGCGGAGGTGTTCCACCAGACCTCGAGCATGGTCGGCCGCGGGGACACGACCGGCTTCAACCTCGGCGGCGTCTATGACTTCACCGAGCATTATCATCTGCTGTTTTCCGCCGGTCAGGGTGGACTTCTTTATGCCGTCGACGCCGCCGCGGTGACGAAACCTGTCACCTACTATCTCGGCTTCCAATGGACATTTTGATGCGGCGACCACTCACATGACCGAAGCGGGCGTTTTGGTGACGGGCATCCCCATCTCCAAATGTAGCGACGCTTGCTGCTCATAAAAGCCGCCATGAACCCGACGGGAGTTTCCCGAACGCGGCCAATTTCGCTGTACCCATGTGTGCACTATGTGTGCACACGCGCGCGAAAAATGGGGACTAAAGGGCCTCGCTACGCGGCAGAACCCGCCAACCGAAACGAAGCTATTGGACTGTAATTAAAGGAAAAACTAGCTATGGATTATGTTTGTATACTGACGAATCGGTCCAATCGTGTATTGGACCGACTGAGACGGAAATAGTTTATGAAAAACAATAACTTATCCCACAGATTGTGCTTGGCCCCCATGATGGACTGGAGCGATCGGCATTGCCGTCGGCTGCATCGCACGCTCACGCGGCGCGCGCGGCTCTATACCGAGATGCTGACGGCCGAGGCGGTGATCCGCGGCGACCGCGACCGGTTGCTCGGCTTCGATGCGGCCGAGCATCCGCTGGCGCTGCAGCTCGGCGGCTCGGATCCGGCGCGGCTGGCGCTGGCGGCGCGGATCGGCGAGGATCTCGGCTACGACGAGGTCAACCTCAACGTCGGCTGCCCGTCGGACCGGGTGCAGAGCGGCCGCTTCGGCGCCTGCCTGATGGCGGAGCCGGACCTCGTGGCCGAGTGCATGGCCGCCATCGGCGCCGCGGTGCGCATCCCCGCGACGGTGAAGTGCCGCATCGGCGTCGACGATCAGGATCCGCAGGAGGCGCTCTGGCGCCTGGTCGACGCTTGCGCCGCCGCCGGGGTGCGAGTGTTCATCGTCCATGCCCGCAAGGCCTGGCTGAAGGGCCTGTCGCCGAAGCAGAACCGCGACGTGCCGCCGCTCGATCATGGGCTGGTCTGGCGCCTGAAGGCCGAGCGGCCGCAGCTGAGCGTGGTGACCAACGGCGGCGTCGAGTCCCTGGAGGAGGCCGCCGGCCACCTCGTCCATGTGGATGGCGTGATGCTGGGCCGCGCCGCCTATCACGGCCCGGCGCTGCTGGGCGAGGTCGACCGGCGCATCTTCGGTGAGGGGCCCGACGTCGCGCCCGAGGCGGCCGTGGCGCTCTATCTGCCCTATCTGAAGGCCGAACTGGCGCGCGGGACGCCGCTGGCGGCGATGACGCGCCACATGCTGGGCCTCTTCCAGGCGCGGCCCGGCGCGCGCGCGTGGCGGCGCATCCTGACGGTGGAGGGCGCGAAGCGCCGCGCCGGCGCGGAGGTGATCGAGCGCGCCCTGGCGGCGCTCGCCGAGGCCGCCGACGCGCGCCCGGCGCGAGCCGCCGCCTAGGGCTTGCCGGCGCCGGCGCGATAGTCGCCGAAGGCCTGGTCGCGGGCCGAGAGCGCCGCCGTCACGCCTTCGCGCATCCTGGCCATGTAGGCGCGCGACGCGGCGGTATGCCAGCCCAGCGCATGCAGGTCTGTGCCGGCGCGCAGGCCGGCGCGCAGGCCCATGGCCTCCATCTGGCGATGCACCAGGCGCTTGTTGAGCTGGGCGAGTTCGGGGTCGACCTGGGCGATCCGTCCGGCCATGGCCAGCACCGCCGCTTCCAGCTCGCCGGCCGGCCAGGCGCGGTTGGCGAAGCCGAGGCGGACCGCCTCGAGCCCGTTCATGGCGTCGCCGGTCAGCATCATCTCCATGGCCGCGCGCATCCCCATCAGCCAGGCGTGGTACTGGTTGTCGGGGGGCGACATGGTGCGCACCGGCGGATAGCCGATCTGGGCGTCCTCGGCGACGTAGACGAGATCGCAGGCCACCGCCAGCTCGGAGCCGCCAGCCAGGCACCAGCCGTGCACCTGGGCGATCACCGGCTTGGCGAGGTCCCAGATCCTGAAGCAGCCTTCGACCACGTGCCGCGCCCACTGGCCCTGGCCGCCGGCGGTGTGGAAGGGCAGGGCGCCCAGTCCGGCCAGGTCATAGCCGGACGAAAAGCAGGTCCCGGCGCCGCGCACGATCATCACCCGCACCTCGGGGTCGGCGTCCGCCGCCTCCAGGGCCGCGAAGATCTCGCCGCGCAGGGCGTTGGAGAGGGCGTTGCGCTTGGCCGGGCGATTGAGCGTCAGCCGGCGCACGTGCGGCGCGGGGTCGTCGGTCAGAAGAATGGCTTCGTCGGTCATGGGCGTTCCTCCGGGTGGCGTCATTCAGACCGGCTGCCGCGACGGCCGTCCAGCCCCGGCGAGGGCGCGAGCTGGAGCTTGGCCCAGGCGCCGCGCCGCCCGAAACTGAAAGTTGCATCGGGACCCGCGCACGCTAACCTGCCGGCGTCGCGGGTGCGGGGGGCTGGGCGTGTCGAAATGGATTATCGGATTGGCGCTGAGCCTCTGCGCAGGGCTGGCGTTCGCCGCCGCTCAGCCCCGATACGCGCCGCCGCCAGCCTGGGTGAAGCCGGCAACGATTCCCG
Organism: Caulobacteraceae bacterium; assembly: GCA_035532115.1. Classification (GTDB taxonomy): domain Bacteria; phylum Pseudomonadota; class Alphaproteobacteria; order Caulobacterales; family Caulobacteraceae; genus Acaudatibacter. Next base: position 33,792 of record DATKRO010000088.1, on the reverse strand, counting down.
AACGGGCCGCCAAGGCCAGCGACGCCGCTGTCCAGATCCTGTTGTACGACCGGCAGACGCGGTTCGGGACGCACGCCGATGAGTTCTACGTCGAGAGCGCCTTTCGCATCCTGACGCCGGCGGGCTTGTCGGCCGTCAACCAGATCGCCCCCAGCTGGGACCCGCAGACCCAGACGCTGACCTTCCACCGGCTGGTGGCGCTTCGCGGCGGCAAGACCATCGACTTGCTGGGTGGCGGCAAGAAGGTGACGGTGCTGCGCCGCGAGCCGAATCTCGAACTGGCCATGCTCGACGGCGATCTGACGGCGACGGTCCAACCCCAGGGACTGAAGGTGGGCGACGTGATCGACTTTGCCTTCACCCTGACGCTGCGCGATCCGGTGCTGCGCGGGCGTTCCGAGGACTTGGAAGCCTTGCCCCGGCCGGGCGTCGCCAGCTACGCGCGCCTGCGCGCCCTGTGGCCGAGTTCCAAGCCGATGAGGTGGCGCGCCACCGACGGCCTGCCGGCGCCCAAGGTCACGCGCACCGGCGACACGACCGAGCTGGTCGTCGAGGCGACTAATTTCACGGCGCCAAAGCCCCCCACCGGCGCGCCCGCCCGCTTCAACGACTTGGCGGAACTGGAGTTCACGCAGTTCGGCGACTGGGCCAAAGTCTCCGCCCTGATGGCGCCGCTCTACGTCAAGGCCGAGACCGTCGGCGCCGATTCGCCGCTGAAGCTCGAGGCGCGCAAGATCGCCGCCGCCACCAGCGACCCCAAGGCGCGCGCCGCCGCCGCCCTGCGGCTCGTTCAGGATCAGGTTCGCTACGCCTCTATCGGCACGAACCTCGGCGGGCTCGTGCCGGCTGACGCCGACGTCACCTGGCGGCGGCGGTTCGGCGATTGCAAGGGCAAGTCGGCGCTGCTGGCTGCTTTGCTGCATGAACTGGGCATTGCGGCCGAACCGGCGCTGGTGAGCACCAACGCCGGAGACGGGCTCGACGATCGGCTGCCCATGCTGATATTCGATCATGTGATCGTCCGCGCCCGGATCGGCGGCAAGGTCTATTGGCTCGACGGCGCCAGAACGGGCGATCGCGATCTGGACGGCATCGAGACGCCAGCGTTCCATTGGGCGCTGCCGGTGCAGAACTCGGGCGCGCGCCTGGAGAAGCTCGAGGCCAAGCCGCTGAGCGCGCCGGCGTTCGAGAGCGTTCTGCGCCTCGACGCCTCGGCCGGCCTCGACGTCCCTGCGGCGGTCCACGCCGAGAACATCTATCGCGGCGACGTCGCCGTGGCCTGGAATCTCGGCCTTGGCGCCGCCGGCAAGTCCGCGGCGGAGAACGCGCTGCGCCGATACTGGCGCGGCCGACTGCCCTGGGTCGACATCAAGAGCGCCGCCTTCGCCTTCGACGACGCGCGCCGGCGCATGACTCTGACGATGGACGGATCGGGGAAGATGGATTGGACCGGCGAGAGCGGGGCCCGCGACTTCCAGATCGTCGACAGCAATCTTGGGTTCGAGCCTTCCTTCGGGCGCGATCCGGGGCCCGGCAGCGACGCCCCGTTCGCGGTCGCCTTTCCAACCTACGACGAGTGGAAGGTGGTCATCGCCCTGCCGGACAAGGGCGCGGGGTTCGGTCTGCTGGACGCGGTCGATGTCGATCAGACGATCGCCGCGCATCGATACAGGCGCACGAGCCGGATCGACGATGGGGTGGTCACGATGACCGCATCCGACCAGACTCTCGGGCCGGAGTTCCCCGCGTCCGATGCCGACGCCGCCGCCGCGGCGCTGCGCCAGCTCAACGACTTCGACGTCATCGTCCAGGACGGGTCGGCTTCGGCGCCGGCGGCGCAGGCCAGCGCGCCCGACGCCGGCCCGACGCCTACGGATGCGGCAGGGTTCGACGCCAGGGCCGCCGGCTTCCTGGCGAGGCGCGACTACGCCCACGCCGTGGCCGATCTCGACCAGGCCGTGCGCCTCGATCCCGCGGCAGGGAAGTACGTCTACAATCGCGGTGTCGCCCATTTCGAGGACCATCAGGACGATCTCGCCATGGCCGACTTCGATCGGGCGCTCCGACTCGATCCCAAGGACGAGCTGGCGCTGGAGGCCAGGGGGCAGATATATCTTTTCCGGGGGCAGGCGGCGCTCGCAAACACGGATTTCGATCAGGCTGTTCACCTCGCGCCTGGCGATTTCAAGGTCGTCGAGCGCGTAGTCACGGCCCTGCAGAATGCCGGGCAGTTCGGCGCGGCGATCGCCATCGAAGACCGGATGATCGCCAAGTCCGCAACCGCACCGCTGTACAACGCGCGTTGCTGGACCAGGGCCGCGAGCGGCGCCGACCTGCAAGCGGCGCTCTCGGACTGCGATGCGGCGCTCAGGCTCGCGCCCGGCGCGGCCGCGATTCTGGACAGCCGCGCCTTCGTCGAGCTGCGCCTCGGGCGCCTGCACGAAGCGATCACAGGCTATAGCGCGGCCTTGCGCGCCGCACCCGGCCACGCGGTGTCGCTCTATGGCCGGGGCGTCGCCGAGATCCGGAACGGCGACAGGCAGGCGGGAGAGAGCGATCTGGCCGCCGCGCGGGCGCTGTCGAAGCGCGTTGCGGCCATGTATGCCCGCTTCGGCGTGACGCTCTGAAGTCCGGACCTGCTACTTCGCGGCAGCGGCGGACGTCGGCGCGTCTTGCGGCAGGCACGAGAATTTGGCGCAGAATGCGCGCCTTGCTTCGAGCAGCGCGGGGCCGGTCAGCTGCGCCCAGACCTGCTGTTGTCGCAGGGACACTTCGGCGTCGTCTTTCGCCCATGCCTTGCCGGTCGGGCTCTCGAAGAAAGCTGCGATGTCGCGCAGTTGCGCCTCGGTGAACTTCCGGGCGTAAGCCCTGGCGAAGTCATCGGCCTGCGCCACGGCGACGGCCGACATCGCCGAGACGTAGTCGCGCAAGGCTTCCTGCTGCTGCTCCGTGAGGCTCAAGCCAGCCGTCTGGGCGGCCAGCGACGCCTCCAGCCGTCGCCGGTAACTGGCGCCGGGATCGGCGCCAAAGCGCACGCCCACCACTTTGCGGGCCAGTTCCAGCGCCCCGGCCGGCAGCGAAGCGGCCGTGGCGATCCTCGCCGGCGGCGCGGGCTCCGGCGCCGGCTGGAAGTGGATCGGTATGTCGATCCTCCCGCCCCCCACGGCGTCGCCATCGATGGTCCTTGGGCGCATGCGGAAGAACTGCCCCATCGAGAGGGCGGCCTGCCCGAAGCCCATCCCCGCAGGCGTCTCCTGCATGACCTTGCAGCTCGCCAGCTCGCCCAAAACCGAGACCCGGCATCGGATCAGGGTCCGGCCTCCGAGCCCCAGGAGCTGCGCCCAGAACGGGTAGTAGCGAGCGAAGTCGGCTCCGTTGGGCGTCTTGACCCAGGTCGGCTCGACGACGGTCCCTTCCAGCGGCAGGGTAACGTCGGGGCGCTCGCCGGTCTGGGGTCTCGAGGCCGGCGCCGCCGCCGCACTCGCAGCGACGGCCGCCAGGGCGACCGCCAAGCTTGCAATTCTCCGCATTCGCCCCTCCACCCCGACCGGTGCGATCATCCTCGATCCGCGCCGGAACGCAAGGAGCCGCCCAGATGCCTGCCGCCTTCGACGTCGGCGCCGAGCACGCGGCGATGGTGGAGCGGCTGCGCGCCGCGGCGAGGCCCTATCGCGGCGGGCAGCACAACGACTCCTACACCGGCAGCGGGCGGCCCTTCTTCAACGTCGGCGTCCCCGAGCGCCGCAGGCTCATCCGCACCTGGCTCGGCCCCCGCCACGGCGCGGCCGCCGCCGAGCTGCTGGCCATGGCCGACCGCCTTTTCGGCGGCGAGTCGCACGAGGAGAAGACGCTGGGCGCGCTGCTGCTGGGCTACAGCGCCCCCGCCCGCCGCGCCGCGACGCCGGCGATGGTCGAAGACTGGCTGGCGCGCCTGGACGGCTGGGCCGAGGTCGACAGCCTCTGCGCCAGCGTCTTTGGAGCCCAGGACATGATCGCCGACTGGACCGGGTGGCGCGTTCTGGTGGAGCGTCTCGGCGAGGACCCCGACATCGACAAGCGCCGCGCCGCTTTGGTGCTGCTGACGACCCCGACGCGCACCTCGAACGACGCGCGCTTCGCCGCCCTCGCGTTCGAGACCATCGAGCGGCTGAAGGGGGAGCGCGACATCAGGGTCACCAAGGCGCTCTCGTGGCTGCTGCGCTCGATGGCGGCGCGGCACGCCCCCGCCGTCGGCGCCTATGTGGACGAGAACGCCTCGCTACTGCCGGCGATCGCGGTGCGCGAGACCCGCATCAAGCTGGCGACCGGAACAAAATCGGGGCGGCCGGCGCGCCCGGCGGCCGAGGCTTGAGCCGCGCGGGCGTCAGGACTTCAGCACCAGGGCGTCGGGCGTCGCCTCGAACTTCGACAGCCGGCCCAGGTAGCTCATGCCGAGCAGCGAAGTCTCCAGCCCCTGGTCGATGACGAAGGCCTGCACGTCGGACACCTCGGCGCGGCCCACCGCGATCGACCCAAGCCGCACCAGGGCGGCGCGAGCCGGCCCGTTGGCGGTCATCACCTTGTAGCTGTAGCTGAGCCCCTCCGGCTGGATGCCCAGGCGGCGCGCATCGTCGGCGGTGAGCGCCACCGCGGTCGCCCCGGTGTCCACCAGGAAGCGCACCGATTGTCCATCGACCACGGCGTCGGCCCAGAAATGGCCGTCCGCGGACTTGGCGATCGAAGCCTGGCCGTAAGCATCCGGCGGCGGCGTGGGCGTGGGCGTCAGCACCACGGCCTGCGCCTGGCCTGCGCCGGCGGCGCGGCCGGCAGCCAGCGATTCCAGGCCCTGAGCCGCTCCGATGGCGCAGAGCGCCACCAGGCCGCTGATCACCGCCAATCTCACCATCGCCTCGCGCCCTTCGGCCGATCTCTTCGCGACCGTTGCGGCGAACCTTAGGCGAGGAGCGGTTTGCAACGCGTGAATGGGGCGCCCGGCCGATCCTCGCCGAAGCGAGCCAGCCTCCCGGGGGCGATGCGGGCGCGCCGCGCCGGCAGCTCGGCCATGACGCCGTCGCGCTCGGCGCCGCTCAGGCGCGACCAGCCGGCGATTTCGGCCAGGGTGCGCAGGCAGCCCAGGCAAAGGCCGCTCCTGGCGTCGACGATGCACACCTTGACGCAGGGCGTTGCGATGGCGGGCGATGCGGGGTCGGCCATGCGCGCCCAGATGCCCGCCCGCGTCCGGCGAGGCAAGAGGCGCATCGCCCGAACCGGGGCTTTACCGCCGCGGCTGGCGCGGCGCCATGCGCGGAACGACTCCAAGCCGGGCGCTTTGCAACTGGGCGCCCCGGACTTGGGGCGACTTGTCGATGGGCGGTGTGCGATGGGCCTGCTGAGGCCCGGGGAAACCTGCTGGCGCCTGGAGCCGGTGCGCCGCGCCAAGATCCTGGTCGATTACCAGGACTACTTCGCCGCGCTCCGAACGGCGCTGGCGACGGCGCGGCGTTCGATCCACGTCCTCGGCTGGGGGTTCGATCCGCGCACCCGCCTCGCGCCGGACGGCTCGACCGATCGGGGGGCGCCCGACGAGGTGGGCGCCACGCTCATCCGTCTGGCCAAGGAGCGCCCGGGGGTGGACGTGCGAGTGCTGGTCTGGCGCTCGGCCCTGCCGATCAGCGCCTCGCAGGCGTTCTTCCCGCACCGGGCCAAGGCCTGGTTCCGCGGCACGCGCGTCGCCTTCAGGCTGGATTCCCAGGTCCCGTTCGGGGCCTGCCATCACCAGAAGATCGTCGTGATCGACGATGCCCTGGCCTTCCTCGGCAGCGGCGATCTCACCGGTGACCGCTGGGATACGCCGGCGCACCTCGACCGGGACGAGCGGCGCCAGAGCCCCTGGGGGCGGCCGCACGCGCCCAGGCACGAGGTGACGGTCCTGGTCGAGGGGGCCGTGGCGTGCGCCCTGGGCGACCTGTTCCGGGCGCGCTGGTTGCGGGCGACGGGCGAGAGCCTGGCGGCGCCGGCGAGCGTGCGGCCCTGTCCGCGCTGGCCCGACGCGGCCGCGCCAGACTTCGCCGACGGCGCGGCCGCGGTCGCCCGCACCCTGCCGGCCTGGCGCGAACGCCCGGCGGTCACCGAGATCTCCAACCTCGCGCTGGAGGCGATCGCGGCGGCCAGGGAGGTGATCTATCTGGAGAACCAGTACTGCACCTGGCCCGCCGCCGCCGAGGCCCTGGCCCAGCGCCTGGGCGAGCCCGATGGGCCGCAGATCGTCATGATCCTCAGCGAGAGGAGCCCGAGCTACTTCGACCGGCTCACCATGGACCGCACCCGCCAGGTGATCCTCTGGCGCCTGAAGGCGGCCGACATCTTCGGGCGCCTGCACGTGCTTTCGCCGCGCACCGCCGGCGGTCGGCCGATCGTCTGCCACGCCAAGGTGATGATCGTCGACGACCGGCTCGTCAGGATCGGGTCGGCCAATCTCAACAACCGCTCGCAGGCCTTCGACACCGAGGTCGAGCTGGCCATGGAGGCTCGGACGGCGGTGCAGCGCGCCGCCTTCGAAGACCTGCGCGACCGCATGGCCGCCCACTGGGTCGGCCGCTCCGGCGCCGACGTCGCCCGGGAGCGGGCGCGGCGCGGCGGCCTCGGCGAAGCGCTCGCCGCCCTCGACCGCCGCGGGCGGCTGCAGCGCCTGGCGCCGGGGCCGCTCGGACCGTTCGGCGAGTTCGTCGCCCTGTTCCATCTGGGCGACCCGGCGGCGGCGTCGGATTCCTGGCGACCGTGGCGGCGCCGGCGCAAGCTCTATGACCAGATCCGCGCCGCGCGCGCCGGCCAGGGCGTCCGCCGGCGCGCAGATCCGGTCGTCAGGTCGCCAGATGAAAATCCACCACCAGCGGCAGATGATCGGACGCCACCCGAGACAGTGGATCGAGCGGCGTCCTGACCGCCTCGACCACGATTTTCGCATTCACGAACACATGGTCTATGGCCAGGATCGGCAGGCTGGAGGGGAAGGTTGGCGCCGGCCGCGACAGCCGGGCGGCGCGGCGCGCCTCGACGAGCCTGGCGCGGAAAGTGCGATAGACGACGGTGCGGGCGGTGGCGTTGAAGTCGCCAACAAGCGCCAGCGGCGCCGCCGGCGGCGCGGCGCCCAGCCAGTCGTCGCCGGCGAGGGCCGCCGCCTGCATCTGCTGCTCCCGGGGCAGCAGGCCGAGGTGGGTGTTGATCACCTGCATGGGCACGCCCGCCACCTCCACCTCGACCCAGAGGGCGCCGCGCGCCTCCAGGCGCGAGAACTTGGGATCGCGCGGCACGGCTCCGGCCTTGACCAGCCGCTGCGGCAGCACCGTGAGGATGGCGTCGCCATAGGATTCCGCCTCGACCGTGAACGCGGCGTTGAAGTGGAACGCCATCCCCAGCCGCTGCGCCAGCCGGTGCGCCTGATCCACTCCGCCGGTGCGGGCGCGCCCGACGTCGAGTTCCTGCAAGGCGACGATGTCCGGCGCCTGCGCGGCGATCACTTCGGCGACGCGCGCCAGATCGAGGCGCCGATCCACTCCGATGCAGCGGTGAACATTGTAGGTGAGGATGCGGACCATGGCGCGCCCGGTTGCTTCGGCTCGAGCAGGCAACTCGCAAGCCCGGCCGTAAGGTCGCCGCCAGCGCGCCCGATTTCAGGCGCTCGCGCTCGGGCGCGCCTGCATGCGGCCATGCCAGGCGCCCAGGTTTTGGCGTTCCGGGTCGAGATCCAGGCCGATCCAGTGGGCGAAATCCACCGTGGAAAGGGCGCAGATGTCGGCCATGGAGAGGCGCTCGCCGGCGATGAACGCCCGCCCGTCCGCCAGTTCGCCGTCCAGCCAGCGCTGAGCGTTCGCATAGGCCGCGCGGTTGGATTCGCCGAAGTCCTTGAACTGAGTCAGCAGCGCCGCGGTGCGCGGGTGGGCGTGGCGCCAGTAATTGCCCACCGGCGCCATCAGCTGGAACTCGATGCGTCGCACCCACATCTCCACCTGCGCCTTCTCGACGGCGGTGCGGCCGAAGAGCGCCGGCTCGGGATGCAGTTCCTCGAAGTAGCGGCAGATGGCGACAGTCTCGGAGATGGTGCTGCCATCGTCCAGCTCCAGCGTCGGGACCTGGCCCAGCGAGTTGCGGGCGCGGTGCTCCGGCGTCTTGTGCTCGCGCCGCATCAGGTCGAGCGGCGTTTCTTCGAGTTCCACGCCCTTCTCGGCGAGGAACATGCGCACCCGCCGCGGGTTCGGCGCCGGTTTGGGCGCGCCATAGAGTTTCATGGGCCGGTGTCCTTCCTTTGGTCGCCCTGCGTGGTTCGGGACGGGCGGCGCAGGCGCCCGCTCCTCGCCTGAACAGCTGGGCGGACACAAACCTCTACGTCGTCCTGATGCGCCCGCGCCAGTGGCGTCTCGACGGACGCGCGGCCATCACGCCCGTTGCAGCTCGCGCGGGCGCGCCCTGGCGCGGTCGGCGTGGCGGGCGAGCACGGACTTCAGGTAGCGGCCGGTCCAGCTGGCTTCGTTGGCCGCGACGTCCTCGGGGCGGCCGACGGCGATGATCTCGCCGCCGCCATCGCCGCCTTCGGGGCCGAAGTCGAGGATCCAGTCGGCGGTCTTCACGACATCGAGGTTGTGCTCGATCACCACGACGGTGTTGCCCTGTTCGACCAGCTCGTGCAGCACCTCCAGGAGCTTGCGCACATCCTCGAAATGCAGCCCCGTCGTCGGCTCGTCGAGAATGTAGAGGGTGCGGCCGGTGGCGCGGCGCGACAGCTCCTTGGAGAGCTTCACCCGCTGCGCCTCGCCGCCGGAGAGGGTGGTGGCCTGCTGGCCAACCTTGACGTAGCCGAGCCCCACCCGCTTCAGCGTCTCCATCTTGTCGCGGATCGAGGGCACCGCCTTGAACATTTCCGCCGCCTCCTCGACGGTCATGTCGAGGACATCGGCGATGCTCTTGCCGCGGAACAGGATCTCCATGGTCTCGCGGTTGTAGCGGCGGCCCTTGCAGACGTCGCAGGTGACGTAGACGTCGGGGAGGAAGTGCATCTCGATCTTGATCAGGCCGTCGCCCTGGCAGGCCTCGCAGCGGCCGCCCTTGACGTTGAACGAGAACCGCCCTGGCCCGTAGCCGCGCCCCTTGGCGTCCGGCAGTCCGGCGTACCAGTCGCGGATGATGGTGAAGGCGCCGATGTAGGTGGCCGGATTGGAGCGCGGCGTGCGCCCGATCGGCGACTGGTCGATGTCGATGACCTTGTCGAATTCGGCGAGGCCTTCGATGCGCTCGTGCGGCGCCGGGGCGTCGGAGGCGCCGTTGAGGCGCCGGGCCGCGGCCTTGTAGAGGGTCTCGATCATGAAGGTGGACTTGCCGCCGCCCGAGACGCCGGTGATGCAGGTGAAGGTTCCCACCGGGATCTCGCCGGTGACGCGCTTCAGATTGTTGCCGGCGGCGCCGATCACCTTGAGCACGCGCCTGGTCGAGATCGGCCGGCGCCGGGCAGGCACGGCGATCTCGCGCGCGCCGACGAGGTACTGGCCGGTGAGGCTCTTCGGACTGGCCATGATCTGCGCCGGCGTTCCCTCGGCGACGACGTGGCCGCCGTGGACGCCCGCGGCCGGTCCCATGTCGATCACGTGGTCGGCCGAGAGGATCGCCTCCTCGTCGTGTTCGACCACCAGCACCGAATTGCCGAGATCGCGCAGACCCTTCAGAGAGCCCAGCAGCCGCGCGTTGTCGCGCTGGTGCAGGCCGATGGAGGGCTCGTCCAGCACATAGAGCACCCCGGTCAGCCCCGAGCCGATCTGGCTCGCCAGGCGGATGCGCTGGCTCTCGCCTCCCGAGAGCGTGCCCGAACCGCGCGAGAGGTTGAGATACTCCAGTCCAACGTCCACCAGGAACCGCAATCGGTCGTTGATCTCCTTCAGGATGCGCCGGGCGATCTCCATCTGCTTGTCGGTGAGCTGGCCGTCCAGCGAGGCGAACCAGTCGCGCGCCGGGCGGATGGCGAGGCCGGAAACCTCGGCGATGCTGGTCCCGGCGATCTTCACCGCCAGGGCTTCCGGCTTCAGCCGCGCGCCGCCGCAGACCTCGCAGGGCGTCTCCGACTGGAACCTCGCCAGTTCCTCGCGCACCCAGCTGGAATCGGTTTCGCGCCAGCGCCGCTCCAGGTTCGGCAACACCCCCTCGAAGGTCTTGTCGACTTCGTATTTGCGGGCGTTGTCGTCGTAGACGAAGTGGATCTTGTCCGCGCCCGAACCGGTCAGCACCACCTGATGCGCCCGCTCGGGCAGCTTCCACCAGGGCTCGTCCATGGAGAAGCCGTAGTGGCGGGCCAGGGCCTGCAGGGTCTGGGTGTAGAGCGGCGAAGGTCCCTTGGCCCAGGGCGCGATCGCGCCTTTGTGGAGCGCCTTTTCCTTATCGGGCACAACGAGATCGGCGCTGAACTTCAGCTTCATGCCGAGCCCGTCGCAGGCGGGGCAGGCGCCGGCGGGACTGTTGAACGAGAACAGCTTCGGTTCGATCTCGGCGATGGTGAAGCCCGAGACCGGGCAGGCGAACTTCTCGGAGAACAGCAGCCGCCTGGGCTCGCTCTCGCCCTCGGCGAGGTCCGCCCACTCGGCCACCGCGATGCCGTCGGCCAGGCGCAGCGCCTGCTCCAGGCTGTCGGCGAGCCGCTCGCCCAGGCCCTCGCGCACCACGATCCGGTCGACCACCACGTCGATGTCGTGCTTGAACATCTTCTCCAGGGCCGGCGCGTCCTCGATGGGGAAGTAGGCGCCGTCCACCTTGAGGCGCTGGTAACCGGCGCGCTGCCATTCGGCGATCTCCTTGCGGTATTCGCCCTTGCGGCCGCGCACCACCGGCGCGAGCAGATGCAGGCGCGTGCCCTCCGGCAGGCCGGCGATCCGGTCGACCATCTGGCTGACGGTCTGGCTCTCGATGGGCAGGCCGGTGGCGGGCGAATAGGGCACACCGACCCTGGCCCAGAGCAGCCGCATGTAGTCGTGGATCTCGGTGACCGTGCCCACCGTGGAGCGCGGGTTGCGGCTGGTGGTCTTCTGCTCGATGGAGATCGCCGGCGAGAGGCCCTCGATCAGGTCGACGTCCGGCTTGCCCATCAGCTCGAGGAACTGGCGCGCATAGGCCGAGAGGCTCTCGACATAGCGGCGCTGGCCCTCGGCGTAGATGGTGTCGAACGCCAGGCTGGACTTTCCGGAACCCGAGAGCCCGGTGAGCACGACCATCCGGCCGCGCGGGATGTCGACGCTGATGTCTTTGAGATTATGCTCGCGCGCGCCGCGCACGCGCAGGAACTGGTTGGGATCGTGCATCAGCCATCGCCTGGAGGCGGCCCGACGAGCGCCGGGCCGGACCCCCTAATGTAATACCGAGAGTCGAGCCGACAGCAAGAACATCATGGCAACATCGCCGCTGCTGACACGGACTGACCCGCTAGCGGTCTTCCCCGTCGCAGCCGCAGGGCGGACGCTCGCACGAGGCCGGGACCCAATGATAGCGCCCGGCCTCGCCGAACCAGACCCACTGGCCGCAGTCGGCCGGGGGCGCCCCGGCGCTCCAGTCGAGTTGCGAGCGCATGCCGAAGCGATAGCCCCCGCCCTGCGGCGGCGCTTCGTAGTCCGCCCAGGCCTGCTCGCGCGCCGGACCATAACCCCCATCTTCCTGGGGCGCCCCATAGTAGGACCAGGCCTGCTCGCGCGCCGGCCCATAGCCGCCGTCTTCCTGCGCCACGCCATAGTCGGTCCAATCCTGCGCCGGCGCCCCGACGCCATATCCCCAGCCCGATCGGTCGTCGTAGAAGGGCGCGTAGTAGTCGCTGTCGTCGGGATAGGAATAGATCCATGGCGAGCCGCCAAAGCCGAACCCGTCCTCGTCGCGCTCGCGGCCGAAGCCAAATCCGCGGTCGTCGCGGTCGCGGCGGAAACCGTCGTCGCCGCGCCTGACTCCGAATCCCTCCTCCTCGCGGCCCTGCCGCAGGCGGCCGTCGTAATAGCCGCCGCGGTGGCCGAAGCTGCGCTGGGCGTTCCCGTCCCATCGACCGCCGCCCGAGAAGCGCGCGGCGCGCCAGTCGCGGCCGCCGTCGGCGTGCGCGCCGAAGGTTCGCTCGCCGCGCCAGGGGCTCGCGCCCATCCGGCCGGCCCCCATGCGGACCCCGTCCTGTCCCTGATGGCCGTCGCCGCGCCAGTTCGCGACCGCGCCGTCTCGATGGCCGCCGCCGTCGTGCATCTGAGCCGTCGCTGCCAGCGGGCAAACGAGCAGCGCCGTCGCCGCGACCGCGCCGATGAGCCTCTTCATCCCAAGCCTCCCTCTTCCCCGACCCCCTCTCTTTTAGGCGCAAGCTCGACCGGCGCAAAGAAATGGTTAACCGGCGGGCGAAACACGCCTATGCGGAGCGCCGCCTTCGACAACCGCGCCGGCTCCCATGCTCGATCCCTCCATCGGTCCCACCTCCCAGTCGTTCATCTCGCAGCGCCTGCGCCTGCACTACGCCGACTGGGGCAACGCCGCCGCGCCGCCGCTGATCCTGCTGCACGGCGGGCGCGACCATTGCCGCAACTGGGACTGGGTGGCCGAGGATCTGCGCCGCGACTATCACGTCATCGCCCCGGACCTGCGCGGCCACGGCGACTCGGCCTGGTCGACCAGCGGCGACTATTCCATGGCGGCCTTCGTCTACGACCTCGCCCAGCTCATCCATCAGCAGCGTCTGGCGCCGGCGCGCATCGTCGCCCACTCGCTGGGCGGCAGCATCGCCCTGCGCTATTCGGGCATATTCGCCGAGACGGTGGCCAGGCTGGTGGCGATCGAGGGGCTGGGGCCTTCGCCCGACATGCTGGAGCGCCGAGCCGCCCGGACGGCGCGCGCCCGGATGCGCGACTGGGTCGCCGAGACCCGCAAGCTCGCCGGACGGGTTCCGCGCCGCTACGCCACCATCGAGGAGGCGTTCGCACGCATGCGGGCCGAGAACCGGCACCTCTCCGAGGAGCAGGCCCGCTATCTGACCTTGCATGGCGCCATGCAGAACGAGGATGGAACCTATAGCTGGAAGTTCGACAACTACGTCCGCTCGTTCTCGCCGGTGGACCTGCCGCCCGAGGATCTCCAGGAAATCTGGGGCGCGATCACTTGCCCGGTGCTGCTGATCAACGGCGCCGAGAGCTGGGCCTCGAACCCCGAGAAGGATGGGCGACTGCAACACTTCGCCGACGCCCGCGTCGCCGCCGTCGAGGGCGCCGGCCACTGGGTCCATCACGACAGGCTGGCGCAGTTCCTGGAGGTGGTGCGGGCGTTCCTTTAGGCCGGCTAGCGCGCCGCGAACACCGGCGCGCGCTTTTCGACGAAGGCCTGGGACGCGGCCTTGTGGTCCTCGGTCATCATGGTGCGCACCATGTGCATCGCTTCCAGGTCGAGCACCTCGGAGAGGGTGGCGTGGGCGGCGACGTTGAGGTTGCGCTTCATGTAGCCGATGGCGAGCGTCGGCAGGCTGGCGAGACGGCGGGCGTAGGCGCGCGCGGTCTCCTCCAGCGCCTCGGCCGCCACCGCCTTGTTGACGATGCCCAGCGCCGCGGCCTCGGCGCCGGTGATCACGTCGGCGGTGAAGTAGAGTTCGCGCGCCTTGGCTGCGCCCACCAGATGGGTGAGGAAGTAGGAGCCGCCGTAGTCGCCGGCGAGGCCGACCTTGGAGAAGGCGGTGGTGAGCTTGGCGCCCTCGGCGGCGATGCGAAGATCGCAGGCAAGCGCCAGCGACAGCCCCGCGCCTGCCGCTGCGCCCGGCATCACCGCCAGGGTCGGCTTGGGCATCTCATGCAGCAGCTTGACCATCTCCATGCCGCGCCTGAGTCCCGCGACCCTCGCCTCGACGCTGGGGCCGGCGCCCTGGCCGGGTCCGGAGCCGCGGCTGGTGTCGGCGGCGAAGCCCTTGACGTCGCCACCGGCGCAGAAGGCGCCGCCCCCGCCGGTCAGCACCACCACGCGCGCCTTCGGGTCATGGGCGAGCCGCCCGATCGCTTCCTGCAAGGCGGCGTTCATCGGGCCGGAGAGGGCGTTGCGCGCCTCCGGCCGGTTCATGGTCAAGGTGGCGACGCCGTCCTCGAAAGTCTCGATCAGGTGGTCGGTCATGGGCTCCGCTCCGCTGGATCGCCGCATCTAGACCGAAAACCCGGGCAGGCGCGAGCCTGCCGCCGCGTCGCTTCTAGGCCAGCGCCCGGCGCGTGTTGCTCCAGACCACCTGGCCTATCCCGAAGATGACCAGGATGGCGCCATAGATGGCCCAGCGGACGTCGCTGACCATGAAGCCGCGCAGGATCGCCCTGGGTCCGACGTTCAGCCCCTGCATCACCCAGATCGCGCCCATGAAGATCATCAGGAGACCAAGGAGCGTGCTGACGATCCTCATCACCACGTTGAAGGCGCTGCGCATGGGCTGATCTCCGCATCGGGTTGGAGTGGGCGGGGCGAAGGACGCGACTGGAGCGCGCCCATCCTGGCCGAAAACAAGCTGGAGCGCGAGCCCCCTGGCGTCCGGCGCCGCCGCTGGCGTAGTTTCAGGCGCACGCCGCCGGGTAGGAGCCGCTCGGGGCGGACCGGGGAGAGCCATGGCCGACGAGATCATCCTGCACCACTACGACGCCTCGCCGTTCTCGGAGAAGGTGCGGCTGCTGCTGGGCCTGAACGGGCTCGCCTGGCGCTCGGTGATCCAGCCGACCATCATGCCCAAGCCCGATCTCTTGCCGCTCACCGGCGGCTATCGGCGCATTCCGGTGCTGCAGATCGGGGCGGACGTCTTCTGCGACACCCAGGTGATCCTGGCCGAGATCGCCGCCCGCGCCGGCGGCGAGCCGTTGGCGGGGGCGGACTGGGCGGTGAATCTCTGGGCCGACCGGCTGTTCTTCCAGGCCAGCGTGCCGATCATCTTCGGCGAGATCGAGGTTCCGCGCGCCTTCATCGAGGATCGCGAGAAGCTCTCGGGCCGGCCCTTCGACGCCGCGGCGATGCAGGCGGCCGGCGCCCCCATGCGCGGCCAGTGGCGCGCCCAGGCGGCCTGGATCGAGGCGGCGCTGGCGCATGCCGACTATCTCGGTGGCGCCCGCCCGGGCCTCGCCGACATCGCCGCCTACATGAACGTCTGGTTCCTCGCCGGCGCGGTGCCCAGGATCGCCGAGACGCTGATGGCCGGAATGCCGCGTCTCGCCGCCTGGCGCGCCCGCATCGCCGCCATCGGCCACGGCGAGCGCCGCGAGATGACGCCCGCCGAAGCGCTGGCGGCGGCCAGGGGCGCCGAGCCGCCCGGGACGGCGCGGCACGATCCGGCCGATCCGCTGGGGCTCGCGCCCGGCGCGCCGGTGCGGGTGATGGCCGACGACTACGGCCGCGACCCCATCGACGGGCGTCTCGTCGCCGCCAACCCGGAGCGCGTCGTCCTGGCGCGCGAGGACGCCGGCCTCGGCCGCCTGCACCTGCACTTCCCGCGCGCCGGCTATCTGGTCACCGGACGCTGACGAGGCCGCGGCGCGCGGGCTGGGCGCGCCCTGCGGTTGACCTGCGCGCTCCGGCGGTGAGGAAGGGCAACTGGGCGCCCGCTTCTCGATCGGTCGCTGCGGGCGGCGTTGCGGCGCCATGGGCGCGGGCCTATATCCGCGCCGCACGTCCAGGAGGCTTCGAGACTCATGCGCACGCCGACGAACCCGACCGCCGTTCCGTTCGTCCGCTCATACCTGGCGCGCCATGACCTTCCTCATCAGCCTCGACGGCCTTTCCTGTTCCGGTCCTGACCGCCGCGTCCTCTTCGAGAACCTGACGCGCGCCTTCGGGCGCGAAAGGACCGGTCTCGTCGGTCGCAACGGCGTCGGCAAGACGACGCTGATCCGCGCCATCCGGGGAGAAATCGCGCCGGCGGCGGGCGCGCTGACCGTGGCGGCGCGCCTCGGGGCGCTGCGCCAGACGCCGAGCCCGCCGCAGGGCGCAAAGCTGGCCGATCTCCTCGGCGTCGCCGACGAGTTCGCCCGTCTGCGGCGCCTGGAAGCCGGGGGGGGCAGGGCCGGCGACCTGGAGGCCGCGGCCTGGGACCTGCCGCAGCGGACCGGCTCGGCGCTCGCCGAGGTTGGGCTCGATGGCGTGGCGGTGGACCGCGCGGCCGAGACGCTGAGCGGCGGCGAAGCGACCCGTGCGGCCCTGGCGGCGCTGCTGATAGCGGCGCCCGACTTCATCCTGATGGACGAGCCCACCAACAATCTCGACGCCGAGGGGCGCGCCGCCGTGACCGAACTCCTCGACGCCTGGCGTGGCGGCGCGCTGGTGGTGAGCCATGACCGCGCGCTCCTGCGCCGCATGGACCGCATCGTCGATCTGACCAGCCTGGGCGCGGTGGTCTACGGCGGCGGCTACGACCTTTATGCCGAACGCAAGGCCGAAGCCGAAGCGGCGGCCGAGCGCCAGCTGGCGAGCGCCGGGCGGACCCTGGCCCGGACCGAACGCGACCTCCAGCTCGCCCAGGAGCGCAAGGCGCGCCGCGACGGCGCCGGAAAGCGATCGCGACCGAAGCGCGACATGCCGAAATCCTGGTTCGACGGTCAGGCGGAGCGGGCGCAGAACACCGCCGCGCGCCAGAGCGGGCTCGCCGAACGCCTGCGCGAAGCCGCCGAGCGCGATCTCGCCGAGGCGCGGGCGAGGATCGAACGCGTCCGCCGCCTCGACTTCGCCCTGCCGCCATCCGGCCTGCCCGCCGGCAAGGTGGCGCTGGCGTTCGAGGACGTCGGCTTCGCCTGGCCGGACGGGACGCCGGTGCTGAGCGGCCTCACGTTCCGGATCGCCGGCCCCGAACGCCTCGCCCTCACCGGCGCCAATGGCGCCGGCAAGACCACGCTGATCCGGCTCGCCACCGGCCAGCTCGCCCCGAGCGCCGGCCGCATCCGGCGCGGCGTCGCGGCCGTGCTGCTCGACCAGCGCACCGCGCTCCTCGACGACGGCGCGACGCTCTTGGCCAATTTCCGCCGGCTCAACCCGGCCTGCGGCGACAACGCCGCACACGCCGCGCTGGCGAGATTCCTGTTCCGCAACGATGCGGCGCAGACACTCGCAGGAGCTGCGAGCGGCGGCGAGCGCCTGCGCGCCGCGCTCGCCTGCGCCCTCATGGGCGAGTGGCCGCCGCAGTTGATCATCCTCGACGAGCCCACCAACCACCTCGACCTGGAAGAGCATCGCCGCGGTCGAGGCCGCGCTCGTCGCCTATGACGGCGCCTTGCTGGTGGCGAGCCACGACCGCGACTTCCTGGCCTGCATTGGCATCGAGCGTGAACTCGCGCTCGGCCGCCCAGATGCAAATTGACGCCCGCGCCGACCGCGGCCATGGTGGTTGCGCGCCGATCGGCGTCAGGGAGGCGGTCCGGTGAAAGCACATCCCAGGCTTCGGACGACCTGCATGGCCACGGCGGCGGACGCGGCCCTCTAGCCTTACCGCAGATCTCGTCCCGAGAACCGTGGCCGGGCGCGCGCTTCGGGGCCCGCCACATCCGCCTGAACATTCGCGCGCCGCCGCTTGGGCGCCCTCGACTTCATCCGCGAGACACCATGTCAGACATCACGGCCCGGGGCGGCAATCGCGCCCCCGCGATCAACGCCTACGGTGAACTCTGCGCCGAGGTCTATGTGCTCGACAAGCCGCCAGGCGCGCTCGGCGACATCGGCTATTACCGCGACAACCTAAGACCATCGAGGGGCCGATCCTCGAGGCGGCGGTGGGCTCCGGCCGGCTGCAGATCCCGCTTCTGGCGGCGGGTCTCGACGTCCGCGGCTTCGACCGTTCCGGGCCCATGCTCGAGCAGTGCCGCCAGGCTGCGGCCGAGCGTGGCCTGCACGCGCGCCTGCGGCGCATGAGCCATCAGGATTTCAGCTACGACGAGCGGTTCGGCGCCATCGTCGTCGCGGTGGGCTCCTTCACCCTGATCGACGATTTCGATGAGGCCGAGCAGGTGCTGCGCCGCTTCCACGATCACCTGCGGCCGGGCGGTCGGCTCTTCGTCGACCTGATGCCGCTCTCCTACCTGCACGCCCACCGCGATTCACTGCGCCGCTGGACCGCGCCGGACGGCGACCTGCTGCAGGTCGATTCGCAGCGTGTCGAACTCGACTTCGTGCGCCAGCGCCTCGTCACCCATTGCCGTTACGAGCGCTGGCGCGCCGCCCGCCTGGTCGAGCAGGAACTGGAGATTCTCTCGTTGCGGTGCTGGGGGCTGAAGGAATTCGAGCGTGCGCTGCGCGACGCCGGCTTCGCGGACATCTCGGTCTGCGACGACTACCAGATGAAGTGCTTGGCCAGCGTCTGCTCGCGCCCCAAGTAGGTGTCGGCCATGCTCCTACCCGGCAGCCGTCGCCAGAACAGCCTCTTTCGCCGGTGCTGCCGGATATTGGTTCCACTCTTGTCCTTGAAGCCGCCGACCGCCGGACTTGGGCCGCACGCCGCCCCATTGCTTGAAGAAGAAGGCGGTCCCCGACGCGCGGCATTGATTGCGAATCTCGATCACCCAGGACTCCTGCATCAGACGCGCCCGCGGGCCGCTCTCCCCTCCGACGATCGCCCAGTCGATGCCCCTCAAATCGACTTTGCCCACGGGACCGAGCAGCGGCTCAAATGAGGCAAATTTGACCGACGCAGCTGCTGTCCTCAAATGGTGCAATCGCACCGTGTTCTTGGCATCCTCGACTGAGACCCCGAGCCAGATGTGGTATGGCGCCGCCCCATCGCCGTATCGATCGCGCAGGTAACGGACCAGCAACGAACTGCGCTTGGTGAGTACCTGAAATGTGTGCCAGTTTGCACGCTCCATGGTGTCGAACACCGCGTCGATGAAGCTCCGGGGAACTTGTTTGTGGAACAGGTCGCTCATCGAGTTGACGAACACTCGGCGAGGACGGCGCCAAGCCAGTGGCTGGGCCAAGCGGTCCGGCCGCAGTGTCAGGTCGAAGCCGACTTCGAACGGGTGGCCCGGTACGCCCCGAAACCGCTCGGAGAAACGCTCAGCGTAGCAATGGTCGCACCCGCGCGTGATCTTGGAACAGCCGGTCACCGGGTTCCAGGTCGCGTCGGTCCACTCGATATCTGTGGTCGATGCCATGTCCTCACGCTGGAACAAAAAAAGAACAAACGCAACTGCCAACCAAGGCGGCTCCGCCGCCCTCGCCGCCCAGGCGCCCCGGCTACCCAACGCCATTTCGTCCAGCTTCCGCAACGGGCGGATGACGGCGAGTTCGTCTTCAAGCCCGCCGGTTCAGCGTGATCGCCGTCACGGCGGGCCTGGGTCCGGCGCGGGGACCGTAGCCGGCGCCCTCGCCGCGCCGGGCCGCGATCTCGGCGGCGATGGCCTTGACGAGGCCCTCGGTGACGCTTCTGCAGGCGCCGAGCGCGCGACCCTGGCGGTCGAGCACCGCCTCGAGCGCCTCGCTGGCGGCGAGCAGGCGCTGGCGCAGCGGCGGCTGGGCGCCGGCGAGCGCGGCGTCGCCGGCGCGCAGGCGCGCCGAGCCGTCGCGGTAGGCGAGGGCGAGCGCCGACACCTGCGGCATCGCCGCCGCCGCATCCTGGGGGCGATGCTGTTCGAAGGCGCGGGCCTGGTCGGCGACCAGGCTCGTCAGCCGCTCGGTGAGGGAGATCATGGCCTCCAGGGCGGGGGCTTGCGCGTCGGCGTCGGCGCTCATGCGGCGGGCTCGCTCAGGCCCTGAAGCTTCAGCATCTCCTGCTCGACGGCGTGCGAGAGGCCGACGCCTCCGGCCTTCACCATCTGCTTGGCCACCGCCTCGGCGAAGAACGACGTCCACATCTTCTCGCCCGCGCCGCCCCCGAAAGGCGGGGCGGTGCTGACGCCCTTGAACATGGTGGTCAGCATGGAAGTGAGGAACGAGGCCTCGAAGTCGCGGGCCGTCCTAGCGATCTGGCCGCGCTTGGCCAGTTCGGCGGCGCTGGCCGCCGGCGGAGCGGCGAGCACGTCGACGGGCGGGGCGATCAGGCTCGTCATCACATCACCGATATGTCGGCCTGCAGGGCGCCGGCGGCCTTGATGGCCTGGAGGATCGAGATCATGTCGCGGGGCGTCACCCCCAGGGCGTTCAGGCCCGCCACCAGGCTGGTGAGCGAGGCGCCGCCGCCGACCATCAGCAGCTTCTTGCCCTTCTCCTCGTCGACCTTGACCTTGGACTGCGGCGTCACCGCGGTCTGGCCCTGGCTGAACGGCAGCGGCTGGCTGACCTGCGGGCTCTCCTGGACGCTGATGGTCAGGTTGCCCTGGGCGATGGCGACCCTGGAGATGCGCACCGCCTCGCCCATCACCACCACGCCGGAGACTTCATCGACGACCACCCGGGCCGGCCCGTCGGGGTGGACCTCCAGGTTCTCCACGTCGGTGATGAACTGCACCATATCGTGCCCGGGCGGCGGCTTGACGGTGACGATGGTGGGGTTGTCGACCTCGGCGCAGCCGGGAAAGACGGCGTTGATGGCCGCGGCGATGCGCGCCGCGGTGGTGAAGTCCGGATTGCGCAGCGTCAGGCGCATCTGGGTCATGGCGTCCAGATCGAAGCCGACCTCGCGCTCGACGATGGCGCCGTCGGCAATCCGCCCGGCGGTGGGCACGCCGCGGGTGATCGACGAGCCGGAGGCGCCCTGGGCCGAGACCGCGCCGGTCTGGACGGTGCCCTGGGCGACCGCATAGGCCTGGCCGTCCGCGCCCATCAGCGGCGTCACCAGCAAGGTGCCTCCCAGCAGGCTCTTGGCGTCGCCCATGGCCGAGACGCTGGCGTCGATGGGCGAGCCGGAGGCGGCGAAGGCGGGCAGGCGCGCGGTCACCATCACCGCGGCGATGTCCTTGGTGTTGATGGTGGCGTCGGCGGCGCGGGTGTTGACCCCCAGGCGCTCGAGCATGTCCTCCAAGCTCTGGCGGGTGAAGGGCGCGTTGCGCAGCGAGTCGCCGGTGCCGTTCAGACCCACGACCAGGCCGTAGCCGACCAGCATGTTGTCGCGCACGCCCTCGAATTCGACGATGTCCTTGATCCGCGAGGCCGCCCATGCCGGCGCGGCCACGAGCACCGCCAGAATCGCCGCCAGGATCGCCGCGGAAATCGTCGAACGAACGCCCGAACGCATGGAACCGGATTACCCCCAAGCTCGCTGCGTCGGCCTCGTGCCAGAACCGCGCCACGGCCGCGGTGACGATTCTTCAAGCGAAACAGGAGCATGAATCTCCTCCATGCCCCGGCGCGCGCAGTCTCGGCAGAATTTGCCCGGCATTAACCATGCCGCAAGCCGGCGATCCGAGAGTCGACGGGCGCCATCGGCGAGCGGAGCTTTGACATGAAGGTGAGCGGATCGGCCGGTCCGGGCCGGGTGGTGGGCGCGATGGCCGCCCGACCCGCCGCGTCCGCACCCGGCTTTGCGCCGGCCGCCGCGGCGGCGCCGGCGTCGGAAGCGACCAGCGTCGCCGCCGCGGGCGCGGCGGCGCAGGTGAACTCGCTCGATGCCCTCATGGCCCTTCAGGAAGTCGGCGGTCCGCTGCAGCGCAGGCGGCGCGCCGTGGCGCGTGCGGGGAACATCCTGACGGCGCTCGAGGGACTGAAGCTGGAACTGCTGGACGGGCGGCTCTCGCGCGGCGGCATGGAGGCGCTGACGCGCGCCGTGCGCGACCAGCGCGCCCTGACCGATGATCCGAAGCTCGAGGGGCTGCTCGACGAGATCGAGACCCGGGCGGCCGTCGAACTGGCCAAGCTGGCCTCGGCCACGGTTGCGGCGTGAGCGCGCGCCCGAGGCGAGCTTCATTGCCGCGCCGCCGGGTTTTGCTATAAGCCGCCCGCCCGACGGATGAAGCGGGGAATCGATCCAGGTGAGTGAGGCGTCATGCAGGCGGCTGCAACCGTGTTGAACGGCAGCTTGTACCGTCCTTCGGAGGACGAACCGTTCATGAATGAGCGACAGCTTGAATATTTCAAGCAAAAGCTGCTTCATTGGAAAGAAGAGATCCTGCGAGAATCGCGTGAAACCGTCACGCATCTGCAGTCCGAAACCGAGAACCACCCCGATCTGGCCGATCGAGCCTCGTCGGAGACCGACCGGGCGCTGGAACTGCGCACCCGTGATCGCCAGCGCAAGCTGATCGCCAAGATCGACGACGCCCTGCGCCGCATCGAGGACGGCGTCTACGGCTTCTGCGAGGAGACCGGCGAGCCCATCGGGCTGCCCAGGCTCGAAGCCCGCCCGATCGCCACCTTGAGCGTCGAAGCGCAGGAACGCCACGAGCGTCGCGAGCGCGTCCACCGCGACGACTGAGCCGCGGGCGCCCTATCCGGGCGGCCCGGATTGGCCGACCCAGGCGACGATCTGGCCGAGCACCTGCGTGGTCGCCTGATCGAAGGCCTGGACGATCGCGCCCAGGCGGTCGCCGGAAGCCGGAATCTCGGCCTGGAAATCGCGCGCGCCCGCGGGGCTGCGCTTTTCGTAGCCGACCAGCGAGGCGTGGACACGCACCAGGATCGTCGGCGCCGCGCCGGCGGCGTAGCGCACCTCGAAGCGGCTGACGTCGAGCCTCAGCTCCAGGTCCGCCTTGGACGCCGTACCGCGCGGCGCCAGGCGCGCCGGACCGCCGGCCTCGTCGAAGGCGCTCTCGAGCGCCTGCTGGAACAGGGTCGGCGCCGTCGCCACCCAGCGGCCGCCCTTGATGTAGGCGACCTTGTCTCCGGCGACCGTGAGGATGCGGTCGCCGTCCGCCGCCTCGTTGAAGCCCAGCCGGTCCTCGATCACGGTGAAACGGGCGGCGCGCACGCCGGTGACCGTGGCCGGCGGCGGCCCGAAGCGGTAGAGCTGCTCCGGCGGCTGCTTGGGAAAGAGGCTGACGCAGCCGCCGAGCGCCAGCGCGGCGCCGAGCGCGGCGGCCCAGGGGCACAGGCGGCGGTTCACGGCCTCACCTCGACTTCCTTGGCGGCGGGCTTCTCGATGAAGCCGCGCGGATTGCGCCGTATCTGGCTCACCAGCCGATTCAGATTCTGCGCCGCGTCCTGGACGCTGGTGATGGCGCTGGCCAGCCGTGGCAGCCCGTGTGTCGCGAAATCCGTCGTCGGACCCTGCAGCTTGCTCAGCATCTCATGCGCCTCCGCGGCGGCGGCCTGCATCTGCGCGGCCGCGGCGGTGATCTTGGCCAGGCTCTGCTTGCCGTTGGTGTCGATCAGGGTCTGGCCGGACTTGGCGAGCTGGCGGAACTGCTGCGCCGCCTGATCGGCGCTCTGCAGCGTCTTGTCCGCGTCGGCGATGATCGACTTGCGTTCGCGCAGCTCCGCGGTGACCGCCTGCATGTCGCCGATCATCGCGGTGATCTTGCGGATGTTCTCGTCCGAGAGCACCCGGTTGACCCGGTCGAGCGTCTCGACGGCGCTCTGCAGCACGGTGCCGCCGCCGGCCAGCAGCGTCGAGATGGTGCCGCCCTTGGCCTCGATGGTCGGCGTCACGCCGGGCGCCACCGTGTCCTTCAGCAGCGGCCGGGCCAGGGTGCCGGCGGTGATCTGGATGTAGTTGACCCCGGTGATCCCCTGCGGCTCCAGGGTGGCGACGGAATCGGCGCGCACCGGCGTGTCGGAGCCCACCTTGACCACGGCGATCACCAGATCCGGATCGGTCTTGTCGAGCCGGATGTCGGAGACGTCGCCGACCTTGATGCCGTTGAACTGCACGTCGCCGCCTTTGGAGAGTCCCTGGATCGGGCCGTGGAAGACGATGTCGTAGGTGTCGTACTGGGCGCTGAGCGCGAAATTGGTCAGCCAGAAGATGAATACGATCAGGGCGATGAGCAGCACCGTCGAGATCACGCCGACGACGGCGTAGTTGGCGTTGCGCTCCATCAGGCGGCTCCTTGGGGCGCGATCGCCGCCGGGCGCGCCGTGCGCGAGGCGCGGCCGCGCGGGCCGAGGAAATATTCCCGGACCCAGGGATGGTCGAAGCTCTCCAGCTCGCCCACCGGCGCCATGGCCACCACCTTGCCGTCGGCCAGCACCGCCACCTGGTCGGTGATCGCATAGAGGCTGTCGAGATCGTGGGTGATCATGAAGACGGTCAGGTCCAGGCTGTCGGCGAGGTCGCGGATCAGCTCGTCGAATGCGGCCGCGCCGATGGGGTCGAGGCCGGAGGTCGGTTCGTCCAGGAACAGCAGTTCCGGGTCGAGCGCCAGCGCGCGCGCCAGCCCCACCCGCTTGATCATGCCGCCGGAGAGCTCCGACGGCTTCAGCGCCCCGCTCGCCGGCGGCAGGCCGGCGAGGGCGATCTTCAGGTCCGCGAGTTCGTCGATTTCCTTGAGCGGCATCTCGGTATGCTCGACCAGCGGCGCGGCGACGTTCTCGCGCACCGTCAGGTTCGACCACAGCGCTCCCTGCTGGAAGAGCACCCCCCAGCGGCGCTCGATGGCGGTCCATTTGCGGCGCGTGGCGTGCTGGATGTCCTGACCGAAGATCCGCACCGTGCCGCTGTCGGGGCGCCGGAGCCCGATGATGGTGTTGAGCAGCACCGATTTGCCCGCGCCCGAACCGCCGACGACGCCGAGCACGTCGCCGCGCCGCACCGTCAGGTCGAGCCCCTGGTGCACCACGCGATCGCCGAAGCTCGAACAGAGGCCGCGCACCTCGATGGGCGGCGCGGAGTCGTCGAGCGTGTCCTCCTGCGCGAGGGTCATATGTTCAGCTTCATGTAGATGACGGCGAAGATGGCGTCGACGAGGATGGTGGCGAAGATGGCGTGCACCACCGCCGAGGTCACGTGTCGGCCCAGGCTCTCGACATCGCCGCCGACGTCCATGCCCTGGCGGCAGCCGATCCCGGCGATGATCACCGCCAGCACCGGCGCCTTCGACATGCCGACCCAGAAGTTCACCGGACCGACGTTGTCGAGGAGCTGCTGGAAAAAGAACACCGGCCCCAGCCCGAGCTGCGCCCAGGCCACCAGGAAGCCGCCGGCGAGGCCGGCGATGGCGGCGGCGAAGGTCAGGAGCGGGATGGTGATGAGCAGGGCGAAGAAGCGCGGGAACACCAGGGCGTCGAACGGATCGACGCCCAGCACCTGCATGGCGTCGATCTCCTGGTTCATCTTCATGGTCCCGATCTCGGCGGCGAACGACGAGGCCGAGCGGCCGGCGAGCAGGAGGGCGGTGATCAGCACGTCGAACTCGCGCAGTACGGCCACGCCGATGAGCTGCACCACGAACACCTGGGCGCCGAAGGTGGTGAGCATCTGCGCACCCATCAGGCCCACCACCGCGCCGATGAAAAAGGTGGTGGTGACGACGATGGGGATGGCGTCGAGGCCGGCCCGTTCGGCGAGGGCGAAACAGGCGGCCCAGCGGATCGGCGCCGGCCGCGAGCGCGCCGGCCAGAGCCGCGCCAGTCCGGGAACGGCGCGGCAGAGGGCGTAGACGATATAGAGCCAGGCGCGTCCCACCGCCACGAGCAGATGGCCGATGAAGGCCATGGTGTCGAAGGCTTCGGAGCCAAGGTTGACGACGCCGCGGCCGATCCGGTCGAAGAGGTCGATCACCGGCTGGCGGCGCACCTCCGGGGTGCGTCCCGCCTTCAGCGCGTGCTGGACCAGCTCCAACAGCCGGTTCACCTCCGGTCGCGCCACCAGCCTTGGCGAGCCGCCTGCGCCGGCCGCCGCCTTCAGCACCCCGTAGGCCCCGGCGGTGTCGCAGCGGCCGATGGATCTGAGGTCGAGGGTGACCTCGCTCTGGCCGGCCACCGCGGCCTGGAGCCGCACGTTGGCCTCGCCCATCAGAACGGCGGTCCAGTCGCCGGTGAGGCGGGCGATGGCGCCCTCGTCGGTCTCGGTCAGGCTGAAATCGGCGGCTTGCTGCATCGGCGGGCGAGTTGTTCCTGCGGCGGCACCCTACCAGAGGAGCATCGAAGCGGGTAAGGCCTTGCGCGGCACATCCTCGCTGCGCCGAAATCCGGTCACGGGTTCACGCGACACCGGGTCGCGACTCGCCCGGACGTCGGCTAACAACGGGGCGGCGAGAGGGGCGGCATGCGCACCATTGCAGTCATCGCCCGCAAGGGCGGCTCGGGCAAGACCACCGTTGCGGTGCACCTGGCCATCGCCGCGCATCTGCGCGGCTTCGGCGCCCTGCTGGCCGACGCCGATCCGCAGCGCTCCTCCAGCGACGTGCTGAAGGGGCGGCGCGCGCCGGGTCCGGACGTGCAGGAGACCTGCGGCGCCCGGCTCTATTCGCTGCAGATGTCGGCGGTGCGCTCCGGCGTCGACGCCCTGGTGATCGACACCGCCGCCGGGGCCGAGGACGAACTGGCCCACGCCATCGTGCTGGCCGACCTGTCGCTGCTGGTGATCCGGCCCACCTTCCTCGACTTCGCCGCCGCCATCCGCACCGTCGACGTGATTCGCCGGCTGCGCCGTCCGGGCATGATCGTGCTCAACCAGGCGCCGCCGAGCCGCGAGGGCGTCGAGCCGCCCGCCGTCAAGAAGGCGCAGGAGGCGCTGCGGCTGATGCGCGTGCCGGTGGCCCCGGTGATCCTGCGCGCCCGCGCCGCCTACCAGTCGGCGCTGGAATGCGGCTGCTCGGCCGAGGAAATCGACCGCGACGGGGCCGCCTCGGCCGAAGTCGCCGAACTCTGGGGCTTCGTCGAACGCTTCGCCTTCGGCAAGACCGACCACCGCCAGGAGCTGCGGGCGTAGGCGCCCCGATCCGGCCCCGCACGAGGACCAGCCCATGCCCAGACTTCGCCAGGTCTCCCGAGCCGAGGCCAAGGCGCCGATCGTGCGGCGCATGTACGACGCCCTCTTCGGCGCGCGCGATCCGGTCGCCGAGCCGGGCACGGCCACCGGCACGCGCGGCGACTGGTGGACGGTGTTTGCGCTGGCGCCCGACATCCTGCAGCACGCCGTGGATGGCTTTTCCGTTTATCGCCACCCGGATCGGCGCATCGATCCGGTGCTACGCGAACTGGGCCAGACCCGGGCCGGCTGGGTCAAGGGCAGCCAGTTCGTGTTCTCGCAGCACTGCAAGTCGCTGCGCGGCCTCGGCGTGTCCGAGGCGAAGATCGCCGCCGTGCCCTCCTGGACCGTCTCGGACCTCTTCGATGCGAAGGAGCGCGCCGTGCTCGCCTACGCCGACTGCCTGACGCAAGCCGGCGGCCGCACCCCCGATGCGGTATTCGACGCCTTGCGCGGCTTTTGGGACGACGAGCAGATCCTCGAGTTCACCTACATCACCTGCCTCTACGACATGCACGCCGTGATCGCCCGCGCCCTGCGGCTGGAGTTCGACGACCGCCCCGACCCGATCGTCGAGATCGCCGCGCCGGAGAGTTTCGCCGCCGCCGACTTCCTCGGCGCCGCGCCGCGGCAGGGGCGCTGAGGGCCGCAGTCAGCACGCCGAGCCATTGGTTCGAGTCACTGGGCCAAGAGGCGTCCATCGAGCCTGCCGAATTGCTGGCGCTGAGTTCGGCCCGCGAGTTCGGCTCCAGAAGTTGGGCTCGAACCTTGCGCGGCGGCCAGCGCAGGCCTAGCGTACAAAACGCCGGGATTATACCGGCATTTTGTGGAAGCCGGCCATGACCGCGGTCGCGAGAATCCAGGAACTGCTGGGCGGCGAGGCCAACACCGGCCCGATACGCACGGATCTCGACGTGGTGCGACTGGTGAGGCGCGGCGTCCCGACCCGGGCCGTCGATCACTTCCTGCGGGCCTCGCATCTAACCTTCGAGGCGATCGAGGGTCACGTCATGGCGCGCCGCACCTTCAAGCGGCGCCAGGACGCCGCCCAGCCGCTGGATCCAGGCGAGTCCGACCGGCTGGTGCGGCTGGTGCGGATCGTGGCCGCCGCGGAAGATACTTTCGGCGACTCCCAGAAGGCATTGACGTGGCTCGGTCGCGCGAACCGCGCCCTGGATGGATTGACGCCGCTGTCGCTGGCGGACACTGACCTTGGCGCCCGAAGCGTCGAGACTCTGCTGGGGCGGATCGGCCACGGCATCGCCGCTTGATCGTCCATCGCCTGGCCAAGGCTGCCTTCACCCGCCTCGACGGGGAGGGGGCACGGCTTTTCGGCGGCCGCTGGAACTCGCCCGGCAGGCCAGCGACCTACACCGCCGCCAGCCCCAGCCTCGCGGTGCTGGAAGTGCTGGTGCACCTGGATCTTCCCGCCGAATTGATGCCCGCCGACTATCACCTGCTCGCGATGGAAATCCCCGACGATGCGCCGACGGAACGGCTTGGCGACATACCCGCCGACGCCGACGCGCGCCTTGCGATGGGGGACAGCTTTCTCGCGCGCGGCGCCGCGCTGATTCTCCTGGTTCCGAGCATCGTGGTTCCGCAGGAACACAACGCCATCGTCAATGTTCGGCATCCGGCCATAGCTGGGGTTCGCGTCGTCACGGACGAGCCCTTCACCTTCGACCCCCGTCTGCTCGATCCCGCCGCGCGTTGAGGCGCGCCAGCGTCCGCGCGAGCGCGCGCTCCAGCCTCTCCGGGCGATCGTGTCCGTCGTGCGCATGGGCCGACTCTCCTGGCTCAGAGGTGCGCGCACCGGCGGCGCGCGTCGCTGCACGCAACAGCCTACCCCAACGCTCACATGCGCTATGGCGAAGTTAGAGAAGGGCGCGCGCCCGCCGGAGCCTGGCGACCGCCGGGCTCCGCTCGGTGTCGCATCGCCATTCCTCGTGAGCATAGATGCGCAGCGACCCGCGTTCTTCCTCGCCACAGGTCTCGCAGCGGACTCCTCGAGCCTCCAATACCTCTCTTGATAGCTATCCGCAGCTGCCATATATCACCGCAGCTATCGAGACCGGGAGACAGCGTTGCACGCCAGGACCGCCAAGCTCTTCACCACCGGGCGCAGTCAGGCTGTACGCCTCCCGAGGGAGTTCCGTTTCGAGGGGCGCGAGGTGTTCGTGCGCCGGGACTCGAAGACGGGCGACGTGATCCTCTCGCGCAAGCCGGAGACATGGGATGGCCTGTTCGAACTCTATGGCAAAGACGGCGCGCCCGACGACTTCATGGGACCGGGCGACCGCGCCCAGCCGCCGCAGGATCGCGATCCGTTCGAGGGCTGGAAGGAGTGAGCCTCCATATGCTCGACACCAATATCGCCAGCCACGTCATCCGGGGAGACCGGCCGGAGATCACCCGCCAGCTGGCTTCGCTCCCCATGGCGGACGTGGTCATTTCGGCGGTCACCGAGGGCGAGTTGCTCTACGGGCTCGCCCGGCGCAACCACCCTCCGGCGCTGAGCGAGCGAGTCCGGCAGTTCCTCCTGCGGGCCGACGTGCTGGCGTGGGACCGCGACGTGGCGCAGACCTACGCCGACCTCAGGGCGTCGTGTGAGACAAACGGCGTCGCCCTCGCGCCGCTCGACATGATGATCGCCGCCCATGCGCTGGCGACCGGCGCCATGCTGGTGACGAGAGACAAGGCTTTCTTGCGTGTTCCGCGTCAGTTGCAGATCGAGGACTGGGCGGCGCCGGCAGTTTGAACGCGATGTTGGAAGCTTGCCCATCACCCCCGCGTCCGCGGCGCGTGGGTGATGCGAAGCAGGTTGGCGGCGCCGGGGGCGCCGAGAGGCGGGCCGGCGATGATGAGGACGCGTTCGCCGGGGGCGGCGAGGCCGAGGCTGGCGGCAAGGTGGGCGGCCTCGTCGGTCATCGCCGCGACGCCGCGGGGCTGGGTGGCGACACGCGGCTCCAGGCCCCAGACGAGGCCCAGGCGCCGCGCCACCGCGGCGTCGGGCGCGATCGCCAGCACCGGATGCAGCGGCCGCTCGCGGGCGACGCGGCGGGCGGTGACGCCGGTGGTGGTGTAGGCGACGAGGCAGGCGGTGGCGCGGGCCTCGGCGGCGCGGGTGGCCGCCGCGATCAGGGCGTCGACGTCTTCGTCGGCCTGGACGCCGTGCTCGGCGCGCATGAGCTGCGGCCAGTTGGGGTCGGCCTCGACGCGGCGGATGATGGCGTCCATCATCGCCACCGACTCGCGCGGATAGGCGCCGGCGGCGCTTTCGGCCGACAGCATCAGGGCGTCGGCGCCTTCATAGACCCCGCCGGCGACATCGGAGGCTTCGGCGCGCGTCGGCGCGGCGTTGGTGATCATCGATTCCAGCATCTGGGTGGCGACGATCACCGGCGCGCCGCGGCGGCGGGCGGCGCGCACGATCTGCTTTTGCAGCACCGGCACCTCCTCGGGCGCGAGCTCGACGCCGAGGTCGCCGCGGGCCACCATGATGCCGTCGCTGGCGTCGAGGATCGCCTCCAGATCCTCGATCGCGGCCGGTTTCTCGATCTTGGCGAGGATGGCCGCGCGCGTCCCCACCAGCTTGCGCAGCGTCGCCAGGTCCGCCGCGTGCTGGACGAACGACAGCGCCACCCAGTCGACCCCGATGCGCAGGGCGAAGTCGAGGTCGGCCTCGTCCTTGGGGGTGAGCGCCGCCACCGGGATGGTGGCGCCGGGCACGGCGAGGCCCTTGTGGTCGGAGAGCTGCTCGCCGGCGACGACCTCGACCTCGGCGCTCTCGCCCCTGGCCTGGCGCACCCGCAGGCGCACCTTGCCGTCGTCGAGCAGCAGCGCCATGCCCGGGCGCAGGATGCGCAGCACTTCGGGGTGGGGCAGGCCGACGCGGCGCCGGTCGCCGGGCTTCGGATCGAGGTCGAGGCGCAAGGTCTGGCCGGGCGCGATGTCGATGCGTCCGCGCGCGAAGGCGCCGATGCGGAACTTCGGCCCTTGCAGATCGGCGAGCGCCGCCAGCGGCCGGCCCACCTGCGCCTCGGCGGCGCGCACCGCCGCCAGCGCGGCGGCGTGATCGGCGTGGACGCCGTGGCTGAAGTTGAGGCGGAAGACGTCGGCCCCGGCCTCGGCCATCGCCAGCACCATCTGCGGCGCGCGGCTGGCGGGCCCCAAGGTGGCGACGATGCGCGTGCGGCGCTTGCGGATCATCTGGCGTGGGCCCCGGGGCGGTTGGCGGTTCGACCGTAGGAGGGCGAGGGGGCAAGCGTCCAGGGCGCCTGTTCGTTCCGAGGCGCGGCTGCTAGAGCGGGGCGCATGCGCATCGGGGTGCCCAAGGAGATCAAGACCCTGGAGTTCCGCGTCGGCGCAACGCCCGGCGTGGTGCAGCGGCTGGTGCGCGAAGGCCACGAAGTGTTCGTCGAAACCGGCGCCGCGGCGGGCATCGGGCTAGCGGACGCCAGCTACGCCGAAGTCGGCGCCCGCGTCCTCGCCGACGCCGATCAGGTGTTCCAGGCGGCCGAGCTGATCGTCAAGGTCAAGGAACCGCAGGCCGCCGAGATCGCGCGGCTGAGGCCCGGGCATCTCCTCTTCACCTATCTGCACCTCGCCGCCGACCCGGCCCAGGCGAGGGCGCTGATGGCCAGCGGCTGCACCGCCATCGCCTACGAGACCGTCACCGACCGGCGCGGGCGCCTGCCGCTGCTGGCGCCGATGAGCCAGGTGGCTGGGCGCATGGCCGTGGACGCCGGCGCCTATCACCTGCTGCGCCCGCACGGCGGCCGCGGCGTGCTGCTGGGCGGCGCGCCGGGGGTTCCGGCCGCCAAGGTGGTGATCCTGGGCGGCGGCGTCTCGGGCAAGCATGCCGCCGAGATGGCCATCGGCCACCGCGCCGACGTCACCTTGTTCGACATCTCCGCCGCCCGCCTCGAGGCGCTGGACGATCAGTTCGGCGGACGCCTGAAGACCGCCTTCTCCACCCACGACGCCGTGGCCGAACTCCTGCCGACCGCCGACCTGGTGATCGGCTGCGTGCTGATCCCGGGCGCCGCCGCGCCCAAGCTCGTCACCCGCGCCGACCTGGCGCGGATGCGGGCCGGCGCGGTGCTGGTGGACGTCGCCATCGATCAGGGCGGCTGCTTCGAGACCAGCCGGCCCACCACCCATGCCGAGCCGACCTTCGTGGTCGACGGCGTCGTGCACTATTGCGTCGCCAACATGCCAGGCGCCGCGCCGCTCACCTCCACCTACGCCCTGGCCGCGGCCACCGCGCCCTACATCTCCGCCCTGGCGGCCAAGGGCGCGCGCCGGGCGCTGGCCGACGATCCGGGCCTCGCCGAGGGCCTCAACGTCATGGCCGGCAAGCTGACGCATCCGGCGGTGGCGGCCTCGCTGGGCCTGGGCTGACCGCGACCGCGATCGCCGGGCGCGAGCGGCGGCCATTAGCCGGTCACCTCGTCCACCGCCTCGAGCCAGTGGCGCACCGGGACGGGCGCGGTCTCGGCCAGGTGCATCCAGCAGCCGATGTTGGCGGTGCAGATGGCGGCGGGACCGGCTTCGGTCAGCGCCGCGAGCTTGGCCTCGCGCAAGGCGCCGGCGAACCTGGGCTGGGTGAGGGCGTGGGGGCCCGCCGAGCCGCAGCAGAGGCCCGCGTCGCGCACCGGCTGCACCTCGAAGCCGAGCGCCGCCAGCAGCGGCTCGATGCGGCCGGGAAGCTTCAGGCCATGGCGCAGGGTGCAAGGTTCGTGCACGGCGATGCGCGGCTGGGCGGGCGCGCGCACCGGCGTGGGCGGACGCGCCTCCAGCGCCTGGACGGGATCGAGGACCCAATCGGCGATGCGCCGCGCCTTCTGCGCATAGGCGGGGTCGTCGGCGAGAAGGTCGGGATAGTCGCCGATGAAGGCGGCGCAGCCGCTGGCCGTGACCACGAGGGCCTGCGCGCCGGCCTCGGCGGCGGCGAGCCAGGCGTCGATGTTGCGCCGGGCCAGCGCCCGCGCCTCCTCGGGCGCGTCGAGGTGGAAGCTGAGCGCGCCGCAGCAGCCGGCGCCGGGCGTCTCGGCGAGGTCGACGCCGACGCGGGCGAAGACGCGGCGCGCGGCGGCGTTGAAGTGCGGCGCGGCGGCGGCCTGGACGCAGCCGCCGAGGAGAGCCATCCGCACGCCGGGCGGCTGGGCGGCGAACTCAGCGGCCGGCGCCCTGGGCGCGGACGCGAGGTTCAGCTTCGCGCGCAGGCCGGCGCCCAGCAGCGGCCCCGCCGCAGCTCCGAGCGCCCTGGCCAGCGTCATGGCGGTGCGAAACCGGCGCGGCCGGATGGCGATCCAGCGGATCGCCCAGCGTGTCAGCCTCTGGCCCCAGGGCCGGCGCACGCGCGCTTCGACGAAGGGGCGGCCGACGTCGAGCAGGCGATGGTACTCGACCCCGGACGGACAGGCGCTCTCGCAGGCGCGGCAGCCGAGGCAGCGGTCCAGATGCAGCTGGGTCTCGCGCCCGAAGGCCTCGCCCTCCAGCGCCGCCTTCATCAGATAGATGCGCCCGCGCGGGCCGTCGAGTTCGTCGCCGGTGAGCCGGAAGGTGGGGCAGACGGCGTTGCACATGCCGCAGTGGACGCAGGCGCGCAGCACCGCCTCGGCGGTGGCGCCGGCGGCGGTCTCGGCGAGGGGGGCGGTGAGGGTGGCGCGCATCGGCTACAACTCGCGATAGAGGCGACCGGGGTTGAGGATCCCCGCCGGATCGAGGGCGCGCTTCAGCCGCCGGTGCAGCGCCATCAGCGCCGGCGCCAGCGGCTGGAACACTTCGGCGTCCGCGGGGGCGCCGCGGAACCAGGTCGCATGGCCGCCGGCGTCCGCGGCCGCGCGCCAGATGGTCCAGGGCGCGGCCTCGCTGGCGATCCAGAGTTGCGCCCCGGCCCAGTCCCAGGCGAGCAGTTCGCCGACGGGCGGAATGGGCGCGGTCTGCGGCAGCGCCAGGCGCCAGAGCGGGCGATCCGCGACCAAGGCCGCGTGGCGCAAGTCGCGGACCTCGTCCCAGAACGCCAGCGGCGCGGCCACGCCGCCGCG
>DATKRO010000087.1:0-70497 GCA_035532115.1 Caulobacteraceae bacterium | reverse complement strand
TCGCCGTCACTCCGGACGGCCTGAAAGGGCGATCCGGGGCCGGACCCGCCGCTTCCAAGACGAATTCCAGCCTGGCCGCGGCCCGTCCGGCCCCGGCTCGCGCTTCGCTTGGCCGGGGTGACGGCGATGATGAGCGTCTCGCCAGCCCGAACTCTTTGCCGTGCCGGCGATGCCGCTTCGATTTGGCCGGGGGGGCGACTAGACGAGAATCCAGGCGGCGATGGCGAGCAGGGCGAAGAAGCCGACGAAATCGGTGGTGAAGGTGACTATGATCGGCGAGGAGACGGCCGGATCGCGGCCCAGCTTCTCGAGGGTCAGCGGCGCGACGATGCCGACGATGGCGGCGATGAGGATGTCGGCCATCAGCGCCAGGGCGGCGGTGAGGGCGAGCTTCCAGTCGTGGTAGAAGGCCATGACCGCCGCGCCCATGATCAGCGACAGCGCCACGCCGTTGAACAGGCCGGCGACGACCTCGCGCCAGATCACCCGCCAGGCGTTGGCGGCGTTGAGTTCGCGCGCGGCCAGGGAGCGCACCGCGACGGCCAGGGTCTGGACGCTAGCGTTGTTGCCGAGCGACGAGATGATCGGCAGCAGCACCGCGAGCGCGACGATCCTGGCCACCTCGTTCTGGAAGATGGCGATGGCGCTGACGGCGACGGTCTCGGTGACGAGATTCACCACCAGCCAGGGCAGGCGGGTGCGGACGATGCCCCCGGTGCTGGCGTCGCGCCCGGCGTCGGAGACGTTGGCGAGGGCGAGCATGTCCTCCTCGCTCTCCTCCTGGATGACGCCGACCACGTCGTCGACGGTGATCTGGCCGACGAGGCGCCCGCCGAGGTCGACCACCGGCGCCGAGATCAGGTGGTACTTGTCGAAGATGTAGGCGACCTCCTCCTGGTCCATGTCGACCGGGATCTCGGTCACCGCCTCCATCACCTCGACGAGCGGCGTCTGGCGCGCGACGCGCACCAGCCGGCTCACCGGCGCGGCGCCGACCGGGCGCATGGTCGGATCGACGACATAGACGTCGAAGAAGAGCTCGGGCAGATCCTCGCCTTCCCGGCCCATGTGGTCCATGGTCTGGCCCACGGTCCAGAACTGCGGCGCATAGACCACCTCGCGCTGCATCAGGCGCCCGGCGCTGTCGTCCGCGTAGGCGAGGCTGGCTTCGATGGCGGACCGGTCGATCGCCGGCATCGCGGCGAGCACGCTGCGGCGCTTGGTCTCGTCGAGGTCGTCGACCACGTCGGCCGCATCGTCGGAATCGAGGCCGGCGAGCGCCTTGGCGAGCGCCGCCGGCGCCACGGCCTCCAGCACCTCCTCGCGGATGTTGGTGTCGAGTTCGGCGAGGATCTCGGCGAGGTCGTCCGCCGCGATCAGCGGCACGATCTGGCTGCGGTAGTCGGCGCTCAGAAATCCCATCAGATCGGCGACGTCGGCGGGCCGCAGCCCCTGCACCAGTTCGCCGAGGCGGGCGCCGTCGCCACGGTCGGCGGCGCGGATCACCCTGTCGACAAAGGCGGCGCTGAGGGCGTAGTCCCCGTCGAGGGCGAGCGGCGCGGCCTGCCGATCCCGCGGCTTGGCCAGGGCGTCGCCGGACAGATCTGCGGGTTCCCGGGCCATGCCCCCTCCCCTCGACGACGATGGCCTTGCGTTCAGCCCGCGGACGGTCCTCGCGTTGGTTCCACTGGTGCGGTCGAGAAGACTCGAACTTCCACGGGTTGCCCCACAGCGACCTCAACGCTGCGCGTCTACCAATTCCGCCACGACCGCCTGTGGTGAGGCGCGGGGGTTAGCAGAGGGGCCAGGCTTTGTGAAGCACGCGCCGGCGCGGCGGTCCGCGCCCCCGACGCCGGCCGGCGCATTTGCCTGCGGGCGCCGCAAAGCGCCCGGTTCCCGATGACGGCGGAGCGGTCGAAGAGGTCCGAGCCCGCCAGGCCGATCGCCGTCATCGTGGACCGCGAAGGGCTGGGCGACGTCATGCTGAAGGCGCCGTTCCTGCGCGCTCTGCGCCGCGCCTTTCCCGCGCACGAGGTCTGGTGGATCGCCACGCATCAGACCTCGATGGCGGACGAGCTGCGCACCCTGTTCAGGCCGGAGGTCGCCAAGGTCATCGCCCATGCGGGCCTGGATGGCCCGGCCGGGCCGCTGCTGGCGCGCCTGCGCGCGCTGCCGCCGTTCGAGCGGGTGTTCGATGCGCGCACCAAGATCTCCACCGTGGCGCTGGCGCGGCTGGGCCTGAAGCATCGCGCCTTCCATTGCTGCCTGCCGGGATATCTGCTCTGCGACGGCCGCCCGCCCAGCCGCACCCGTCCTCGGCGCATCTCCGAACGCATGCTCTCGCTGGTGGCCTGCGCCACCGGGGCCGCGCCGGACGGGTCGGGCAGGCTCGAGGCCACGCCAGCGGCGCAGGCGGCGGCCCGCCGGTCCCTGCCGGACGGGCGCACCTACGTGGGCCTTGCCCCGGGCAGCCGCGAGGCCCGCAAGAACTGGCCGATGCCGCGCTTCGTCGAGACCGCGCGCGCCCTGGCCGGAGACGGCGTCACGCCGGTGTTCCTGCTGGGACCGATGGAGAGCCTCGCCGGCGCCGATCTCGAAGCGGCGGTCCCCGAGGCGATCGTGCTTCGGGCCGAGGCCGACGCCGCGGCCGGCGCGGCGCTGGACCTGCTTATCGCCCGAGGCCAGCGGCTGGCGGCGCTGCTCGCCAACGACAACGGCGTCGGCCACCTCCTAGGCGGCGCCGGAACCGCGGTGGTGAGCCTCTTCGGCCCCACCGATCCGGCCCGCTGGGCGCCGGTGGCCCCGCGCAGCCTCGTCCTCTCGTCGAAGGACTTCGGCGGCGGCGCGGACCTGAGCGCGATTCCGGCGAGCGCGGCGATCCAGGCGGTGCTGGCGCTGCTCGGCCGATCCGCTCCTACGGGTGGGCCGACCCGCGGGCTCAGCCGCCAGCGATGAAGTCGTAGACGTCGGCGGCGCGGGTGACCGCGATCGAGATCCTCTCCTCGCTGATCTGGATCTCGCCGCGCGCCACCGGATGGTTGTTGGCCAGGATCCAGACCTCGTCCGTGGCCTTGGCGTCGAGGGAAATCACCGCTCCACGCCCCATGCGCAGCAACTGCTGCATGGGCAGGCTGGCGCGGCCCAGCACCACCAGAATTTCCACGTCGACGGCGTTGACCTGACTCAATGGAGCGCCCAGCAGGGGCGCTTTCACAGGCGAGCGCCGCACCCCACATTGCAGGCCGATGCTTGACCGCCCGTTAACCTGCGCGCCGCTGGACGCCGCCATGCCGCGCGCCGACGGCGCCGCCACCGGCTGGGCGGTGTCGGCCAGCCCCGTCGCCTATCCCGAGGCGGTGGCGGCGATGGAGGCCCGAGTGGCCGCGATCGCCGCGGGCCGCGCGGGCGAGCTGGTCTGGCTGCTCGAGCATCCGCCGCTCTATACCGCGGGCGTCTCGGCCCGACCCGGCGATCTCCTCGATCCCGAACGGTTTCCGGTGTTCCGCAGCGGACGCGGCGGCCAGTTCACCTATCACGGCCCCGGCCAGCGCGTGGCGTATGTGATGCTGGATCTGGGGCGGCGCGGCCGCGACGTGGGCCGGTTCGTGCGGGCGCTGCAGACCTGGATGATCGAAAGCCTGGCCGGGCTCGGCGTCGAAGGCCAGGTGCGCGAAGGCCGCGTGGGCGTGTGGGTCGAGCACGACCGCGGCGACGGGATCGCCCGGGAAGCCAAGATCGCCGCCATCGGGGTGAAGCTGCGCCGCTGGATCAGCTTCCATGGCGTCAGCCTCAACGTCGATCCGGACCTTGCGCATTTCGGCGGCATCGTGCCTTGCGGCCTCGCCGGACATCAGGTGACCAGCCTCGCCGACCTCGGATGCACCGCCGGGCTCGCGCAGACGGACGCGGCGCTCGAGGCTGCGTTCCGGCGCGTATTCGGCCCCGTGGCCGCGGCGCCGCCGCCGCTCTGAGTTCCGCGCCAGGCCCGGCTCGGGCGCATTGTCGCCATGGGCGGGGCGTGTGAAAGGAGGGCCGAACGCCCGACAGGGCTCTTCGGTCTCGCAGGTTCCCGGGCTTCGATGCGACTGATCGACCGCTACCTCTTCCGCCAGCTCCTCGGCCCCACCGTCCTCGCCACGGCGGCCCTGACCGGCGTGGCGGTGCTGACGTCCAGCCTCTCGGCGCTGGACCTCATGGTCAGCGAACGCCAGACCGCGCTGATCTTCGCCGAGGTGACGCTGCTGGCGACGCCGCAGATCATCGCCATGATCCTGCCGCTGGCGGTGTTCGTCGCCGGCCTGGTGGCGCTCAATCGGCTGCACACCGAGCAGGAGATCGTCATCTGCTTCGCCGGCGGCATGAGCCGCTGGCGCGTGGCCTCGCCGGCCATCCGCCTGTCGCTGATGGCCGCCATCGCCACTCTCGTCATCAACCTCTGGATCCAGCCGCTGTGCTTCAGGCAGCTGCGCCACGTTCTCGACGCGGTGCGCGCCGACATCGCCGCGACCTTGATCGAACCTGGCCAATTCACCCATCCCGCGCCCGGCCTCACCGTCTATGCCCAGTCGGTGGGCGCCGATGGCGCGATCAAGAACATCTTCATCGACCAGACCCGGCGGCACGGCGATTCCACCACCCTCATGGCCGGCGAGGGCCGGATCGCCGAGCGCGACGGCGAACCGGTGCTGATCCTGCACAACGGCTCCAATCAGGAGTTCTCGAAGACGGGCGTGCTGAACACGCTCTACTGGGACGAATACCTCCTGGACCTGCGGCCGTTCCTGGCCCTGGAGACGCAGATCCGCTACCATGCGTCGGATCGCTACCTGCACGAACTGTTCTTCCCGGATCTTCGCCATCGCTGGGAGCGGAACAACCGCGCGGCCCTGCTTGCCGAGGGCAACGCCCGGCTGGCCTCGCCGCTCTACAACCTGGCCTTCATGAGCCTGGCGCTGGCCGCGGTCCTCGGCGGCGCGTTCAGCCGGCTGGGCTATGGCGTGCGCATCGCCGCCGCCTCGGCCGCGGCGGTGGGCGTGCGGGTGCTCGGCTTCGTCGCCGCGGCGGCCAGCGCCAGCCAGCCGAGCCTCGACATCCTGCAGTATTCGGCGCCGCTGATCTGCGTGCTGGTGTCCCTGGCCATCGTGCTTCGCCAGCATCCGGCGCGCGGTCCGGCCATGGCCGCGCCCGCCGCCATGCTGGCGACCGGACGGCCGGCCTGATGGGCATGGCCGGTCGCCTGCAGGCCTATGTGCTGACGCGCACCCTGGCGGGCCTGGGGGTGGCGATGGCGGTGGTCTCGTCCGTCGTCATGCTGATCTGCTTCGTCGAACTCTCGCGCACCTTCGGCGGCCGCGCCGACGTCGGCTTCGCGCGCCTGGTGGAGTTGATGGCGCTGCAATCGCCGGCGATCATCCTGCTGCTCCTGCCCTTCGTCTTCCTGTTCGGGACCATGGGCGCGTTCGTCGCCCTCAATCGCCGCAGCGAACTCGTGGCCATGCGCGCCGCGGGCGTTTCGGCCTGGCGGTTCATCTTTCCGGCCGCGGGCATGGCGTTCCTGCTCGGGATCCTGAGCGTCACCGTGCTCAATCCGATCGCCGCGGGCCTCAACGGCCGCTTCGAGGACATCAAGACCGCGATCAGCGAAGGCCGCGGCGCGGCGGCCCCGTCGGACATCTGGCTGCGCCAGGGCGACGAGCATACCCAGGTGGTCATCCACGCCACCGCGCACGACATGCACGGCGGCGTGGTGCGGCTGCACCACGTCTCGCTGTTCCTCCAGAACGTGACGGCGAACGGCGCCTTGCAGTTCTCGCGGCGGATCGAGGCGTCCGAAGCCACGCTCGAACCCGGATTCTGGCGGCTCAGCAACGTGCGCGAGGCGACGCCCGGCGAGGGGTCGGTGAGTTCGGAGACCCTGTCCATCCCATCGTCGCTGGATCGCCGCACCGCGATGGAGCGGTTCGCGGCCAGGGACGCGGTGGGCTTCTGGCGCCTGCCCGAAACCATCCGGCGCGCCGACGCGGCCGGCTTCTCGTCGGCGCCTTACCGGCTGCGGCTGCAGCAGCTGATGGCCACGCCGCTGCTCTTCGCCGGCATGTCGGCGCTGGCCGCGGCGTTCTCGCTGCGGCTGATGCGGCTGGGCGGCCTGGCGGGCCTCGCCGGCGCCGGAGTCGCGCTCGGCTTCGTGATCTTCTTCTTCGATCGGCTGTGCGGCGCCCTGGGCGCGGCCGAAGTCGTGCCGCCCGTGCTCGCCGCCTGGGCGCCGCCCGCCGTGGCCCTGCTCGCCGGCCTGACCTTGCTTTGCTATACCGAGGACGGCTGAAGCGATGGCCAGAGGGGGCGCCTGGTGAAACTCGCTTGGCTGGCGGGGACGTTGACCGTCGCGCTGGCGCCCGCGCTGGCTCTGGCGAGCCCGAGGGAGTCGCCGCTGCCGCCGGTCAGGCCGGCCGCGCCGGCGGTTCCCACGATCCGGCCCCCTCCCCCCGGCGACGGTCTGGCCGGCGGCGGGTTCTTCATCCAGGCCGACCGACTCATCCAGAACGAAGCCGACCACACCGTCACTGCCCAGGGCCACGTCGAGGCGCGCTACCGCGGCCGGGTGCTGCGGGCCGACCAGGTGACCTACGACAGCGCCACCGGGATCGTCGCGGCCAAGGGCCACGTCGCCATCGTCAATCCGGACGGCACGGCCGAGTTCGCCAGCTCGGCGGTGCTGAACGGGACCTTCTCGCAAGGGGTGGCGTTCGCCTTCTCCACGCGCCTGAAGCAGCACGTCACCATCGCCGCCGCCAGCGCGGTCAGGCGCTCGGCGAGCTTTCAGCAGCTCAACGAGGTGATCTTCACCCCCTGCCCGGTCTGCGCCAGGGAGCCGACCCCGACATGGTCGATCCGCGCCCGGACGGCGGTCGAGGACAAGAAGAAGCAGATCGTCTACTTCCGCGACGCGGTGATCGAGATCCACGACCTGCCGGTGTTCTATCTGCCGGTGTTCTGGGAGGCCGATCCGTCGGTGGCGCGCAAGTCGGGGCTGCTGACGCCCGAGGTCTCGAACTCCGGGCTGCGCGGCTTCTCCTGGGAACAGCCGTATCTGCAGGTGATCTCGCCCTCCGAGGACCTGGTGATCAGTCCGCAGCTCAACACCAAGGTGAATCCGTTCCTCAATCTCGACTGGCGCAAGCGGTTCTGGTCCGGAGCCATCGAGGCCCGCGCCGGCTATACCTACGAGCGCGACTTCACCTCGAGCGGCCACCGCTTTGGCCCACTGACGTCGCGCAGCTACATCCTGGCCAAGGGGCTCTTCGCCGGCCCGGACGACTGGCAATGGGGCTTCACCGCGGAGCGCACCTCCGATCCGCTGATCTTCCAGAAATACGGGATCAGCGATGTCTTCATCGACCGCGGCCTCTACGCCGCCGAGGACCAGCGGCTGATCTCGCAGCTCTACGCGGTGCGGCAGAAGCAGAACTCGTACATCTCGGTGGCGGCCATCGACATCCAGGGCCTGAGGCCCACCGACGTCAACGGCGCCTTCCCGCTGATCGCGCCGCTCATCGAGGCGCGCTACGAGCCTGACCAGCCGATCCTCGGCGGGCGCCTGCGCATCGACGCCAGCGGCGTGGTGCTGACCAGGGACGAATCGCCGATCGATCCCACCGAACTCGGCGTCGACAGCCGCCGCGCCACGCTTCAGGGCGATTGGCGCCGCTCGATCATCCTGGCGGACGGCATCCGCATCGACCCCTTCGTGGAGGGCCGCGTCGACATCTACAACCTGGCCAACCTGCCGGCGCCGTTCGCCCGCAACGCCACCATCGCCCGCGGCTTCGGCGCGGCCGGCTTCACCGCCAGCTGGCCGTTCTACAAGACCGCCGGGCCGGTGACTTACATCGTCCAGCCGATCGCGCAGCTGTCGATCGCGCCGCTGGTGAAGCAGGATCCGCGCATTCCCAACGAGGACAGCGCCGACTTCGTGTTCGACACCACCAACCTCTTCCAGGTGAACAAGTCGCCCGGGTTCGATCTCATCGATTCGGGCCAGATCCTCGACCTCGGCGGCGAGGCGAGCGCCGAATTCGGCGACGGCCGCAACGCCAGCGTCATCTTCGGGCGCAGCCTGCGCGCCGAGCCCGACCCCAGCCTTCCGGCGCGCACCGGACTCGAGGGCCTGGCCTCGGACTGGGTGGTGGGCGTGGAAGGCTCGCCCATCAAGGGATTCGACTTCTTCAGCCGCTGGCGGCTGGATTCGCGCAGCCTCTCGATCAACCGGATGGAGACGGGCGTCGACCTGGTCTCGCGCCGGGTGTCCGGATCGATCCGCTACCTGGAGGAGGCGCAGGACCCCAGCGGCGCGCCGGTGAAGTACCTCGACTTCCGCGGCGAGGTGTATCTGCTGAAGCACTGGGGCGTCACAGCCTACGGAGACCGCGACTTCCTCAGCGGCGAGTGGCGACGGCGCGGCTTCGGCGTCGTCTATCGCGACGACTGCATCCGGGTGGAGGTGGTGTACCGTCAGGACGAGATCTTCAACCGCACCCTGGGGCCGACCTCGGGCGTGTTCCTGCGCCTTTCCCTCGCCACATTGGGCAATTCAGGGTACAGCCCGACTTCGAGCGTACCCGGGCCCTGAGATGCGGCCTTGCAGCGGTCAAGGGAAGTAAAGAAAAGGTCCAGCATGCGGTGGCTCAGCAAGCACGCGCGCGCCCTCGGGGGAACGGCGTGCAGCCTCTTGGCGACGTGTCTCCTGTTTGTGACGTGTCTCCTGTTTGTGACGTGTCTCAGGGCCGGACCGGCCGCCGCCCAGGACGCCGCGGCGCCGCCGCCGCCGGACGCCGCGGCCGCGACTGCGCCGCCGGCCGGCCCCGCGCCGCTCGACGAGCGCGTCATCGCCACGGTCAACGACGACGTCATCTCCAC
This sequence comes from Caulobacteraceae bacterium, assembly GCA_035532115.1. Lineage (GTDB taxonomy): Bacteria > Pseudomonadota > Alphaproteobacteria > Caulobacterales > Caulobacteraceae > Acaudatibacter. The sequence goes on along the minus strand of DATKRO010000087.1, from coordinate 61,584 downwards.
CTACGACCTCGGCCAGCGCATCCGGCTGCTGATCGTCACGGCCGGCATCCAGCCCACCAACGACAACATGCCGCAGCTGGAGCGCGAGGCGCTGAGTTCGCTCATCGACGAGCGGCTGGAGCTGCAGGAACTCAAGCGCGAGGAGAAGCAGCAGAAGTTCTCCATCATCGCCACCGACGCCGACATCGACGACGAGATCGCCAACATCGCCAAGAACAACAACACCACGCCCCAGCAACTCCTGGCGTCGCTCGCCCAGCAGGGCGTCGGCGCCAAGACCTTCCGCGACCAGCTGCGCGCCGAGATCAGCTGGCAGCGCTGGATCCGCGGCCGCTACGGATCGCGCCTGAAGATCGGCGAGGACCAGATCAAGGCGTTCGAGGCGCGCGAGGCGGCCGAGGCCGACAAGCCGCGCTACCAGGTGTCGGAGGTGCTCATCGATCCGCAGCGCGCCGGCGGCGAGGCGCCGGCGATGAAGGAAGCCAACCAGCTCGTCGCCCAGATCCACCAGGGCGCGCCGTTCAGCGCCGTCGCCCGGCAATTCTCGGCCGACTCCACCGCCGCCAACGGCGGCGACGCCGGCTGGGTCACGGCGGGCGAGTTCCCGCCGCAGGTGGACGCGGCGCTGCAGCAGATGCGGCCGAGCCAGCTTTCGGCGCCGATCCCGACGAAGGACGGGATCTACATCATCTACCTGCGCAACAAGGCGGCGGGCGCGAACACGCTGTTGATCAGCCTGATGCAGGCGGCCGTGCCGCTCGCCGCCAACGCGTCCCAGGCCCAGGTGGACGCCGCGACGGCCAAGCTCGAGGGGCTGCGCGCCAGGCTGCACGGCTGCACGAACTTCCTGGCCATCGCCGGCAAGGTCGACGGCATCGTGGCCGGCGACCTCGGTGAAGCCGAAGCCAAGGATCTGGCCCCCGCCTTCCGCACCGCCGCGCTCGCCATGAACGTCGGCGACGTTTCCCAGCCGCTGCGCAGCGACGAGGGGCTGCACCTGATCGCGGTCTGCAACAAGCGCACCAACGCGGCCCAGGGGATGGACCACGACCAGATCGAGAACCTGCTCTTCGGCCGGCAGCTCTCGATGATCTCGCGCCGCTACGTCCGCGATCTGAGGAACTCGGCCGACATCGAGACCCGGTGACCCAGGCCCCGCTTGCCGTCACCCTCGGGGACCCCGCCGGGATCGGGCCGGAGGTCGTCGGCAAGGCCTGGGCGGCGCTGCGCCGGGAGGGTCCAGCCTTCGTGGTGGTGGGCGATCTGGGCGCGCTCGCCGGCGCGTGCGCGGGGCCGGTGCGCGCGATCGCCTGCGCGGCGGCGGCGCCGGCCCTCTTCGCCGAGGCCCTGCCGGTGCTCGACCTGCCGCTCGAGGCGCCCGCGACGCCCGGCCAGCCCTCGGTCGCCGCCGCTTCCCAGGTGGTGGCCTGGATCAGGTCGGCGGTCGCCCTTGCCATCGCCGGCGAGGCCGCGGGCGTGGTGACGGCGCCGGTCGCCAAGCAGGTGCTCTACCAGGCCGGCTTCGGCTTCCCCGGGCACACCGAGTTCATCGGCGAGCTCACCCGGGCCGTCGCCCATCGCGGGTCCCGGGGACCGGTGATGATGCTCACGGCCAAGGATCTGCGCGTCGCGCTCGTCACCGTGCACGAGCCGCTGGCCCAGGCGCCGGCGCTGGCGACCCGCGAGCGGATCCTGCACGCCGGCCTCGTCGCCGCCGAGGCCCTGGCGCGCGACTTCGGCGTGGCGTCGCCGCGGATCGCGGTGGCCGGGCTCAATCCGCACGCCGGCGAGGGCGGCGCGCTCGGCCGCGAGGAGATCGTCTCGGTGGCCCCGGCGGTGGCCGATCTGCGGGCGCGGGGCGTCGACGCCCGCGGCCCGCTGCCGGCCGACACCCTGTTCCACCGCGAGGCGCGGCGCAGCTATGACGCGGCGCTCTGCCTCTATCACGACCAGGCGCTGATCCCGGTGAAGATGCTGGATTTCTGGGGCGGGGTGAACGTGACGCTGGGCCTGCCGATCGTGCGCACCTCGCCCGACCACGGCACCGCCTTCGACATCGCCGGCAAGGGCCTGGCGCGTCCGCAGAGCCTGATCGCGGCGATCCGGCTGGCGGCCGAGATCGCCGCGCGCCGGCGCGCGGCGTGACCTGGGACGATCTGCCGCCGCTGCGCGACGGCCTCGCCGGCGCCGGGCTTTCGGCCAGGAAGTCCCTGGGCCAGCACTTCCTGCTCGACCTGAACCTGACCCGCAAGATCGCGCGTCTCGCCGGGCCGCTGGCCGGCGAGACGGTGATCGAGATCGGCCCCGGCCCCGGCGGCTTGACGCGCGCGCTGCTGGAGGCGGGCGCATCGGTCCTCGCCGTGGAGAAGGACGGGCGGTTCCTCGCCATGCTCGGCGCCCTCGCCGAGCGAGCCGAGGGGCGGCTGAGGATCGTCGAGGCGGACGCCCTGACCCTGGATGCGCCATCGCTGGCGGGGGGCGCGGCCATCGTGGCCAATCTCCCCTACAACATAGCCACGCCGCTGCTCGTCCGATGGCTAACCGCGCCCACGCTTCCGAAGGCCATGACCCTGATGTTCCAGAAGGAGGTGGCGCAGCGGATCGTCGCCCCGCCCGGCTGCAAGACCTATGGCCGGCTCTCGGTCCTGGCCCAGGGGCTGTGCGAGGCGAAGATCGTCATGGAGCTGCCGGCGCGCGCCTTCACCCCGCCGCCCAAGGTGGATTCGGCGGTGGTGCGGCTGACGCCGAGGCCGGACGGACCGGCCGGCGCCCTGCTCGACCGGCTCCAGCACGTCACCTCGGCCGCCTTCGGCCAGCGTCGCAAGATGCTGCGGTCCAGCCTGAAGGAGCTCGGCGGCGAGGCGCTCTGCGCGCGCGCCGGGCTCGCCGCTTCGCTGCGGGCCGAGGATGTCGGCGTGGCCGGCTATCTGGCGCTCGCGCGCGCCCGCCTCGAAGCATCGGCGCCGTGACGGCGCTCTCGCAAGCCGGCGGCGAGGCCACGGGGCGCGGCCCCGCGGCGGCGGGCGTCCTGCCGCAGTGGCTCGGCCGCTTCTGGGGCGTGGCCGCGATCGTGGCCCTCTACCGGATCGCCTACTCGATCCCCATCGCCCTCGCCTCGCCGGCGCTGGGCATGGACAACGTCGCCGACAACGTCTGGGCGCAGCAGCTGCGCCTCGTCTACCAGCTGCGCCAGCCGCCGCTGTTCGAGTGGCTGCTGTGGCCGGTGCAACGGCTCACCGGGCCGAACGCCGTCAGCTTCCTGATCGTCAAGGACGCGCTGATGACGCTCACGGCCGTGTTCCTGTTCGGCGCGGCGCGCTACGCCATCAAGGATCGGCGCCTCGCGGCCGTCGCCGTCCTCTCGTACGGGCTCTTCTACAACGTCGCCTGGACCATGCTGGAGCGGCTGACGCAAAGCTCGCTGCTGCTCTGCTGCTGCGCCGCCGCCGCCTGGACCTTCGTTCGGGCGCTGCGCACCGGCCGCACCCTCGACTACGCCTTGCTGGGCGCCGCCCTCGGCGCCGGCCTCATCGCCAAGTTCAACTTCGCCCTCTTTGGCCTAGGGCTCGTCGGCGCATGCCTCGCCGAGCCGACGCTGCGCCGACGGCTGAGGCCGGCGCCGCTGACGCTGTCGCTCCTCGTCGCCGCGGCGATCGCGGCGCCGTTCGTCTATGGCGTCGCCGTGAGCGGGCAGCCGGTGGCGCGGGCGGCGGTGAACATCATGGAAGGCGGCGCGAGGGCGCCCTATCTCGCCCGCGTCGGCCAGGGCCTTTCGGGACTGGCGCTCTCGCTGGTCGAGTTCTCGCTGGCGCTGGTCCCGCTGGCGCTGCTGGCGTTCTGGAAGCCGCTCGCAACCGCCCCGCCCGGCGCCGACGCGGCCGCGGCGCATGCGCGGCTCTTCGGCCGCACCAGCCTTATTGCCGCGGCGCTCGCGGCGATCGGCATCGTCGCGAGCGGATCGATCTACGTGCGCGACTGGCACGTCCTGCCGGTGTTCGCGGTGCTGCCGCTATGGCTGTTCGCCCGGGTCGAACGCGGCGGCGTCTCGGCGCGCCGCCTGCGGCTGTGGCCATGGATCGTCTTCGTGCCGGTGGCGGCGTGCGCCTCGATCAGCGTCGCCGGCGCCCTGGTTCCCGACGCGGCCTACTGCGGCCGCTGCGGCCAGCTGACCCCCTACCCCGCGCTCGCCAGGGACCTCGAGACCATGGGCGCCGCCGAGGCGACCCTGGTGGTGCTCGACCCCTACACGGCGGGCAACCTGCGCGCCCAGCTGCCGAAGGCGCGCATCGTCATGCCCGGATTTGCGCCGACCAGACCCGCGGGCGCCGGTCTGGACTGCGTCGCCGTCTGGGAGACCGGGACCCGGCCGATCCCGCTGGAGGCGGCGATCGTCGCCGCAGGCTACCCGCGCGCCGATCTCGCCGGATCGGGCGCCGACGGCTTCGTCACCCACTACTGGCCGCGCCAGTGGCTCTCCGGGTTCGGCCGCTCCACCACCTGGGGCGTGCGGCGCCTGAATCCGAACGCCCCGGTCTGCCGCTAGAGCCCGTCCGGGTCGCAAGCTGACTTCCGCCGCCCAGGCCGTGCGTGGTGGGGCCGCATGCGACTCATCGCCCGCAGCCCCCTCCGCCGCCCGGCGCTGCCGCGCCGAGCGCCACCTCCCCCGTTGCACGGGTGAGGAGGAAGTTCCCTTCATCCCGCCCCGCTTGCGGGGACCGCCGCGCCGGCAGGCGCGGGGGTGGAAGGGGCGCGGCGCGGCTGGTCGCAGCGATGGCGCTTCGCCACCGGGCGACTAGGGCGCGCGCACCGGCTCGTCGATCAGGCGGCCGACGAAGTCCACGAGCCACGGGTTGCGGGCGCGGCGCAGGCGTTCGGCGTGATAGACGTGCGCGAGTTCGGCATAGGCGCCGTCGAAATCGTCGTTGACGATGACGTAGTCGTAGTCGAGCCAGTTGGCGATCTCGCCCTTGGCGCGGCCGAGGCGGCGGGCGATGACGTCCTCGGGGTCCTGCGCCCGGGCGTGCAGCCGCCGGGAAAGGTCGTCCATCGAGGGCGGCAGGACGAAGACGCGCACGACGTCGGCAGGGGCCGTGGCGCTGATGGTGCGCGCGCCCTGCCAGTCGATGTCGAAGATGACGTCCCTGCCCAGGCCCAGCGCTTCGGACACCGGCGCCTTGGGCGTGCCGTAGCAGTGCTCGTGCACCTCGGCCCACTCCAGGAACGCCTCGCCGGCCACCATGGCCGCGAACGCCGCGTGCGAGACGAAATGGTACTCCCGGCCGTCCGCCTCGCCCGGCCGCGGCGGGCGCGTGGTCACCGAGACGGACAGCGCGAGATCCGCATGGTCGGAGACCAGGCGGCGCGACAGCGACGTCTTGCCGGCGCCCGAGGGGCTGGAGATCACCAGCATCAGGCCCCGGCGCAGGCGCTCACTCGACATTCTGCACCTGCTCGCGCAGCTGGTCGACCGCGGCCTTCAGCGCCAGACCGACCCGGGTCAGGCCGATGGTGGCCGATTTCGAGCACAAGGTGTTGGCCTCGCGCATGAATTCCTGGGTCAGGAAATCCAGGCGCCGCCCCGACGCCGCCGTTTCGGCCAAGAGGGCGCGCGCCTGACCGACGTGGCTCGCGAGCCGATCGAGTTCTTCGCGCACGTCGACCCTGACGGCCATGGCCGCGGCCTCCTGCAGCACCCGCTCCGGGGGCGCGGCCTCGCCGAGGAGTTCGCCGAGCCGCCGGGCGAAGCGGTCGCGCAGCGCCGGCCCCTGCGCCGCCGCCTCCGCCTCGGCTTCGCCGGTCAGGCGCTCGATGGCGTCGAGGAGGCCGGCGAGGGGCGGCGCGAGGGCGGCGCCCTCCTCGGCCCGCGCCTGCGCCAGGGCGTCGAGGACGGCGCCGACGCTGGCGGCCATCGCCGCCTCGATCCGGGCGTGCGCGGCCGGGTCCTCGGTCTCCTCGCCGGCCTCGATGACGCCGCGCAGGGCCATGAGCCCGTCGGCGCCGGCGAGGCCCGCCCGTCCCCCCGCCGCCAGTTCCGACGCGATGGCGGCGTAGCGCTCGAGCTGGCCGAGGTTGACGCGGACGCCGGCGGCCGTCTCCAGCCGCTTCGCCTGCATGCTGAGGCTGATCTGGCCGCGCCGGAACCGCGCCTGGGCGGCTTCGCGGACGACGCGCTCCAGACCGTCGAATCCGGGCGGCCCGCGAAATCGCACCTCGAGGTTGCGGCCGTTCACCGATCGGGCTTCGACGGCCCAGGTCCAGTCGCCCGCCGCGCCGTCGGCGCGCGCGAAGCCGGTCATGCTGACGAGGCTCAGCATGGCGCCGCCTTGCCGCGGGCCGCGGCCGGCGCCGGGCAGGCGTGGGCGGCCGCTTCGATCAGGCGCCAGCGCGCGACGTTGCGGTCGTGCGCCGCGAGCGTGGCGGCGAACACGTGACCGCCGGCGCCGTTGGCGACGAAATAGAGCTCGTCGGTGCGGGGCGGATCGAGGGCGGCCGCGAGCGAGGCTCGCCCCGGATTGTCGATCGGGCCCGGCGGCAGGCCGGGAACCAGATAGGTGTTGTAGGGCGTCTGCGAGGCGAGTTCCGAGGCGCGCAGGCCGTGGCCCAGCGGCTTGCCCCCGGTGAGGCCGTAGATCACCGTCGGATCGGCCTGCAGCGGCATGCCCGCCTCCAGGCGATTGACGAACACCGCCGCGACGCGCGGCCGCTCGTCGGGCTTGGCGGTCTCCTTCTCGACGATGGACGCGAGCGTCACAGCATCCTCGGGCGTGCGGTAAGGCAGGCCGGTCCGCCGCTGCGCCCACAGCGAGGCCAGCAGCCGGTCGCGCGCATCCATCATCCGCTGCAGCACCGCAGCGCGGTCGGCGCCGCGTTCGACCTCGTAGGTCTCCGGCAGCACCGAGCCTTCCGGCGGGGCGGGGGCGACGCCGGTGAGGAAGGCGGCCCTGGCGAGGATCTGCATCACCGTCTCGGAGGTGACGCCTTCGGGGATGGTGATGAAGTGGCGCACTACCCGGCCGGCGGCGATCGCGTTCAGCACGTCGGCCATGGAAGCGTGCGAGGCGAAGGCGTACTCGCCCGCCTTCAGGCGCCTCGCCTCGCCCGTGACCTTGGCCGCGACCACGAAGAGCACGCCCGAGGGGATCACGCCGGCGCGCCTCAGAGTGGCGGCGATCTCGGGCACGCCGGCGTGCGGGCGCAGGATCAGGTCGGTCGAAGCGCCCTGGCGGGCGGCCGGTCCAGGACCGAAGAAGGCGAACAGCGCCCACGCCAGCGCCAGGCCCAGGGCCACGCCGAAGGTGGCGAGCGCCCCTGCCGCCGTCATCATGCGCCGCCGCGCCTGCGGCCCTGCGCCCTTGCGGCGCGCGGGCGGACGCCGGGCGGGCGGGCGGCTCACGACAGCTTCTTGAAGATCAGGGACGCGTTGGTGCCGCCGAAGCCGAAGCTGTTGGAAAGCGCGATGTCGATCCGCATCGGCCTGGCCCGGTTGGGAACGAGATCGAGCGGCGTCTGCACCGACGGATTGTCGAGATTGATCGTCGGCGGGGCGATCTGGTCGCGCAGCGCCAGCACCGTGAACGCCGCCTCCACCGCGCCGGCGGCGCCGAGCAGATGGCCGATGGCGGACTTGGTCGACGACATGGCGGTCCCGGCCGCGGCCTGGCCGAGCAGCCGTTCGACCGCGCCCAGTTCGATCTCGTCGCCGAGGGGCGTGGAGGTGCCGTGGGCGTTGATGTAGTCGATCTCGCCCGGCGCGATGCCGGCGTGCCCGATCGCCGCCTCCATGGCGCGATAGCCGCCATCGCCGTCCTCGGCCGGTGCGGTGATGTGATAGGCGTCTCCGGCCATGCCGTAGCCGATGATCTCGGCGTAGATCCTGGCCCCGCGCGCGCGGGCGTGTTCCAGCTCCTCCAGCACCAGGGCGCCGGCGCCCTCGCCCATGACGAAGCCGTCGCGGTCCTTGTCGTAGGGCCGCGAGGCGCGCTGCGGCGTCTCGTTGAAGTTGGTCGACATGGCCCGGCAGGCGACGAAGCCGGCTATGCCGATGGGGCAGATCGCCGCTTCCGCGCCGCCGGCGATCATCACCTCGGCGTCTCCGTAACGGATGATGCGCATGGCGTCGCCGATGGCGTGGGCGCCGCTGGCGCAGGCGGTGACGACGGCGTGATTGGGGCCCTTGAAGCGATGCCGGATCGAGACCTGGCCCGAGGCGAGATTGATCAGGGCCGACGGGATGAAGAAGGGCGAGACGCCGCGGCGCGGACCCTTCTCCTGAAGATCGAGGGATGTCTGGGCGATGGTGGCGAGGCCGCCGATGCCCGAGCCGATGATCACCCCGGTGCGCTGGCGCCCGTGCTCGTCCTGCGGCGTCCAGCCGGCGTCCTTCACCGCCTCGTCGGCGGCGGCGACGGCATAGAGGATGAAGTCGTCGACGCGCCGCTGGTCCTTGGGACTCATCACCTGGTCGGGATCGAAGGACCCGGGCGTGTGCGGACCGCCGCCGCCATGGCCATCGACCCTCGGCACCTCGCAGGCCACCTGGCAGCCAAATTCGGCGGGATCGAAGCGGCTGATGCGGCCGGCGCCGGAGCGGCCGGCCAGGATCGCGGCCCAGCTGTTCTCGAAGCCCCAGCCCAGCGGCGAGACGACGCCGATCCCGGTGACGACCACACGCCGCATGCTCGGATCAGCCTCCCCGCCGCCGGCCGAATACGAAATCGCCGCGCCCGGTTAACCCAACGCGGACGCGGCGCAAAGCACTCTGAGGCACGCGGAACGCTCGATGTCAGGCGCCGAGGCGCTCCTGGATGAACTTCACCGCGTCGCCGACGGTCTGGATGTGTTCGGCGGCGTCGTCCGGGATCTCGATGTCGAACTCCTCCTCGAAGGCCATGACCAGTTCGACGTTGTCCAGGCTGTCGGCGCCCAAATCGTCGATGAAGCTGGCCTTTTCGGTGACCTTCTCAGGGTCGGCGTCGAGGTGTTCGATCACGATCTTTCGCACGCGCTCGAGAATGTCCGACATTCAGCTCCAAGTCCCTGTTCGTGGTTGGGCGCGCGACCGCTCCGTTCGGCCGCGCGGAAAACTCGACCATTTAGGGCGCCAAAGCCCGGAGCGCCAATCCTGGTTTTGCGAATTCGCGGATCCAGCTAGCATGTTCCTCCCGCGGAGGCCAGCCGACGACGCGGGCGCGCCGCGTCGGGAACCGGCCGGCTCGCCGCAAGTTGGCGGGCCAACCGAGGAGGCGCGAGGCCATGGCCGAGCCGCGTGAAGAGAAGACCGAAGATCCCCATCCGGGCATGATGGGCGATGGGACCGAAGAGCAGAACCTCGGCCAGCCCGGCCATCCGGAGAACCGGATCGCGCAGGACGAGGTCGAAGAGGCCTTCGGCGAGCCGGACGCTACGTCACCGAACGGCGAAGGCGGGAGCGGCGGCGACTAGCCGCCGCTCCACCCAGATCGCGCCCCCTCCACTCCCGCAAGCGGGGAAGGAGTGGTACGGGCGTGGCGCTCGGCGCGGCGGAAGCCGGCGACGTTCGCTACTGGCCGTAGCCGTAGGCGACGCTGGGACGACCGATCGAGCGGTTGATGTACTCGACGTTGCTGATCGCCTGGGTGCAGGCGTTCTGGTCGCCATAGCGGTCGCATCGCCATGCCAGGTTGCGCGTGCGCATCTGCATGGCCAGGAGCCGGTCGCGCTGGCCAAGGTTGATCATTCCGGTCTCGGCGGCGTGGTTGACCTGCCAGCGCAGGCCGGAGACGTAGCCCATGCTGGTGAGGCTGCCCGTGGCGGCCCCGCGGGCCATGCCGTAGCCGCCAGCGTGCATCCGCAGCGACGCATTGATGTAGTTCACGTTGTCGGCGACCCGGCTGCAGGCATACTGTTCGCCGGAATTGCAGCGCCACGCCATCGGCACGGTGCGGCTCTGCACCGAGAGAAGGCGGGTGCGCTGCACCGCGTCGATCGCCCCGGTCTGGGCGGCGTGATCGATGCGCCATCTCAAGCCATCGACGTACCTGGGACTGGTGAGAGCCTGCGCCGACGCCGCGCCGGCCACGGCCAGCGCCGCAACGCCCGCCGCCATCGCTAATCCAGATGTGTTCATTGTTCAAATCCTGCACACGTATCCAAGGGACCCCTCGCTGCGCAGAGAACGTGTCGAAGACGAGCCGGTTTCAATTCGTGATCCGCCGCGTCGAGCTGCCCGGCTGAGCTTTGGGACGCGCCTAGAGGGCGGCGAGGATAGTTTCGACGCACTCGCCGATGCTTCGCGCCGCCGTATCTATGGTCAAGCGGCCATGAGTCCAGGGATGGTACTGGCGCGACATCACCGCTCTCCAATCGGGCAAGGCGAGGCCGGTGACTTCGCTCGCCCTCGTCTCGATTCGGCGTCGGTGTTCGACTGGATCGGCGCAGGCGATCTCCACCCAGACGATGCGCGCACCGGCGCGCGCCGCCGCTTCCCCCCAGCCGTCGCGGGCGGCCTGCCAGTCGTTGACGCAGTCGCCGACCACGTCGAGCCCGAGACGCAGGTTGTCCTCGGCGACCGCCTGCGCCGCCCTGTAGGTCCAGTCGCGCAGATCCTTCGGCGCCGTGCCCGACGCCCAGATCGCCTGATCCATCGAATCGACCCGCAGCCAGAGAGCGCCGATACGCCGGGCGAGCTCGCGCGCAATGGTCGACTTGCCACTGCCCGGAAGGCCGGCGAGGGCGATGAGCCTGGTCATGTCTTCTCTGCCGAAACTGTCCATAGGAGCGCCCTGGCCCGCAAGGTCGCCCCGACAGCCGACGGAATCAACGCGCGTCGCCGGCCCGGCCCTCGCCGCCGCCGCCGCGCCGAGCGATGGCGTCCACCGAAGCGGCCGCCGTGGCGACGTCGCGCGGATAGGTTCGCCGCCCTGGGATGACCACGAAGCAGGCCGCGATCAGGGGCGCCAGCATGATGAGGAACGTCCAGGCGAGGCCCTGGCCGCCGCCGCCCAGCCATCCGGACATGGCGCCGAAGAGCAGCGGCGCGCTGCCCTCCAGGGCGGACCTCAGCGCCATGCGCCCGGACTCGGCGCGGCCCCACAGGCGCGGATGCACGATGTCGAGCCGCGCTGCGTCGATGGGCGCGACCGCCGCGGCCAGCACCGCGGCGCCGAGCGTCAGCAGGACCACCGCCAGCCAGACGCTCGTCGTCAGTATGCCGAAGGCGAGCGGCGGCGCAGAGGCGAACAGCGCGACCGCGGGCAAGGTGATGCGGGCGTTCAGGCTGCCCCGCTTCAGCAGCCAGGTCGACAGCCGGCCGCCGCCGGCGACGCCGACGAGAGCGCCCAGCCCCAGAACGACGATCAGCGCCACCGCCTCGCCGTGGGCGACCCCGTAGTGGCGCCGGAAGAAGATCATCCCGAACGCCCCGACGCCGGCCAGGAAGTAGTAGGCGAGGGCCGAGGCGATGATCAGCAGGCGATAGCTCGGCACGCGCAGGCAATAGCCGATCGCCCAGAGCCAGCTGCGATGCGTCGGATCCTCGCGCAGGATGAGTTCGGGCCGGGGTTCGACGTGCCGGTCGTGCACGATCCGGCGCACCGAGGCCGGATCGGACGGCCCCGCGCGCGTCGGCGGCGCTGACGGCCGGCGCCCCTGCGCGGCCCGGGGTCGCTCTCGCCGCGCTCGAGCCAGCCCTGGCCGCCCCGCGCCGGTTCCGGCAGGAACCGCCACAGCGCCGCCGCGAGCCCGAGGCTGATGGCCGCCATGGCGTAGAACGACCAGCGCCAGCCGAGCACGGCCGAAACCTCGCCGGAGATGAAGAACCCGGCGCCGGTTCCGACGAACTCGCCCGCGAGGATCAGGCCGTAGACGCTCGCCCGCTCGCGCGCCGGAAAGAAGTCGCCGGTCAGCGAGGCCACGCACGGCCAGGCCACGGCGGTCACGGCGCCGACGAGGATGCGGGTCAGGATCAGGAACAGGTACGACGTCGCCGCGCCGCTGAGGACCATGGCGCCGGTCCAGGCCAGGATCGCCGCCGCCAGGATCGACTTGCGCGCGGCGCGGTCCACGAGGACGCCCATCGGCAGGACGCCGATCGCGGTGGCGAAGGACGCGGCGGCCAGCACCAGGCCGAACTGGGTGTTGTCGATCGAGAACGCCTGCTTGAGCTGATCGGCCACGGCCGAGATGCAGCCCCGGTCCGCCGTGGCCATGGCGAGCACCGCGGCGAGCAGCGCGATCACCTGCGCCCGCGCCGGTCCGCCGGCGACCGCGATGGCCCTGGCTTTCAGCCGCTCGATCCACTTTCCCGCCATCGCCGCTCCAGACGAGAACGTCCACCCGCGGCCACAACGGGCGCGGCGCGCCGATGTTGCCCGAGGGTGTCGCATCGGCCATGTCGCATCGGCCATTGCTCCGCCACGCGCGACGCTGGAGACTGGCGCGGGCGCACCGCGGTCGAACCTTGGCCCCGCCGCGCGCCGGAGGACGGCAGATGGCGCCCGAGCGCCGCCCCGATGTGGTCGGATTAGATCTCGACGACCAGGCGCGCTGCCGCCACTACGCAACGCGCCTGGACATCGTGGCGATCAGGATGCGGTGCTGCGGCGTCTATTACGCCTGCAAGGATTGCCACGAAGCCCTGGCGGGCCACGCCATCGAGGTCTGGCCGGCGGCGGAATGGGATCGCCCGGCGGTCCTGTGCGGCGCCTGCGCGCACGAAATGAGCGTGCGCCAGTACCTGGACTGCGGCGACCGCTGCCCGGCGTGCGGCGCGCCCTTCAACCCGGGCTGCCGCACCCACCACCACTTCTATTTCGACCTGGATCGGGCGAGGAGCGCGCGATGACGCCGAAGCGAGGAGCGCCGCGGTGAAGCTGGGCGTGCTGCAGTTCTTCGGCTGGGCGGACCGGCGGATACCGCTGGCGACGATCTACGAGCGCGCCATCGCCCGCTTCGAGATCATGGACCGGGCCGGCTACGACGCAGTCTGGCTGGCGGAGCACCACTTCTCGGCCTTCTCCGTCTGCCCCTCGGTGCACATGATGGCCACCATGGCGGCGGCGCGCACGCGGCGCCTGCGCATCGGCACCGCGGTCTCGCTCGCGCCCTTCTACCACCCGCTGCGCCTGGCCGAGGAGGTGGCGCTGCTCGACCATCTCTCGGGCGGCCGGGTGAACTGGGGCGCCGGCCGCGGCTTTTCGCGGGTGGAGTTCGACGCCTTCGGCATCGCCGTGGACGAGAGCGCCTCGCGGTTTCGCGAGACCGTCGAGATCGTGCTCGCCGCCTGGCGCGACGAGCGCGTCGTCCACCGCGGCGCGCATTTCCGGATCGAAGGCGTCGAGGTGCTGCCCAAGCCGCTGCAGCAGCCGCACCTGCCGGTGTGGATGGCGGCGACGTCGGACGGGGCGATCGACTGGGCGGCCGGCCGCGGCTTCTCCATCCTGATGGACCCGCACTGCACGCACGCGGAGCTGGGCGTCAAGCGTCGCCGATATGGCGAGGCCCTCGCCGCTGCCGGGCACGCGGAGGCGGCCCGAGACATCCCGATGGCGCGGCTGATCGCGATCGCCCCGAGCGCGGCCAGGGCGGCGGAGGTGGCGCGCCGCGGCGCGGCGTGGACCGTCGGTTCCTACATCGGTCCGCAGCACCGGCCGGCGCACGCTGCGCCGAGCGCCGTCGCCCAGTCCGACCCGGTCCAGCGCTATGTCGACGATGTGATCATCCACGGAACGCCGCGCGGGGTCGTCGAGCAGATTCGCAAGCTGCAGGAGACGGCGGCGCTGAACTATCTGCTGTGCGCGCCGCTGAGCCAGGAGTCCTTTTCCCTGCTCACCGACGAGGTGCTGCCGGCGCTGGCGTGAGCGATGATCGAAGACTGGTTTGCACGCGGACCAAATCTGCCTGCATGAAGGCGCGGGCGGCGGCGCGTGCGGCCGCCGGCGCCGATCGTTCCCGAGGAGGCTCTCCAGATCAACAGACGCGGTCGCAGTCGCGGGCGAGTGATCCCGGCCTGGCTCGTCGCCATGCTGGCCGCGCCGCTTCTGGCGGGGCTGGCGGTAGCGGCGGCGCCGCAGCGGGCCGCCCCGCCCGGGCCGGCCGCGGCGGCGGCTCTGGGCAAGCGCCTCTTCGAGACGCGGTGCGCCAGCTGCCACGAACCCGCCGTCGGCCGGGCGCCCGACCGGGCGCGGTTGTCGCAGCTGGGGCTGCTGGAGATCTTCAACGAGCTGAAGAACGGCTCGATGCAGGCCATGGCCAAGGGCCTCGATGACCAGCAGCTAGGCGCCATCGCCTACTATCTGGCGCCGCCGGCAAAGACGCCCGTGGCCGCCGCCGCGCCTCCGGGCGATCCGCCCCGATGCGCCACGCGCCGGCGCTTTGCCCTGCACGCGAGCGACTGGCCGAACTGGGGGCGCGGCCTGGCCAACCGTCGCTGGCAGCCTCGGCCGGGCTTCGCGCCCGCCGACGTGACCCGGCTGAAGGTGAAGTGGGCCTTCGCCGAGCCTGGCGGCAAATACGGCCAGCCCACCGTGGCCGGAGGCCGGCTTTTCCTGACCAGCGCAGGCGGCGCGGTCTACGCGCTGGACGCCGGCACGGGCTGCATGGACTGGCGCTTCGACGGCGCCCGTTCGCGCACGACCGTCGTGGTCGGCCGCCTCGCCGCCTCGCCGAGCGGCTATGCGGCGTTCGTCGGCGGCCTCGACGATGTCGTCCATGCCCTGGATGCGGTGGACGGCAAGCCGATCTGGAGCACGAAAGTCGAGACGCACCCGCTCGCCATCCTCACCGGCGCGCCGGTGCTCTACGGCGGGCGCCTCTATGTCCCGCTGTCATCGTACGAGGAACTGACCGCGTCCCAGCCCAGCTATCCCTGCTGCAGTTTCCGCGGCGGCGTCGCGGCGCTCGATGCGGCGAGCGGCAAACTGCTCTGGAAGACCCACGCGATCGCGGCGCGCCCGGCGCCGTCGCACAAGAACGGCGCCGGAACCCAGATGCAGGGGCCGGCGGGCGCGGCGGTCTGGTCGGCGCCCACCATCGACGCCAGGCTGGGCCTGCTGTTCGTGGCCACGGGCGATTCCTACACCGACGTGAAGCAGCGCGGCGCCGACGCCATCGTGGCGATGGACCTGGCCACGGGGAAGGTCCGGTGGAAGACCCAGGTCACCAGGAACGACAACTATCTGAGCGGTTGCACGCCTGAACGCCCGCTGGTGAACTGCCCAAACCCGCTCGGCCATGACTTCGACTTCGGCGCTTCGCCGGTTCTGGTCGAGCTTCCCGGCGGCGGCGACATGCTGATCGCCGGGCAGAAATCGGGCATGGTCTATGGCCTCAGCCCCGCCGACGGCAAGATCCTCTGGCGCACCAGGGTCGGCGCCGGCGGCCCGCTGGGGGGCATCGAATGGGGGATGGCGAGCGACGGCAAGCGCCTCTACGTCGCCAACGCCGACGCCTTCATGCCCTCGCCGCCCGGAAAGCCGGGCCTGGCGGCCCTCGATCCGGCGAACGGTAAGGAGCTGTGGTTCACGCCCTCGCCTCACCTCGCCTGCGGCTGGACCGGCGGCGCGCCGTGCATGAACGGCGTTTCCGCCCCGCCGACGGCGATCCCGGGCGTGGTGATCGCCGGCGACCTGGATGGACGCCTGCGCGCCTATGCGGCGGACGACGGGCGCATCCTGTGGGACCTCGACACCGGCGCGCGCAGCTACCGCACCATCAACGGCGTCGCCGCCCAGCCCGGCGGCAATATCGACGGGCCCGGGCCGGTGGCCGCGGACGGCATGCTCTACGTCTATTCCGGCTATCTCGGCAGCCTCGGCGGCGCGAGCACCAACGCGCTGCTGGCGTTCTCGGTCGGCGGCCGCTGAGCGGCCGGGTCAGGAGAGCCCGCCGCCGAGCGCCTGATAAAGGGCCACGAGGTTGGTCGCCTTCAGCAGACGCGTGCTCGCCAGGGTCTGCTGCGCCGCATAGAGCGAACCTTCGGCGACGAGGACGTTGAGATAGGAGGCCGCGCCGTCGCGGTACTGCGCCTGGATGAGCCGCACGGCGTCGGTGTCGGACGCGACGACGGTCTCCTGGGCCGACAGCTGCGCGTCGATGCGGCTTCGCTGGGCGAGCGCGTCGGCGACCTCGCGGAAGCTCGTCTGGATCGCCTTCTGGTAGTTGGCCGTCGCCAGATCCCGCTGGCCCTTGGCCTGGAGGAGGCCGGCGCGATTGCGGCCGGCGTCGAAGATCGGGGCGATGATCTGCGGCGCGAAGCTCCAGGTCCCGGCGCCGGCGGTGAAGAGGGTCGAGAGCGCGGCGCTGGTGAAGCCGCCGGCCCCGGTCAGGCTGATCTGGGGAAAGAACGCCGCGCGGGCGGCGCCGATGTCGGCGTTGG
This sequence comes from Caulobacteraceae bacterium, assembly GCA_035532115.1. Lineage (GTDB taxonomy): Bacteria > Pseudomonadota > Alphaproteobacteria > Caulobacterales > Caulobacteraceae > Acaudatibacter. The sequence goes on along the minus strand of DATKRO010000087.1, from coordinate 45,233 downwards.
CGGCCTTCAGCTGGTCCTCGGCCTGAACCACGTCGGGGCGCTGCAGCAGGACCGCCGACGAGACGCCGGTGGGCAGCACGCCCAGCACCTTGGCCTCGTCGTCGATGCCGGCCGGCAGCAGGTCGGCGGCGATCCTGGTCCCGGCCAGCAGATCGAGCGCGTCCCGGTCCCTTGCCAGTTGCACCTGATAGAGGCCGACGTCGTATTTCGCCTGGGCGGCAAGGGCGCGCGCCTGGTCGACGTCGCTCTGGGCGGCCTCGCCATGATCGAACTTGGCCGTCGTCAGCGCCAGCGAGGCGCTGGTTTCGTCGAGCGTCGCGGTGGCGACGGCCACGAGCGAACGGTCGGCGCCCACCGTCAGCCACGCCTGGGCGAGCCCGCCCACCAGACTGATCTGGGCGGCGTCGCGCGCCTCGACGCTGGCGAAGTACTGCTCCTGGGCGGCCCTGGAGAGATTGCGCAGGCGCCCGAAGAGATCGAGTTCGTAGGAAGGAACCGCCAGTTCGGCGGTGAAGACGTGCTCGTTGAACGCACCCCTGGATGCGCTCCCGCCGACCCCGCCGCTTCCCGAAGGGATGCGTGCGAAGGTGGCGCCGGCCTGGGCGTTCAGGCTGGGGAACAGCTGCGAGCGCTGGCTGAGCCAGCCGGCCCGGGCGATCTCGACATTGGCGACCGCCGCGGGCAGGTCGCGGTTGTCCGCGAGGCCCTCGCGGATGACGGCCACCAGCCGGGGATCGCCGAAGAAGACATGCCAGGGCTGGAGCCTCGGCGCGGCCGAGACCGCGCCATAGCCGTTGGCGACCACGCCGGCGACCGGCGCCGCGGGGCGATGATAGGCGGGCGCGAGGCTGATGCAGCCGCTGAGCAGCGCCGCCGTCGCAGTCAGAAGCGCCAGGCGCGCCCTCACGGCGTCTGCGCCTGCAGGCCGGCGCGCCGGGCCGCCCGCGCCCTCGAGCCGAAGATGCGCCGCACGCCCACGAAGAACAGCGGCACGAAGAAGATCGCCAGGAAGGTCGCCGAGAGCATGCCGCCTACGACGGCGGCGCCGATCTCATGCTGGCTCGCCGATCCGGCTCCCGAGGCGACCGCCAGGGGAAAGACGCCGGCCATGAACGCCAGCGAGGTCATCAGGATCGGGCGGATGCGCAGCCGCGCCGCCTGCATCGCCGCGGTGTGCTCGTCGTCGCCGCGCTTCTCCGCCCCTTCGGCGAACTGGACGATGAGAATGGCGTTCTTGGCCGAGAGCCCGATCGTGGTGAGCAGGGCCACCTGGAAATAGACGTCGTTATAGAAACCGCGCACGGTGGCTGCGACGAGCGCGCCGAGCACCCCCAGCGGGATCACCAGGATCACCGACACCGGGATCGACCAGCTCTCGTAGAGCGCGGCGAGGCACAGGAAGATCACCAGGATGGAGAGGGCGTAGAGCGCCGGCGCCTGCGCCCCCGAGAGCAGCTCCTGATAGGAGAGCCCGGTCCATTCGTAGCCGACGCCCTTGGGCAGTTGGCCGACCAGCTTCTCCATCTCCTGCATCGCCGCGCCCGAACTCTGGCCCGGCGCCGCCTGTCCCTGGATCTCCAGCGACGGCAGGCCGTTGTAGCGCTCCAGCAGCGCCGGTCCCACGGTCCAGCTCGTGGTGGCGAACGACGAGAAGGGCGCCATGTTGCCCGACGCGCCGCGGACGAACCACTCGCCGATATCCTTCGGGCTGGAGCGGAATGGCGCGTCGCCCTGCATGTAGACGCGCTTGACGCGGCCGCGATCGACGAAGTTGTTGATGAACGAGCCGCCCCAGGCCGATGCCAGGGTGGTGTCGATGTCAGCCTGGGAAAGCCCCAGAGCCCCCGCCCTGGCCTGGTCGACGGCCACGTGAAGCTGTGGCGTGTCGTCCTGGCCGTTGGGCCTTACGCCCGACAGCAGCGGATCCCTGGCCGCCAGGGCGAGCAGTTGGTCGCGCGCGGCCATCATGCGCTCGTGGCCCAGTCCGGCGCGATCCTCGAGTTCCAGGTCGAACCCCGAACTGCGGCCCAGCCCCGGCACCGCCGGCGGCAACAGGACGAACACCTGGGCGTCGCGGATCCGCGACAATGCCCGGTTGGCGCGCTGGGCGATGGCCGCGGCGCCGTTGGCCGCGCCCGAGCGGTACTTCCAGTCCTTGAGATGGAGAAACGCCTGGCCGAGGTTCTGACCGTTGCCGCCGAAGTTGAAGCCGGCGACGGTGAACAGCGTATCGACGTCGCGCTTCTCGTCGGTGAGGAAGTAGTGCTCGATCTGCTTGCCCACCGCGAGCGTCCGCGGCTGGGTCGCGCCGGTGGGCAAGGTGTAGAGAGCGACCATCGCGCCCTGGTCCTCCACCGGCAGGAAGGCGGTGGGCAGGCGCAGGAAGAGCAGCGCCACGACGCCAGCGACGACGGCGTAGAGGATCAGCGCGGGCAGCGGTCGCCCGATCACCCGCCCGAGCGTGGACTCATAGCGGCGCACCAGGCCGGCGAAGCTGCGATTGAACCAGCCGAAGAAGCCGCGGTGCAGGTTCCTGTCGCCGGCCTCGACGGGCGCCAGCAGCGTGGCGCACAGCGCCGGCGTCAAGGTCAGAGCGACGAAGATCGAGAGGATCATCGCCGAGACGATGGTCACCGAGAACTGGCGGTAGATGACCCCGGTCGAGCCGCCGAAGAAGGCCATCGGCAGGAAGACGGCGGTGAGCACGAGGGCGACGCCGATCAGGGCGCCGGTGATCTCCCCCATCGAGCGGATGGTGGCCTCCTTGGGATGCAGCCCCTCCTCGCTCATGATCCGCTCGACGTTCTCGACCACGACGATGGCGTCGTCGACCAGCAGACCGATGACGAGCACCATGGCGAACATGGTCAGGGTGTTGATCGAGTAGCCCAGCACAGCCAGGACGCCGAAAGTGCCAAGCAGCACCACCGGCACGGCGACGGCGGGAATCAGCGTCACGCGCCAGTTCTGCAGGAAGATGAACATCACCGCGATGACCAGCAGGATGGCCTCGATCAGCGTGAACACCACCTGGCGGATCGAGAGCTTGATGAAGGTGGTGGTGTCCACCGGGAAGCTCAGCTTCACGCCGGGGGGGAAGTTGGCGGAGAGCGCCGTGGCCTTCTGCTTGACCAGTTCCGCCGTCGTCAGGGCGTTGGCGCCCGGCGCAAGCTGGATGGCGACCCCGGCGGCCGGGCGGCCGTTGAGCCGGGTCACGTTGGAGTAGTTGTCTGCGCCCATCTCCACGCGCGCCACGTCGCCGAGGCGCACGACCGAGCCATCGGGCTGGGTCTTCAGGATGATGGCCTTGAACTGGTCGGGAGTCTGCAACAGCGAGCGGGCGGTAATGGTGGCGTCGAGTTCCTGGCCCGGCGGCGCGGGCAGGCCGCCCACCTCGCCGCCCGCGATCTGGGCGTTCTGGGCCAGCACGGCGGCTCGAATGTCAGACGGCATCAGCTTGTAGTTGTCGAGCTTGTAGGGATCGAGCCAGATGCGGATCGCATACTGGCCGCCGAACACCCGCACGTTGCCGACGCCATTGATCCGGCCAAGCGGGTCGACGATGTAGCTGTTCAGATAATCGGCGATGTCGATACTCGAATAGCGGTTCTGGGTGTCGTAGAGCCCCACCACCATCAGGAAGTCGCTCTGCGACTTGGCGACTCTGACCCCCTGTTGCTGCACCTCCGCCGGCAGCAGCGGGGCAGCTTGCTGAAGCTTGTTCTGGACCTGCACCTGGGCGATGTCCGGATCGGTTCCGGGCGCGAAGGTCGCGTTGATCTGAGCCGATCCGTCGGAGCTGCTGCTCGACGAGAAATACAGCAGATGATCGAGGCCGGTGAGCTGCTGCTCGATGACCTGGGTCACCGAGGTCGCGACGGTCTCGGCCGAGGCTCCGGGATACTCGGCGGAGATGCTCACCGACGGCGGCGCGATGGTGGGATACTGCGCGATCGGCAGGGTGCGGATCGCCAGGGCGCCGGCGACCATGATCACGATGGCGATGACGCTGGCGAAGATCGGCCGTTCGATGAAGAAGCGGGACAGCACGGGCGCGGCTCTTACGGCAGCACGCCGGCGGCGACCGCGCGCACCTTGGCGCCGGGCCGGGCCGACTGCAGGCCCTCGACGATGACGCGGTCGCCCGCCGCCAGCCCCGAGGTGACCAGCCACTTGTCGCCGACGGTCTGGCCGACCTGGAGCTGGCGAAGCTGGACGACTCCGTCGGGACCCACGACGAGGGCGGTGGGATTGCCCTTCTGGTCGCGGCCCACGCCCTGCTGGGGAACCAGCAGGCCGGCCGGATCGACGCCCTCGACAACGGTGGCGCGAACGTACATGCCCGGCAGCAGCAGCCCCGACGGATTGGGGAACACCGCCCGCAGCGTCACCGCGCCGGTGGTCTGGTCGACGGTGACGTCGGTGAACTGCATCCGCCCCGCCGCGGGATAGGCCGAGCCGTCGTCGAGCGTCAGACGCACCTGCGCCCCCGCCGCGCCGCTCGCATCGAGACCGCCCCGCGCCATCTGCTGGCGCAGCGCCAGCACCTGGGCCGCCGACTGGGCGATGTCGACGTAGATCGGATCGAGCCGCTGGATGGTGTCGAGCGCCGTCGCCTGACTGGCGGTGACGAGGGCGCCCTTGGTGACGGCGGAAATGCCGATCCGGCCGGTGATCGGGGCGGTGACGCGGGTGAAGCCGAGATTGATCCTCGCCGCCTCGACGCTGGCCTGGTCCTGCATGACGGTCGCGCCGGCCTGCTTGAAGGCGGCCTCGGCGTCGTCCGCGTCCTGGCTGGAGACGGCGTGGATCTTGACCAGATCGGCGTAGCGGGCCGCCTTGAGGCGCGTGGTGACGAGATTGGCCTCGGCGTTGGCGAGCTGGGCCGTCGCCTGGTCATAGGCGGCCCGGTAGGGCGCGGGCTCGATCCGGTAGAGCACCTGGCCGGCGCGCACCAGCGAGCCTTCGACGAAGCGCCGCTCCAGGATGATGCCCCCCACCTGGGGGCGAACGTCGGCGATCTCGTAAGGGCTGGTCCGGCCGGGAAGTTCGGCCGTCAGCGTGACCGCCTGCGGCTCGATGGTCACCACGGCCACGGTGGGCGGCGGCCGGGCCGCCGGCGGACGCGCGCCGCCGCAGCCGGCGAGCAAGGCGGAAAGGGCTGCGGCGACAACGACGGTGCGAGCCGCCGCCCCACGCGGCGGGAGGATGCAGTTCTGTCTCAACACCGGTCCTTGCGGCCTCAGCCGTTTCCTGAATCGGGCACTCTCATTTATGGGCCGCGCCAATGGCAAGAGGAATGTTTCAGATTGATGTCTTGGCGGGCACGGGGGCGCGGATCGGTCATGGGCGAGGATGGGCGGCCCAGGCGTTGTTGATCGGTCTCACCAGGGCGATCGGAGGGCGAACATGCGCTTGATGTTCCAGGCCATGGTCACCAGGCTCCACTCGATCGGAACCAGATCGGTCGAATATCTCGATAATTCTCATTTTTCGCGTCTCGTTGTTCGGCATCGCGATGTCGCGCGATATTCGTTGGATTGGCGCGGCTACTCTTCCGGCTCGCGGCGCAACGCGCGGGCTATTGCGGCCTTCATGGCGAAGCCGCTGCGAGTTTGCGGTCAAGCGTCACCAACTCGCCGCTCAACGAGCGGGCAAGCCACAAATAGCTCGCGTCACAGGCTGTCAGGCCCGTTGCCTCGGCCAAGTCCAGCATCGCAGCGTGGTCCACGGCCACGGTCTCTACTTTTAGCCGCTGCGCAATACGGAGCGCCGCGCGCAGGGCTTCGCGCTGGGCTGGCTGCCGCCTGATCTTGGTCAGGCAAACGTTGGCCAATTCGTAGTCAAGCAACGACGGCGCGGCCAGCCGCGCGCCCGTCAGTCGTTCGGCGATCGCCTCCGCCTCCGACTCCCCGAACAGGATTGCGGCGACCGGTGGTGCCGCTCCGCACGCATACGTAGGCGTTGGACCACCTCATCGGGGGCGTTCTTGATCGAAAGGTTGATAGGGATGGGGTTCCGAACCTGCTCCGATTCGGAACCCGGATAGCATCGAGCCAGATCGGATGCACCAAGCTATCGCGCCTGGTGCTGGTCCTCGACGAGGGCCGGATCGTGGCCCGGGGCAAGGCCGCGCCGCTGCTGGCGAGCAGCGCCCTCTTCCGGAGCATCTGGGGCGAGGAAGGCTGAGCGCCCGGCCTCAGATCATCGCCATGCCGCCGTTGACGTGCAGGGTCTGGCCGGTGACGTAGGACGCCTCGTCGCTGGCGAGATAGACGCAGGCCGCCGCGACGTCGGCGCCGACGCCGAGGCGAGCGAGCGGCACCTGGCCCAGGATTAGCGTCTTCTGCGCCTCGCTCAGCGCCTGCGTCATCGGGCTCTCGATGAACCCCGGGGCGATGCAGTTGACGGTGACGCTGCGGCTGGCGACCTCCTGGGCCAGGGCCTTGGAGAAGCCGATCATGCCGGCCTTGGAGGCCGCATAGTTGGACTGGCCGGCGTTGCCCGTGACGCCCACCACCGAACTGATGGCGATGATGCGGCCGCGGCGGCGGCGCATCATGCCCCGCAGCGCCGCGCGGGCGAGGCGGAAATAGCTCTCCAGGTTTATGCTCAGCACCCGGCGCCAGTCCTCGTCCTTCATGCGCAGCAGCAGGCCGTCGCGGGTGATCCCGGCGTTGCAGACGAGGATGTCGAGTTCGCGTCCCGAAGCGTTCTCGGCCGCCGCCACCAGGCCATCCACCGCCTCGGGGTCGCCAAGATCGGCGCCGACCGCGGTGGCGCGCTCGCCAAGGTCGTCCGACAGCGCCTGGAGCGCGCTCTCGCGGGTGCCCGAGAGCACGACGTGGGCGCCCTGCGCGTGCAGGGCGCGCGCGATCGCGCCGCCGATTGCGCCGCTGGCGCCGGTGACGAGCGCGGTCCTGCCGCCGAGATCGAACATCGGCTGATCCTTCAGAGGCTCTTGGCGAAGGCTTCGAGATCGGCGGGGAGGTTCAGCGACAGCGCCTCGGCGTCCGGGACGATGCGCCTCGCCATGCCCGTCAGCACCTTGCCGGCGCCCGCCTCGGCCAGGCGCGTGACGCCGCCTTCGCCGGCCAGCCACTCGATGCTCTCGCGCCAGCGCACCCGGCCGGTGACCTGCTGCACCAGCTGGCGGCGGATCAGCTCGGGGTCGTTGGTCGGCCGGGCGCTGACGTTGGCCACCAGGAAGGCGCGCGGCGCACCGATGGCGACCTCGCCGAGGGCCTCGGCCATCTCGTCGGCGGCGGGCTGCATCAGCGGGCAGTGGAACGGGGCCGAGACGTTGACCGCGACCGCCCGCGCGCCGAGTTCACGCGCCTTGTCGCTCGCCAGAGCCACGGCGGCGGCGGTTCCGGAGATCACCACGTTGCCGGCGTTGTTGTCGTTGGCGACGCAACAGACGCCGACCGCCGATCCGGCCGCGGCCGCGGCCTCGGCCAGGGCCACGTCGGCCTTGGGGCCGATCAGGGCCGCCATCGCCCCCTCCCCGACCGGCACGGCGCGCTGCATGGCCTGGCCGCGCCGTCTCAGCAGCCGGGCGGTATCGCCGAGCGTCAGGGCGCCGGCGCTGCAGAGGGCCGAGTATTCCCCCAGCGAATGGCCGGCGACGAACGCCGCCGTCTCGACCGGCGCGCCGAACTCGCGCTCCAGCGCCCGCATCGCCGCGACGCTGACCGCCATCAGCGCCGGCTGGGCGTTTTCGGTCAGGGTCAGGGCGTCGAGCGGACCCTCCTGCATCAACCTGAAGAGCTTCTGGCCGAGGGCGTCGTCCACCTCCTGGAAGACCTCGCGCGAGGCGGCGAACGCGGCCGCCAGCTCCGCGCCCATGCCGACGGTCTGGCTGCCCTGGCCGGGAAAAGTGAAGGCGAGCGTCATGCGGCCAGGGGCTCCGTCGAGTAGAGGGCGCGCCGCTGTTAGGTCAGATGCGGCGCCCGCTCAAGCCGCGACTTGGCCGCGATCCGGCGACGATTAGCTCTGGCGGTGCGCCGGATGCGGCGATAATTGGGCGAGGGACGTTATCCGAGCCGGAGAATTTCATGTTGAAGCATTCGATCGCCGCCGCCGCCGCCCTGGCCATGGGCGTCGCCGCGCCGGCTCTGGCCGCCCTGCCCGTGGGCGCGATGGCCCCCGAGTTCTCCGCCGCCGGCTATCAGGGCGGCAAGCCCCTGACGTTCAACATGGCCCAGGCGCTGAAGAAGGGCCCCGTGGTGCTCTACTTCTTTCCCGCGGCGCACACCGCCGGCTGCAATATCGAGGCTCACCTCTTCGCCGACGCCATCGACAAGTTTCACGCCCAGGGAGCCACGGTGATCGGCGTCACCGCCGGCAACATCGATCAGCTGGCCGCATTCTCGAAGGAAACCACCCATTGCGCCGGCAAATTTCCCGTCGCCGCGGACCCGACCCTGAGCATCGCCAAGAGCTACCAGGCGACGCTGGCGTTCGGCCCCAAATGGTCAAACCGCACTTCCTACGTCGTTGCTCCCGACGACAGGATTCTCCTCGCCTACTCGGACCTCAAGCCCGACGACCACGTCGCCAGGACCCTGGCCGCGGTCACCAGGTGGCGCGCGGCGCATCCGCGCTGACGACCCCGGCGCGACGATGCGAAACCACCTCGTGCTTTGCGCCGTCGAGGGGCCGATCTGCCGGCTGACGCTGAACGATCCCGATCGCGCCAACGTGCTCTCCGAGGCGATGATGGCGGCGCTCAGCGAAGCTCTGGCCGAGGCGGCCGCGGACGAGCGGGTGCGGGTGATCGTGCTCGCGGCCGCGGGCAAGGTGTTCTGCGCCGGCCATGACCTCGGCGAACTGCGCGCCCTGGACGAGCCGGCGGCGCGCGAGGCGATCTTCGCGCGCTGCTCGGCCCTGATGATGGCGATCATGCAGGCGCGGGCGCCGGTGATCGCGCGCGTGCAGGGCGCGGCGGTGGCGGCCGGCTGCCAGCTCGTCGCCAGCTGCGATCTGGCCTATGCGGCCGAGACGGCGCGCTTCGCGGTCTCGGGGATCGACCTCGGCCTCTTCTGCTCGACCCCGGGCGTGGCGCTCGGCCGGGCGGTGGGGCGCAAGGCGGCGAGCGAGATGCTGCTCACCGGCCGCTTCGTCGATGCCCGCCGCGCCGCCGAACTCGGTCTCGTCAACCTGGCCGTCGCGACCGCGGACCTCGACCGCACCGTCGAGGCGACGGCGCGCCTCATCGCCGACAAGCCGCCCGAGGCGATCGCCATCGGCAAGGCTGCTTTCACGCGCCAGATCGAGGCCCCGATCGAGGAAGCCTACGCCATCGCCGCGGCGGCCATGGGCGAGAACCTGGGCTTCCAGAGCGCTCGCGACGGCATCGACGCATTTCTGAAACGACGGCGCGCCGCACCCCCAGGGGCTTGATCGTGCGGCGCTGGGCCGGCCAGCCGACGCCGGCGCTGGAAGCACGCGTCCGCGGCCGGTTGATCGAAGGCGCAAGCTCACTACAGTAGTGAAATGGACCGCGCGGCTCTCGTCATCCCCGCCACCGAAGCCAACCGCAGCTTCTCCAGGCTGTTGCGGGCCGCGCGTCAGGGCGCGCGAATCACCATCACCTCGCACGGGGAGCCGGTCGCCGAACTGGGTCCGGTCGGTGGCGCATCGGATCTCGAAGCCGCCGAGCGCCAGCGGCGCCGTGATGCCCACACGGCCTTGCTGAAGCATCTTCGCACCGTCGAACCGGTCACTATAGAGCCCTGGACGCGCAACGAACTGCATGAGCGCGGCTAGGCGGTCCATCGTTTGCGCCTGGCCCTGGACACGAACGTACTCGTCTACGCCGAAGGCATGATTCCGGCGCCTGGCGATCGCCGCAAACACGCCGCAGCGCTTCGCCTTCTCGAAAAGGCGCCCGAAGGCTCGATCGTGATTGCCCGCCAGAGCTTGGCCGTGGTGCGAAAGGGGCGTCTGCAGTGCAGGCTCGCTGCGGCTTCCTGCTATCGGAAGATCTGCACGACGGCTTCGCCTGGCGCGGCGCAGTCGTCGCCAATCCGTTTGGCGACACGCCCGATCCACGGCTGCGGCATCTGCTGTCGTCCGATGCATGATGGTTGGCCGCGGCCCGCGCCGCCGCTTGCCACCGGCGCCAATTGCCCCTAATGAGCGCGCCTCTTTGCGAGGGCGGTCTCGTCCGCGGAGCGTCAAAGGGTCGGGAGCGCCCCGGCCGCCGCGATCGGGAGCCATCGCGAGCCGGCGTCTTCCGCCGCCCGCCCGCGCCGCCCTCCACGACGGAAGGATATCGATGACCTACTACGAGCACGTGCTCATCGCGCGCCAGGACATCTCGCCTCAGCAGGCCGAGACCCTCAACGAAGAGATGAAGGCGCTGATCGAGGCCCAGGGCGGCCACATCGCCAAGATCGAGTACTGGGGCCTCAGAAACCTCTCCTACCGCATCAAGAAGAACCGCAAGGGCCACTATTCGCTGCTGGCCATCGACGCGCCCTCGGCGGCGGTGAAGGAGATGGAGCGCCAGCTCTCCATCAACGAGGACGTGCTGCGCTACCTGACCATCCGCGTCGACGAGCTCGATCTCGAGCTGTCGCCGGTGCTGGCCCGCCGCGACCGCGAGCGCGAGCGGCGCTTCGACGAGGCGCCGGGCCGCGGCGAGGGGCGGCCGGAGATGGGCCGAGGCGAGCCGGCGCGTGGGGAGATGGCGCAATGACCGACGTGACGGCCCCCGAAGCTCCCGCCGCCGGCGGTCCGCGCCGCGCCTTCATGCGCCGGCGCAAGGTGTGCCCGTTCTCGGGCGCCAACGCGCCCAAGATCGACTACAAGGACGTCAAGCTGCTGCAGCGCTACGTGTCCGAGCGCGGCAAGATCGTGCCCAGCCGCATCACCGCGGTGTCGGCCAAAAAGCAGCGGGAACTGGCCAATGCGATCAAGCGCGCCCGCTTCCTGGCGCTGCTGCCCTATCTCGTGAAGTAGGGGGACCGGGTCCATGAAGGTCATCCTGCTGGAGCGGGTGGAACGGCTGGGATCGCTGGGCGACGTGGTCCAGGTGAAGGACGGCTTCGCGCGCAATTTCCTGCTGCCGCGCGAGAAGGCGCTGCGCGCCACCAGCTCCAATCTGAAGGTGTTCGACGAGCGCCGGGCCGACATCGAGGCCGGCAACGCCAAGGCGCGCGAGGCGGCCGCGAAATCGGGGACCCGGCTCGACGGCTCGTCCTATGTGATGATCCGCCAGGCCGGCGAGAACGGCCAGCTCTATGGCTCGGTCTCGGGCCGAGACGTCGCCGACGCCATCGGCGCCGAGGGCGGCAAGGTGGACCGCTCGATGGTGGTGCTGGACCGGCCGATCAAGATGCTCGGGGTGCACCCGGTGAAGGTGCGCCTGCATCCGGAAGTCACCATCACCGTCAACGTCAACGTCGCCCGCAGCAAGGACGAGGCCGAGCGCCAGGCCCGCGGCGAGAATGTGCTCGCATCCCGCTTCGAGGAGGAGCGCGCCATCGGCGCCGAGGCTGCCGCCGACCTCCTCGAGGGCGGCGCCGGCCAGCAGTCGCGGCCGGACGAGGGCTAGGGCGGCCCAGCGCCGCGCCCGGGGCGGACGCGGCCCGAAAATGTCGCAACGGCCGCCCAGATACCGGGCGCCCATCCGCATGCGCCTGCGCTATAGCCGCGCCTGTTGGTTCGCTGAACTGGAGGGGAAGTGGTGAGGGCGCGTTCGTGGGCCTGGGCGGCCATCGCCGCCGGCCTGGCCGTGGCGCCGGCCGCGCGCGCCGCCGCGGTCGGCCCCGATCACGGCGACACCGCCTGGCTGCTGGCCGCGAGCGCGCTGGTGCTGTTCATGACTCTGCCGGGCCTGGCGCTCTTCTACGCCGGCCTGGTGCGGGTCAAGAACACCCTTTCGGTGATGATCCACTGCGTCGCCATCGCCTGCCTGGTCTCGATACTGTGGCTCCTCGTCGGCTACAGCCTGGCGTTCGCGGGCGCGGCGCCGCTGATCGGCGGCCTCGGCAAGGCGGCGCTGCTGGGCATGAGCCGCCACAGCCTCGAGGGCAGCGTTCCCGAGGCGGCCTATTTCGTCTTCCAGCTTACCTTCGCGGTGATCACCCCCTGCCTGATCGTGGGCGCCTACGTGGAGCGGATCCGCTTTTCCGCCGTGCTCGTCTTCAGCGCCGCCTGGCTCCTCGTCGTCTATGCGCCGGTGGCGCACTGGGTCTGGGGCGGCGGCTGGCTGGCGCAGCGCGGCGTCCTGGACTTCGCCGGCGGCCTCGTGGTCCACGCCACCGCGGGGGTCTCGGCGCTGGTGCTGGCGATGATCCTCGGCCGCCGCGACGGCTTCCCGCGCGAGCTGCACCCGCCGCACGACCCCGGCATGACCATGATCGGCGCCGGCATGCTCTGGGTCGGCTGGTACGGATTCAACGGCGGCAGCGCCCTGGCGGCCGATGGGACCGCGGCCATGGCCATCCTCGCCACCCACGTCGCCGCCTCCGCCGCCGGCCTCACCTGGGCGCTGATCGAGCGGCTGCGCTTCGGCCGCGCCAGCATGGTCGGCATGGTCACCGGGGTCGTGGCCGGGCTGGCGACGATCACGCCAGCCTCGGGCTACGTCGGGCCGCTGGCGGCGCTGGCGCTCGGGATCGCCGGCAGCCTAGTCTGCTTCGCAGCGGTGGAGATCGTCAAGAACCGGCTGAGGATCGATGATTCCCTCGACGTGTTCGCCGTCCACGGCGTCGGCGGCATCCTCGGCAGCCTGCTGGTGGCGATCTTCGCCAGCCGGGCGCTGGGCGGCGCCGGCTATGCAGGCGCGGGCGGCGGCATGGCCCGCCAGCTCGGGACCCAGGCGCTGGCGGTCGTCGCCGTGGTCGCCTGGTCGGGGCTCGCCACCGCCGCCATCGCCTACGCCACCCGCGCCCTCGTCGGCCTGCGCGCCCGGCCCGAGGAGATCGAGGAGGGCCTCGACCTCACCTACCATGGGGAGAGGGCCTACAATCAGTGAGGCGCGGAAGGGTTCGTCCACAGGCGCCCAATTGGCTGTGGAGCGAGGCGCCGCGCGCTAACGCGGCGACGCCGGGCTGAGCTACTACTGCGGCCATGGCTCTCGCCCCCGCCCTCGATCTGCGCCCGGCCGTCGCCGAGCCGGCGGCGCAGCATGCCCCCGCCAACGTCGAGGCCGAACAGGCGCTGCTGGGCGCGCTGCTCTACGACAACGGCGCCTACGAGCGCATCACCGACGCGCTGAAGCCGGAGCATTTCTACGAGCCGTTCCATGGGCGGCTGTTCGTCTCCATCGAGATCCATATCCGCCGCGGCCAGCTCGCCGACCCGACGCTGCTGGCCGAGCAGTTCCAGCGCGACGCGGCGTTCCAGGAACTGGGCGCGGTGCGCTATCTGGCGGATCTGGTCGATCGCGCCCCGCCCGCCGCCCGGGCCGCGGACTACGCGCGCGCCATCTACGACCTGGCCCTGCGCCGCGAGCTGATCCGCATCGGCGGCGACATCGTCGCCACGGCCGAGACCAGCGATCCCGAAGTCACCGCCCGCGACCAGATCGAGACCGCCGAACAGCAGCTCTATTCGCTGGCCGAGACCGGCGGCGCCTCGACCGGTCTGGTCGGCCTCGACGCCGCCCTGGTCGCGGCGGTGGAGATGGCGGCGGCGGCCTATGAGCGCGACGGCGGCCTGTCGGGCCTGGCCACCGGCATCGGCGACCTGGATCAGAAGCTGGGCGGCCTGCACCCTTCCGACCTGATCATCATCGCCGCGCGACCCTCCATGGGCAAGTCCTCGCTTTGCGCCAACATCGCCTTCAACGTGGCGCGCCGCTATGCCTGGGAGCCGCGGCCGGACGGCGGGCGCAAGACCGTCGACGGCGGCGTCGTCGCCTTCTTCGCGCTGGAGATGTCGGCCGCCCAGGTGGCCACGCGGCTTCTGGCCGAGGTGAGCGGCGTGCCCTCGGACAAGATCCGCCGCGGCGAGATCACCGCGGTGGAGTTCGGCAGGATCCGCGACGCCGCGACGCAGATCCAGGAGTCGCCGCTCTACATCGACGACACCGGCGGCATCGCCATGGGCAAGCTGGCGGCGCGGGCGAGGCGGCTGAAACGCTCCGTGGGCCTCGACCTCATCGTCATCGACTATCTGCAGCTGATGACGGCCGGCGCGGGCGCGCGGCCGGAAAACCGGGTGCAGGAGATCACCCAGGTGACCCAGGGCCTGAAGGCGCTCGCCAAGGAGCTGAACGTGCCGGTGCTGGCCGCGGCGCAGCTGTCGCGCCAGGTGGAGAACCGCGACGACAAGCGCCCGCAGCTGGCGGATCTGCGCGAATCCGGCTCGATCGAGCAGGACGCCGACGTGGTGATGTCGATCTATCGCGAGTCCTACTACCTGCGCCGCACCGAGCCCAAGGAGGGGACGTCGGAGCATCTGGCCTGGCAGGAAAACCTGGACAAGGTCCACAACCTCGCCGAGATCATCATCGGCAAGCAGCGGCATGGCCCCATAGGCACCGTCAAGCTGCACTACGACGAGAACATCACCAAGTTCTCGAACCTGGCCCGCGAGGGCCGCTACGAACCGAGGTAGATCGTCGGCTCAGCCGATCGTCACGCCCGGAACGGCCGAGCCGAAGCCCCTCACCGCGTCGCCGATCGCGCCGGCCACGATGAACACCAGTATGCCCAGGAGAAGCGAGACGGCGGTATAGCCGAGCGCCTTGTCCTGGGGCGCCCGCATCAGCCGCGGCAGGCCGATGTAGAGAAGATACAGGCTGTAGAGCCCGAGGATGCCCAGAGCCGCCAGCGGCGGAAAGATGGCGAACACCCCCGCGAGCCAGGCGGCGGTGAAGGAATAGACCGCGACCTTCATCGCCTGGAGCCGGTTGCTCTCGCCGCCGAACGTGGGCGCAAGCGCATCGATGATCAGGCCGACGACGTAGACGCCGACCAGCGAGATCGCATAGTTCACCAGCCCCCCGACGATCACGAAGACCGGGTTCAGGTGGATGCACACCCCCAGCAGGCAGACCGGAAACAAGCCGCCGATGACGCTCGCGATCGCCGGGATCGCCGCCAGCCAGCAGGCGTATCCGGCGAACAGCCCCTGCGTCGTCGCCGGCTCGGCGGCGATCAGGTCCCACTCCGCCGCCGGCCTCAGCAGGATGTTCTGGACGCGCGCCACCAAGCCGGCCGTCCCTGGCCCTTCCGCCACCGTCATGCCGCCCTCCTGATCAATGACGCCGCGCCGACGGCCGGTCAGCCGTGCGCCATGGCCGCCAGCCGATCCGGCCCCACCGCCGCCACGGCGGCCTTCAGGTCGCCGATGCCGACGCCCGAGCCTTCGGCCGCGACGGTGAACCGATGCGCGACGACGACCGCATATTCGCCGCTCCTGGCCTGGTTGTCGTAGCGCTCGGTGACCATCCGGCCGCCGGCGGTGGAAATCTTCTCGTAGCCCGTGGGGGTCTGGCGCTCGCTGTTGACGTCGAATGCGCCGGCCAGAGCGGTGACCGCGCCCGCCGCCCCCAGATCGGTGACCGTCAAGGTGATCCGCCGATCGCCGGACTGATAGGTCGCCTCGGCGCTGGAGCCGCCGATGCCGCCGGCCGAGCCGCTGGAATCGGAAACATCGGTGCGCGCCACGCCCGCGATCGCGCCCGGCAGAAGTCCCTTCAGGACGACCGGATCGACCACGACCACCTTGCCGCCGGTCTGGCCGCCCTCGGCCTGCCTGGCCGCGCTCGCCATCTGCTGGGCCGCGGCCTGGAGCCTGCCGAGATTGACGTTGGCGCCGCCGACGCTGACCGTTCCGGCGCCCGGCCCGTTCATCCCGAGGTTGACCGCTGCGGGGCCGGCGCCGAAGTTGGCCACCGCGCCGCCGATCGCCTGAGCGACGACGAAGACCACGATGCCGAGGACGATCGAGACCACGGTGTAGCCGAGCGCCTTGTCCGCCGGCGCCTTCATCAGCCGGGGCAGGCCCAGATAGAGCAGGTAGAAGCTGTAGAGGCCGAGCAGGCCGAGGATCGCCACCGGCGGGAAGATCGCGAAGATCCCCGCCAGCCAGTAGGCGGTGAAGGAGTAGACCGCGACCTTCATCGCCAGGAGCTGGTTCTTCTGGCCGCCGAAGTTGGGCGCCAGCGCGTCGATGATCAGGCCGATCACATAGACGCCGGCCAGCGAGACCACATAGTAGGCGACGGCGCCGACGACGACGAACGCCGGGTTCGCGTGGATGCAGAACCCGTAGACGCAAACGCCGAAGACGCCCCCGATCGCCCGCGCAATCGCCGGAATCGCCGCCAGGATGCAGGCGTAGCCGATGAAGACGCCCTGCGTCGTCGCCGGCTCGGTTTCGATGAGCTCCCACTCGGCCCTGGGCCGCACCAGGATGTTCAACGCCCGGGTCATCAGATTGGGGCTGCTTGGCTGCTCGACGACGCTCATGCCGACCTCGTTCGAAGCACTGGGTCCGAAGCACTGATCGCCGGCGAGGCTAGCGCAAACGGGCGGCCTTGACGAGCCGTATTTATGCAAGACTGCAACACGCCTCGCCACGGCTTTGCCTGTATCCTGGCGCGTCACCCACGCGAGTCGGAGCCTCATGGCGCGAGACGGCGCGGCCTTCATCTGCCAGAGCTGCGGCGCGGCTCAGTCCAAGTGGGCTGGCCAGTGCGCCGGGTGCGGCGCGTGGAACAGCCTCGTCGAGGAGGTCGCGTCGCGCCCGCCCGGAGCGCTGGCGCCCGCCCGGGCGGGCAAGGCGCGCGGGCTGGCCTTCGAGACCTTGCACAACGTCGCCGCGCCGGCGGCGCGCCTCGTCACCGGCCTCGCCGAGTTCGACCGCGTCTGCGGCGGCGGCGTCGTCCCCGGATCGGTGCTGCTCGTCGCCGGCGATCCGGGCGTCGGCAAGTCGACGCTGCTGCTGCAGGCCTGCGCCGCGGCGGCGGCCCGGGGCGCGGCCTGCGCCTACATCTCCGGCGAGGAGGCGGCCGAGCAGATCAGGGCGCGCGCGCTGCGCATGGGCGTTTGCGCCGCACCGGTGCGGCTGGCGGCCGAGACCGCGCTTCGCGACATCCTCGAGGCGCTCAAGCGCGAGCCCTTCGACCTGGTGGTGATCGATTCCATCCAGACGCTTTGGAGCGACATGCACGAGGCCGGCCCGGGCTCGGTGACCCAGGTGCGCGCCTGCGCCGCCGAGCTGGTGCGCCTGGCCAAGAAGCGCGGCCTCGCGGTGCTGCTCGTCGGCCACGTCACCAAGGACGGCCAGGTGGCGGGCCCGCGCGTCGTCGAGCACATGGTGGACGCCGTCCTCGCCTTCGAGGGCGAGCGCGGCTATCCGTTCCGGGTGCTGCGCAGCGTCAAGAACCGCTTCGGCGCCGCCGACGAGATCGGCGTCTTCGAGATGGGCGACGCCGGCCTCGTCGAGGTCAAGAACCCCTCGGCCCTCTTCCTCGGCGAAGGCGGGCAAAGGGCGGCCGGCGCGGCGGTGTTCGCCGGGATCGAGGGCTCCCGGCCGGTGCTGGTGGAATTCCAGGCGCTGGTGGCGCCTTCGGCCTACGGCACCCCGCGCCGCGCCGTGGTCGGCTGGGATTCCGGGCGCCTCGCGATGATCCTGGCGGTGCTCGAAGCACGCTGCGGGGTTGGATTCGGCGCCCGCGACGTCTACTTGAACGTCGCGGGCGGACTTCGGATCACCGAGCCGGCGGCGGACCTCGCGGCCGCCGCGGCGCTGGTGTCTTCGGCCTTGGACATGGCCCTGCCGCAGGATTGCGTGGTGTTCGGCGAAATCAGCCTCTCGGGCGACGTCCGAGCGGTCTCGAGGACCGAGATGCGCCTGAAGGAGGCGGAGAAACTGGGCTTCGCGCGCGCGCTGTGCCCGCCGGGCGAGGCGCGCGCCGGCGCGCGGGTGCGCCCGATCGGCGTGGCGCGCCTGGCCGACGCCGTCGCGCGCATCGGCGAGGCCGCGTGGGACAGCGGCCGATGAGCCCCTTCGACATCGCGGGCCTGGCGTTGCTGGCGCTCTCGGCCCTGGCGGGGTGGGTCAGGGGCGGCGCTCGGGAGGTGTCGAGCCTGATCTGCCTGGCGGCGGCGGCCGGCCTTTCCGTGCTCGCCCTGCGCTACAGCGGGCCCATCGCCCGGCGCGCCATCCACACTCCGTGGCTCGCCGACGTCGCCGCGATCCTCGTCGTCTTCGCCGCCGCCTATCTGCTGCTGCGCCTCGCCGCCGGCGCCCTGACCCGGCGCGTGCGCCAGACCAGCGCCCTCAGCGGCATCGACCGGACGTTCGGCGCCGGCTTCGGCCTCGTCCGCGCCGTGGTGATTCTGGGCCTCGCCAATCTCGCCATCAACGCCGTCACGCCCGCCGAGCGGATGCCCAGGTGGATCTCCGGCGCCCTGCTCTATCCGGTGTCGAGCGCCTCGGCCCGCACCCTGAAATCCTTCGCGCCCGAGGGCGAGAGGCTGGCCACGCGCGTCGCGGCGGCCGGCAGGGTGATCGCCGACCCAGGCGAGGCGACCGCCGCCAGCGGCCGCCGCCATGGACAGGCCCGGGCGCTGCAGGTGAGCGTGGAGAAGTCGCCATGAGCCGTTCTGGGTTTGCACGCGATGCGGACGACGACCGGCTGCGGCTCGAGTGCGGCGTATTCGGCATCTTCGGAGCCCAGGGCGCCGCGCAGATCACCGCTCTGGGCCTGCACGCATTGCAGCACCGCGGCGAGGAGGCCTGCGGCATCGCCGCCTTCGACGGCCAGGGCTTCTACACCGAGCGGCACATGGGCCACGTGGCCGAGGCGTTCTCGGGCGCCGATCTCGCCGAGCGCCTCCCCGGAACCGCCGCCATCGGCCACACCCGCTATTCCACCGCCGGCGGCGGCGCGCTGCGCAACACCCAGCCGATGTTCGCCGATCTGGAGGCGGGCGGGGTGGCGCTGGCCCACAACGGCAATCTCACCAACTTCCTCACCCTGCGCGAGCGGCTGGTGGCGGAGGGCCACATCTTCCAGTCGACCTCCGACTCCGAGGTGATCATCCAGCTCATCGCCATCTCCCGCAAAGGCCGGTTCATCGACCGCTTCATCGATGCGCTCTCCCAGATCGAGGGCGGCTACGCCCTGGTGGCGCTGACCAACAAGAAGCTCATCGGCGCGCGCGACCCGCTGGGCATCCGCCCGCTGGTGCTGGGCGAACTGGCGGGAAAGCCGGTGCTGGCTTCAGAGACGCGCGCGCTCGACATGGTGGGGGCGAGTTTCGTTCGCGATGTCGAGCACGGCGAGATCGTGGTGATCTCCAGCGACGGGATCGAGTCGCTGAAGCCATTCCCGGCGGCGCGCGCCCGCCCGTGCGTGTTCGAGTACGTCTATTTCGCCATGCCGGACTCGCGGGTGAACGGCCGCTCCGTCTACGAGGTGCGCAAGCGCATGGGCCGACGCCTCGCCGAGGAAAGCCTGGTCGGCGCCGACGTGGTGGTGCCGGTGCCCGACTCCGGCGTGCCGGCCGCCCTCGGCTTCGCCCAGGCCGCCGGCATCCCCTACGAAATGGGCATCATCCGCAACCACCACCTGGGCCGCACCTTCATCCAGCCCAACCAGGATGCCCGCGAGCTGTCGGTGCGCATGAAGCACAGTCCCAACCGGGCGGTTCTGGCCGGCAAGCGCGTCATCCTGGTGGACGATTCGATCGTGCGCGGCACCACCACGGTCAAGGTCGTCAAGATGGTCCGCGATGCGGGGGCCAGGGAGGTGCATCTGCGCTCGGCCTCGCCGGCGCTGCGCTATCCGGATTTCTACGGCATCGACATGCCCGATCGCGAACACCTGATCGCCGCCAGGATGAGCGTGCCGCAGATGGCCCGGCATTTCGGCGTCGACAGCCTGGCGTTCCTGTCGGTGGACGGCCTCTACTGGGCGATGGACGCGGGGCCGCGCGATCCGGCGTGTCCGCAGTTCACCGACCATTACTTCACCGGCGACTACCCGACCCGGCTTCTCGACCGGGAAATCGCCGAGGGACGCAACGAGCAGGTCGAGCGCCAGCTTTCCTTCCTGGTCGACGCTTGACCGCCGCCGCGCCCGGCGCGCAATCGCGCGTCGACACCTTGCCGCTATAGGACCGCACGGGTGTTCGCCCGGCGCCGGCGTTGCCGGCCCGGCGGGAGATGCGGGGCGCGATGAGGTTTCGCTTGAGTCTCGGGGCCGGGCTCGCGGCCGCATCGCTGGCGCTGCTGGCGGCGGGCGGGACGCGCGCTGGCGAGCTGCGCGAGGGCGGCAAGCTGCTGCTGACCAACGGCGTCAGCACCATCGAGGGCGCCTCAGGCGGAGGGCTCGCCACCTGGGCCGTGATCGCCGGCGACGAAACGCGCGACGGCATCGGGGCCTCGGCGCACGTCAGCATCGCCCCCCTGCCCGCCTTTCAGCTGCGCGACTATGGAGCGGCGGTGGGGCTGTTCGATCGCCTGGAGCTTTCCTATGCGCGCGAAGACCTCGACACCGGCGCGACCGGCGCCAAGCTCGGCCTGGGCGACGGCTACACCCTCCGCCAGGACATCTTCGGGGCCAAGCTCAAGGTGCTGGGCGACCTCGTCTAAGACCAGGATACGCCCATGCCGCAGATCAGCGTCGGCGTGCAGTACAAGCACAGCGAAAATGGCGCCCTCGACCGCGCCCTCGGGGCCAGGAGCGGCGACGGGGCCGACTTCTACGTAGCGGCGACCAAGCTCGTCCTCAGCCAGAGCCTGCTGCTCGATGCGACGGTGCGGCTGACCAAAGCCAACCAGATCGGGCTGCTCGGTTTCGGCGGCGATCGCAGCAACGGCTATTCCGCCCGGATCGAGGCCTCGGCCGCCTATCTGGTGTCGCGCCGGCTGGCGATCGGCGGCGAATACCGGACCAAGCCAGACAATCTCGGCTTTGCGCGCGAGAACGACTGGTGCGACGTCTTCGCCGCCTATGCGCTCACCAGACACCTCTCGCTGAGCCAACGCCGATGCGCGGCCAATGCGCGATGCGCGCGTGTTCGCCGCCTTTCACGGCCGGGCCGGGGTGACGCGCATCGCCGACATCTTCAAGGCCCAGGACCTGGTGCGGCTGAAGCGGACCCTGGCCGAGCAGATCTGCTACGTCCTGGGCGGGCCTTGCAGCTACACCGGCCGCGACATGCGCAGCGTCCACGCCGAGCTCGGCATCCAGGACGCCGACTTCAATGCGCTGGTCGAAGACCTGCAGTGGGCGATGCGAAGGGAGGGCGTCGCCTTCGCCGCCCAGAACCAGCTGCTGGCCAAGCTGGCGCCGATGCGGCGCGACGTGGTGGTGCGCTAGAGCGCCGGCGCCTCAGTACATGCGGGCGCGCGGCGCGGGCGCCCGCAGTTCGCCCACAACGCTCACGCGGGTGCCGCCGGCCGAGGCGACGTCGATGCTCTGGACCAAAGCGTTGCCGGGCGCATGCAGATAAGGGCGCCAGACCGTCAGCGACTGAACCCCGGCCGGGACATCGTGGATGACGGCGACGCCGCTGGCGTCGGTCCTGGCGGCGAGCGGCGTCGTCACGACGTCGATGAAGGCGATCATCCGGTCATGGATGTTGCAGCCGAGCTGGACCACCCCGGGCTTGTCGAAATGGACGATGCGGGTCTGCTCATGACCGTAGAGCTTGAGCTGGAAGACCTTGGCGGGCGAGAACGAATAGACGTGGTGGCGGACCCGGTCGAGGTTGGGGAACTCGACGACCGCGCCCACCGGAACGATGAGCACGAACGGGTCGAACTGGATATCGTGCTGCGACATCCGGTAGGGCCACGCAAAGCGGATCGGGCCGGGGTGGGCGACGGCGACGCTGGCCACCGCATCCACGATCGGCGCCCCCTGCGGCGTGCGCACCTGGACGACCAGATCGCCGGCGACCGCCGAGAGCGGGGCAAGCAGCCAGAGCAGGGCGACCAGCAAGAAGCGCACGCGGCGCAGCCTAGACCGAGTCTGCTCGGCGCCCAGCAACGCCTCAGGCGGCCGCGTCGCGCAAGCCGCCGTCGCCCGCCGGGTTCAGCGCCTGCTCGACGGCGGCGATCAGGCGCGGCGGGGTCACGGGCTTGGCCACGTGGCCGTCGGCGCCGGCCACCCGGGCCGCCTCGACGTGTTCGGGCAGGACGTTGGCGCTGAGCATCAGGATCGGCGTCCTGGGCGCCTGCGCGGCGCGCTCGTTCTCGCGGATGGCGCGGATGGCGCAAAGGCCGTCCATGACCGGCATCTGCATGTCCATGAACACGACATCGAAGCGCTCGCCGGCGACGGCGCGGGCCGCCTCGGCGCCGTCCTCGGCGCAGACCACCTGGAGCCCGGCGCTCTCGAGGATGAGGCGCGCGACGGTGCGGTTGGCCTCGTGATCGTCGACCACCAGGGCGCGCAGCGGTGCGCCGTCCTCGACCGGCGCGGGCGCGGCGCCGCCGGGCACGATCTTCGCGAGCGGCAAGGGCAGGACGAGGGTGAAGACCGCCCCTTCGCCGGGCGCGGCCGCCGCGCCGAGGTCGCCGCCCATGGCCCGGGCGAGTTCGCGCGACAGGCCGAGCCCCAACCCGGCGCCACCGTACCTGCGGGCGAGCGAGCCGTCCGCCTGATGGAACGGCCTGAAGAGCTGGGCGGCGGTGGCCAGGTCGAAGCCGACGCCGGTGTCGCGCACCTCCAAGCGCACCCCGTCCGATCCGCGGACAGCCGACAGGGTGACGCCGCCCGTCTCGGTGAACTTCACCGCATTGTCGAGCAGATTGCCGAGGATCTGGCCCAGACGCACGCGGTCGCCGTTCACGGCCACGTCCACGCTCTCGTCCATCGCCAGGGTGAACGCCAGTCCCTTGGCTCGGCACTGGACCGCGGCCGCCTGCGCCACGGCCGAAATCGCCGCGCCGAGGTCGAAGTCGTCCTCGACGATCCGCATTGCGCCCGCCTCGACCTCGGCCAGATCGAGCACGTCGTCGAGAAGGCGCTGCAGCACCGCGGCGGAACTCTGGATGGTCGCGAGCATCTGCTGCTGTTCGGCGTCGAGCCGAGTGCCGGCGAGGACGCCGGCGAGGCCGATCACGCCGTTGAGCGGCGTGCGCACCTCGTGACCCATGTTGGCCAGGAACGTGCTCTTGGCGCGGTTGGAGGCCTGCGCCTCGTCGCGCGCCGACTCCAGCTCGTGCTCGCGCTGATGGATCTCGGCGGCCATGCTGTTGAAGCTCTCGGCGAGACGGCCGATCTCGTCGCGGGTCTGCACCTCGACGCGGGCGCGCTCGCCGCGGCTCAAGCGCCCGGTCGCCTGCTCCAGGGCCGAGATCGGCCGGGTCACCGACCGGGCCAGCGCCCAGGCGCCGGCCAGCAGCACGCAGAAGCCCAGGGCGCCGGCGCCGAGCAGCAGCGCGAACAGCAGCCGGTAGGGCGCCATGGCCTTGACCAGGGGATATTGCAGCAGCAGCACCGTGGGCCGGTTCGGCGCCAGCGAATCGAGCCGCGTCGCCACCGCCATCGCCTTGCCCTGGCCGCTTCCCAGAAGGTCGGGCGGCGAGCTTGGCCGCAGGATCGCGGCCTCCAGGAACCGGGCGACGCTCGCCTCGACGCGCCCGCCGCTCGCGCCGCTGTTGTCGCGCCAGACCCCCGGGGCGAGCCTGTAGGCGACCGAGGCCCTGAGGGGTATGGCGGCCATCGACTGGAGCGCGTTCATCTGCTTCCGGTCGAGCCTGGCGGCGAACACCACCCAGCCGGCGTTGCTTCCCGGAACGATCGGCGAGGAGACGATCTCGCAGGGCCAGCCGCCGATGGGGAGCACGCGGGTGGTGTCGACGTCGCCCTGGAGCGCGCGAACGGTGCTCCGGTCGAGACCGTCGGCGGCGCCGTCGGCCGAGACGACGTGGCCGTCGGCGGTGATCAGCAGCGCCTTTTCGACGCCCAGCCGCTGCTTCAGATTATCGAGGGCCGAACGGATGGTTGGAATGTCGCCGCTGGCGACGGCGGTGCGGAAGCCGAAATCGTGGGCGAGCAGCACCGCATCGGTGTCGAGCTGCGCGGCGCGCTGCGCCCACACCTGCTGGAACACCCGGCTGCTGGTCGCCAGCTCCTTGCGCACGACGCGCTGGGCGTTGTCCGACATCGCCGCCAGGGCCAGGCTGGCGATGAGGACGAGACTCGCCGCAAAGAGGCCCGCGTAGAGCACCGTCAGCTTGGTGCGGAGATGGCGGAACATGGCCTCGGCGGATCAGCGGGGAGCGGGCGCCACCCTAGGGTGGAATTCCTCAATGGCGCGTAAAGCCCCGATTCACCTCGCCGCCCCGACAGGCTAGAAGCCGCGCATGGTCCAGCCCCTGCCCCTCGAAGGCCGCATCGCCCTCGTCACCGGCGCCACGCGCGGCGTCGGCCGCGCCGGCGCGCTCGCCCTGGCCAGGGCCGGCGCCCAGGTGATCGCGGTCGGCCGCACCCAGGGCGCGCTCGAGGAACTGGACGACGAGATCCGCGCCGCCGGCCGGCCGGCCGCGACGCTGGCGCCGCTCGATCTGATCGAGGCCGACGGCGTCGATGCGCTGGGCCTGGAAATCCACCAGCGCCACGGGCGTCTCGACATCCTCGTCCACGCCGCGGCGACGCTGGGGGGACTCTGGCCGGTGGCGCACCTGGACCCGAAGCTGTGGGATCGGCTCGTCGCCACGAACCTCACCGCCGCCTACAGGCTGATCCGCGCCTTCGAGCCCCTGCTGCGTCAAAGCCCGCGCGGGCGGGCGCTGTTTCTGACCTGCGACATCGCCAGCCGGCCGCGCGCGTTCTGGGGCGGCTACGCCGCCTCCAAGGCCGGTCTCGAAGCTCTGGTGCGCAGCTGGGCCGACGAGATCGAACACACCGCCGTCCGCGCCGTGCTGATCGACCCGGGCGTGGTGCGCACGCGTCTGCGCGCCGAGGCCTTCCCGGGCGAGGATCCCGCCACCCAGACCGATCCGGGCGAGGTCGGGCCTATGATCGTGGCGTACGCGGGCGCCGAGGGGCTCGGTCTGCCGAGCGAGACCCAGGCGCTGCGCGACTGGCGGAGCGCGCCGGCGGCCGCTTCGCTCTGAGCGCCCGCCCCTTGCCGGCGCCTTCATGCCCATACGGATTGGCGCCGGCCTTGGCGACGAGGCGGATCGGCGTGCCCGGCAGTTCGAAGCTCTGGCGGATCGAGTTGATCAGATAGCGGCGATAGCTGTCGGGAAGCTTGTCGGCGCGGCTGGCGATGAGCACGAAGGTCGGCGGCCGCGCCTTGGTCTGGGCGATGTACTTGGGCCGGATGCGCCGCCCGTCCACGGCCGGCGGCGGATGGCGCTGCACCGCCAGGCGCAGCCACTCGTTGAGATCGGAAGTCTTGACCTTGGTCGACCAGTCGGCGTGGGCCTTGACGACGGCGGGCATCAGCCGCTCCAGCCCGCGGCCGGTCTCGGCCGAGAGCGCCACCATCGGCGCGCCGCGCAGCTGCGGCAGGCTGCGCGCGGCGATCTCGGCGCAGTCGCGCAGGCGCTCGGCCGGATCCTCGACCAGGTCCCATTTGGCGAGCACGAAGACCAGCGCCCGCCCCTCGCGCTCCACCAGATCGGCGAGCTGCAGATCCTGGGTCTCGAGCGGGTGGGCGGCGTCCATCACCAGGATCACCACCTCGGCGAAGCCGATGGCGCGGATGGCGTCGTGGGTCGAGAGCCGCTCCAGCGCCTCGACCACGCGCGCCTTGCGCCTGAGCCCGGCGGTGTCCACCAGCCGCACCGGCCGTCCCTCCCAGCTCCAGTCCACCGGGATCGCATCGCGGGTGATGCCGGCCTCGGGGCCGGTGAGCAGGCGCTCCTCGCCGAGGAGGCGGTTGGCGAGCGTCGACTTGCCGGCGTTCGGGCGTCCGATGATGGCGATGCGAAGCGGCTTCTCCGAGGCTTCCGGTTCGGCTGACGGCGCCCGGGGCGCGGCGGCGGCGATGGCGTCATAGAGATCGGAGAGGCCTTCGCCGTGTTCGGCCGAGATCGCCACCGGCTCGCCGAAGCCGAGCGCGAACGCTTCCAGGGCGCCGGCGTCGCCCGCCCTGCCCTCGGACTTGTTGGCCACCACCACGACCGGCCGGCCGCGCCGCCGCAGCACGGCGGCGAAGCTCTGGTCCAGCGCCGTGACCCCCTGGCGGGCGTCGATGACGAAGAGAGCCGCATCGGCCTCGTCCAGCGCCAGTTCGGTCTGGCGGCGCATCCGCGCTTCCAGGCTCTCGTCCTCCACGTCCTCGAAGCCGGCGGTGTCGATCAGCTCCAGATCGAGGTCGCCGAGCCGGCCGATGGCCAGGCGCCGGTCCCGGGTCACGCCCGGCCGGTCGTCCACCAGCGCCAGCCGACGCCCGGCCAGGCGATTGAACAGCGTCGACTTGCCGACGTTGGGCCGCCCGACGATGGCGAGCTTGATCATGGGGCTCCGTGGGCCGACCGGGCGCGACAAGCTAGCGGATCGCGATCAGGTCGGCCCTCTGGGTTGCGACATAGACGAGGCCGCCGGCGGCGATCGGGCCGATCAGGGCGTCGTCGCCGATCTTGAGCCGCCGCTCCACCTTGCCGGTCTTCGGATCGAGCGCCACCGCTTCGCCCTTGTCGGACACGGTGATCAGCCGGTTGGACGCCAGGATCGGGCTGGACCAGATGGCGCGCGAGCGCCTGCCCGGCTTCTTGCCCTTGCGCGGCGCCGGCTCGTTGAGGTCGGTCAGCCAGTAGAGCTGGCCGGAATCCCGCGAGATGCAGACGACCTCGCCGGTCTGGTCGACCACGAAGACCACGTCGCCCGCCGCCCAGGGCGAGGTGATCGCCGACACCGGCAACTGCCAGCGCACCGCGCCGGTGCGCAGGTTCGTGTCCGTCATCACGTCGGCGTGGCTGACCGCGAACACGTCGCCCTTGTAGATCACCGGCCGGCCGGCGATGTCGCGGATCTCCGAAAGCGCATTGTTGCGCGTCGTGCGCGACAGGCTCTCGTTCCAAAGCTCGGTGCCGTTGTCGGCGCGAAGGGCGACCAGTTCGCCGGAGGCGAACGAGGCGACCAGGGTGTCGCCCTCGAGGGCCGGACTGGAGGCCGCGAGGATGCGCGCCGGCTCGGTGAGCGCCTGATAGTTCCAATCGGGCGTTCCGTTGGCGGTGTCGAAGGTCAGGAGCTCGTCGTCGACGTCGACCACGTACACCCGTCCGTCGCCCACCGTGGGGGCGGCGTGGATCGGCGCGTCGGTGCGGGTTTCCCATTCGAGGCGCCCGGTGTCGGCGTCGAGCCGCGCCACCAGCCGGTAGCCGGAGGAGGCGTAGATCTTGCCGTCGGCATAGGCGAGGCCGCCGCCGAAGCCGAGCTTGTCGCGCTTGGCCTTGGGGCGCAGGTTCACCCGCCAGATCTGGGCCCCGGTGCGCGCGTCGTGGGCCGAGACGTTCGCCAGGCCGTCCATCACGAACACCTTGCCGTCGGCCATGATCGGCGGCGCGATCACGTGGCGCGCGCGCGTCGAGCCGTCGCCGAAGTGGCGCCGCCAGGCGATCTGGAAGTCCGGCGCGGCGGCGACGTTCTCCACCGACTGCTCAGGCGTGCCGCCGGGCAGCGGCCATTCGGCCTGCGGCTGCGGCGGCGGCAGGAAGAAATCCTGGCCCTCGAGCGTGCCGGACACGCGCAACTGGTCGTTGAGCTGCAGCAGCGAGATGCTCTGCGCTTCCTCGGCCAGCCGCTTGGGGCGCGAGTGGAACGGATTGAGGTGGGAAATGGCCGAGCAGGCGCCGAGCGCGAGCGCGCTGGCGCAGATGGCGGCGATGACGCTCAGCGGGCGTCGAGGCGTCATGGGGCGGCTCCCGCGGGGGATGGAGGCGGTCCGCCCCGGCCGGCGGCCGGCGACGGCGACGCTTGGACACTGGCCGCCGCCGGCGGCGGCATTGTGGCGGAGCTCTGCAGCGAAGCCTTCACCGCGGCGACGGCGGCGGGCGCCTCGCCCTCGTCGATCAGCTCGACGGCGAGGCTGGCGCGCTGCACCACGTCCTGGGGCGCATCGATGGCGGTGGAGAGATCGCGGAAATCGGCGCGCGCCTGGCTGGTCCTGCCGGCGAGGAGCCTCGCCATCGCGAGCGCTTCGCGGGCCTGGAAGGTGTAGGGCCGACCGGAGGCGGCGAGCGGCGCGAGGCGCGTCTTCAGCTGCGGATAGGGCGCGGCGTCGAGAATGGCTTCGGCCGCCCTCAGCCTCGCCAGATCGCCGAAGATCCGGTTGGGCGCGGCCTTGGCGGCCTGGTCGAAGAAACCCACTGCCGCCTCGGGTTTGCCGGCGGCCAGGCTGAGGCCGCCCTCCTGCATCAGCGCCAGCGAGCGGTAGCCGGCCGAGGCCGAGCGCGCCGCCGCCTGGAAGTCGCTGGAGGCGGCGCCCGCGTCGTTCTGCGCCAGGGCGTCGACGCCCTTCTGATAGGCCGTGGTGGCCGACGACAGGTTGCGGGCCACGAAGAGGTTGAAGCCCCAGTAGGCCAGGTAGGCGAGAACCACCGCGCCGAAGATTCCGCTGACCCACGGCGCGATGCGGCGCAACAGCGCCTTGTAGCGGTCGGAGCGCAGCTGCTCCTCGACCTCTTCGAACAGATCGACCACGAATGCGGGCTCCCGACGGGGCTCTTCGCCCCAAGGCGCGCGAACCTATCTGCGAAGGCCGGTGGCTGCAACGAGGGGCTTCGGCGCGGGCCGCCGGCCGAGATTTCTCGGCCTCCCGATCGGCTTGGACAGCAATTCTTTACCGGAACGGTCGTAGAGCGGCAGGGTTCAACTTGAGGTGAACGATGGCGCCGGAGCCCGGACAGACGCTGGTCGACGTCGGCGCGTGGCGGGCCAGCGCCTGGTTCCTCCAGAACAGCCTGGACGCCTTCGTGGGGCTGAGGGAAGGCGAGCTGCAGTGGGTCGGCGGCGCCTGGAGCGTCTCGACCGGCTGGACGAGCGAGCAGTCCGTACACAGGCTCTACAACGACTTTTTGCATCCCAACGACGTCGCGCCGGCGCTGGCGGACCTCGCCGCCCTGCCGCCGGCGGCCCGGGCCGTGTTCACCTACCGCGTGGCTGGCAGGAGCCGCGGCTGGATCTGGATGCGCCATCACGCCGTGCGCGCCGCCGACGGCTGGGTGCTGATGATCCTGCGCGACGTCACCGCCGAGCGTCAGCGCGACATCGACAACGAGGAGGCGCGCCGCATCGCCGCCATGGTGCGCCAGATCGCCGGCGTCACCGCCTGGCGCTATGACGTGGAGGCGGACGAATACGTCATCGATCCCGACTTCACCGACCATGCCGGCCGGGCGCCGCTCGAGCGGCGGTCGGGAGTGCTGACCCGCAGCGAAATCCATCCCGAGGACGGCGAAGCGGTCGACCGGATCTGGCGGCGCTCGCTCGCCACCGGCGAGCCCGGAACCCTCCAGTACCGCACCCGCCGCCACGACGGCGAGCCCTGGACCCATCTGCGCGCCGCCTGGCAGGGGGTGCGCCGCCGCGCCTCGGGCCGCTGGGACGTTCTGGGCATCGCCGAGGACGTGACCGAGATGGCCGAGGCGCGCGACGCGGCGCTGCAGGGCGAGAAGGCCGCCAGGGCCGCCGCCGAGGCCAAGTCGCAGTTCCTGGCCAACATCAGCCACGAGATCCGCACGCCGATGAACGGCGTCCTGGGCGTCCTGCACCTGATCGGGGCCGAACCCCCGGCCGAAGAACGGCAGCGGCTGGTGGCGCGGGCGCTGGCCGCCGGCGTCGGGCTCTCGGACCTGCTCAACGACATCATCGACTTCTCCGACGTCGAGGCCGGAAGGCTGGAGCTGGCCCGCGAGCCGGTGGACCCGGCCGAGCAGCTGGAGGCCATCGTCGCCATGTTCGCCCCGGAGGCGCAGGCCAAGGGCGTGGCCCTGACGCAAGCCTGCCAGGCCGAAATCGGCTGGGTCGCGGCCGATCCGGCGCGCCTGCGCAAGATCTTCTTCCACTTCATCGGCAACGCGGTGAAGTTCACCCACCGCGGCGCCATCGAGGCGCGTCTTTCGGCGAGCGGCGCGGGCGAGGCGATGCGCCTGCGCCTGGAGGTCGAGGACACCGGCGTCGGCGTCGCCGAGGCCGCCAGACCCGGCCTCTTCGAGCGCTTCAGCCAGGCCGATGCGTCGGCCACGCGCCGCTACGGCGGCCCGGGACTGGGCCTGGCGATCACCCGGCGTCTGGCCGAGCTGATGGGCGGCTCGGTGGGATTCGAGAGCCGCGCCGGCGAGGGCTCGACGTTCTGGGCGGAGGTCTGCGCGCCGGCGGCGGCAGAGCCGGCGGCGACGAGCCAGGACCGGACCGGCGACTGGCTTTCCGGCGTGAAGGTGCTGGTGGTGGAGGACAATCCCACCAATCGGCTCGTCGCCACGCGCATGCTGGGGCAGCTGGGCGCCGCGGTCTCCACCGCCGAGAACGGCGCGGCCGGCGTCGCGGCGGTGGAGAGCGCCGACTTCGACCTCGTCTTCATGGACATCCAGATGCCGGTGATGGACGGCGTCGAAGCCGCGCGCCGCATCCGCGCGCTGGGGGGCGACAAGGCGCAGGTGCCCATCCTCGCCACCACCGCCAACGTCATGCCCGAGCAGCTGGCGGCCTACCGCGCCTGCGGCATCGACGGCGTCGTCGCCAAGCCGATCTCGCCGGCCGCGCTCGTCGCCGAGGTGGCGCGCGTCGCCGGGGCCGCAGGCGGCTCGGGCGCGCCGCCCTACCCGGCCGGCTTGGCGAAATAGGTCTCCGCCAGGGCCGGGAAGCGCCGGGCGCGGACGTCGTCGGCGTAGGCGCGGGCGGCGCGCTCGATCTCGAGCTTGAGGTTGGCGTAGCGGCGCACGAACTTGGGCGTCCAGTCGAACAGACCCAGCATGTCGTCGGTGACCAGGATCTGGCCGTCGCATCCGGCCGAGGCGCCGATGCCGATGGTGGGGACCGCGACCGCCAAGGTGATCTCGCGGGCGAGCGCCTCGGCGACGCCCTCGACGACGATGGCGAACGCGCCGGCGTCGGCGGTGGCTTCGGCCTCGGCGACGATGCGGGCGCGCTCGTCGCCGGAGCGGCCCTTGGCCCTGAAGGCGCCGTCGACGTTCACCGCCTGCGGACGAAGGCCGACATGGCCCACCACCGGAACGCCGCGCCGCACCAGATAGGCGATGGTCTCGGGCACGGTGGGACCGGCCTCGACCTTGACGGCCTGGCACCCGGTCTCCTTCAGCAGCCGCACCGCGTTGGCGTAGGCGCCTTCCTTGGGGCCTTCGTAGGCGCCGAACGGCATGTCCACGACCACCAGCGCCCTGCGGCTGGCGCGCATCACCGCCTGGGCGTGCAGGATCATCATCTCCAGGGTGACGCCGACGGTGTTGGGAAGGCCGTGGAGGACCATGCCCACCGAATCGCCCACGAGCAGCAGGTCGCAGACGCCGTCGAGGATCTCGGCCACGGGCGCGGTATAGGCGGTGAGGCAGACAAGCGGCTGCGCGCCCTTGCGGGCCGCGATCTCCGGCACGGTGATCCGCCTGACGGCGTCCTGGCGCTGGGCGGACATCGGCCTCAGATCTCGCGGATCGCCCGCGCCAGCCCGAGGCCGACGCCGACCGCGGCGAGCGCCAGCGCCATCCAGACGATCCGGCTGTCCGCCGCGACGCCGGCCGGCAGCCACAGCTGCAGATGACGGGTCAGAAACGCATTCGATTCGGCCCCCAGCGCTTCGAGGTGGCCCGTCGCGCCGGCGCCCAGAACCTGTGCCGAGCCCACCAGGCCGCCCGCCACGCCCATGGCGCCGATGAGCACTCTGCGGGCGTTCCAGCCGCGCTCGAGCCGGTCCTGCGCGCGCACGGCGAACAGCTCGGCGTCGGCCATGGCCGGCGCATCGGCGAACATCCGCTCCAGTCTGGCTTCGAAGCTGACTTCAGCCATGGACCTCGACCTGCCGCTCCCCGCCGTCCGGCGCGAGGCGCGCCCTGAGCTTATCCAAACCACGTTTGACATGGGATTTGACGGTTCCCAGTGGCGCATTCAAGGCCTCGGCGGCCTCGGCGTGCGAGAGCCCGGCCCCATAGCAGAGCGCGACACAGACCCGTTCGGGGTCGGAAAGGGTCTTCAGCGCCGCTTCCAGATCGATGCGGTCCGCCCGGTCCGCCTCGCCCGCGCCGCCCTCCGCGTCGCCAGCGGCCCGGTCGCCCTCGCGACCGAGCCTGGCGTCCTTGCGCCAGCGCCGCACGTAGAGCCGCGCCGCGATGCGCTTGACCCAGGCCTGGAACGTGCCTTCGCCGCGGAACTCGGCGATCTGCTCGAAGGCGGCGAGGAAGGCGTCCTGGGCGACGTCGTCCGCGAGCGCGGCCTCGGCCCCCATGCGGCGCAGCAGCGCGCGGATCGCCGACCCGTGCCGGCGCACCAGCTCGCCGAACGCGCTGCGATCGCCGCTCGCGCCGAGGGCGACGAGCTCGAGGTCGTGGGCGCTGGCCAATGTCCGCCGGCTGATCACCGCTCGCCTTCCGTTCCGGGAGGGGTTCCCCGCGCCGCGGCTTCAGTCCTTGATCGTGCGGCGGCTGCCGAGCCACAGCAGCAGATAGGCCACGCCGATCAGCCCGGGGATCGCGCCGGCCCCCGCGACCACGCCGCCGGTGATGGCCCCGCCGGTCTGGTCGGCGAAACCGATGCCCCAGCCCAGCCCCAGCCCCAGTCCGCAAAGGCCAAGGCCCACGGCGACGAGCACGACCCCACGGCGCAGGTCGGCGTTGAGGGCGCTGGACTGCGTGGGCGCCTGGCCGCCGGCGGTGAGCTTCTCGATGAGTTCCGGCGGCGGCGGCAGGCCCTTTTCGTAGGCGATGCGCAGCGTCTCGTGCAGCTGCGCCCGCTCCTTGGCCCGGAAATAGGCGCTGATCCAGATGGGTCCGATCACGATGCAGATGATCATGATGATCCCGAAGAGCGGGATGATCTGGGCGATGAGAAATCCCATGGGCTCGGCTCCTTGTCTCGACGATGCGCGGGCTGGAACCTGCGCCTTTGACGCCTAGAGGCGAAGGAATGCCTGAACGGATGCGAAAAACACGATGAAATCTTGTCCATGATGGGCGGGCGGGCCGCAGCAGCCGCCAACGGCGCCCTTCCGCGGCGGACGCTCGGCCGGTCAGGAGGCCGGCGAAGGGCGCGGTTCCGCGGCGGCGCCCGGATCCAGCAGCTCGTCCCGCTCGCCCCTCGGCTGGAAACGCCCGTAGCGCAGCGCCAGCGTCGGCAGCACCAGCAGGTTCAGCATCATGGAGGTCATGAGCCCGCCGAGAATCACCACCGCCATCGGCCCTTCGATCTCGCGCCCGGGCGTATTCATGCCGAGCGCGAGCGGCAGCAGGCCAAGTCCGGTGACCAGCGAGGTCATCAGGATCGGCCCGAGCCGGTCGGCCGCGCCGCGGATCGCCGCGTCCGGCCCCCACGCCAGGCCGTCGACCTCGACCAGGCGGCCGTAGTGCGAGATCATCATCATCGAGTTGCGCAAGGTGATGCCGAACAGCGTCACGAAGCCGATCAGCGAGCCCAGCGACAGCACCGCCCCCGACAGGAACGCCGCCACCAGGCCGCCGATCAGGGCGAAGGGCAGGTTGGCGAGGACGAGCGCCAGATTGCGCCAGTTGCGGGCGACGATCGACAGCAGCATCACCACGGCGACGCCGGCAATGAGAGCCTTGAACGCCAGGTCGCGCTGCGCCCGGGCCTCGC
Organism: Caulobacteraceae bacterium; assembly: GCA_035532115.1. GTDB lineage: Bacteria > Pseudomonadota > Alphaproteobacteria > Caulobacterales > Caulobacteraceae > Acaudatibacter. The sequence continues at coordinate 11,533 of DATKRO010000087.1, read as the reverse complement.
CCTGGGCCGCTCCGGCGAATTCGATGTAGACGCCGCTGGGCGGCTTCACCCGCGCGGCGATCTGCGCCCTCGCAGCCTGGACGAAGGCTGAGAGCGGCCGCCCCTGCACGTCCGCGGTCACCGTCTGGAGCCGGCGCCCGCCCTGGTGCTGGATCTGATAGACGCCCGAAGCAGGGGCGACGTCGGCCACCTGGCGCAACTGGACGAAGCTTCCATCGTGCGTGCGCAGCGGCAGATCGCCCACCGCGGCGATGTCGCCCTGGCTCGCCTGCGCCAGCTTGACGACGATGTCGAAGACCCGGTCGCCGCTGTAGGTCTGGCCGACGATATCGCCCTGGTAGGCCGCGCCGACCTCGCCGAGGACCTCGACCGGATCGAGGCCCCAGCGCTTCAGGTCGGCTCGGCGCAGCCTGATGGCCAGTTGCGGCAGTCCCGGCGGCGACTGGAGCTCCACCGAGGTCGCGCCGCGGACGCCGCGCAGCACGTCGCGCACCTCGCGTGCGGTCGCATCGATGGCGCCCAGGTGGTCGCCGTAGACGTTCACCGCCACCGGCGCCCCCTGGCCGGAGAAGGTCTCGTTGATCCGCTCGGTCAGGAAGCTGTTGACCGAGACGTCGATGCCGGGAAACTGCGCCAGCGCTTTGAGAATCTCAGGCTTGGCGGCCTGCGCCTGCGCGCCGCTCGCGCGCTCGAGGTCCACCTCGAACTCGCTCTGCTGCGTCCCGTGCGTGTCCGAGGTCAGTTCGGCGCGGCCGACGCGCTGGGCGACGGTGCGCACGATGGGCAGCCGCTGCAGCGCGGCGGTGACCCGCGCGCCCATGCGCAGCGACTGCGCCAGCGACGTGCCAGGCGCCGCAGTCATGTGGACGATGAGATGGCCCTCATGCAGTTCCGGAAGAAAGGTCGCGCCCATGAGCGGGATCAGGGCAAGACCTCCGAGGGTCAGCGCCAGGGCGCCGGCGATGGTCGCACGCGGGGCGCGCGCCACGCGCCGCAGCAGCGCCTCGTAGCGGCGGCGGGTCCAGGCCATCGCCGGCGGATCGCGCTCGCGCACGCCATGGCCCAGCATGAGCAGGCCGAGCGCCGGGGTCAGGGTGACGGCGACGACCAGGGAGGCCAGCACGGCGGCGATGTAGGTCAGCGCCAGCGGCGCGAACAGCGCCCCGCCGACGCCGGAGAGCGTGACCACCGGAACGAAGACGATGATCACCGCCAAGGTCGCGTAGACGACGGCGCTGCGCACCTCGAAGGTCGCCTCCAGCACGACCCGCGCCGCGGTGCGCGGATCGGGCCGGCCGCGGTTCTCGCGCAGCCGGCGGACGATGTTCTCGACGGCGATCACCGCGTCGTCGACCACCTCGCCCAGGGCGATGGCGAGGCCCCCCAGGGTCATGACGTTGAGCGTGATCCCCGCCCGCTGCAACACCACCACCGCGGCCAGGAGCGAGATCGGGATCGCCGTGCAGCAGATCGCCGCGGCGCGCAGATCGAAGAGGAAGAGCAGCAGCACCACCACCACCAGGACGGCGCCGGCGAGCAATGAGGAGCCCAGATTGCCGGTGGCCGTGATGATGAAGCTGGCGGGCCGGAAGATATTGGCGTGGAGCGTCACGCCCTGGCGTCGTAGCGCCGGGCGCAGCGCGCCGAGCGCGCGGTCGACGCCCTTGGTCACCTCGAGCGTGTTGGCGCCATATTGCTCGGTGACGTTCATGACGACGCCCGGCACGCCCATGATCGAGGCCGCGCCGATCGCCGGCTCCGGCGCCTCGACCACCTCGGCGACGTCGCCGAGCGTCACGCTGACGCCGCCGTGGCGCGCCACCACGACGCCGGCGATCTGCTGCGGCGTCAGCGACTGGCCCTCGGTGCGCAGCACGATGCGCTGGTTGGGCGTGCTGACGAAGCCGGCGCCGCGCACGCCGGAGGCCTGGCGCGCCGCGGCGAGCACGTCCTCGAGGCTCAATCCGAAGGCGATCAGCCTGCTCGGGTGCACGAGGATCTGCGTCGCCCGGGTCTGGCCGCCGAAGATCTCGACGTCGGCGACGCCGGGAGCGGCCAGGAGCGCCGGCCGGATGGTCCATTGCGCCAGCGTGCGCAGCCGCATCAGCGACCGGGTCCGCGAGGTCAGGCCCGCCACCAGAACCACCTGCGTCGAGGACGTGAGGGGCGTCATCACCGGTGGCCGCACGCCCGTCGGCAGGCGCCCGGCGACCTCGGCCAGACGCTCGGCCACCACCTGCCGGTCGAGGTAGACGCCGGAGCCCGGGGCGAAGAAGACGGTGACGACGGAGAGCCCCTGGATCGAGTTGGATCGCATGCGCCGTTCGCCCGGCAGTCCCTCGAGCGCGGTCTCGACGGGTCCGGTGACCAGAGCCTCCACCTGCTCGGGCGAGAGGCCCGGCGCTTCGGTCTGGATGCTCACCTGCGGCGGCGCGAACTCCGGGAACACGTCGTAGCGGGCGTGGTCGAGGGCATAGGCGCCGTAGGCGACCACGATGGCGGCGAGCGCCACCACGAGCCTGCGAAATCGCAGGGCGGCGCCAATGACGAAGCCCTGAAGTCCGGCGACGCGCACGCTAGTCCTCGTCGTCGCCGGCCCCGCCCTGGGCGCGGAATTCCTCGGAGAGCAGAATCTGCGCCCCCGACACGACCATCTCGACGCCCGGCGGAAGGCCGGTGACGATGTAGCCGCCTCCCGGACCCGGCAGATCCGGGGCGATCTCGCGCCGGACGAAGACGTCGGGCCCGGTGCGCAGGTAGATCCAGGCCTTGCCTTGCAGCCAGACCACGGCCGACTGCGGCGCCACGACGCCCTGGGCAGCCATCGGCGCTGGCAGCGAGGCCTGCACGCCCAGCCCCGGCAGGATGCCTGGCCTCGCCGGCGTCTCGTAGAAATAGCTCGTCCCCTGGATCGCCGGGTCGGCGATGGCCGCGGGGGAGACGAAGGCGAGCGGCGCCCGCCTCGCGCCGCCGACGACGGCGCTGGCGCTCCGCGGCGGCGCGGCGAGCGCGGCGCCGGGCGAGAGGCTCAGCTGCACCAGCAAGGTGCGGCGCTCGACCAGATCTTCGGCGAGAGGCGCGCCGGCGATCAGCGCCTGGGCGAGGACAGGACCCCAGGCCTGCCGGGCGCCGGCGATCACCGTCGCCAGGACGGCGCGGCCGGCGGCGAGCGCGGCTTCGTCCACGGCGGCGGCGCCCTCGGCGCTCTGCAGCTGGGCCTGGGAGACATCCTGCCCGGCCGCATAGAGGGTCCTGGCGCGCGCGGCCGCGGCGCGCGACACGGCGAACTTCGCGCGGGCGATCTGCAACTGGGCCTTCGCCTGCAGATAGCGACCCTGGAGATCGGCGAGCGGGGCCGCATCGAGGATGGCGCCATAGGCGGTGACGATCTGCCGGGCGGGCGCCGCCGCCGGAACCGCCGTTTCGATGGCGCCCGCCCGCTGGGCCGCCGCATCCAGCTCGAGGGTGACGACCCCGTCGCGCACGCTGACGCGGGGCGCCGCCGCGGCCGCGGCTTTCGCCTCGTCGGCGTCGCGGGCCCGGCTCGGCGTCGCCAGGCCATGCAGCGCCAGGATCAGGCCGGCGGCCAGCGCCGCCAGGGCGAGGGCGGCGACGAGGGGGCGCCGACCTCGGGGCCGCCCCGATTGCAGCGTCATGGGGTGAGCTCCGTGGGCGGACGCGGGCTGGTCTGCAGGAGGCTCGCCGCCACGTCCTGCCCGAAGAACGGATGCTGAAGCGCATCCTCCAAGGCCCCGAGCGCCTGACGTTGCTGGACCACCGCGGCCAGCCGCGACTGCTCGGCGACGCTCCGCTCGATCCTTGCGGCCAACAGGGTCGGACGGTCGATCCCGCCCGCCTGGAAGGAGCGCTCGATGCGGCGCTCCCGATCGTCCTCGGCGACCGCCAGCGCCTCGGCGGCCCCGGCCGCCCGGCTCGCGGCGCCGTAGCTCGCCGCGGCGGCGTCGACCTCGCCGATGACCCGGCTCTGAAGCGCCGTGAAGCGCGCCGCCGCTTCCTGCCGCCGCGCCATGGCCTCGGCGATCGGCCCCTGGCCCTGATTGAAGATCGGCAGATCGGCCGCGGGGGAGAGCAGGTATTTGTTCTGCCCCCGGTCGAAGATGTAGCCGGCGGTGAGCATGATGTCCGGATACTGGCCGGCGATCTGGAGCTTCAGGGCCGATTGCGCCGCGGCGTAGTCGGCCAGACGCGACTGCACGTCGCTTCGGCGGACCAGGGCGCGACGGCGCAGCATGGCGACTTCGGCCGCGTCGGGCGGCCTCGGATGCTCCACCGCGGCGAACGACAGCCGGACCTCGTCCAGCGCGGCGAGCGGAACGCCGATCGATGCGGCAAGCTGGCCGCGAGCCTGGGCGCGCCGGCGCTCGGCCTCGCCGAGGGCGAGGCCGAGCTGGTCCAGGCCGATGCGCGCACGCGCGATCTCGAGCGCCGAGGCGTCGCCGGCGGCGAGGCGCCGCTGCAGCAGGGTCACGAGCTGGTCCTGAAATCCGCGTCTGCTGCGCAGCAGCGCGACGGTCTCGCGCGCCGACCAGAGATCGATCAGCGAGGCGCGCACGGCGCCGCGCACCTGCCAGGACGCGGTCGCCAGATCCTCGCGCGCGGCCTCGACCAGTCGACGCGCCTGGGCGACGCGCGCCGCCCGCTTGCCGAAGGCCTCGACGATGAACCTGATCGCCGGGCCGACCGTCCAGGGCGACGGCGTGGCGAGGCTCGCATCGTAGCTCAGCTCTCCCAGGCTCAGCGATGGATTGGGGATCGCCGCGGCGGTCACGACGGCGGCGTGGGCTTCGGCGAGCTTCGAACGGGCGATGTCCAAGGTGGGGTGGAAATAGAGCGCGGCCAAGGTCAGCGTGCTCAGATCCCACGTCGCTCCGGCGCTACGGACCGTCGCCGTCGGCGCCGCGGATGATCCCGCCGCCGCGACGAACCTGAGCAGCCGCGGATCCTCGAGCGACCTCGAGTCGATGGCGGCCGCGTTGGCCGCCGGGGCGATGGGCGCGGGACGATAGCTGGCGCAGCCCAGGAGCGGCGCCGCCAGCCACACGGCAATGATGAACCTGCGCGGATGGCGCATGATGATCCCGGCACGCCGTTGCGGACGGGCGACGATAGGCCTGCGGCCTGACGCAACGCTGACGCCAGGATGACGAAATCGTCATGCGGACGCCGCTGCGCCGGATCGAGCCGGGAGCGTCAGCGTGACCTTCGTGCCGCGCCCGACCTGGCTCGCCAGCTCGATGCGCCCGCCATGGCGTGCGACGATGCTTTTGACCACGGCGAGGCCGAGCCCGACGTTGGCGCTGGAACCGCGCGCGCTGTCGACGCGATAGAAGCGCTCGAACACCCGCGGCAGGTGTTCCGCGCCGATGCCGCAGCCGGTGTCGCTGACGCTGACGGTGAGTGCGTCGCGATCGGCGTGCGCGGCCAGGCTGACCAGTCCTCCCGCAGGGGTGTGAGCGATCGCGTTGGAGACCAGATTGCCGATCGCCTGCTGGAACAGGATGCGATCGAGTTCGGCGCGCACGCCCTTTGCGGGGCGCACGGCGAGGTCGATCCCCGCCTCCTCGGCGAGCGCTCCGTAATAGGCCCCCACCTTCTCCAGTTCCCGGCCGACATCGATGCTCTCGCGCCGCAGCGATTGGGCCGAGGTTTCGGATCTGGCCAGGAACAGCAGCGTGCCGATCAGGTTCGAGAGGCGCGCGCATTCCTCGAGGCACGACTCGAGCACGTCGCGATAGGCCTTGCCCGATCGTGGCCGGCTGAGCGCCACCTCGATCTCGCCACGCAGGTTGCCCACCGGCGTGCGCAGCTCATGGGCGACGTCGTCGGAGAACTGCGAGACGTGCCGGAAAGACTGTTCGAGCCGGTCGAGCATGCCGTTGAACGATCCCGCCAGCTCGTCCAGTTCGGCGGGCAATCCGCCGGTGTCGATGCGTTCATGCAGGGTCGTCGCCCGGATGCGCGCGGCGGTGCGGCCGACGGTCTCGATCGGACGCATGCCGGCGCGGGCGATCAGATAGCCCACGAGCGAGCACGACAGCAGCGCCACGCCCAGCACCAGCCACAGGCGCCCGCGGTATCGGGCCAGGAGGTATTGGTCGTGGCCACGGTCCATCGCCACCTGCATGAAGCGCGCCGGCGCGTCGGCGCCGCGCCCTGGCGCGCGCACCACCAGGCTGAGAAACGGTTCGCCGGACGGCGTGACGACGTCGCGCCGCTCCCCCGCCGCCGCGCCGACGGCGGCGAGCTCGGACGGGCTCGGCGGCGCCAGCTTCCTCGCCATCCCGGGCGTCTCGGTCAGGGTTCGGCCCGCCCCGTCGAGCACGCGCAGATAGATCTCCGGCTGGTGCGATGGAGACCAGGAGGGAAGCTGCTGGTGCGAAGCGGCGAAGCCGGTCCTCGGCGAAGACAACGGCAGCAGCAGCTCTGCATTGTTCAGATTGTCGGCGAGGTCGCGCAGATCTTCCCGATACATGCTGCCCACCAGCACCCAGTAGAGCAGCCCGGTGGCGAGCGCGACCGTGACGAAGGCCGAGAGCGCGTACCAGAGGGTCATGCGCAGCGCGATCGACGCGGATCGCCGCCGCGCCATGTCAGGCGCGCGGCTCGAGGACGTAGCCGAAGCCACGCACGGTATGGATGAGCCGGCGCGCGAACGGCTCGTCCACCTTGGCGCGCAGCCGGCGCATGTGAACCTCGACGACGTTGGAGTCGCTCTCGAAATTGATGTCCCAGACCTGTTCTGCGATCAGCGTCCGCGACAGGACCTCGCCGGCCCGGCGCAGCAGCAGCGACAGCAGCTGAAATTCCTTGGGCGTAAGATCGAGCGCGCGCCCGGCTCGCGTCGCGCGGCGCCGATGCAGATCGAGCTCCAGATCGGCGGCGTTCAGCACCGCCGGCTGCCGCGCCGGCCCGCGCCGCAGAATCGTCCTTGCCCGCGCCAGCAGCTCGGCGAAGGCGAAGGGTTTGACCAGATAGTCGTCGGCGCCGAGCTCCAGTCCCCTGACGCGATCATGGACCGCATCGCGCGCGCTCAGGAACAGCACCGGCGTGGCGATCTGGCGCCGCCGCAGTCCGGCGATGACGCTCCAGCCGTCCTGTCCGGGCAGCATGACGTCGAGGATGATCAGATCATAGCAGCCCGCCTGAGCCACGTGGGCGCCATCCTCGCCGTTGTCGGCCACGTCGGCGACGAAGCCGTTCTCCTCCAGGCCGCGCTTCAGATAGGCGGCGGTCTTGCGCTCGTCCTCGACGATCAGGACTTTCAAGCGCCCGCAGCTCCACGCACCGAGGTTGCGACGAGCCGGGTGCTACGGCATCGCCCGCCGAGGTTCTCGCACTGAATCGGGACTGCCGGAAGGTCCGGGCGGTCACTCGCCGAGGGTCTCGACCCGCCCGTCGGCGAGGACCATCAGAATGGCGCTGAACTGCGTCGCGGCGGCAAGCTGGGAACAGACGCAACGTGCGGCCTCGACCCGCGCAGGTCCATCGTCGCCGGCGAGGACGAGCCATCGCTCGCCGGTGAAGCCCTGCGGCGGGCGCCTCTCGGTCGCCGCGCCCACGGCCTGGAGCAGCGATTGCGCGAGGCGCACCAGAGCGTCCGGATCCGACTCGCGATTGTGCACGAAGCCGATCAGCTTGGGCGCTCGTCTCGGAACGCCCCTAACGAGGCGGACCCGGATGCGATTTCCGCAGATCGTCGCCTCGGCGTCCGCCGGTGCGGACCGGCGCGCGAGCAGGTCCCGGATCAGGCCCTCGAGCGCGGCAGCCGTCTTCGCCGGCGACCTGATCGGGGCCGTGACGGTCAGCACCACCGCCTCGCCGTCTGCGACGGCCTGCGACAGAGCGGCGCGCAGGCGTCCGACCAATCCCACCGCGACCTTGTCGAAGCGCAGGCGAGGCTTCGCGACGTCGCGCCCCTCGACTCTCGACTCGATCGCGGCGACCTCGACGGCGATCCGTCCTGCCGCTATGCTCAGATAGGCGTCCGGCGAACCACCCGGGGCCGCTTCCCAGGTCGCGCAGAAGCGCCGGGCGACGGCCTCGACGGCCGTCCGTTTGCGCTCGCCGAGCCCGCTCACGCCCCCGACGCGGCGGCCGACACGGAAGCCGCCTTGGCGCGGCCGCCGCGACTCGGAACCTTCGCCGCGGCGGCCCGGATGGCCTCGGCGCAGGCGCTCTGCGCCGCCCACAGCGCGTCGGCGTCCGCCTGCGGCCATGCGGAGTTGAACACCACGACGAGCCGGTCCTTCGGATAGATCACGACGGCCTGGCCGAAGATGCCCTCGGCGGCGTAGCCGTGCGGCTCCATCCACCAGAAGTAGCCATATCCCGGCGGCGGCGCTCCGGCGCCGGCCTGCGGCGAGGTCGCCTGGGCCACCCACCATTTCGGCAGGATCCGCCGGCCGCGCGCCAACCCGCCGTCCAGCATGAAGAGGCCGAAGCGGCCGTAATCGCGCAGCGTCATGGAGATGCAGCAGCCGCCGCGCTCGTGGCCGCCGAGGTCGAGCATCCAGAGGGCGTTCCGCTCCATGCCGAAGGGTCGCCAGATCTTCTCGGAAGCATACTCCGAGAGGCTCTTGCCGGTGGCGTTGGAGACGAGGATGCCGGCCAGATCGGTCTCGCCGGTCTTGTAGACCCACCGGGTCCCCGGCGCGTAGGCGCGCGGCAGGCGGCGCATGTAGCTGACGATGGGGTCGACGCCGGGCTGGAGGATCCTGGTCCCGGCCCGCGCGACGTCGGAGTTCGGATCGGTGTAGTTCTCGTTCCACTTCACGCCCGAGGTCATCGTCAGCAGCTGGCGCACGGTCACGCCGTCGTAGGCCGAACCCTTCAGCCGCGGGATGTAGCGGGTGACCGGATCGTCCAGGCTCTTGATGTAGCCGTCCTCGATGGCGGCGCCGATGAGCGTCGAGGTCACCGACTTGGCCACCGAGAACGAAGTCCAGCGATCGGCGGGCTTGCGCCCCAGGCCGTAGCGCTCGAGCAGGACCTTGCCGTCCTGGAGCACGAGCAGGCCGGAGACGTCGTAGGCCTTCATGTAGGCGCCGATGGTCCAGGTCCGCCCGGCGTGGGTCCAGGTGGGGTCGATCCGTCGCGCCGCCCTGGGCAGCGGTCGCACGTAGTCGCCGCGCCGGATCGTGGCCATCCGGTAGACCGTCTGCATGGCCGGATACCAGGCCCTCTGCTGCGCCGCGGTCCACTGGAGGATGCCCGGCGTGCCGGGGTGCAGCGGAACCTGGCTCCGCGCCGCCGGGACCCCGGCCAGCAGCGCCGCCGCGACCGCGGCCCAGACGAACCTCATCATGAAAGCCTCCTCGCCGCAGGATGGCGCCTTATCGGCGCAAGATCAGCCTGAGCCAAGGCGTCGAATGGATTGCGCTCATCAGCAGGTACATCGGGGCCATGCCGCTCAGCGGCGATGCGCCGTGCCCGGCCGAGCACGCCATCTCCGCGCCGGCGCCTGGCAACGAGGTCAGCAGCGCCATCACGACGAGGGCCGGCGCGGCGGCGAGGCCGAGCCAGCCGGCCCAGCCGGGCGCCGCCGCGTGGCTGCGGCGCCCCGCCGGGTTTGCGGCGGCCGTCATCGCGCCGCCTCTTCGTAGCGGTCGTGGTGGCGCCACCAGGCCCCCTTCTCGTTGCGCCCTTTCGGGGCGCGGTCGAGCCATTGATACATGCCCCAGAGCCCGTCCAGCCCGCGGGCATAGGTCGAGTAGGTATGATAGACGGCGCCGCCCTCGAGGACGAAGGCGCTGAGGCCCGGCCGTTCGCGGACGAAGGCGATCGGCGGCGCGCCGGTTCTCGCCGCGCTCTCGATCACGCCGGGCGAAAGCGTCGCTTCGGTCACCGGGGGGCCGCCGCGGCGGTAGTTGTACTCGGCGCCGCCGCTGCGCTGCTGGTCTTCGGTGATGGAGACGTTGAAGTCGTAGTTGAAGTCGCCGCCCTGCGAGGAGGCCCAGGGAAAGCTCCAGCCCATCCGCTGCCTGAACGCCGTCAGCTTGACGAGCGGGGCGCGCGACGCCGCCCAGAGCATCACGTCGTGGTTGGCGAGGTGCACGGCGACGCCGTTGAAGCCATCGGCGATCGCCGAGCAGGAAAAGCAGCCCGCCTCGTAGTCCGGCCCGAACATGAAGTGATAGACGAGCAGCTGCGAGCGCCCGCGGAACAGGTCCGCCAGCGAAGCTTCCCCCGCGTCGGTCTCGAACCGGTACTCCTTGTCCACGCGGACCCAGGGCAGGTCCTGGCGCCGCCGCGCCAGTTCATCGCTTTGCCGCGTCAGCGCCTTTTCCGCGTCGAGCAGCTCGAGCCGCGCGCTCAGCCACTGTTCGCGCGTTCCGGTCTCGTGTGTGATCATCGTCCTTCTCCCTGGTCTGGTCGGTGGTGGCGCAGACTAGGATCGGCGCCGGAGCGCCTGGGAGTTACAAGTGTGACGCGATTGCGATGGACTCGCTGATCACGGCGGCGGCTCGGGCGCTCGAGATCGGCGATCCGCTGGGCGCCCTCAACCGGGTGGCGCTGCGCGAAGACGCGCCGGCGCTGGCGCTTCGCGGCATCGCCATGGCCCAGCTCGGCGACCTCGACCGGGCCAGGGCGCTGCTGCGGCGCGCGGTGCGCGGCTTCGGTCCGAGGGAGGCCGTGGCGCGCGCCAGATGCGTGGTCGCCGAGGCCGAGGTCGCGCTCGCCTCGCGCGACCTCGGCTGGCCGGCGAAGGCCCTCGCCGCGGCGTCGGCGACGCTGGAAGCGCATGGCGACCGGGCCAACGGCGCCCACGCGCGCGGCCTCGTGGCCCGACGCCTGCTCCTGATCGGGCGCCTCGACGAAGCCGAGCAGGCGCTTGCACAGCTCGACGTCCGGGCGCTCACGCCGGCTCTGCGCGCCATGCACGAACTCGCCGTCGCCGGGATCGCGATGCGGCGGGTCCGCGCCCGGGCGGCGCAGGCGGCGCTCGCGCGCGCCGAGGAAGCGGCGCGCTGGGCGCGCATTCCGGCGCTCGCGGCGGAGGTCGAGCGGGCGCTCGCCGTCCTCGATACGCCGGCGGCGCGGCGGATCGCACGCGGCGAGGAGCGCCCTCTCCTGCTGGAGGATGTCGAGGCGCTGCTCGCGTCGAAGGCGCTGGTCTTCGACGCCTGCCGCAATCTCGTGCGCCAGCGCGACGCCCTCGTGCCGCTCGCGCGGCGCCCGGTGCTGTTCGCGCTGGCGCGCGCCCTCGCCGAGGCCTGGCCCGGCGACGCGCCCAGGGACTTGCTGCTCGCCCGCGCCTTCGGCGCCAGGCACGCCGACGAATCCCACCGCGCGCGGCTGCGGGTCGAGATCGGGCGGCTCCGCAGGCTGCTGCGTCCGCTCGCCCGCGTCGGCGCCACGAGGCGGGGCTTCGCGCTCGCCCCGCGCGGCGCGAGCGAAGTCGTCGTGCTGGCGCGGCCGGTCGAGGGCGAACATGGCGCGGTGCTGGCCTGTCTCGCCGACGGCGAGTCGTGGTCGAGTTCCGCGCTCGCGCTCGCGCGCGGCGCCAGCCACC
>DATKRO010000086.1:0-40647 GCA_035532115.1 Caulobacteraceae bacterium | reverse complement strand
ACGCGGCAGGGTCTCACCCGTCGTTCTTCCTTTCGGCGCCCACCGCCCCGCCCCTGTAGAGCGCGCCGGCGCAGCTGTCACGGCGCCAGAGGCCGCAGCGTCACGGTAGCCGGCTGCCGTACACCTGCTCGATCGGGATGGCGTCGAGATCGACCCCTTCAAGGCATCGGACATTGATCGCCCAGAGGTTCGGCGCGGTGCGCGGGCGCCGGAACGGCAGGATGCCGCAGACCGGGCAAAAGTAGTCTCGGGCCGTGCGGGTGTGGAAGGTGTAGAGCGTCAGCGCTTCGATGGGCGTAAGCAGGCGAACGTCGGCCGGATCGGCGCGATAGCTCAACGCGCCACGACGCCGGCAGATTGAACAGTCGCAAACGCGCACCTTGTCGAGATCCGCGTCGACCTCGAAGCGGGTGCGCCCGCAATGACAGGATCCGCGGTAGGTCTGCTTCATCGGACGCCTCATGATAGGCTGCGTCGACCATGCGAACGACTGAAGGACGCCGTCAACGGCCCTGCCCTCCGCCATGGTCCACGCTCTCCGGCGAGGAACGCCATGACCTTCACCAAGCGTCTCCATCCGGGCATCGTCGCCGGCGAGATCACCTGCACCGTGCGCATCTGGCGACGGCCGCGGGTGAAGGTCGGCGGCCGCTACCGGCTGGGCGGCGGATGGATCGAGGTCATGAGCCTGCGCGAGATCGGGTTCTCGGACGTCACGCCCGAACTCGCCCGCGCCTCGGGCTTCGCGGGCGTGATCGACCTGCTGAAGACCGCCAGGCACGGCCGCGGCGAGACCGTGTACCTCATCGACTTCATCTATGTCCCAGCCTGAGCTTCCCACGCCACGCGAGAGCGGCCGCCAGCTCGCTCCGGCGGCCGTTCCAGGCTCGGCAGGCCCCCGGAGCCGCTACTCGACGATCTTGGTGATCACGCCCGAGCCGACGGTGCGGCCGCCCTCGCGGATGGCGAAACGCTGCCGCTCTTCCATGGCGATCGGGGTGATCAGCTCGATGTTGAGTTCGGCGTTGTCGCCCGGCATCACCATCTCGACGCCCTCCTTCAGCTTCACCACTCCCGTGACGTCGGTGGTCTTGAAGTAGAACTGCGGACGATAGTTGGAGAAGAACGGCGTGTGCCGCCCACCCTCTTCCTTGGTGAGGATATAGGCTTCGGCCATGAACTTGGTGTGCGGCGTGATCGAGCCGGGCTTGCAGATCACCTGGCCGCGCTCGACGTCTTCGCGCTTGGTGCCGCGCAGCAGCACGCCGACATTGTCGCCGGCTTCGCCTTGATCGAGCAGCTTGCGGAACATCTCCACGCCGGTGCAGACGGTCTTCTGGGTGGCGCGCAGGCCGACGATCTCCACCTCCTCGCCGACCTTGATGACGCCTCGATCGATGAGGCCGGTCACCACGGTGCCCCGGCCCGAGATCGAGAACACGTCCTCCACCTGCATCAGAAATGGCTGGTCCTTGGCGCGGGCCGGCTGCGGAATATAGTCGTCGACGGCGCTCATCAGGGCCAGCACCGATTGTTCGCCGACCTCGGGATTCTTGCCCTCGAGGGCGGCCAGCGCCGAGCCCTTGATGATCGGAATCTCTTCGCCGGGAAACTCATAGGCCGACAGCAGCTCGCGCATCTCCATCTCGACGAGCTCGAGCAATTCCTCGTCGTCCACGAGGTCGACCTTGTTGAGATAGACGACCAGCGCCGGCACGCCCACCTGGCGCGCCAGCACGATGTGCTCGCGCGTCTGCGGCATCGGGCCGTCGGCGGCCGAGACCACCAGGATGGCACCGTCCATCTGCGCCGCGCCGGTGATCATGTTCTTCACGTAGTCGGCGTGCCCGGGACAGTCGACGTGGGCATAGTGACGCTTGGCGGTCTGATATTCCACGTGGGCGGTGTTGATAGTGATGCCGCGCGCCTTCTCCTCCGGCGCCGCGTCGATGCTTTCGTAGCTCCGTACGGCCGCCCCGCCGGCCTTGGCCAGGACCGAGGTGATCGCCGCCGTCAGCGTCGTCTTGCCATGGTCCACGTGGCCGATAGTGCCGATGTTGCAATGCGGCTTGGTGCGGGAGAACTTTTCCTTGGCCATTCTTTCAAGCTCCGGCCCTTGCGGGGCTACATCTTCGGGTTAGCGGGGTGTTTTGGTGGGATCTTCGAACTTTTTCAAGCGTACTTCTTGACCACTTCGTCGGCCACCGCCTGGGGCACGGCTTCATAGTGATCGAACTCCATGTGGAACGCCGCGCGCCCCTGGGTCATGCCGCGCAGCGTGTTCACGTAGCCGAACATGTTGGCCATCGGGGCCATGGCGATGACGACCTGGGCGTTGCCGCGCTGGTCCGAGCCCTGGATGTGGCCGCGACGCGAGTTGAGATCGCCGATCACGTCGCCGACATATTCCTCCGGCGTCGTCACCTCGACCTTCATGATCGGCTCGAGCAACTTCGGCGCACCGCGTTCGCGCAGTTCGCGGAAGGCCGCGCGCGCGGCGATCTCGAACGCCATCACGCTGGAGTCGACGTCGTGATAGGCGCCGTCGATCAGCGTCGCCTTGAAGTCGATCACCGGGAAGCCGGCGAGCAGGCCATTGTCCTTGACGGATGCGAGGCCTTTCTCGACGCCGGGAATGAACTCCTTGGGCACGGCGCCGCCGACGACCTTGGACTCGAACTGGTAGCCGCCGCCGGCCTCGTTGGGTTCGAACACCAGCTTGATGCGTGCGAACTGGCCGGAGCCGCCGGTCTGCTTCTTGTGGGTGTAGTCGATCTCGGTGCGCCGCCCCAGGGTCTCGCGATAGGCCACCTGCGGCGCGCCGATGTTGGCCTCGACCTTGTAGGTGCGCTTCAGGATGTCGACCTTGATGTCCAGGTGCAGCTCGCCCATGCCCTTCAGGATGGTCTGTCCGGACTCCTGATCGGTGGAGACGCGGAAAGTCGGATCTTCGGCAGCGAGCTTCTGCAGGGCCACGCCAAGCTTCTCCTGGTCCGCCTTGGATTTCGGCTCGATGGCGATCTCGATCACCGGCTCGGGAAAATCCATCCGCTGCAGGATCGCCGGACTGCGCTGCGGGTCGCACAGCGTGTCGCCGGTCCGCGTGTCCTTCAGGCCCGCGAGCGCCACGATATCGCCAGCGAAGGCCTCCTTGGTGTCCTCGCGGTTGTTGGAGTGCATCAGCAGCATGCGCCCTACCCGCTCGCGCCGGTCGCGCGAGGAGTTGAGCAGACCCATCCCGCTCTCCAGCTTGCCCGAATAGATGCGGCAGAAGGTCAGCGTTCCGACGTAGGGGTCGTCCATGATCTTGAACGCCAGCACCGCCAGCGGCTCGGAATCCGACGCCTTGCGCTCGATCGGCGCCTCGGTCTTAAAATCCCAGCCCTGCGTCGGGGGAATGTCCACCGGCGAGGGCAGATAGTCCACCACCGCGTCGAGCAGGGGCTGGACGCCCTTGTTCTTGAAGGCCGAGCCGCAGAGCACCGGATAGAAGGCGCCGGTCAGCACCGAGATGCGCAGGCACTTCTTCAGCGTCGCCTCGGTGACCTCTTCGCCGTTGAGGTAGGATTCCATCGCCGCATCGTCCAGTTCGACGGCGTTCTCGACCATGAAGTGGCGCGCCTCGTCAGCGGCGGCCCTCAGCGACTCGGGAATCTCCTCGTCGTGATACTTGGCGCCCAGGCCTTCGGCCTCCCAGACCACGGCCTTCATGCGGACGAGATCGATGAGCCCCTTGAACTGGCCTTCCGAGCCGATCGGCAGCTGAATGGGAACGGCCTTGACGCCCAGGCGGTCGCGGATCGATTCGACGCACTTCTCGAAGTCGGCGCCGATCTTGTCCATCTTGTTGACGAAGACGATGCGCGGGACTTCGTAGCGGTCGGCCTGGCGCCACACCGTCTCGGTCTGGGGCTCGACGCCCTGGTTGCCGTCGAGCACGGCCACGGCGCCGTCGAGCACGCGCAGCGACCGCTCCACCTCGATGGTGAAGTCGACGTGGCCGGGCGTGTCGATGATGTTGAGCCGCTTGCCCTCCCAGAACGCGGTGGTCGCGGCGGAGGTGATGGTGATCCCCCGCTCCTGCTCCTGCTCCATCCAGTCCATGGTGGCCGCGCCGTCATGGACCTCGCCGATCTTGTGGCTCTTGCCGGTGTAGTAGAGGATCCGCTCCGTGGTCGTGGTCTTTCCGGCATCGATGTGGGCCATGATGCCGAAGTTTCGATAGTCCTCGATGTTGTGGGTGCGGGGCATGGGAAGGGCTCTGCCGGATACGTCTCGAGAATGGGGGAACGAACGGCGCGCGCGGTTTAGCTCAAACCGTCCGCGCAAGAAAGGGTCGCTGCGAGGCGTCCTATATGGGGCTCACCAGCGGTAATGCGAGAAGGCGCGGTTGGCCTCGGCCATCTTGTGGGTGTCTTCGCGCTTCTTCACCGCAGATCCGCGGTTGTTCGAGGCGTCGAGCAGCTCGCCGGCGACCTTTTCGGTCATGGTGTTCTCGCCGCGGCTGCGCGCCGCGCCCACCAGCCAGCGGATGGCGAGCGCGCGGCGGCGCTCTGGACGCACCTCGACCGGAACCTGGTAGGTCGCGCCGCCGACCCGGCGCGAACGCACCTCCACCGAGGGCGCGACATTGTCGAGCGCGGCGTGGAAGGTCTCGAGCGGACCCAGGTCGCGGCGCTTGGCTTCCAGGATGTCGAAGGCGCCGTAGATGATGTTCTCGGCGACCGCCTTTTTTCCCTCGTACATCACGTAGTTCATGAACTTGGTGACCACCAGGTCCCCGAACTTCGGGTCCGGCAGGACTTTGCGGGTCTCGGCTCTGCGGCGGCGGGACATGTCTAGCTGATTCTCCTCGAGATCCCCGCCGGCGCGGGGACGACTCCGGGCTGCGCCCGCATCATTTTGGACGTTTGGCGCCGTAGAGCGAGCGCCGCTGGCGGCGGTCCTTCACCCCTTGGGTGTCCAGGACGCCGCGAAGGATGTGGTAGCGCACGCCCGGCAGGTCGTGCACGCGGCCGCCGCGAACCAGCACCACCGAGTGTTCCTGCAGGTTGTGGCCTTCGCCGGGGATGTAGCAGACCGCCTCGACGCCCGAGGTCAGCCGCACCTTGGCGACCTTGCGCAGCGCCGAGTTCGGCTTCCTCGGCGTCACCGTGTAGACCCGCGTGCACACGCCCCGGCGCTGCGGCGAGCCCATCAGGGCCGGCACCTTGTTGCGCTTGACCGGGTTGGCGCGCGGCCTGCGGATCAATTGGTTGAACGTCGGCATCTGGACTCTTTGGCTCGATGGTGACGCCGTCGCCGAGACTGACCCCGATAAACACGAAACGGCGCCGAAACGCCTCGAAGCGTTGCGGCGCGTTCAGGAGGTCCTTTGGATCGGACGCTCGGTCTATCGGAGCCGATCTCGCAACCGGGCTTCGAAGGAGGGCGGTTGATACGCGCGAAGCCCGGTTGCGTCAACGGCGCCGCGAAGCCGCTCCGCGCCAAGGCGCCCCCGTCAGTCGTTGCCGAACGGCTCTTCGGGCGCCTGACCGTCGGCGGTCGCCGTCAGGCGGCGCGGTACGAGCAGGAGCGCCGGGAGGATCAGCGCGTAGACGAAGGTGATCGCCGCGACACACCAGGTAAAGCCGCCGTGCTGGTAGAGATGCGTCCCCAGCACGTCGCCGAAGCGCGAGACGATCCAGTAGAGCCCGCCGGACATCATCAGGATCGTGCCCTGTAGTCCAGTGGGACACGAGCGGATCAGCAGGTCCATGTAGGCGGCGGTGCAGACGCCGCCCATCAGGCCGATCGGCGCCGCGGCGATGAGGGCGCCCGTGACGGAATGGATGAAGAGCAGGGGGACCATCTGGGGCACGGCGACGACCGTTCCCCAAAAAAGCAGGGTCCTCAGCCGAACCCTCGTGCAGAGCACGCCAAAGAGCATGAAGGTCGGGATGAACGAGCCCGCGAAGATGGCGTTCCACGCCCCCCAGTCCGCATCGCTCGCATGCAAGGTGTTCTGCAGATAGTATTGGAGGGGCGTCACCGAGCCCGGGGCGAAATTCCACAACAGCCAGACCAGCAGCGCCGGATAGGCCGGCCAATGGCGCACCAGACGCTTGAAATCGTCCAGCGGGCGGGCGCCCTTGGGCCGTTCGGAGCGGATGTTGTCGAAGACGCTCGCCGGGCGCCAGGCGCCATAGAGCGCGATGACCGCCATGATCGCCGCGCCGATGAGGAAGAGGACGCGCGCGGCCTGGTCGGCGCCCTCGCCCTCCAGGCGTTCGCTCAGCAGACCGCCCAATAGGAAGGCGCCCAGCACCGGCAGGCTCTGGAAGATGTTCCAGGCGGCGCTGACCTGACCGGACATCACGTGCTGCTGGCCTATGGCCGAGGACATGCCGTTCTGGGCCGCCGCGACGAAGAGAAACGCGGTCTCGGCCAGAAGCACCGCCGCCAGCAGGCTCGCATAGGTCACCGGCACGAAGGCGAAGATGGCGTAGACGGCGGCGCAGCCGGCCCCGAACAGCACCAGGAAACCACGGTCGCGCATGCGAAGCGGATTCCAGGTGTCGCGGGTGAATCCGAAGGCGAACGACAGGTAGAGCGGGATCGCCGAGGCGAGCCGGAAGCCCGCGACCTGCGTCGCGGTGAGGTGCAGCTTGTTCTTGAGGAAGAAGCTGATCGGCACGTCGATCAGGGCCAGGTGGGGGCCGCCGAAGCCCAGGAGGACGATCAGGACGCCCAGGTACAGGAGAATCCGCGCGCGGACCGAGTTCTGCAGCGGCTCGACGATCGGCCCGCCCAGCTCGGCGGTCGGCGACTGGCTGGTCATGGAGGCGGCGGCTCCCCAACTTGGCGCGAGGCGGGCGCAGCTCGCACGATGTCCCTACGGCATTCGCGGTCCGCCGGCGAATCGGAGGCGACCTGCCCGGCGTTTGACGACATGAGCGGACGCGCCCCGAACTCAGCGGCCGCCGATCCGCACCGAGCCGACGCCGGAGACATGCTGCTCGACGGGACCCGTGACCTTGGCCACGTCAACGGAACCCGTGCCGGAGACGCCCGCGTCGAGACTGTCGGCGACGCCGCCGAACTCGACTGCGCCCGCGCCCGAGAGGTGGGCGGACATGTGCGTCACGTGTCCGGACGGAACCTCGACGTGGCCGACGCCCGAGACGTCCACCACCATCGGGCCATCGAGCCGCGCCACCTTCAGGCCGCCCACGCCGCTGACGTGCGCCGAAAGACCGTTGGCGACGGCCCCGGTGGTGACCGAACCCGAGCCGGAGATGGTCAGGTCCGCCGTTGCGGCCGACCGCACGCGAATGTGCCCAGAGCCGGAGATGCGGGCGAAGAGGGTCCCGGCCACCGGCCCGGCCGTCACCGAACCGGCGCCGGCGAGATCGAGATCGGCGCTGCCCGAGGCGCCGGCGCGCAGCGCGCCAATCCCCGAGAGCCGGACGCGCAGATCGCCCGCGACGTCGGCCACCGTCCAGTCGCCGCAGCCGCCTTGCTGCAGATCCACGTCCTGGGAGCGGGCGATCGAACCCTGCACGGCGCCGCCGACGCTGACATGTACGTCCATCGGCGTGCGTACGAGCACCTGCGGAAACGCCGTGACCGCAAAGTCGCCGCGCCCGAACACATAGGCGTGCAGCGCGGCCCCGCTTCCATGGCAGCTGACGAAGGGCGGCCACAGGCGCCCGTCGATGACTACCTGATCGCCGATGCGCTCGATGGAGAGCGGCAGGCGCGGATTGAGGTGGTATACCGTCACCTCGATGTCGCTGCGCTTCTCGGGCAGCACCACGATGCGCGCTGCGGCGTTCTTCACCTCCAGGTTCGGCGCAGCGCCGGCCGCGCCGGCCAGGGCGGAGGCCGCAAGCGCCGTGAGGGCGAGGACCGCGCCCCTCATGAGCCCACCCTCACTGTTCCAGAGCCGACGATCGCCTTGCGCACCGGCCCGGTCACGCGAGCCACGGTGACGTCGCCCGAACCATGAACGGAGGCCGTGAGCGCCCCGGCGACGCCGTCGAAACTGATTCCGCCCGACCCGGCCACTTCCGCCTGCATGGTGCTGACGCGGCCCTCCGCCGCGCGCACCGAGCCTGCGCCGGCGATCCTGGCGGTGAACGGGCCGCTCACCGAAGCGATCTGGATCTGGCCGGAGCCGAGGTTCATCGCGTAGACGCCGTGGGCCACCGCTCCGGCCAGGATCGATCCCGCGCCGTCGGCATAGAGTTCGGCCTCGGACGCCTGCCCGGCGCGAACGCCGCCTGCGCCGGCGACGCTGACTTTCATGCGGCCGCTGACGTCTCCAAGCCGCCATTCTCCGCAACCGGCATTGGCGAAGTCCAGCGTCTGGCTCCGTCCCACCCGGCCCCAGACCGCATCGCCGCCCATCACGTAGACCCGGGCCTGAAGCGGCGTGTGGACGATGACCTGGGGCATCGCCTGGTAGGCCACCACGCCGACGCCAGCGACCTTGGCGCTGGGCTCGCCGTTTTGCGTCGAGCAGGTTCGGACCCGCCGGCCCAGGCCGCCATCGATGAAGGTGCGCCCGGCGAAGCGCCAGATGCGCAGCGGCAGCCGCGGATCGGCTCTCACCACCTCGACCTCGATATCGGCGCGCGGCTCCGGCGAAACCACGACCCGGGCGACCGCATTGCGAATCTCGACCGCCGGCGCGGCCCGAACCCCCTGGGCCGCCATGAGAACCGCAGCCAAGACGAGGGCGCTCAAGAGCTGGCGCATCCGCATCCTCCCTCGACATCGGGACCCTAGCGGCGCCGGCCGCCGGTGGCAGCTTAATTCGTGGTCATGCCCGAGGCGCAGGCCGCGCGGCACCGGATCCAGCGCAGTGCGGCGGCTGGAGCGGGTAGCGGGAATCGAACCCGCATCCTCAGCTTGGAAGGCTGTTGCACTGCCACTGTGCTATACCCGCGCAGCTCCTGGCGCCGGCGACGGCTGGTGGGGGAAGTAGGACTCGAACCTACGAAGGCCGAAGCCAGCGGATTTACAGTCCGCCCCCTTTGCCACTCGGGACATTCCCCCAATAGCCGCTCGCCAAGTCCCGTTTCCTGATCGCCGTCCCGCGAAATCACTGCCTTGCCGTTGCCATGTCGGACCAGAAGCCTAAGAGCGCCCGGCGCCAAGGGCCTCGTCGCGAGAGCCTCAGAAAATCGGAGCGCGTCTTATAGTGGCCCGTCACGCACCGCGCAACGAGACCAGGAACTGGTCGCCGACCATCGGGCGCGCCAGCGCGGCCCGGCATCGACGCGCCAGCCAGGCTGGGGCCGCCGACTGGATCTGGGGCTGGCACGCGGTGCTCGCCGCGCTCGCCAATCCGGTGCGGGGGCCGCTCGAACGCCTGGTCGCCACCTCCGAACGCGCGCGCCAGCTCGGATCGGAGGTGACCGGCGCGCCGGCGCCTGACATTCTCGACGGCCCCGCGATCGCCCGCCTGCTGCCCGCCGGCGCAACGCACCAGGGACTGGCGCTGAAGATTGCGCCGCTCGAGCCTGTCTCCATCGCCGCCCTGGCCACGCCACCAACGGGCGTGCTCGTCATGCTCGATCAGGTGACCGATCCCCAGAACGTCGGCGCCATCCTGCGCTCGGCGGCCGCGTTCGGCGCCCGCGGCGTGATCGTGCAGGACCGCCACGCGCCGCAGTTCACCGGAGCGCTCGCCAAGGCCGCCGCCGGCGCCGTCGACGCCATTCCCCACGCCCGGGTCGTCAACCTTGCCCGGGCCCTCGACGAGCTCGCCGATCTCGGATGGCGCGCGGTCGGACTGGCCGGCGAGGCTCAGGCGAGCCTCGCCGCGGTGCTCGACCGGCGCCCCACCGTGCTGGTGCTGGGCTCCGAGGGCCAGGGACTTCGGCGGCTGGTGGGCGAGCACTGCGACGCCCTGGCGCGCATTCCCCTGCCCGGCGGCTTCGCCAGCCTCAACGTCTCGACTGCCGCCGCCGTGGCCCTGTACCAGGCCACTCAGGTCCTCGACTGACGCACCGCTTGCGCCAAGGCTCGCTTCACGCCAAACCTTCGGACCAATGGCCCAGCTCCTAGGTGGCGCCGGACACCTGCACTGGGCCGGCCTCATCGCCGCGTTCGTCCAGGTCGTACTGATCGACCTTACCCTGGCCGGCGACAACGCGATCGCCGTGGGCATGGCCGCGGCTGGCCTGCCGCAGCCCAGGCGCCGGCACGCCATCGCGCTGGGGCTTGCCGGAGCTGTGGTATTGCTCTGCGGTCTGGCGTACTTTGCGGTCAGCCTGCTGAAGAGCGGCGGCGGCGGCCTCGTGCTGGGGGGCGGCCTCATGCTCCTCTTGATCTCATGGCAGATGTGGAGGGACATTCGCGCCCGTCGCCCCGGCCGGCATCGCGCCGACGACGGCAAGGCAAGACGGGATAAGACCCTGCTACGGGCGCTGACCCAGATCTTCATCGCCGACATCTCCACCTCCATGGACAATGTGCTCGCCGTGGCCGGCGTCGTCCGCGACCAGCCGATCTGGGTGCTCTTCGCGGGCCTCGCCCTTTCGGTGGTCCTGACCGGCTTCGCCGCCGTGGGCGTGGCGCGGCTGCTGCACCGCTGGCCTTGGATCGGCTACATCGGCCTCGTCGTCGTCATCTCCGTCGCCGGGCGCATGGTCTGGGACGGTGCGGCGCAGCTGGGATGGATCGGGTGAGACGGGCGGCGTTCAGGCTCCGGCCTCGCTACCCGCGAACCGGGTGGTCCACTCGGCGATCTGGGCGTCCTCGATCTTCTTGAACAGAACCGGCGGCGTGACGATCCTGCGGCCCGGCGGCAGACGCGCCAGCTCGGCGGCGGCGTCTGGGCCGGGCCAGGTCGGCGGATAGGGCTCGCCCAGCGCCAGCGCCATGGTCTCGGCCGCGAACGGAATTACCGGCGCCGCGACGCGCGCGTAGAGAGCGGCGAGGTTCAGCGCCGTGCGCACCACCACGGCCGCCCGCACCGGGTCGTGGCGAATCGCGGTCCAGGGCGCGGCCTCCTGGAGGTACTCGTTGCCCGTGACCCAGAGCGCGCGCAGCGCCTGCGCCGACTTGCGCACCTCGATGGCCTCGAACTGGGCGGTGATCTCCGCGAGCCGGGCCGATACTTCGGCATGCAGCTTCTGCTCCAGCGGCCCCGACGCGCCGCCTGCCGGAACGCGCCCGTCGAAGCGGCTCTCGCAGAACTTCAGGACCCGGTTGAAGAAGTTTCCGAGCACGTCGGCGAGATCGCGGTTCACCGAGGCCTGGAACAGCTCCCAGGTGAAGCTCGTGTCCGAGCCTTCCGGACTGTTGGCGGTGAGATACCAGCGCCAGCAGTCGGCCGGCAGCAACTCCAGCGCCTGATCCATGAACACCCCGCGCCGCTGCGAGGTGGAGAACTTGCCACCATACCAGTTGAGATAATTGAAGGCCTTGAGCACATCGACCATCTTCCAGGGCTCGCGCGAACCGAGCAGCGTCGATGGAAACGTCGCGGTATGGAAGGGCACGTTGTCCTTGCCCATGAACTGGACGTAGCGCACGTCGTCGGCGCCTTTTTCGGTGCGCCACCAGCGCTCCCAGTCGACGCCCTCGGCGTCGGCCCACTCGCGCGTGATGCCGATGTAGCCGATCACGTCGTCGAACCAGACGTAATAGACCTTTGCCTCGAAGCCGGGCCTGGGAAGGCCCTCCTTCAGCACCGGAATGCCCCAGGCGAGGTCCCGGGTGATGCCGCGATCGATCAGGCCCTCGTCGAGGTGCTTGTAGGCGATGGCGCGCGGCAGGCTGGCCCAGCCGGTCTTGCCATCTACCCAGGCGCGGATGCGATCCTGGACCTTGCTGTGCAGCTGGTAGAGGTGTCGGGTCTCGCGCATCTCCAGGTCGCGCGCGCCCGAGATCACCGAATAGGGCTCGATCAGGTCCACCGGGTCCAGCAGCGAGCCGCAGTTGTCGCACTGATCGCCGCGCGCAGGTCGGAAGCCGCAGATCGGGCAGGTTCCCTCGACGTAGCGGTCGGGCAGGAAACGCCTGTCGGCGGGCGAGTAGATCATCTTGTCGACCCGCTCTTCGATGAGGCCGTTCGCCTCCAGCACGGCGGCGAAATGGTGCACGAGCTCGGCGTTCTGGCGTGAGGAGGTGCGACCGAAGAAGTCCCAGGAAAGACCGAAGCCGCGCCCGAGGTCGTGCTGGATGGCGTGCTGCTCCTCGCAATAGCTGAAGATGTCCTGCCCCAGTTCGGCGGCGGCGAGTTCGGCGGGCGTGCCGTGGTCGTCGGTGCCGCAGATCGCCAGCACCTCGTGACCGCGCGAGCGCTGGAAACGGGCGTAGACATCGGCCGGCAGCATGGATCCCACCAGGTTGCCCAGGTGCTTGACGCCATTGACGCCTGGCAGGGCCGACGTAATCAGGAAGCGGGCCATGACGGTCCCTTTGTGGCAATGGCGCGTCGTGCGTCTTTCTCCCGCTTGCGGGAGAAAGCGGTCCGGAAGGCTGGACGAGGGGATCGACGGCCGATCGGCAGTTGGCGCCTCGGGCTAGCCGGACGAGGTAGTACGACCCCTCATCCGGCGGACATTCGTCCGCCCCAGTCTCGGGCGAAGGGACGCCCGACGCTCACGGAGATTGCAGGGCGCACGCGCATGGTTCCGCGCAGATAGAGCGCCAACCTCTATTCAGCAAGCCTAACGAACTCAAGCGCATCGAGCGGCGCCTCGAGAGGCGCGCCGTCGGCGTCCCGAAGAGTCCAGCCGCCGCGGCGGCGCAGGTAAAGCAGATAATAACCAGCGGAGAGCAACATGACGACGCCGTTGGCCATCAGGCTCGGACGCCCGATCGCCGGGTCGGCGAGATCGGCGATCACCACGCCCGTGAGGGCGACGAGCGAGGCGACGGGCCACAGCGGATAGAGCGGCATGCGGTAATGTCCGGCCCCGGTGGTCCGGTTGAGCCGGCCGGCGATGACCGCGATGGAGACGCCGGCATAGACCGCCACAAGCCCAGCGCCGGTCGTCACGATCAAGAGTTCGAGCGGCAGCAGACACGCTGCGGCCGTTGCTGCGCCCATCGCCAGGGTCGCCATCCAAGGCGAGTGGAACTTCGGATGCACCGCCGCCATCCAGCGGTTCAGCGGTCCCGGCCAGGCGCCATCGCGACCGCTGCAATAGAGCTGGCGCGCATTGATGAGCCCGATGGCGATCATGGCGTTGACGATGGCGAGCGCGACGCCGACGCTCACCGCCTTCAGCGCCAAGGCGCCGCCGGCGCCAAGGAGAAACGCCGGCAGGGGCGCTGGCGCCGCGAGCAGTCCCTTCAGGTCGCCAGCGCCCGCCAGGACGGCGCCGATGGGGACGAGTTCGGCGACCAGTGCGATCGCGAGCGAGGCGAAGATCACCCAGGCGAGTTTGGTGCGGGCCTCGTACATCTCTTCGCCGAAGAACACCGCGCCGCCGTAGACGTTGTAGGCGTAGATCGCGCCGGCGGTGGCGAGCCCCACCACCGACCAGGGAGTCGGAGTCAGAGCGCCGCCCGTGAGCATCCGTGGGTGAACGATCATTTCGGCCAGCCCGCGATGCACGTGCTGAAGGCCCAGCCAGGTCATCGCGCCCAGCGCCGCCAGCTCGACCAGAAGAAACACTCCGGTGATCCTGGCGTTCAAGCGGACGTTGAGGAGGGTGACGAAGGTCGTCGCGGCGGTAACCGCCAGCGCGATCGGAACCGCGGGCAGACCCGGAAAGACGACGCTCAGGTAATCGGCGAGACCCAAGGCGGTGACCGCCTGACCGAGCGCGCCGCCGAAGAGATTGAGTCCCAGGGCCATGAAGCCCCAGACCGGACCCATGGCCTGCCCGATCATGGAATATTCGCCGCCGGTCAGCGGAAACGCCGACGAAAGCTCGGCATAGACGAAGGCGGTGGTGACGCCCAGCAGTCCGGCCACCACGAAGCAGACGAGGGCGCCCGTCCCAGCCTGATGGATCACCTCCTGGCCCATGATGAAGACCGACGCGGCCGGGGTGACGCCGGAGACCGTGATCAGCAGAGCCCCGGCGCGCCGCATGCACCGCCTCAGCGCCGTCGTCGCGGCGCTCATCGGCTCGATGCCCCACCTGCCACACTCACCGGCGCTACCGCTTGCGTTGCCACGGCCCCCCACGTTCGGGCATATATTTCCACCACGCGCCGGTTTAGCTCAGACGGTAGAGCAGCTGTTTTGTAAACAGAAGGTCGCGGGTTCGATTCCTGCAACCGGCGCCAGTCGGGGCCAACGAACCGCGGCGGCCCTAGCGCCGCCAAGTCGAGCCGCACGTCACCAGTTCCACATCGTGCCGTCCTCTAGGCGGGCGATCGGCAATTGCCTCGGCTGATAGGGGAACATCGCCGCCAGCTCCTCGTCGATATCGACCCCATGGCCGGGCGCGTCGCCGGGGAAGAGCCTTCCGGCCTCGAACCGCCAGGCGTGCGGGAAGACGGCGTCGGTCTCGGCGGTGTGGCGCATGTATTCCTGGATGCCGAAATTAGGGACCCAGGCATCGAAATGCAGCGCCGCGCCCATGGTCACGGGCGAGAGATCGGTGGCGCCGTGGCAGCCGGTGCGCACCTGCCAGATGGAGGCGAAATCGGCTATGCGGCGCAGGTGGGTGATCCCGCCTGCGCCGACGACGGTGGCGCGGATGTAGTCGACGAGCTGCTCGCTGATCAGCTCCCTGCAATCCCAAAGGCTGTTGAACACCTCGCCGACGGCGAGCGGCGTGGTGGTGTGCGCCCGCACCAGGCGAAAGCCCTCCTGGTTCTCGGCGGCCGTGGCATCCTCCAGCCAGAAGAGACGGTAGGGCTCCAGGGCCTTGCCCAGCCGCGCCGCCTCGATGGGGGTCAGGCGATGGTGGGCGTCGTGTAGCAGCTCGACTCCGAACCCCAGGCGTCCACGGAGCCGCTCGAACAGCTTGGGGACGTGATCGAGATATTTCGGCGTCGACCAGATCGTTTGCGTGGGCAGGGCCGCGTCGGCGGGCTCGTAGAACATGCGCTCGTCCGAGACGCCGTAGGGCCTCTCTAGCCCGGGCACGCCGCTCTGGGCGCGCACCGCCGTGTACCCGAGGTCGATATAACGCTGAACCTCGTCGCAGGTCTCCTCGATATCGGTCCCGTTGGCGTGGCCATAGACGAGCACGCCGTCGCGGCTCTTGCCGCCCAGCAGATCATGGAGCGGCGCGCCGAGGGCCTTGGCCTTGATGTCCCAGAGCGCCACGTCGACGGCGGCGATGGCGCGCATGGTCACCGGACCCCGGCGCCAATAGGCGCCACGGTAGAGCAGCTGCCAGGTATCCTCGATGCGCCGCGCGTCGCGCCCGATCAGCAGCGGGATGACGTGGTCCTCGAGGTAGGCGACCACGGCCTTCTCGCGCCCGTTGAGAGTGGCGTCGCCGAGCCCGTGGACGCCGTCGTCGGTGCGAATCTTCAGGGTGACGAAATTGCGCCCGGGGCTGGTGACTATAACCTTGGCGTCGCGGATGCGCATGGCGCCGAGGTTACGATGACTCAGCGCCACTGCAAGCGCCCGAGGCCGGCCAGCCCGGTGCGTGCGCCGGCGATGCGCAGGGCCGCGAGCTGGCGGGCCAGAAGCTCGGGGGAAGCGGCGATGGAGGATCCTGGGGCGATCATGCCGGCCTGGACCATCAGCGAAATCCCGTCGGTCCCCTCGTGGCGCCATGCCTGGAGCCGCGCCAGCAGCGGATCGGAAAGCCGGATCTCGCCGCCACGGTCGTCGACACCGTCCAGGCACCGGATCCAGCAAGCGAGCGCGAAGCCCAGCGCCGGGCTCGTCAGGCCCCGGTCCTGCCGCTCCGCCAGGCTCGCCAGCAGCCGGGGCGGCAGCTTGCCCGATCCATCGGCGGCGATCTGATCGAGCCGGTGCTGCAGCGATGGGTTGCGCAGGCGGCGCATGAGGTCGGCGCGGTAGCGGCGCACGTCGAGACCGGGAACAGGCCCGAGGGTCTCCGCCGCCTCGTCCCAGAGCCGCTCGACCAGGTCCCGCAGCGGCGGCCAAGCGATCGCCTCGTGGACATGCACGAAGCCGCAGAGCAGGCCGGCGTAGGCGAGCGCCGAGTGCGCGGCGTTGAGCAGCCGCAGCTTGGCGCGTTCCCAGGGGGCGACGTCGCTCACCAGCTCGACGCCGGCCTGCTCCAGCGGCGGCGCGCGCGCTGCAAAACGGTTCTCGACCACCCACTGCCAGAAGGGTTCGGCGACGACGCAGGCCTCGTCGCGCACGCCCAGGCGCCCGGCTGCCTCGTCCCGGTCGACGGCAAGCGTCGCGGGCGTGATGCGGTCGACCATCGAGCTGGGGAAGGCGCAGGCGCGCCCGATCCATGCCGCCAGAGCCGAGGCGCCCGCGGCGCCGAGCACGGCCTGGCGCGCGAGCCGGCCATTGTCCGCCAGGTTGTCGCAGGAGAGGATGGTCAAGGGCGCGCCGAGGGCGCGCCGGCGTTCGAGCCCGGCCGCGAGCACGGCCCAGATCGGACCCTTGGCGTCGTCGTAGCCCTTCTCGGTGATCGTGAGGGTGACGAGGGCGACGGCCGGATCGGCGATCGCCGCCGCCAGCCGTTGGGGCGCCTCGGCGGCGACGAGCACGTGGCCGATCGCGCCGCAGACGCGCGCCCGGCGCATCTCGCCTTCGCGCTCCAGCAGGCAGTAGAGGCCGTCCTGGGGAGCCAGCTGGTCGCGGACCTTTGGCGAATGGATACAGGCGGCGGTGACGCCCCAGTCCAGGTGGCCCGTCTGCAGCAGTTCATGGAACACATAGGCCTGGTGGGCGCGGTGGAAGGCGCCGAGCCCCAGATGCACGACGCCGGCGCGGACCTTGCGCCGGTCGTAGCGCGGCCGCTCGACTTCGGCGGGAAGGCCGGCCAGCGCCGCCTCGCAGAGCCGCGCGCTCACAGTCGGTAAGCTTCCTTTGGCAGCCGGTAGGCGAGATCGTGGGCGACCTCGGCCGCCTCGTCCTCGGCCAGCCTCGCCTCCGCAACGAGCCGCGCCAGAAAGCCGCAGTCGATGCGGCGCGCCAGGTCGTGCCGCGCCTGGATCGAGGGAAAGGCGCGGGTGTCGTCGTTGAAGCCGACGGTGTTGTAGAAGCCCGCCGTCTCGGTGGTGCGCTCGCGAAACCGCCGCATCCCCTCCGGGCTGTCGTGGAACCACCAGGCCGGCCCGAGCCTCAGCGCCGGGTAGTGCCCCGCTAGCGGCGCGAGTTCGCGCGAATAGGCCGACTCGTCGAGAGTAAAGACGATCAGAGTAAGACCCGGCGCATCTCCGAAACGCTCGAGCAGGGGCCGCAGGGCGTGGACGTAGTCGGTGGCCGTCGGGATGTCCGCGCCCATGTCGCGGCCGTGCGTCGCGAACAGGCGCCGATCGTGGTTGCGCAGGCTGCCCGGGTGGAGCTGCATCACCAGGCCGTCGTCGAGGCTCATCCTGGCCATCTCGGTGAGCATCTGGGCACGGAAGAGTTCCGCTTCGGCAGCCGCCGGCCGGCCGGCGCGGACGCGGGCGAAGAGGGCCTCGGCGTCGGCCGGCGAGAGGTTCGCGGTGGCGGCGCTCGGGTGTCCATGATCGGTCGCGGTGGCGCCGGCGGCTATGAAGTCGAGCCGGCGCCGGCGATGCGCCGACAGATAACCCTTCCAGTCGAGCGCGTCCTGGCCGGTGACCTCGCTGAAGCGCTGCAGGTTGGCGACAAAGTCCTCCCGATCGGGATCGACCACCGGATCGGGCCGATAGGTGGTGATCACCCGGCCGCCCCAGCCGCTCGCCGCGATGGCGCGGTGGTGCTCCAGGGCGTCGAGCGGGCTCTCGGTGGTGGCGAGCACCTCGATGCCGAACCGCTCGAAGAGGGCGCGCGGGCGCAGCGCCGGGCTCGCCAGTGCCTCGGAAATGACGTCGAAGTAGAGATCCGCCGTGCCGGGGCCGAGCCGCACGTCGAGCCCGAACACCTCGGCATAGACATGGTCGTGCCAGAGCCGCGTCGGCGTGCCGCGGAAGAGATGGTAGTTCTGGGCGAACAGGCGCCAGGCGTCGCGCGGCGCAGGCGCAGTCGCCCCATCGTCACGGGCGCCGATGCCCAGCGCTGTCAGCGGCACGCCGCGTGAATGCAGCATGCGGAACACATAGTGGTCGCGCGCGATCATCAGCGTCGCCGGGTCGGCAAATTGCGCATCGGTGGCGAACCACGCTGGATCGCAGTGACCGTGTGGACTGATGATCGGCAGACGCTCGACCGCTTCGAAAAGCCGCCGCGCGATGGCCCGCGTGCCAGGTTCGCCGGGAAAGAACCGGTCTCGGTTCAGGTGCAGCACGCTCATGTTCAACCCCTCGACAACGGCAGCGAAGCCTAGCCGTTCGCCCTCGCCTTCGACCACCAGGAACACTACAACGGGACGATGACCGCGGCCGGGCGCGGTCGCGGGCAACCAGGAAGGGCCGCGGCATGAGGAAGAACCTGGCGCTGGCCAAGTGGCGCGCCGGCGAGCAGACGATCGGCGGCTGGCTGTCGCTTGCCAACACCCACGCCGCCGAGCTGATGGCGCACGCCGGGTTCGACTGGCTCTGCGTCGACCTTCAGCATGGCCTGCTGGACTACGACGACCTGCGCCACATGCTGCCGGCGATCTCCACCACCGAAACGACGCCGCTGGTGCGGGTGCCTGGCAACATGCCGGCGCAGATCATGAAGGTGCTCGACGCCGGCGCGATGGGCGTCATCGTGCCCCTGGTGAACAATCGGGCCGAGGCCGCAGCGGCGATCGCCGCCTGCCGCTATCCGCCGCTGGGCGGCCGCTCGTTCGGGCCTATCCGCGCGGCCCTCTACGGCGGGCGAGGCTACGCGGCCGAAGCCAACGGCGAGGTGGCCTGCATCGCCATGATCGAGACCCACGAGGGCCTGGAGAACCTCGAAGCCATCGTGACCACGCCGGGCCTGGACGGGGTCTATATCGGCCCCAGCGACCTCGCCCTGGCTCTGGGGCTGCCGCCGCTCGGCGATACGGACGAGCCGACGCACCTCGCCACCGTGGAGCGGATTCAGCACGCCTGCAGAGCGAGCAAGGTCCCGGTGGGCATCCACACCAGCACGCCCGAGTACGCCCGCAAACGCCTGGCGGCCGGATTCGACTTCGTCACCGTCGGCTCCGATGTCGGCTTCATCGGCCAGGGCGCCGCCGCGGCCATGGCCGCGGCGCGCGGCGTGCAGAAGCGGCAGGCGGAAAGCACTGGTTACTGAGTCCGGCCGCCGTCCAGCCAAGAATGGAGGACCAGCCATGATGAAGAAGCAGGTCGGGATCCAGCTGGCGAGGCAGGCGCGCTCCGAGACGGTCGAGGAGCGCTACGACCTCGAGCTGGAGGGGCTCGCCTCGGTGGCGGACATCGTCGAGCTGCGCGCCGACACGCCCGCCGAACTCGCCGGCGCGGCCAAGGACGTCGATGCGATGATCACCTCCTGGGGCCTGCGCATCGACCGGCAGGTGATCGAGAGCCTGACCCGCTGCGTCGTCATCGGCGTCGGCAGCGTCGGCGTCGACATGGTGGACGTCGATGCGGCCACGGCCGCGGGCATCGTCGTCACCAATGTGCCGGACGTGTTCATCGAGGAGGTGGGCGACCACGCCATGATGCTGCTCCTCGACGTAGCCCGCCGCACCGGCTCCATGGCGCGAATGGCGCGCGAGGGCCAGTGGCGCCAGGCGCGGCCGATCCTCAGCCGGGTGCCGCGCCTCCTGGGCCAGACCCTGGGCCTGTTCGCCTTCGGCAATGTCGCGCGCTGCACGGCCCGCCGCGCCCAGCCCTTCGGCCTGCGGGTGATCGCCTATGACCCCTACGTCAGCGAACTGGAAATCAGCGGCGCCGGGGTCGAGCCGGTGGGCTTCGCCGAACTGCTGGAGCGCAGCGACTATCTCTCGATCCACGCGCCACACAACGCCGAGACCGAGCACGCCATCGACGCCGCGGCGCTGGCGCGGATGAAGCCGACTGCGGTGATCGTCAACACCGCACGCGGCCCAATCATCGACGAGGTGGCGCTGATCGAGGCGCTGCAGCAGGGCGCCATCGCCGGCGCCGGCCTCGACGTGCTGGAGATCGAGCCCCCCTCGAACAACAACCCGCTGCTGACCATGGAGAACGTGCTGGTGACCCCGCACGTGGCCTCCGCGACCACGCGCATGCGCCCCGAGACCCGGCGCCGCGTGGGGCGTGAAGTGGCCCTGGTGCTGCGTGGCCGCTGGCCGATGAGCTGCGTCAACCCCACCGTCCTGCCGCGCGTACCTCTGGAACGCTGGCAGCCCTACCCCATGGGCCGTGGCCCGAACCGCTGAGAGCCCATCGATGAAAGTCGCCCAAGCCATCGCCAAGGCCCTGAAGGCCGAGGGCGTCGACGTGCTCTTCGCCTATCCGGTCAATCCCTTGATCGAGGCCGCCGCCGCCGAGGACATCCGCACTATCATCGTGCGCCAGGAGCGGGTCGGACTGCACATGGCCGACGCCTATTCGCGCCTCTCCAGCGGCGAGAAGATCGGCGTGTTTTGCATGCAGCACGGTCCAGGCGCGGAGAACGCCTTCGGCGGCGTCGCCCAGGCCTTTTCGGAGTCGGTGCCGATCCTGGTGATTCCGGCCGGCTACCCGCGGCGCCTGGCGCACTATTATCCGAACTTCAATTCCACCCTGAACATGCGCCACGTCACAAAATGGGCCGAACCTCTGACCATGGGGCGCGCCGTCCCCGAGGTGCTGCGGCGCGCGTTTTTTCAGCTGAGGAACGGCCGGCCCGGCCCGGTGCTCGTCGAAGTGCCGGTGGACGTGTTTGGCGAGGATGCGCCGGAGGGCTGGGTCCACGTCCCCAGCTTCAGGGCCAGGAGCGGTCCCGATCCGGCCGGCGTCGCCGAGGCCGCGCGGGTGCTGGCCGCTGCACGATCGCCGGTGATCTACGCGGGCCAGGGCGTTCATTACGCCAAGGCATGGGACGAGCTGAGGGCTTTGGCGGAAGCCTGGAACATCCCGGTCACCACCTCGATCGAGGGTAAGAGCGCCTTTCCGGAGGACCATCCACTATCGCTGGGCAGCGGTGGCCGAGCCAATCCGCGCCCGGTGAAGGTCTTCCTGGAGGAAGCCGACGTCATCCTGGGAGTCGGCTGCAGCTTCGCCCTCACCGCCTTTGGCGTGGCCATGCCGCCGGGCAAGACCATCATCCATGCGACGCTCGATGCGATGGAGCTGGGCAAGGACATGCCGGTCCAGCTCGGCCTCGTCGGCGACGCCAAGCTGACGCTGGCGGCCCTCGCCCAGGCCATGGCCGTCCTCGACAGATCGCCGGCCGCCGCCAGAGCCGGTGCGCCGGCGCGGATCGAGACGCTGCGCCAGACCTGGCTCGCCGAATGGGCGCCCAAGCTCGAAAGCACCGCGACGCCGATCAATCCCTACCGCGTCATCGCCGAGCTGAACCGGCTCGTCGATGCGCAACGCACCATCGTCACTCACGACGCCGGCAGCCCGCGCGACCAGGTGACGCCGTTCTGGCGCTCCACCAAGCCGCTCTCCTATGTCGGCTGGGGCAAGACCACCCAGCTCGGCTATGGCCTCGGCCTCGCCATGGGCGCGAAGCTGGCGCACCCGGACCATCTTTGCATCAACATCTGGGGCGACGCGGCCATCGGCTTCACTGGCATGGATTTCGAGACCGCTGTGCGCGAGCGCATTCCGATCCTCTCGGTGCTATTCAATAATTTCTCCATGGCCATCGAGATCCCGATCATGCCGATCTCGCAGGCCAAGTATGGCTCGACCAACATCTCGGGCAACTATGCGCAGATGGCCCAGGCTTTCGGCGGCTATGGCGAGCGCATCACCGACCCGGGCGAGATCGTGGCCGCCCTGCGGCGCGGCATCGCCGCCACCGAGCGCGGCGAACCGGCGCTGCTTGAATTCATCACCGACAAGGAGATCGCCATCTCGAACGGCTGAGCGGCGCCGAGGCGCGAGCCTACCCCAGCCAGGGCGCCCAGCCGGTCCACACGGGATGATCGCGCGCCAGCGGCAGCTCGACGGCCGCGCCGGTGGCGGAACTGTAGTAGATCGCCGACGCCAGCTCCAACGAAGCGTAGGCGTCGTCGAGGCCGAGCGGCCAGGCCCCCGCGCCGATCAGCGCCGGATGCAGCGCCGCGAAGAGGCCGGCGAAGCCCTGCCTGGCGTCCGGCGCGCCCTGCGTCGCGGCTTCGATCCGGGCGGCCGTCAGCTCGCCGCGGGGTGCGAAGCGCCAGCCGCCTTCGCCTGGACGATAGGGCGGCGCGCCGGGGTTCTCGGCGGTGAGTTCGGAGAAGCAGAACCGCAGCCGCGTGATCTCGTCGGCCGAGCCCAGCGTCACCGACGAGGTCGCGAGCGCCCCGGACGCCATCTCCAGGACGATGGCGGCGCAATCCTCGGTCTCCACCGGATTTACCCGGGTGGCGAGCCGGGCGAACACACGCCGTACCGGTCCCATCGCTTGGGTCAGAAGGTCGTGGGCGTGGATGGCGTGACCGAGCATGGCGCCGCCGAGCTCGGTAGCCCGGCGGCCGCGCCAGGCGACGTCATAATAGTCGGCGCGGCGATCCCAGTGGGTTTCGAGGCTCGCCACCAGCGGCGCGCCGGCCAATCCAGCGCCGACCAGTCGCTGCAGGCGCGCCATGCCGGCGCCATAGCGATATTGATAGATCGGAACCACCGCGCGCCCGGCCCGTTCGGCGGCCCGGCGCACCGCTTCGACCTCGGCCAGCGATCCGACCAGCGGCTTTTCGCAGACCACGTGCCGCCCGGCGGCCAGGGCCGCCTCGATGGCGCCCCGATGCAGATGGGGCGGCAGGCAGATGTCGACGAGGTCGACATCCGCGCGCGCCAGCACCGCCTCGTAGCGCGTCTCCACGGCCGCGCCGCAGGCGGCCGCCACCTTGGCGGCGCGCGCCGCATCGAGATCGCAGACCGCCGCGATCTCGTAGAGATCCGGATTTGCGCCATAGCCTTCCACATGCGCCGCGCCTATCCCGGCTCCGATCACCGCGACCCGGACCCTGGCCATCTCAGGCCGCCGCAGGCGCGAGCGCGCCCAGCCGCACGGCCATCGCCTCGGCCTGGATCGCCAGTTCCATGGCCTTGAAGCAATGAGCCTGGCTCATGGCGGTTTCGCTGCGGTCGAGCACGTCGGCGACGACGGCGGCCGCGTAGGGAAGCCCAGCCCGGGTGCAATCGATGCGGCGGGTCTTCTTGGCGTCCACGAGGATGAGGTGGTCGATGCCGGACCGGCCCGCCGGATCGACGTATTTGCGCAGCTCGATGTAGCCCTCCGCGCCCAGCACCGTCAGGCGCCCATCGCCCCAGCTCGGCAGCCCGTCGGGGGTGTACCAGTCGACGCGCGCATAGCCCTGCCCTTCCGGGCTTCTCAGGAGCACCTCGCCGAAGTCCTCCAGTTCGGGGTGGGACGGATTGGCGAAATTGCCGACGCTGGCCGCGACCACCTCGGCGTCCGTCGCCCCGGTGAACGCGAGGAACTGCTCGATCTGATGGCTGGCGATGTCGCAGAGGATGCCGCCATACTTGTCGCGCTGGAAGAACCAGTCGGGGCGAAGCGCGCGGTTGAGCCGGTGCGGCCCCAGGCCGAGCGTCTGGACGACGCGGCCGATGGCGCCGGCGCGCACCAGTTCGAGGGCGCGCGTCACCGACGCCACCTCGAAGCGTTCGGAGTAGTTCACCGACCAGATGCGGCCAGTCTCGACGACGGCCCGGCGCAGCGCGTGGAGCTGCTCGGCGGTGGTGCACCCCGGCTTGTCGGTCATCACGTCCTTTCCGGCGCGCATCGCCTCGATGGCGATGGCGGCGCGCTCGCACGGGATCGCGGCGGTCAGGATCAGCGCCACCTGTGGGTCCTCGATCAGGCGGCGGCGCTCGGCCACGCGCGGCACATGGCCAAAACGCTCGACGTAGCCGGCCAGCGGCTGCGGCTCGCCCTCGGTCCAGAAGCCGACGCATTCGCAGCCGAGTTCGAGGAGCCGGCCGGTCATCTCGTAGATGTGCCGGTGGTCGAGTCCGATCGCGGCGAATTTCAAGGTGCGTGGGGCTGGATTGGGCATCGGCGCTTTCTACGCCAACGGCCGAGCTCGGGCACCTGCGCCCAGGCCCTAGAAATTGGGAAAATAGCGGAAGCTGGTGAACACCATGTCATCGCTGGTCGCCGGCGTGACGCGGGCCGCGAGGCTCGCAGTTGCGAAGCCGGAGAACGCCGTCAGGCTGGTGTGCGAATACTGCACCCCGACGCGGACAAAGCCGAACCGGCCACTGTAGACCCTCTGCCAGAGCCCGGCGGTGATCTGGTCGATCTGCTGCGTGTCCGGCGAGCAGCTCGCCCCTTCGGCGAAGCACCCGCTTCCGAGCACGGCGTTCGGATTGCCGTATCCGAACAGCGCCGGGCCGAGCTTCTCCAGGGCCGCCCGGCTCTCGCGCTCCTGGCCGTAGTAGGCATAGAGGTCGAGCGCCGGGGTCGCGTGCAGCGTGCCGCCGACGAGAAACATGGTCTCGCCGATCGGGACCGGCGCGCCGTCCGCAGCCTCGACCGCGTCGGGCAGCTGGCCGCTGCCGTAGCGTCCGACACCCTTGCCGGTCAGGAACGAGCCCTGCACGTCGATGCGATGCGGCACGACGGTGAAGGTGAAGCCGCCGCCGACGCCGCCGCCGCTCGCCTGTCGGTCCGCGGCGCCCGCCGGCGCGCCCAGGGAGTTCCCCACCGCATAGGCCACGCGGTCATAATAGTCGCGCCAGATGCCGAACACTTCCAGATGCAGAGGTTGGCCCCCCCACAGCATCGGCTCGAAGGCCACCTTGCCGATCACGTCGGGGTAGCGGTTGTCGGAATAGGCGACTTGGTTGTTGAGCAGCGAGACGCCGGCGTTGGCGACGTTGGCCGAGACGCCCGGGGCCAGGAGAGCGGCGCCGGTTTCCGCGCCTGCGAAGGTCGTCTGCGGGTTCTCCGCCGAAACCGCGACCCAGAGCTGGCGATGGTAATCCCACGCGACCCGCAGCTGCGGCTGGCGCGCCCAGACGAAGCCCGGGACGTATTGAGCTTCGATGGTGGGCGGGATGTCTTCGGCTCGAGGCGTGATGCCGTGGCCGTTCATCGTCGCCAGCGACCAGGTCTGGCCGGCGAGCACGTGCAGGCCCAGATCGTCCCAGTCGACCGTGCCATAGACCTGCCGGATGCGCGGCTGGTACGAATTGCTCTCGTTCGAGTTGGCGGTCTGGCCGGCGCCCAGGAAATCGAACTCGCCATAGAAGGCCGCGTGGGTGGTCGGATCGATGTCGCCCTGCACCAGCAGCGAGAGCCGGCTCTGGCGCGCCGAGAAGCGGGTCTCGTCCTCGTGCGCCGTCGCCTGGTCGAGGTAGGGGATCTTCGAATAGTTCGAGCCGATGTCGGCGACGTCGTTGCGGCTGCGGTAGATGGTTTCGAAGGCGGAAAACCCGCCCAGGGTGACGCTCACGGCCGGGGTTCTCGGCGCCTTGGCGGCGACGGCGGCGTCGACCTCGCCGGGGAGCGTCTGGATCTGTTCGACGAGCCGTGCCTGGGCGGCCTGAGCATCGGCCCTCGCCCGGGCGGCGTCCGCCTGCGCCGACCGCGCTCGCGACTCCAGTCGCCCGCGCGCCGCCTCTTCCGCGTCGAGCCGACGTTCCAGCGCGGCGACTTCTGCGCTCAGAGCGTCCACCTTGGCCACGAGCGTCGGATCGGCGACGACCCGGGTCCGCTGATGGCGGGAGCGAGCCGCGGGCTCGGCGTGCGCCGCGACGCCCGCGCCCATGGCGACCAGCAGCCCAACTGCGACGCCTGCGAACAGCGACGGCTTCATATTCATGACCGGATCCCCTTCTCCCGCCCACTCGGGCCGAACCTTCCTAGCCAGAGGGCGTGACCGGCGAGCGACGATACCGCGACGCTTTTATAACGAGGCCGCCTCGTCGACCGCGCGCGCCAAGCCTTTCGTCACATGCGCAAAGGCGCTCTAAGGCGGCGCGCGAACGCCGCCCGGGCGCCGCGCGAGCCTCGGAGACGCCTCAGTGTCCCAAAGCCCGTCCTCGAATCTCGATGCGATGCCGGCTTCCCTTGCGCCGGCCGGAGATGCGGTCGCCGGCCGTGCTCTGGAGATCGCCGGCCTATCGAAGCGCTTCGGCCGTCACGTCGCGCTCTGCGACGTCTCGCTGGCGGCGGCCAATCACGAGTTCCTCGCCCTGCTCGGCCCGTCGGGATCCGGCAAGACCACGCTGCTGCGCCTCCTCGCCGGCCTCGAGCAGCCGGACGCCGGAGAGGTCCGCTTCGGCGGCGAGGATTTCCTCGCCTTGCCGGCGCGGCGGCGGCGCGTCGGCATGGTCTTCCAGCACTACGCGCTCTTCCGCCACATGACGGTGGCCCAGAACATCGCCTTCGGCCTCGAGGTGCGGCCGCGCTCGCAGCGGCCGAGCCCGGCGCGGATGCGCGCTCGGGTGGCCGACCTGCTGGCGCTGGTCCAGCTGGAGGGGCTCGGCCAGCGCTACCCTGCGCAGCTCTCGGGCGGCCAGCGCCAGCGCGTCGCCCTCGCCCGCGCCCTCGCCATCGAGCCGCGGATGCTGCTGCTGGACGAGCCGTTTGGCGCATTGGACGCCCAGGTGCGCCGCGACCTGCGGCGCTGGCTGCGCGAACTGCACGATCAGGCCGGCGTCACCACCCTCTTCGTCACCCACGACCAGGAGGAAGCCTTCGAGCTGGCCGATCGTGTCGCGCTGCTGCACCAGGGGCGTCTGGTGCAGGTGGGGCGACCCCAGGAACTCTATGAACGTCCGGCAAGCGCCCGCATCTACGAATTCCTCGGGCCATCCTGCCGCCTCGGCGGCGTGGTCGAGCGGGGCGGACTGCGCATCGGCGACTGGATCTCGGCGGCGCCGGAAGATGCGCCGGACGGAGACGTCGATGTCTACTTCCGCCCCGACGAGGTCGCCTTCTCGCCAGGCGGCGCGGGACTGTGCGCCGAGGTCCGTTCGGTGCTCTGGCGCGGACCGGACCTGCGCATCGAGTGCCAGATCGGCGGCCGGCGCCTGGAACTGCGCGCGCGCAAATCCGTGCTGGCCTCCGAACTGCCATCCGGAGTGCGCCCCGGCGACGCGGTCGTATTTCGGCCGACCCGGCTGGCGGTCTACGCCGCTTCGCCGTCCGAGCCTCCCGATAGTCCTTGAGAGAGAGTTGATCGAAGGGAATAACCTCGCCTGGCGCCCGTGCGCCCAGCCCAACCGGCGCGGGCGCGGGCGCCGGCGCGACGGGAGGCGGGACCGGTGTCATCTTTCGAACTGGCCGCGCTCTTCCTGGGGCTCGTCGCCCTCGGCGGCTGGGTCAACGCCAGGACGGTGAAGCTGCCGCACGGCGTGGCGATGCTATTCGTCGGGCTCGCCGGCGCGCTCGTTCTCCTCGGACTTCGCTGGGTCTGGCCAGGCGCCGCCTCCGAGGCGCTCGCAGCGCTGGGGCGGGTGAACTTCGCCCGGGCGCTGCTGGGCTACATGCTGGCCTTCCTCCTCTTCGCTGGCGCCATGCAGGTGGACTTCGGCGAGCTTCGCCGGCGCCGGCTGTCGGTGCTGACGCTGGCGACGCTGGGAGTCGTGGCGACCACCGCCGTCGTCGGCGTCGGCCTGTGGCTGGCCGCTGGCTGGCTCGGCCTGGCGCTGCCGCTGAGGTGGGCGCTGGTGTTCGGCGCCCTGATCAGTCCGACCGATCCGATCGCGGTTCTGGCGACGGTCAAGGGCGCAAGCCTCTCCAAGAGCCTGCAGGCGATCCTGCAGGGCGAGGCGCTCTTCAACGACGGCGTCGGCATCGTCGTCTTCACCGCCCTCGTCGCCTTCGCCGCAGGCGCGGCCCCGAGCCCGCTCGGCGCGCTCGGCGGCGTCGTCGTCCAGGCGGCGGGCGGCCTCGCCCTCGGCTCGCTGGCCAGCCTCCTGGTGCTGCGCGCCATGCGCGCCATCGACGACTTCGCCGTCGAGGTCAGCCTTTCGCTCGCCCTGGCCATGGGGGTCTATGCCGGCGCCCAGGCGCTGCACCTTTCCGGCCCCATCGCCGTCGTCGGCGCCGGGCTGTTGATCGGCGATGTCCGCGCGCGCTCGGCCATGAGCCAGACGACGCAAACCTACCTGCGCAATTTCTGGACCCTGGTCGACGAGATCCTCAACGCCCTGCTCTTCCTGCTCCTGGGGCTGCAGCTCTTCGAGGTGCGGCTGGAGCCGCAGGAAGCCGGCGTCTGCGCAGCGGCGGCGGTGCTGGTGCTCGGCGCGCGCTTCGCCGTGGTGCTGCCCTGGGGCGCCTATCTGCATCTGCGGCACGAGGAGCGCGGGGCCAGCCTGATCCTGGCCTGGGGCGGCCTGCATGGCGCGCTCTCGCTGGCTCTCGCCCTCAGTCTCCCGGCCGGATCCGAGCGGCCGGTGATCCTCGCCGCGACCTATGTGACGGCCATCGTTTCCGTCGCCCTGCAAGGCCTCACCTTCGGGCCTCTGACGCGGGCGCTGCACCGACGCGGAGGCGGCGCGCCGAGGCCGCGCGTCGGTCCAAGCACATAGTTCACTCGGATCGCGGCGGCTTGGCCGGGGCGCTCTTGCCCAGGACGGCGAGGATGATGAGCAGGAACGCGGCGAGGCGGAGCAGATAGGCCCGGCTGTCCTCGCCACGCGGCGTCTGGGTATAGGCGGCCACCACCTGGTTGGCGGCCATCAGGGCGAAAGCCGCGGCCAAGGCGCCGAAGAACCGGTCCCGCGTGCGCACCCAGAACCTGAGGAAGAAGGCGCCGGAGATGGCGTATCCGGCGCCAAGCGCCCCCGCGATCAGGAAGGTCATGGCCGCGTAGCCGGTCACCTGACCTCCCAGATGAAGCCGTAGAGCAGGGCGAGAAGTCCCAGACCCGCCGCGGCCTGGCGCCACAGCGAAAGATCGACGGCAGGCAGAAGCAGCAGGTCGATGGCGAGCAGCAGGTTGTTGAGCGCGAAGAAGGCGAAGCCGACCGCCGTCCAAAGCAGCAGGCGCGTCCTGGCCCGGAAATACGCACGCGCCAGCAGACCCGCGCAGAGGGCGCTCGTGGCAACGCAGAGCAGGTAGATCAGAACCGGCCAGTTCAAGGCGGCGGATCGCGCAGCCGGAACGCCGCCGCCAGGGTCGTCAACTGATCGTCTGGCGCTGCAATGGCTTTGATCACCGCCGTCGGGCGTTCCCGATAGGTCTCGGCCAAGGCCTCGCAGATCTCGTCCAGGGCGGCGACGCCGGAGGCGAAGCGGAAGCCGCCCTCCGCTTCGGGCGCCACCACTCCGTCGCGGACGAACCCTCCCAGCACCCCGTTCACCACCGCCTCGCTGGCGCGCAGCTCGACGACGAGTTCTCCGGTCGACCAGGTCCGAACGGGTGGACGGCGGATGAGCAGCAGCAGCTCCAGCGCCCACACCGATCGCACGCTGCGGCGAATGAAACTCAGGAGCTCGAGCATCTCGGTCACCGCGATGGCTACCCTGGGCGAAACGGTCGCTGAGGAGGCGGGACCATGGCGAAAACAGCCGGGAGAATCCACCCCTGGATCGAAGGCGCGGGCCACGTTTTTGCGTCCATCCACATTCCGATCGTGAGATGAGGGGGCTCTCGCACCCGCCGCATCGCCGATCACTTCGACCGAGACCGCAGCATGGACAAGGCCACGGGATCACGTCTGCGCGAGGCGCTGTTCCGCCTGAGCGTGACGGTGAAGGGACTGGATGCGCTCCTCGAACTCCTCGGCGGGCTGATGCTCCTGCTCATCAAACCGGCAGCCATCCTCCAGGCGGTGGCCTTCGTGACCCAGGACGAACTTGCCGAGGATCCGCGCGATCTCGTCGCCAACTATCTGCTGCACCTGGCCGGCGGACTCACCCTCGGCGCCGAGCGCTTCGCGGCGCTCTATCTGGCGGCTCACGGCGTCATCAAGATCGTCTTCGTCGTGGCCCTGTTGCGAGGCAAGCTTTGGGCCTACCCCGCCGCGGCGGTGGTCTTCGCCGGGTTTGTCGCCTACCAGCTCTATCGCTTCACCCTCACCGGCGCGATCGGCCTCGTGGCGCTGAGCGTCTTCGATGTCTGGCTGATCGCGTGGATCGTGATCGAGTACCTGGCCCTCAGGCGCCGGCCGTCCGGCTAGCCGATGCCTCGCAGCCATCCCCTCCCGCGGGAAATCTCCGTTGGACGCCGCGCGCATATGAAGTCAATTCTGGCCCCTTCCGGTGCTTCCTCATCGAAGGCGCAAATGACGGCCAGCCGTCTCGACGATGCGTCCGCGGCCGCGCCCGGCGCCACCCTGCCGGTCCCGCGCGCCCGCCGCACCGACATGTCGACCCGGCTCTTCTACGGCTTCGGGTCGGTGGCCTTCGGCGTGAAGGACAACGGCTTTTCCTACATGCTGCTGTTCTTCTATGGTCAGGTCGTCGGCCTCTCGCCGGCGCTGGTCGGGCTGGCGCTGTTCATCGCCCTGCTCTTCGACGCCTGCATCGATCCGCTGATCGGCCAGGTGTCGGACAACCTGCGCACCCCGCTGGGCCGGCGCCACCCGTTCATGTACGCCGCCGCGGCGCCGTTCGCGCTCTGCTACCTGGCGCTCTGGAACCCGCCGCACTGGGGCCAGCAGGCGCTGTTCGTCTATCTCGTCGTCCTGACGGTGGTGATCCGCACCGTCAGCTCGTTCTTCGAGGTGCCGAACTCGGCCTTGGCGGCCGAATTCTCCGGCGGCTACGAAGAGCGTTCGGTGCTGCTGAGCTACCGCTACTTCTTCGGCTGGGTCGGCGGGCTGACGGTCAACTACCTGGCCTACCGCGTCCTCCTGACCCCGGACCGGACCCATGCGGTGGGCCAGCTCAATCCGATCGGCTATTCGCGTTATGGCCTGGTGGCGGCGGTGATCATCTTCTGCGCCATCCTGATCTCGTCGGCGGGCACCCACCGGCACATTCCGACGCTGATGCCGCCCCCGCCGCGGCGCAAGCTGACGCTCCGGCAAACCTTGGCGGAAATGGGCGCGACGCTCAACAACCGCTCGTTCATCTTCCTGCTGATCTCCGGCATCGCCAGCGCCATGGCGGCTGGCCTCGGACCGGCGCTGAACAGCTATTTCAACACCTATTTCTGGGAGTTCAGCGCCAGGCAGATCTCCTACCTGACGGCCGGCGTCTTCCTCTCGGCCTTCATGGCGCTGGGTTCCGTGCCCTATCTTTCCCGCCGGTTCGGCAAGCGGATGGTGACGCGCACCATGATGGTGCTTTCCGTCGGCGTCGGAATCACGCCGCTCATCCTGCGGCTCGCCGGTCTCTTCCCGGCAAATCACTCGCCCTATCTGCTGCCGACCATCTTCTGCACCTCGGTGATCGGCGTCGCCTTCGGGATCGTTTCGGCGACCATGGGCTCGTCGATGATCGCCGACGTCGTCGAGGAGGCCGAGCTGAAGACCGGCCGGCGCTCGGAAGGACTGTTCTTCGCCGCGTCCGCCTTCATCGGCAAGGCGGTGTCGGGCTTCGGCATCCTGGCCGCCGCGGCAATCATCCAGGTCATCCATCTGCAGCCCGGCGCCAATCCCGCGGCGGTGCCGCCGGCCGTGCCACGCCAGCTGGCGGAGATCTACTGCCCGGTCCTCATCGCCCTCTACGCCGGCGCCTTCGTGCTCCTGGGCGGCTACAGGATCACCCGCGCCAGCCACGCCGAGACGCTCCAGCAACTCACCGCCGAGGCGGAGGAGGCGATCCACCCGGCGGCCGCCGCCGAGTGAGGCGCGCCGTCAGGGCGTCGCCGCGATCGCCTTGCCGAGCTTCTCGACCGCCTCGGCGATCTGGGCTTCGGAGATGATCAGCGGCGGCGAGAGCGCGATGGTGTCGCCCGTGGCCCTGACCAGCAGGCCGTCGTCGAAGCAGCGGCCGAACACCTCGGCGCCGCGCGCGCCCGGCGCCCCGGCGCGCGGCTCGAGGTCGACGGCGCCGGCCAGGCCGAGGTTGCGCACGTCGATCACGTGGGGCGCCCGCGCCAGGCCGTGGACGGCGGTCTCCCACGCCCCCGACAGCTCGGCGGCGCGTCCGAACAGCTGCTCCTCGGCGTAGGTCTCCAGCGTCGCCAGGCCCGCGGCGGCGGCGAGCGGATGGCCGCTATAGGTGTAGCCGTGGAAGAATTCGATGCCGGGCGCCGCGCCCTCGACGATGGCGTCGTGGACGCGCCCGCTCACCGCCGTCGCGCCCAACGGAACCGCGGCGTTGGTGATCCCCTTGGCCAGCGTCATGATGTCGGGCGTGACCGCGAAGCGCTCGGCCGCCGTCGCAGCCCCCAGGCGCCCGAAGCCGGTGATCACCTCGTCGAAGATGAGCAGCACGCCGCTGCGATCGCAGAAGGCGCGCAGGCGCTCGAGGTAGCCCTTCGGGGGCGGCAGCACGCCGGTCGAGCCCGCCACCGGCTCGACGATCACCGCGGCGATGGTGTCGCCGTGCACCGCGACCAGGCGCTCGAGGTCGTCGGCGAGTTCGGCGCCGCGCTCAGGCTGGCCGCGGGTGAAGCGCTGGGCGGGATCATGGGTGTGGCGGATGTGGT
Organism: Caulobacteraceae bacterium; assembly: GCA_035532115.1. Classification (GTDB taxonomy): domain Bacteria; phylum Pseudomonadota; class Alphaproteobacteria; order Caulobacterales; family Caulobacteraceae; genus Acaudatibacter. Next base: position 8,036 of record DATKRO010000086.1, on the reverse strand, counting down.
CGACGCCGGGCAGCAGGGGTCCGAAGCTGCGGCGGTTGTTCCCCATGCCGCCGACGGAGATGCCGCCGAAGCCGACGCCGTGATAGGCGCGCTCGCGGCCGACGAGGCGGGTGCGCTGGCCCTGGCCGCAGGCGCGCTGATAGGCGAGCGCGATCTTGAGCGCCGTATCGACCGCCTCGGAACCGGAATTGGAGAAGAACACCTGGTCGAGGCCGCCCGGCAGCAGGGCGCGCAGCTTCAGCGCCAGTTCGAAGGCGAGCGGGTGTCCAAGCTGGAAGCTGGGCGCATAGTCGAGTTCGGCGGCCTGGCGCTGGATGGCGGCGACGATCCTGGGGCGCCCATGCCCGGCGTTGACGCACCAGAGCCCCGCCGTCGCGTCCAGCACCTTGCGCCCGTCGGGCGTCACATAGTGCATGTCCTTGGCGCCGACGAAGAGCCTCGGCTCGCGCTTGAAGGCGCGGTTGTGGGTGAACGGCATCCAGAGCGCCGAGAGGTCGTTGGGCGCGGCGACGCTGGCGGCGGTGACATCGTCCGGCAAGGCTCGTCTCCTGGGATTGCGCAGCGACACACTGCCCCGCCGGGAGGCGCTTGCGAAGACCCGACCTTGCGTCTCTACAGCGGCGGCCGGCGGCCGATCCAGGGCCGAGCCTGCTCCAACTGGGCGGCGAGGCGCAGCAGCACGCCCTCCCCGGCCTGGCGGGCGGCGAACTGCACGCCGATGGGCAGCCCCCCTGAGCTCCAGGCCAGCGGCACGCTCATCGCCGGCTGGCCGGAGAGATTGAAGGCCTGGGTGTTGGGCATGAAGGCGAACAGCCGCCGCGAGTAGCCGTGCAGGTCCAGCGGCTCGCCGTGCAGGGCGCCGATGGGGATGGCCGGCGAGCCGAGCGTCGAGGTGACGAGGACGTCGCAGCCCTCGAACAGCGCCGCCATGTCGCGCCCGAAAGCGCGGGTGAGGCGCAGGGCGCGCAGATAGCTCGAGGCGTCGATGCCCCGCCCGCGCTGGTAGCTCGAGAAGGTGATCGGCTCGATCTCGTCCTCGCCGATGGGCCGGCCGCGGCGCTCGGCGACCGCGTCGAGATCGGCGGCGACGCTGCACGAGACCACCACTCCGGCGGCCGCGATGGCGCCTCGGAGCGAGGCCGGCATCGAGATCTCCTCGACGCGATGTCCGAGACTCTCGCACAGCCGCGCCGCGTCCAGCACCGCCTGGGCGCACTCCGGATCGAGCCGGTCCGAGGCCATGGCCGCCGTCGTGAAGCCGATGCGCAGCGCGCCGGGATCGCGGCCCACCTCCTCGGCGAAGGGCCGGGCGGGCGGATCGAGCCAGTAGGGATCGCCCGGCTGCGGCTGGCAGGCGATGTCGAGGAGCACGGCGCTGTCGCGCACCGTGCGGGTGACCGCATGGCCGGTGGAGAAGCCGCCCCAGCCCTCGTCCTTGGGCGCATAGGAGACCCGGCCGCGCGACGGCTTGAGGCCGAAGAGGCCGCAGGCCGAGGCGGGGATGCGGATGGAGCCGCCGCCGTCGCTGGCGTGGGCGGCCGCAACCACGCCTGCCGCGGTCGCCGCCGCCGCGCCGCCCGAGGAGCCGCCGGAGGTGCGCGCAAGATCCCAGGGATTGCGCGTCGGCCCGAACATCGCCGGTTCGGTGATCGGCTCCAGGCCCAGTTCGGGGGTGTTGGTCTTGCCGAAGATCACCAGGCCGGCGCGCTGGTAGAAGGCGGCGAGCGGCGAATCCGCCGTGGCGATGTCGTCCTTGTAGAGCCAGCAGGAACTGGTGGTCGGCGTGCCGGCCAGGGCCGGCCCGAGATCCTTCAGGAGGAACGGAACCCCGCCGAGAGGTCCCGCGGGCGCGCCGTCCGCGACCAGGGCGCGGGCGCGCTCGGAGAGATCCTGGGTGACGGCGTTGAGCTTCGGATTGACCTCGGCCAGCCGCGCCAGCGCCGCTTCGAGGGCCTCGGCGGCGCTGACCTCGCCGCCGGCGATCAGCGCGGCCAGAGCCACGGCGTCCAGATTGATGTACTCTTCGCGCGTCATGCCGGGCTTCCTCTCGCCATCCGCGCCGGATCGGAGCACAGCTCGACCGCGCACGCCAGCCTCGGCTTTGCCCGCGCCATGATCTTCGTCACCGACGCCATCAGCCTCGCCGAGGCCGAGATCGAGGAGACGTTCGTGCGCGCCGGCGGTCCCGGCGGCCAGAACGTCAACAAGGTCGCCACGGCGGTGCAGCTGCGCTTCGACGCCGCCGCCTCGCCGGGCCTCTCCGCCGAGGTCAGGGCGCGGCTGTCGCGCCTCGCCGGCCGGCGCATGACCGCCGAGGGCGTGATCGTGATCAGCGCCCAGCGCTTCCGCAGCCAGGAACGCAACCGCGCCGACGCGCTGGAGCGCCTCGTCGAACTCATCCGTCGGGCGGCCGACGCGCCGCCGCCGAGGCGGCCCACCCGGCCCACCTACGCCTCGCGCCAGCGCCGGCTGGAAACCAAGGCGCGCCGCAGCGCCACCAAGTCCCTGCGCGGGCCGCCGACCGAATAGGGGCGCGCTCCCGTCTCAGGATCGCGGCCGCGCCACGATGTAGCGAAACTCATTGGCAAGTTCGTAGCTGCCGTTCTGCTGCCGGAACGGGAAAATCGCCTTGGAGATCGCCTCCGAGACCGCGGCTTCGCCGGACGTCTGGACGGCCCGAACAGCGGGGCCGGATGCGAGCAACCCACGGATCGCGGCCTCCTCGTCCTTGAAGCGAAACACGCCTTCGGCCACTCCGACGCGGACCGTTTCCAGTCCCGCCTTTGCCGCGAGTTCCTCGAGAGCGCCCGGCGGCGACAGCGCCCACGGGCCCGGCGCGCCAGCCGGCGGCGGCGGCATCAGAGGGCCGAGCGCGCCCAGATAGCCGCTCATCTGGCAGGCCGCGGGTTCGCCCCATACCGCTGCGACGACGCAGCCGCCGTTTCGCGCGACCCTGCGAGCCTCGCGCAGCGCATTCACCCGGTCCGCGGCGTACTGGAAGGAGTTGAAGCCGGTGACCACGTCGAAGCTGCCGTCTTCATAAGGCAGCTCCTCGAGTTCGCCCACGCGAACATCGGCGCCGGGCGCACGCGTCTTGGCGATCGAGACCAGCTGATCGGCGGCGTCGAGGCCGCTCGCCTTCGCGCCCAACTGCTGCGCGACCGCGAGCGCGAGACCGCTGCCGCATCCCACGTCGAGGACGCTCGTGCCCTCGGTCACTCCGGCGCTCTCGAAGGCGGCGCGGTACAGCGGTTCGAACGCGCCTTCCTGCAAATCAGCCCACGCGCGCGCCCGCGCACCCCAGAGCGAGCCCTGCGCCGCCGCCGTGCCCATATGAAACTCCCCTGCTGGCAAGCTCACCATTGCACGGATCACGCGCCGTGGGACTCGAAACCCGAAGGCGAAACCCTAAGGAACACCAAGGATTGCCAGGGACGGCGCGTCGGCTAGTTTGCCCGCCGGCCCGGACGAGGAGATTCGATCATGGCGCGACATGTCGGCCTGGCCGCGGCGCTCGCCTCGGCCCTGGCGCTGGGCGCCTGCGGCAAGCCCAACAACCCCGGCGTCGGATCCGAACAGCCGATCATGGGCTCCGAGCAGCCGTCGAGCGCGCCCGCCGCCCTGACCTCGGCGCAGAAGCAGGCGCTGCTCGCCCAGCTGCCGAGCCCCTACCGGTCGGCGGATCTCTCCAATGGCCAGGCGAAGATCGCCATCTGCCTTTCGTGCCACACCCTCACCCAGGGTGGGGCGGACATGACCGGTCCCAACCTCTGGGGCGTCTTCGGGCGCAAGGCCGGGTCGGAACCGGGCTTCGCCTATTCTGACGCCATGAAGGGCGCCGGCTGGATCTGGGACGCCGATCGGCTGAACACCTGGATCGCCGATCCGCGCGCCGTGCTTCCCGGCACCAAGATGACCTTCGTCGGCCTGGCCGATCCTACCGATCGGCGCGACGTGATCGCCTATCTGAAGATCGCGACCTCGCCGCCGCCGCGCACCTGAGGACGCATGCGACGCACGGTGATCTGGGTCGTCGCGCTGACCGCGGCCTTCGTCCTCTTCACCGTGGCCGCCGGCCTCTGGGTGGCGGGGACGCCGCATCCCCCGCCCGCGCACCGGCTGCTGCGCGCGCCATGAGCGCCGCGCGCCGTGAGCGCCGCGCGCCATCGAGGCTCAGGCGTCGTAGCCCGGGCTCCTGCGGTCGAGCAGGCGCAGCGCACCCGGCCAGGCGAGGCCGCCGCCGGCGCCGTTCCCGGAGCCTACCTGACGCCTCACCTCGTCCTGCGCAGACTGCGGCGCGACGAGGACGTTCTCCCGGCCGGCCGAGAGCGCCATCACCTGCTGCTTGCAGGCGCGCTCCAGATAGAACATGCCGTTCCAGCACTCGGCGGCGGTGCGCCCGACGGCCAAGGTGCCATGATTGCGCAGCAGCATCAGGCTCGCCGTCGGCCCGAGGTCGGCCACCAGGCGCTCGCGTTCGTCGAGGTTGAGGGCGATGCCCTCGTAGTCATGATAGGCAAGCCGCGGCAGCACGATCAGGGCGTGCTGGCTGAGCGGCAGCAGACCCTCCTTCTGCGCCGACACCGCGACCCCCTGGTCGGAGTGCAGGTGCATGACGAAATGGGCGTCCTCGCGCGCCGCGTGGATGGCCGAGTGGATGGTGAAGCCGGCCGGATTGATGAAGTCGTCGGTCTCCTGCAGCACCTTGCCGTCCAGATCGACCTTCACCAGCGACGAGGCGGTGATCTCGTCGAAGAACCGGCCATAGGGGTTGATCAGGAACTGGTGCCCGGGTCCGGGAATGCGCCCGGAAATGTGGGTATAGATCATGTCGTCCCAGCCATAGCAGGCCACCAGCCGATAGAGCGCCGCGAGGTCCACCCGCGTCTGCCACTCCTCCTCGGAGACGCTGCCCTTCAGCGAGGCAAGCCCCGCCAGCGATCCGTCAGCCATGGCCGTCGCCGCTCCTGGTTCTCTCTGTTCAGGTCCCGAGAGTCGGCCTTCGCGCCATTGGCGTCAAGGTCGGCGTCGAGCGGCGCGAGACCGCGGTTGCCCCGGGGGCTAGGCTGTTCTTAACCTCGTCCGTGCACCATCGGGCTCGAAAGTCGTCCAGCGGGAGAATCCCGGCGTGAGCTCGAGTTTACAAGCGGGGCCTTTGTTGGCCCTGGCCAGGAGTCGTGATCCGTTCGACCGCGAGCAGCTGCTCGCCCGCCTCGTCGCCCTGTGCGAGGATCGCGCCGGCGCTCTCGCGCCAGCCGCCGCCGCCGAGGTGGAGCTCGTCTTCATGGCGCTGGTCGACGAGGCCGAGCGTGATATCCGCGCGCGCCTCGCCGAGCGCCTGGCGAGGGCCGATTGGGCGCCGCCCAGGCTGATCGAGACCCTCGCCCGCGACGACATCGAGGTGGCGCGCCCGCTGATCGCCGCGAGCCCCCTGCTCGCCGACGAGGCGCTCATCCGGCTCCTGACCGAGGCGACGCTGGCGCACCGCATCGAGGTGGCGCAGCGGCCGCGCCTCGCCGCGCCGGTGGTGGAAGCCGTGCTCGATCAGGCCGAGCCGGCGGTCCTGACCGCGCTCGCCGGCAACCGCACGGCCGATATCTCGGCCAGCGCCATGGCCCGGCTGGTCGAGCACGCCCGCCAGGTGGCGGCGCTCGGTGCGCCCCTGGCGGCGCATCCGCGGCTCAGCGCCAAGCTCGCCGAAGCCCTCTACCTTTGGGTCGGGCAGTCGCTGCGGGCCGGGCTGGTCGAGCGCTTCGAGGTGAACGCCGCCGCCCTCGACGCCGAGATCGCCGCCGCCATGGCCGAGCCCCCGAGCGCGGCGCGTCGCGGCCCCAGTTCGGGCGAACTGAAGCTGGTGGACAAGCTCGCCGCCGCCGGCCAGCTGAAGTCGAGCTATCTGATGCGGGTGCTGAAGGACCATCAGCTCGGACTGTTCGAGGCGGCCCTGGCGCGGCTCGGCGGCTTCCGGGCCGAGGATGTCCATCGCGCCGCGATGACCCGCGACCGGCCCGAACTGATGGCGCTCGCCTGCGCGGCCATCGGTCTGGACCGCAGCGCCTTTCCGACGCTGCTGGAGCTGGTGCGCCAATGCAACGGCGGCTTGCCCGGCGGGGGGGCCGAGGGGGCGCGCAGGGCGGCGAACGCCTTCGGACCGTTCGCGCCCGACATCGCCGCCAGCGCCTTCCGCCAGGCGATCGCCGCGGTTTGACAAAGCCTGGCCGGTCGGCGCCTCTGGCGGCCATGGCCCCTCGCCTCGCCTTTCTCGCCAGCGATCGACCCGAGGCCCAGGCCGCCCGCGCCGCGCTGTCGCGCGTCTATGGCGAGACCTCGGAAGACGAAGCCGACGTCGTCGTCGCCCTGGGGGGCGACGGCTTCATGCTGGAGATGCTGCATCGCAGCCTCGCCGGCCACAAGCCGATCTATGGCATGAACCGCGGCTCGGTCGGCTTCCTGATGAACGAGTACGTCGAGCAGGGCCTGCTCGAGCGCATCGCCGGCGCCGAGCGCGCGGTGATCCACCCGCTGGTGATGCGCGCCGTCGATTCGGCCGGCAGCCGGCACGACGCGCTCGCCATCAACGAGGTGTCGCTGCTGCGCCAGACCTTTCAGAGCGCCAAGCTGCGCATCGCCATCGACGGCAAGCCGCGCATGGACGAACTGATCTGCGACGGCATCCTCGTCGCCACGCCGGCCGGATCGACCGCCTACAACCTCTCCGCCCACGGGCCGATCATCCCGCTGAACGCCGAGGTCCTGGCCCTGACGCCGATCAGCGCCTTCCGTCCGCGGCGCTGGCGCGGGGCGCTGCTGTCGCACGAGGCCAAGGTCCGCTTCGAGATCCTGGAGGCGGAGAAGCGGCCGGTGAGCGCCGTGGCCGACAACGTCGAGGTGCGCGACGTCGTCGCCGTCGACGTCGCCGAGGACCGCTCGATCGCCCTCACCCTGCTCTTCGACGCCGGCCGCAGCCTCGAAGAGCGTGTGCTGGCCGAGCAGTTCACGGCCTAAGTCACGGGTCGTTAAGGCTTTTCCGCTAGCGTCCGGCTCCGCGCGGCAAATGCGGGGAGGCTTGCTTGACCGACACCATTCCGGGCCAGATGATCCAGGTTCCCAACACCCTCAGGCTGAAGGTCGGCGGACGGCTCGGCGGCATCGACCCGGCGGCGATCGCCAGGGCGGAAGCCGCCCTGAAGAGCCTGTCCGGCAATTTCGCGGCCTGGTTGAACGACGAGGTCGCCAAGCTGGAGGCGGCGCGCCAGCGCGTGCGCAGCGAGGGCCTGACCCCGGAAGCCTCCGAAGGCCTCTACCTGCGCGCCCACGATCTGAAGGGGCTGGGCGCGACCTATGAATATCCGCTGGTCACCCGCATCGCCGGCTCGCTCTGCAAGCTGATCGACGATCCGGCCAAACGGGCCGAGGCGCCGCTGTTCCTGGTCGACGCCCACATCGACGCCATCAAGGCGGCGGTCAAGGGCGCAATCCAGACCGACACCAACCCCACCGGCCGGGTGCTGGTGCAGGAACTGGAGCAGCGGGTGAAGGACTTCGCCGCCGGCTGACGGGGCGGCCGGCCGCTTCGTCGCCGCGATACCCGTATTGCGTCCGTTGTCTAGGGCCGCCTCCCCGATGGACCGCCTCCAGTCCTGCCGCTGCATCACCAGAATTCCCCCGGCCCGTGCGCCGAGGATTTCCAGACCACCCGCGGCTGAGCAGTCGCGGCCGGCGGCGCCGTTGTTTCCACCGTTCTATCGGTGGCGAGGCCCGATGGGCCGCGGGGGCGCGGCGCCTCCGACGCCGTTATTTCCACCGTTGTATCGGTGGCGGCGGGCGCCGGCGCGCCATCGTCGTCCGCCTCGGGAGCCGCCGCTATTTCCACCGTTCCATCGGTGGCGAGGCCTGGCGGATCGCCTTGGCGCGAAGCTTCCGACGCCGAAATTTGCGCCGCTGCATCGGCCGCGGCCTGCGCCGCCGCCCAATCGCCGCGCGCCTTGGCCGGCGCCGCTATTTCCACCGTTGTATCGGTGGCGGCGGGCGCTTCG
>DATKRO010000085.1:0-13750 GCA_035532115.1 Caulobacteraceae bacterium | reverse complement strand
CTCCAGGTCAGCCAGGCTGATCTCGGTCATGCGTCCCCCCTCGACGCGCGAGGCGCCAGCGCTCTCGTCAAGCCCGCACCAGGGTGCCCGCGCCGTGCTCGGTGAACAGCTCCACCAGCATGGCGTGCGGCCGCCGGCCATCCAGGATCACCGCCGATTCCACCCCGGCCTCGACGGCGGCGATGGCCGTCTCCAGCTTGGGGATCATCCCCCCGGTGGCGATCCCGGCGGCGATCGCGCCCCTGGCCTCGGCGACGCTCATCTGGCGGATCAGCTCGCCGGATTCGCCGATCACGCCGGCGACATCGGTGAGCAGGATCATGCGCTTGGCCTTGAGCGCGCCGGCCAGGGCGCCGGCCACGGTGTCGGCGTTGATGTTGTAGGTCTGGCCCTCGGCCGAGACGCCGATCGGGGCGACCACCGGCACGTAGTCGTCATCGGATCGGATGAGGGCGGTGATCAGCTTAGGATCGACGCGGGTGGGCTCGCCGACGAAGCCAAGATCGACCGGCTCCTCCAGGTCCGAGCCCGGGCCGCGGCGGGTCCGGGTCGCCTTTTCCACCGTGATCAGGCGCGCGTCCTTGCCGGAAAGCCCGACGCCGCGCACGTCGGCCTCGGCGCCGGCCAGGGTGATCCAGTTGGCGATCTCCTTGTTGATGGCGCCCGACAGCACCATCTCCGCGACCTCCATCGTGGGCGCATCGGTGATGCGCAGCCCGTCGACGAAGGTGGACTTCACCCCGGCGCGCTCCAGCATCTGCGAGATCTGCGGGCCGCCGCCGTGGACCACCACCGGGTGCAGGCCGAGCAGCTTCAGCAGCACCGCGTCGGCGGCGAACAGGCGCGCCAGGTGCTCGTCGCCCATGGCGTGGCCGCCATATTTGATCACCACGATCTCGCGATCGTAGCGCTGGATGTAGGGCAGGGCCTCGGCCAGGGTCTTGGCCGTGGCCCAGCCCTGCTCCTCGCGGCTGGCGGTTGCCTGGTTCATCGGGGCGCTCGATAACGAAGCGCCCCGCCTCTGTCACTCGAAAGCGGCCCCGGCGGACCCGCCCAGGGCGGCCGCGGCGATCTCGGCGCGCAGCTGGGGCAGGCCCTGGCCGTCGTGGGCCGAGGCGGCGAGCGCCCGCGGGAAGGCCGCCGGCCGCCTGCGCACCGCCTGCAGCGTCCGGGCGAGTTCGGCCTCGACCTCGCCGGACCTGCGCTTGTCGGCCTTGGTGAGGACCAGCTCGTAGGAGACCGCGGCCGCATCGAGGGCGTCCATGGCCTCAGCGTCCGGCGCCTTCAGACCGTGCCGCGCATCGATCAGCAGCACGACCCGGCGAAGGTTGGGGCGGCCGCGCAGATAGGCCCGCGCCAGGTTCTGGAACCGCCGCGTCTCGCCGCGCGAGGCCTTGGCGAAGCCGTAGCCGGGCAGGTCGACGAGGCGCAGGCGATCGTCCAGCACGAAGAAGTTCACCTCGCGCGTGCGGCCCGGATCGCCGGAGCTGCGCGCCAGGCCGGAGCGGCCGACGAGGGCGTTGATCAGGCTGGACTTGCCGACGTTCGAGCGGCCGGCGAAGGCGATCTCGGGCAGGTCGGGGGGTGGCAGCTGCTCGATCAGCGCCGCTCCCATCAGGAAGCTCACCGGCCGGGCGAACAGGATGCGGGCCGCCTCGATCTCGGCCGGCCCGAAGTCCGCGCTCACCCCGACGCCTTGTGGGCGAATCTGGCGAAGAAGGCGTCGATGGGATTGTCAACCTTGAAGCGGCGCATCAGCACGTACTGCTGCGTCATGGTGAAGACGCTGGAGAACGACCAATAGATGACGATGCCGACGGTGTACTGGGTGAACAGGAACATGAAGATGAACGGCATCAGGCGCAGCAGCTTCTGCTGGGTGGGATCCACCCCGGTCATCGGCGGTCCGGTTAGCTGGGTCAGCCACATGGTCACGCCATAGATGATCGGCCATGCCCCCAGGTGCATGATCAGACCGACGATGCCGCCGACGAACGGCAGGTGCATCGCCGCTTCCACGACGCCATTGGTGAACGGGTCCCAGGGAATCAGTCCGAACAGGTTCCAGATCGTCGTCTGGTCGGGCGCCGACAGGTCCTTGATCCAGAGGAAGTGGGCGTGGCGCATCTCGATGGTGACGGTGAACACCTTGTAGAGCGAGAAGAACACCGGGATCGGCACCAGCATGGGGATGCAGCCGGTGACCGGATTGATCTTCTCGCGCTGATAGAGCGCCATCGTCTCCTTCTGCAGCGCCTGCTGGTCGTTCTTGTGCTTCTCCTGCAGCGCCTTCATCTGAGGCTGCACCTTTTTCATCTTCGTCGACATCGCGTAGGAGGCGTTGAAGATCGGGAACAGCAGCACCCGGATGGTCACCGTGAGCGCCAGGATGGCCAGGCCGAAGTTGGCCAGATGGCGGGCGTAGAAGTCCAGGAGCTCGAACATCGGCTTGGTGAGGACTTCGAGGATCCCCCAGTCCACCGCCTTGACGAAATGCGGGGCGTGCAGCGCCTGGCCATAGGCGTTCAGCGTCGCCACCACCTTGGCGCCGGCGAAGACGTGGGTGACTTCGCTGACCGTGGCGCCCGGCGCGACCAGGCGCGGCTGGCCGGTGTAGGCGGTCTCGTAGTCATCGACGAGGCCGCCGGGCTGGGTCACGCGGAACTGCGCCTGGACGGGCTCGTTCTGGGGCGGAATGAAGGTGGTCATCCAGTACTTGTCGGTGATGCCGAGCCAGCCGCCGGTCGAGCTGTACTGATCGGCGACGCCCTGCTTCGTCGCCGCGCTCTTCTTCCAGGCGGCGTACTTGGCTTCGCGCAGCGTGCCGCCCAGCACGCCGATGGCGCCCTCGTGGACGATGTTCACCTTGCCGAGGTCGGGCGGCAGGCCGCGGCGCTGCACCGAGCCGTAGGGCTCGATGGTGACCGGCGCCGCTCCCTGGTTGCGCACCGTGTCGGTGACGGTGAAGAGATCGAGCTTGTCCACCGCGATCTGGCGATGAAACAGGAGGCCCGCCGGCGAGGCGTAGGTCAGTTCCAGCGGGTGTTCCGGGGTCAGCGGTCCGGCCGAGGCCTGGGTCCACAGGGTGTCCTCGTCGGGAAGGCCGGTCAGGTTCGAGCCCTGCCAGCCGAGCACGGCGAAATAGGCGTCCGCCGCGCCCAGCGGCCGCAGCAGGTCCACCGGCGGCGAGCCCGCGGCGACGCTCTGGTGATAGCAGGTCGGATCGCCGGGGCGCGGGTTGGTCCCACACAGGAAGAGATCGTCCAGCCCGGCGCCTCGCAGGCCGATCGAACCGGTCAGGGACGGGGTCCGGATCGCCACCCGCGGCGAGGCGGCGAGCGCGCGGGCGAGCGGCAGCGCCACGGCGACCGGCTGGCCGTTGGCGCCCAGCGGCACGCCGGCCTGCTTGGCGATCGCGGCCGCGGCCTGCGCCTGAACCTGCGCCTGGGCCTGCTCGGCCTGATGCTTCTTCTGGATCGGCTCGACGACGAAGAGCTCGTAAAGCACCAGCAGCGGCAGCAGCACCAGGACGAAGATCAGGAAGTTGCGGTTATCGTTCTTCATGGGCTGCGGCGGGGGCGGACGTGGGGGGCGGCGCCGCGGTTTCGCCCGCAGGGGCGCAAAGATCGGCGGCGAGCCTTATCAGCGCGCTTTTCACGTCGTCAAGCAGCGCCGGCCAAGAGCGCGCGATGGCGCCGGCCCTGGCGATGAACACATAGTCGCACCCCGGGACCACCAAGCCCGGCGCGACCAGGCGCACGGCTTCCTTGATGCGCCGTCTGGCGCGGTTGCGCTCCACCGCCCCCCCGATCCGTCGCGTGGCGGTGAAGCCCAGGCGCACCCGCGCCTCGCCGTCGCCGCGCCGCCGCGCCTGCGTCAGCACCGCGCCCCTGGCCAGGGAGCGGCCCTTCGCCGCCGCCAGGAAATCGGCGCGCTTCCTCAGCCGTTCGAGGGGCGGGGCGGCTGGGGACGTTTCAGGTCGCAGCGACGACCGCGTGGCCCCCTCCGGCTTGGCTGGATCGCGCCGCTAGGCCGTCAGGCGCTTGCGGCCCTGGGCGCGGCGGCGCGCGATCACCTTGCGTCCGTTCCTGGTCGCCATGCGCGAGCGGAAGCCGTGCCGGCGCTTGCGCACGAGGCGGGAAGGCTGAAACGTGCGCTTCACGGGGGAACGGGCTCCGAAAGTCAGGCTCGGGTGAGCGCGCGGCAATAGGGGAAGGCGCGCGCCCTGTCAAATCCAGGCCACCGATGTTCCGGCGACTGGACGCGCCCTATCCCGCCGCCGCCGGGACGCGCGCCGCCGCCGCCGGCGCCGCCCTCGCGCCGCGCAGCAGGCGGCCGGGCAGAGCGCCGGTCGCCTCGCCGTCGCGGTAGGTGATCTCGCCGGCGACCACGGTGGCGCAGTAGCCGCTCGCCCTTTGCAGCAGGCGCCTGCCGCCGGCGGGCAGATCGTAGGCGACCTGCGGCGGATGCAGGGTGAGGCGCGCGTGGTCGATGACGTTGAGGTCGGCGCGATAGCCGGGCGCGAGCACGCCGCGATCGTCGAGGCCCACCGCCCGCGCCGTCTCGCGCGCCTGCAGGCGGATGACGTCGGCGAGCGGTATCTTCGGCCCGCGGGTGCGGTCGCGCGTCCAGTGGGTGAGGAGCGTCGTCGGGAAGCTGCCGTCGCAGATGGTGCCGACGTGGGCGCCGCCGTCGGAAAGCCCCGGGATGGCGTGCGCATGGCCGATCATCTGGCGCGCCGGCTCCAGCGAGCCCTCGGCATAGTTGAGCACCGGCACGTAGATCATCGAATGGCCGTCCTGCGACACCAGATGATCGAGGGCCACCACCTCGGGCGCCTTGCCGGTCCGTTCGGCGATGGCGGCGATGGAGGTCGCGGGCGTCGGCTCGTAATCGGGCAGGCCGGCGACGGGATGCATGTTGGTCCAGTCGCGCAAGCGACCGCGCACCCGGCCCTCGGGCGGATGCGACAGCAGGCGTTCGCGGAATTCCGGGTCGTTCAGCAGCGCCACCCGCTCGGCCAGCGACCGCCTGGAGATCTCCTTGTAGACCGGCCAGGGGCTGAACGGGTTCATGGTCAGCTCAAGGCCGAAGAGCACGCCGACGGGGCGCGCGGCGACCTGGGCCTTGATCTTCAGGCCCGCGGCGACCGCATCGTCCACCGCGGCCAGCAGGGTGCGGTAGTTGTCGGGCCTTACCGGGCTCTGCACCAGCGAGAACGACATCGGCCGCCCCGAACGCTCGACCACCCGGCGCAGCATGGCGAACTCGGCCGCCTCGTCGGCAAAATCGGAGACGAACTGCAGCACGCCCTTGCCGGCGGCGGCGAGGCCCAGCGCGATGCCGGTGAGTTCGTCCTCGCCCGCGGTCAAGGTCGGCGTCGGCTGGCCGTCGCTGGTGCGGTGGTTCAAGGTGCGCGAGGTGGAAAAGCCCAACGCGCCCGCCTCGGCCGCGGCCCTGGCGATCTGCGCCATGCGGGCGATGTCGGCTCCGGTGGCCGGCTCGCGGTTGGCGCCGCGCTCGCCCATGACGAAGACCCGCACCGCCGCATGCGGCAACTGCGAGCCGATATCGATGTCGAAGCGGCGGCGCTCCAGACTGGCGAGGTAGTCGGGATAGCTCTCCCAGTTCCATGGCAGCCCTTCGGCGAGCACCGGGAAGGGAATGTCCTCGACGCCCTCCATCAGCCGCACCAGCCGGTCGCGGTCCTCGGGCCGGCACGGCGCGAATCCGACGCCGCAGTTGCCCATCACCACCGTGGTGACGCCGTGCCAGGACGAGGGCTGCATGCGCGATTCCCAGGTCGCCTGGCCGTCGTAGTGGGTGTGGATGTCGACGAAGCCGGGCGCGACGATCTTGTCCCTCGCGTCGATCTCCTCGGCGCCGGCGCCGCGCACCTCCCCGACGGCGGCGATGCGCCCGTCCCTGACCGCCACGTCGGCCTCGAACCCCTCGGCGCCCGTGCCGTCGTAGACGAGCCCGCCGCGCACGACGAGATCATAGGGCCGCTCCATGGCCGTCTCCCTTCAGGCTGCCTGATCGCCGGTCACATTGTGCGGCCGAAGGCCTGGATCGCCAAGCCCGGAAAGCGGCCCGGAAAGCGGCCGGCATGGCGGCGCCCGGCTTGCGTGGTTCGAGACGCGGAGAGGCGTCCCTCCTCGCCATGACGCGATCACGACCGCACCCTCCTGGCCAGCCTGAGGAGGCCGCGACGGCGGGCGTCTCGAACGACCCGACGGGCCAGAGACAGGGCGCGCAAATCGCTTCAGAGTTCGCGACAGATGAGTCGCGCACCCTTGACCTTCTACGAGTTCTTCGCCGGCGGCGGCATGGCGCGGCTTGGGCTGGGCGCCGCGTGGGAGTGCCGGTTCGCCAACGATTTCGACGCCGTCAAGGCCGGGGCCTATCGCGACAACTTCGGCGGCGAGCATCTGCATGCGGGCGACGTGTGGAATCTCCGCCCGCACGACCTGCCGGGACGCGCAGATCTGGCCTGGGCCTCCAGCCCGTGCCAGGATCTGAGCCTCGCCGGCGGTCGCGCCGGGCTTTCGGGCGCGCGTTCGTCGGCCTTCTTCGGCTTCTGGTGGCTGATGGAGGCGCTCGCCGCGCAGGGCCGCGCCCCGCGCGCGATCGTCCTCGAGAACGTCGTCGGCCTGTTCACCTCGCACGGCGGCCGCGATTTCGAGGCGGTCTGCGCCGCCCTGGCCGGCGCCGGCTACAGCTTCGGCGCGCTCGAGGTCGATGCCGCCCGCTTCCTGCCCCACTCGCGTCCGAGGGCGGTGATCGTCGCCACGCTCGAGTGCGCCGGGCGGCTCGCCGGCGCCCCGAGCGCGAGCCGCGCCGTGCGCCTCGCCCAGGCGCGCCTGCCGGCTTCGTTGAAAGCGCGCTGGATCGACTGGCGACTGGCCGACCCGCCGCGCCGCAACCTCGATCTCGGGACGCTGCTGGAGCCGGACGGGGCCGTCGTCTGGCGTTCGGACGAGAAGACCGCGGCGTTGCTGGCGATGATGGATGATCTGCACCGGGCGCGGCTCGCGGCGGCGATCGGATCGGGCGAGCGCCGCGTGGGCGCCGTCTTCAGGCGCATGCGCGGCGGGCGTCAGCGCGCCGAGGTGCGGTTCGACGGGCTGGCGGGGTGCCTCAGGACGCCGGCCGGCGGCTCCTCGAGACAGTTCGTCGTCGTCGTGGACCAGGGCGCCGTGCGCAGCCGGCTGATCACCCCGCGCGAGGCCGCGCGGCTGATGGGCCTGCCGGAGAGCTACCGGCTGCCGGCGTCGGCGAACGCCGCCCTGCGCCTGGCGGGGGACGGCGTCGCCGTGCCGGTGGTGCGTCAGATCGCGGCGCAGATCCTGGAACCCCTGCTCCTGGGCGCAGCGCCGGCCGAGGCGGCGGCCTGAGCGTGTCGGCCTGAGCGTGTCGGCCTGAGCGTTTCCAAACTCTCCGCCAGAGCCTAAGTTAGCTAGCGCGGGGTCGGCTCTCGCCCTCGAAGGACGCTCAATGGACACAGCCTCGCACGAGTACGACGCCGCCCGCTATCAGCGCGCCGGCCGCGGCAAGATTTACGATTCCATCCTCGACACCATCGGCGACACGCCGCTGATCCGCCTGCCGCGGCTCAGCGCGCTCCTGAAGCCCAGGGGCGAGGTGCTGGCCAAGCTGGAGTTCTTCAACCCGATCGCGTCGGTGAAGGACCGCATCGGCGTTTCCATGATCGAGGCGCTGGAAGCCAAGGGACTGATCGGGCCGCAGACCACCATCATCGAGCCCACCAGCGGCAACACCGGCATCGCGCTCGCCTTCGTCGCCGCGGCCAAGGGGTTGAGGCTGATCCTGGTGATGCCCGAGAGCATGTCGATCGAGCGCCGCAAGATGCTGGTGCTGCTGGGCGCCCGCCTCGAGCTGACCCCGGCCGAGCGCGGCATGCAGGGCGCGGTGGCCCGGGCGCGCGAGCTGCTCTCCGAGATCAAGGGCTCGGTGATGCCGCAGCAGTTCGAGAATCCCGCCAATCCGCTGATCCATCGCGTCTCCACCGCCGAGGAGATCTGGAACGACACCAAGGGCGCGGTGGACGTCGTGATCTCCGGCGTCGGCACCGGTGGCACGATCACCGGCGTCGGCCAGGTGCTGAAGGCGAGGAAGCCCTCGGTGAGGATGGTGGCGGTCGAGCCGGCCGGCTCGCCCGTGCTGTCCGGCGGCCAGCCCGGGCCGCACAAGATCCAGGGCCTCGGCGGCGGCTTCGTGCCGGCGATCCTCGACCGCGGCATCATGGACGAGGTGATCCAGGTGAGCAACGAGGACGCCTTCGACATGGCCAGGAAGTGCGCCCGCATCGAGGGCGTGCCGGTGGGCATCTCCTCGGGCGCGGCGCTGACCGCCGCCTTCGACGTGGCGTCGCGGCCGCAGATGACGGGCAAGCTCGTCGTGACCATCATCCCCAGCTTCGCCGAGCGCTATCTTTCCACCGCTCTCTTCGAGGGGCTGTGAACTCCACCGACGTCTTCGGACCGCTGCAGCGCTCGGCGGTGATGCGCAAGGTGAAGGGGCAGGGCACCGCGCCCGAGCGCCAGGTGCGGCGGCTGATCTGGTCGATGGGCGGCCGCTATCGGCTGAACCGGGCGGACCTGCCGGGCAGGCCCGACATCGTGCTCGCCGGGCGCCGCCTGGCCATCTTCGTCCACGGCTGCTTCTGGCACGGCCACGATTGCGCCCGCGGCGCGCGCGTGCCCAAGGCCAACCGCGGCTACTGGACGACCAAGATCGCGCGCAACCGCAGCCGCGACGGCGCCGTGCGCGTCGCGCTCGCGGCCGCAGGGTGGCGCGTCGAGACGGTCTGGGAGTGCGAGCTGAAGAACGAGGCGGCGCTGCGGGACCGGGCTCGCGCCTGGCTCGGGGACGCCCCTCAGGCGACGGCCGCCACGTCCTCGTCGCGGCCCATGAGCGCGCCCAGCGCCGCGCAAAGCGCTGCCGGATCGATGCGGCGGCCGATGGTGAGGCGCACGCCAGCGGCCAGACTGACGTCGGGCGCTTCCGGCTCGCCCCGCCCGGAGATCGAAACCACCGGCACGCTGGGATTGGGGCCCGCGAGGTCGCCCAGGAGCCGGCGCGCGCCGCGTCCGGGATAGCCGGGCATGGCGCCATCCGTGACGATGGCGTCGAACGGGCGGCGGGCCAGCAGCTCCAGCGCCTCGGCCGGATTGGCGCAGGTCACCTGGGCGCCCGTCGGCTTCAGGATCATCCCCACCGCCATGCGGTTGATCTCATGATCGTCGATCACCAGCACCTTCAGCCGCGTCAGCTTCGGCGCGGCCTCGAGGGTCTCGTGGTCGAGTTCCGCGGTGGCCATGAGCGCAGAGATCCTTTCGCCGGCCATCATCGCCGCGCCGGGATAAGCAATGGTAAAGTCGCTCCTGCGCCCGGCGTCGGATTTGATTAACCAAAGCAACGCTCTACGAGCGGCGTCGCGCGCGCCCGAGGTCACGGCGGCGCAACGTTCTCGACCACCACCTCGGTCCTCACGGAATTGGCGATGAAACAGAGCGCGTGCGCCTTCTCGTGCAGGGCTTCCACCTCGCCGGGCGCTGGACGGCGCTCGCCGGAGAACTCGATGCGGGGGCGAAGCACCACGCGGGTCATCGCCTGCCGGCCAGGCGCGATCCTGGCCAGGGTTCCCTCGGCCTCGTCGCGATAGGCGGCCACCACCAGACCGGCGCTGGCGGCGAGATCGAGGAACCACAGCATGTGGCAGGCCGAGAGCGCCGCGATGAACGCCGACTCCGGGTCCATGGCGCCGTCGCGCCCCAGGGGCGCCGGTACGAGGGCGAGGGCGGGCGAACCGGGGACCACCAGGGCGCCCTCGAAGCTGATCTCGTGGGCGCGCGAGTAGCGCTTGGCCAGGAAATCGCCCTCGAGGCGCCAGTCGACGCTGACGTGGAACCTCGCCATCAGAAGGCCTCGGCGGGCAGCGCCATCAAGGCCTCGGCGCCGGTCTTGAGCTTGGCGAGGTGGGTCGCGGCCTGCGGCAGGACGCGCTGGAGGAAGTAGCGCCCGACGATGAGCTTGTTGTCGCAGAACGGATCGGCCGCGCCCGCGGCGGTCTTCGCCAGGGCCGCCTTGGCCATCAGCGCCCAGGCCCAGGCGAGCCCGGCGAGGCCGAAGAGGTGCATGTAGTCGGTGGAAGCGGCCGCGGCGCTGTCCGGGTTGGCGGCGCCATTCTGCATCAGCCAGAAGGTCGCCTCCTGGAGCTGCGCCTTGGCGGCGGCGAGGCCCTGGGTGAACGCGGCCAGGGTCTCATCCTCGGCGTTCGCCTCGACGAAGGCGTCGACGTCGGCGAAGAAGCCCATCACCGCCCGCCCGCCATTGGCCGCAAGCTTGCGGCCGACCAGGTCCAGCGCCTGGACGCCATTGGTCCCCTCGTAGATGAGGGCGATGCGGCAATCGCGCAGGTACTGGCTGGCCGGGAAATGCTCGGTGAAGCCGGAGCCGCCGTGCACCTGCATGGAGTCCGAGGCGATCGCAAAGCCGCGGTCGGTGAGGAAGCCCTTCAGCACCGGCGTCATCAGGGCCATGTAGTCCTCGCCCTTGCGTCGCACCGCTTCGTCGGGGTGGCGCCGCGCCAGGTCGCCCTGGAGCGCGGTCCAGAACAGGAACCCCCGGCCGCCTTCCAGGACCGCCCTGGCGTCCATCAGCATGCGGCGCACGTCCGGATGCACCAGGATCGGGTCGGCCGGACCGTCCGGGTTCTTCGGACCGGCGAGGGCGCGGCCCTGCAGGCGCTCCTTGGCGAACTCGGCCGCCGCCTGATAGGCCGCCTCGCCCACGGCCAGGCCCTGCAGGGCGACGCCGAGCCGCGCCTCGTTCATCATCACGAACATCAGCGAAAGGCCGCGGTTCGCCTCGCCCACCAGCCAGCCCGTCGCGGACTCGTGACTGATGACGCAGGTGGCGTTGCCGTGGATGCCCATCTTCTCCTCCAGCCCGGCGCAGGCGACGGCGTTGCGCGCACCCGGCTGGCCGCTCGCGTCGGGAACGAACTTGGGCACGATGAAGAGGCTGATGCCCCGGGTCCCCTCCGGCGCGCCTTCGATCCTCGCCAGCACCAGATGGACGATATTGGCGGCGAGGTCGTGCTCGCCCGACGAGATCCAGATCTTCTGGCCCGAGATCCGGTAGCTGCCGTCGCCCGCCGCGACCGCCTTGGTGCGGATCAGCCCCAGGTCGGTGCCGCACTGCGGCTCGGTGAGGTTCATGGCGCCGCCCCACTCGCCGCTCGCGAGCTTGGGCAGATAGAGCGCCTTCTGCGCCTCCGACCCGCCGGCGAGGATGGCGGAATATGCGCCGTGGGTGAGGCCGGGATACATGGCGAACGCCATGTTGGCGCCCGAGCTCATCTCGCTGAAGGCGAGGTTCACCACCGCCGGCAGGCCCTGGCCGCCGAAGGCCGGCTCGACGCCCAGCGCCGGCCAGCCGCCATCGACCAGCGCCCGGTAGGCCTCCCTGAACCCCGGCGGCGTGCTCACCGAGCCATCGGGGTTCCAGACGCAGCCATGCTTGTCGCCGACGGCGTTGAGCGGCGCCAGCACCTCGGCGCAGAACTTCGCCCCCTCCTCGAGGATCTGCTCGACCACGTCCATGGACGCCTCGGCGAATCCCGGCAGGTTGGCGAACCTGTCGATCTCCAGCACGTCGCGCAGCAGGAAGAGGTGCTCGCGCACCGGCGGCCGATAGGTCATCGAGATCTCCCGCAGAGGTTTCGCGCCCTATAGCAGGGATCGCGGCGCGTGCGGCGGCTGGAGCGTGGCGAACCCGACGCCGGGCCGTCCCGCTAGAGCACGATGCGATCGGACGGACTCGTCCGATCGCTGAATCGTGCTCTGGATTCGAACCGCTGGAGCGCGTTCGGGTGCAAAACCGGTTCCACTTTTGCGGAACGCGCTCTAGCGACCGCCGGCGAGTTCCGGGTGGCGGCCGTCGACGCGGGCGCGCACGATCTTGTCGTATTCCTCGGCCTGGGGCAGCAGGTCGGGGCGGCTCTTGGCGAGCGACTCCTCGAGCCGCGTGCAGGCGCCGTGCAGCTCGGCGATGGCGTGGTCGAGGTCCTCGCGCTGCTGCTCGAGCACGACGATGCGCTCGCGGAACTTGCGCAGCGCCTTGGCGTTCTGCGCCGCACCGCCGTCGTTCTTGTCGTAGAGGTCGAGGATCTCGCGGATCTCGGCCAGCGACAGGTTCACCCGCTTGCCGCGCAGGATCAGCTGCAGCCGGGCGCGGTCCTTGTAGGAATAGACCCGGTTGAGGCCCTGCCGGGCCGGGGCGAGCAGGCCCTTGTCCTCGTAGAAGCGCAGCGCGCGTGGCGTGCACTTGAACTCCAGGCACAGCTGGCGAATTGTGAAGGTGCGCTCGGGGCGCCGCAGTTCCATGGGCATGACGCTCTCCCTGATGGCGTCGCGACAGGGTTTCCTCCCAGCCGCCGCCGGCAGGTTCTAGCTTCCTCTTACGTTAACGTCAATCTGGAGGACGAAGATGACCCGCTTCCTGCTGCGCGCCCTGGTCGCCGCGATCGGCCTTTGGGTCGCCTCCTACATCGTGCCCGGCGTGCATGTGCACGGGCTGGGGACCCTGATCGTCGCCGGCCTGGCGCTCGGGCTCGTCAATGCCCTGGTGCGGCCGATCGTGACCATACTGACGCTGCCGATCACCATCGTCACCCTGGGGCTGTTCCTGCTGGTGGTGAACGGAGCGATGGTGCTGCTGGTCGGCTGGATCCTGCACCGTTTCGGCGTGCACGGTTACGTGATCCACGGCCTCGTGCCGGCCATCCTCGCCACCGTGGTGATCTGGCTGGTCAGCCTGGCCGCGAACGTCGTCATCGGCGGCGACGAGCGTCGCAAGCGCCGTTAGCCTGCGATTGACCCGACGTCGTTCCGCCAAGGCGATTGCAGCGCCCGCGAAATGGCGCCTAGGTTCGGGTACGCGTCCGAAGTCCGCCCGCAGGAGATCAGACCCATGGCCATGACCGCCGCCGCCGAGAAGCCGTCGTATCTCGGTCTTCTCAACGCCATTTCACTCGCCGAGTCGAACGCCGGCCAGTACCTCACGGCCTGGGCGGAGGCGACGCCGGACGAGGATCTCGCCTGTACGCTGCGCCTGGTCGCGGCGCGCGAAACCAGCCATGGCGAGGTGTTCTGCCGCCGGCTTTCCGAGCTCGGCTATTCGCTGCGCCACCGGCGCGACCCCGCGGCTGGCGAGCGGCTGGCGCGGTACGCCGATCCGCGCATCGGCGACCTGGAGAAGATCGGACCTGCGCGCGAGACGCCGGACGACACCTTCGGCGAGATTCGGAAGGCGATGGCCGAGGGCGCCTACGACCCGATGACCTGCAACCTCCTGCAATGGTACATCGCCGAGGAGGAGGACAGCGGCGCCCGGCTGCGCGAGGCCTACGCCTGCGTGCGCGACAAGGCGGGCGGCGCCCGCAAGGGCAAGGCCAACGGCCATGCCGGGGCCGTCGGTGCGAGCGGCGACGCCGAAGCCATCATGGCCTGCATGACCCAGGGCTTTTCGCGGCTGGAGAAGTCGATCGAGAAGCTGGCCAAGGCGGTGCGCTAGAGCGCGTTGTCGGCCAAGCAGCTGGCCTTGCGCTTGCCGCAGAGCGCCTGGCGTGAGGTCGAATGGCGCGAAGGCACGAACGAGACCTTGTCTTCGCGCTTCGCCAGGGTCCGCGTCCGCTCGGCCCGCCGACGCGCCAAGGACGAGG
>DATKRO010000084.1:0-5597 GCA_035532115.1 Caulobacteraceae bacterium | reverse complement strand
CCTCGATCTTGGCCTCGAGCTCGGCGATCGGCCGCTCGAACTCCAGATAGTGCGCCGCCATGTCTCCTGAACGCGCTTCCCCCGAAAAGGCGCGCCAGCCTAGGCGCGATGGCCAGGGCGAGCAAGGCGGGCGTGTTTGGGCGCCGTACAGGGGAATCGGGTGAGTTGATTATTGGCTAACGAGGCTGGCGAGGAACTCGTCGTCCCATGCGGCGACCTTGCGGACGAAGGCGCCGAGATGGACGGCCATGAGAGCCAGGGAGGTGATGTAGAAGCGGGTCTCGCGCTCGATCTTGTCGGCGGTCTGGCGGGTGCTCTCGACCATGACGACGCTCGCCAGGCCGGGCCATTGATGGCGCTGTTGCAGCCAGTCGACATCGTGGGTGACGGTGACGGCGCGGGTCTCGATACGTCCGTGGTCGGCATCGACGCGCCGCGGCGCGTCCGCTTCCCCTTGCGGCAATCTTGACCTGCGCGGGGCGGCGACCCAGGTACGGGCGCGGGGCGCGCCCGCCGCGTTCCTCGAAAGCGGAAGACCGAATTTCAGCGCATGACCATCGACCTTGCCTCTCCCCTCGCCTTCGCCCACGGCCCGGCGGCGCCCAACCGCTTCATGCTGGCGCCGCTCACCAACTGCCAGAGCCATGCCGACGGGCGGCTCTCCGACGAGGAGTTCCGCTGGCTGACCATGCGCGCCAAGGGCGGCT
Organism: Caulobacteraceae bacterium; assembly: GCA_035532115.1. Taxonomy (GTDB): domain Bacteria; phylum Pseudomonadota; class Alphaproteobacteria; order Caulobacterales; family Caulobacteraceae; genus Acaudatibacter. The sequence goes on along the minus strand of DATKRO010000084.1, from coordinate 4,890 downwards.
TCGGCGCGGTGATGACCTGCGCGGCCCACGTCCAGCGCGCCGGCCAGGGCTTTCCGGGCCAGCTCGGCATCTTCGGCGACGAGCACCTGCCGGGGCTGACGCGCCTCGCCGCCGCCATCAAGGCCGAGGGCAGCCTGGCGCTGGCGCAGCTGCACCACGCCGGCATGCGCTCGCCCGCGACGCTGATCGGCGAGGCCCCGCTGGCGCCCTCCGCCGACGAGAAGACCGGGGCGCGGGCGCTCTCCACCGCCGAGACCGAAGCCCTGGCGGAGGACTTCATCGAGGCCGCGGTGCGGGCCGAGCGCGCCGGCTTCGACGGCGTCGAGATCCACGGCGCGCACGGCTACGTCCTGTGCCAGTACCTCTCGGCCGAGACCAACCGCCGCTCCGACCGCTTCGGCGGCTCGGCCGAGGGCCGCGCGCGCATCGTCGGCGACATATTGGCGGGGGTGCGGGCGCGCTGCCGGCCGGATTTCCTGCTCGGCCTGCGCCTCTCGCCGGAGCGCTTCGGGCTGAAGCTGGCGGAGATCCTGGATCTGGCGCGCCAGGTGATGGGGTCGGGCCGGCTCGACTGGCTCGACATGTCGCTCTGGGACGTCTTCAAGATCCCGGTCGAGGAAGCATTTCAGCAAAGGCCGCTGCTCGACTGGTTCACCGAACTGCCGCGGGGCAGAACGCGGCTCGGCGTCGCCGGCAAGATCATGAGCGCCGCCGATGCGCGCCAGGTCATGGCGCGGGGCGCCGACTTTCCCATCGTCGGCCGCGCCGCCATCCTGCACCACGACTACGCGAGGCGCGCCGCCACCGATGCGGACTTCCGGCCGATCGCCACGCCCGTCACCCGCGCCCACCTCGCCGCCGAGGGCCTCAGCCCCGCCTTCGTCGAATACATGGGCAACTGGCCCGGCTTCGTCGCCGACGCCGCCACCGCCGAGGCGGCCGCCTGACGAGCGTGCGTCTCAGCCTGCCGCGGCGTTGACGTGCTTGTGGAATTCCAGCGGGGCGGCGACGTTGGCCACCGGCTCCAGCCCGGCGCCGACGCCGCGGATGACGAGGGTGCCGAAGTCGAACAGCCGTCCGGCTATGCCCTGGCGCACCACCACGCTCTCCACCTTGTCGAGATTCATCTCAATCGAGCTGCGCGAGATGAAGCCGGTCTTGAAGATGATGCGCCGGTTGGTGACGATGATCTCGGTGTTGACGCAGGCGATCCAGGCGCGCGCCAGCTGATAGAGGCCCAGCGCCAGGAACACCGCCGCGCCCAGCACGAAGACGTTGCGCATGGCGACGTCGGCAACCAGAATCACCGCGCCGATGGCGATGGCCGCGGCCAGCAGGACCACGAGAACGCCCGAGAGATACACCACCCAGTGCAGCCGCCCGTGGTAGCTGATCTGCTCGCCCGGCTGCAGCACCTTCTCGACATAGCCCATGGCCAAGGGGTCCCGACGCTTCGTCGCCCTACCCTATTCACCGCACCGGCGCCCCACAACCCACGCTCCCGCCGCACCCACGGCGATGCGGTCGGATTGCGAAAGGGCTAATTCGCGGAGGTTTGACCATCATCGCCGTCTCCCCGGACGGCCTGAAAGGGCGATCCGGGGCCGGACCCGCCGCTTCCAAGACGAATTCCAGCTTGGCAGCGGCCCGTCCGGCCCCGGCTCGCGCTTCGCTTGGCCCGGGGTGACGGCGATGATGAGCGTCTCGTCAGCCCGAACTCTTTGCCGTGCCGCCGCACCCGGGCACGGGAAACGGTCGGACATGACTGAAACTTAGCCGCTGCACCCGATTCCGTCACCCCGGCCGGAGGCTCGCGCCAGCGGGCCGCAGAGCCGGGGCCAGACTGGGCCCCGGCCGAGCTGGATGTCGCTCGGGAACCGGAGGGTCAGGCCCCGGATCTCCGCTACGCTCCGGCCGGGGTGACGGAAAAAGGCGGGGGCGCCTTGCCGCCACGTGACCATTGGAGCGCTTCGCCGGCTCCTTTAGGGTCGCCGCACGAGCAAGGCGGGAGGACGAACGCGCGTGGCGCAGAGCGCTGCAGCGGCCGGGACGGCGGCCCTCGCCGAGGGGCTGGACGCGCTGGCGCGGGCGCGGCTCGGCGGCGAGGGCGCGCGCGATCTGCGGCGGATGACGGCGGGGGCCACCCAGGAGGTCTGGCGCTTCGATCTGGTCGAGGCCGGCGGCGCGGTCACGCCGCTGGTGCTGCGCCGCGCGCCCGGCGGCACGCGCGTCTCGGAGACCGCGGTGGGCCTGGAAACCGAGGCGCGGCTGATCCAGGCCGCGGCGCGGGCCGGCGTGCCGGCGCCGCCGGTGCGCCACGTGCTCGCCCCCGAGGACGGTCTCGGCCGCGGCTTCATCATGGGCTTCGTCGAGGGCGAGACCCTGGGCGGGCGCATCGTGCGCCAGGAGGCGTTCGCGAAGACGCGCACCTTCCTGGCGCGCCAGTGCGGCGAGATCCTGGCGCGCATCCACGCCATGGACGCGGCCGAGTTCCCGGGCCTGCGCCGCCAGAGCCCGCGCCAGCTCCTCGAGCAGCACCTGGCCACCTACCGGGCCTCGGGCTGGCCGCGGCCGGTGATCGAGCTGGCGCTGCGCTGGCTGGGCGAGCGCTGCCCGCCCGACCCGGCTTCGCTGAAGCTGGTGCACGGCGACTTTCGCAACGGCAACCTGATGATCGGCCCCGAGGGGGTGCGCGCCGTGCTCGACTGGGAGATCGCCCACGTCGGCGACCCGATGGAGGACTTCGGCTGGATCTGCACCGGCTCGTGGCGCTTTGGCCAGATGGACAGGCCCGTCGGCGGCTTCGGCGAGCGCGAGGATCTCTGGGCCGGCTACGAGGCCGCCGGCGGCGCGCCGGTGCAGCGCGACCACGCGCTCTGGTGGGAGGTCTATGGCTCGATGCGCTGGGGGGTGATGTGCGCCAGCATGGCGGCGGCCTTCCGCGGGGCCGACCCCTCGGTGGAGCGCGCCGTGATCGCCCGGCGCACCTCCGAGAACGAGGTCGACCTCATGCGCCTGCTGGCCCCCTGAAATGCAGGACCAGCCCAGCCCGGCGGAGATCATCGGCGCGGTGGCGCAGTTCCTGCGCGGCGTGGTCGCGGCCGAGACCAGCGGCGCGACCTCGTTCCAGGCCCGCGTCGCCGCCAATGCGCTGGAGATGATGCGCCGCGAGCTGGAGCTCGCGCCCGCCGAGGACGCGGCCGAACTCGAGCGCCTGAAGGCGCTGATGCCGGGCGTGGCGGGCAGCCTCGTGCAGCTCAACGCCGAGCTGGCGCGCCGCATCGCCGCCGGCGAGATCGACCTCGCGGCGCCGGGGCTGAAGCAGCACCTCTGGGCCACGACGCTCGCCAAGCTCGCCGTCGATCAGCCCAGCTATGGCGGCTATCGCGCCGCGCTGGCCGAGCGCGCCGGCGACTGAACCAGAGAGACGGCATTCAGGAGGAGATCTGCCATGGACTTTTCCATCGACCAGGACCTGCAGGACTATCTGGCCGAGCTCGACCGCTTCATCGAGGCCGAGATCAAGCCGCTGGAGCGGCAGGACGACAACATCCGCTTCTTCGACCATCGCCGCGAATGGGCGCGCACCGACTGGGACCGGGACGGCCTGCCGCGCCACGAATGGGAGGCGCTGCTCGCCGAGGCGCGACGCCGGGCCGACGCGGCCGGACACCTGCGCTTCGCCTGGCCGCGCGAGATGGGCGGCAAGGGCGGCTCCAACCTCGCCATGGCGGTGATCCGCGAGCACCTGGCCGCCAAGGGACTTGGCCTGCACAACGACCTGCAGAACGAGCATTCCATCGTCGGCAACAACCCCTTCATCCTGATGTTCAAGGAGTTCGCCACCAACGCCCAGTACGAGCGCTATGGCGACGCCCTGCTGAAGGGCCAGATCCGCTCCGGCTTCGGCCTCACCGAGCCCAACCACGGCTCGGACGCCACCTTCATGGAGACGCGCGCGGTGCGCGAGGAGAAGGACGGCGTCGCCGGCTGGCGCATCAACGGCGAGAAGATGTGGACCACCGGCATGCATGTCGCCACCCACATCATGGTCTTCGCCCGCACCTCCGGCGAGGACGGCGATGCGGGCGGCATCACCGTCTTCCTGGTGCCGGCGACCGATCCCGGGGTGAAGATCGAGGAGTGGCTCTGGACCTTCAACATGCCCACCGACCACCCCCGCGTCAGCCTCACCGACATCTGGGTCTCCGACGACGCCATCTGGGGCGTCGAGGGCCAGGGCCTGCGGCTCGGCCAGAGCTTCGTGCACCAGAACCGCATCCGCCAGGCGGCCTCGTCGCTGGGCGCGGCGGTCTATTGCATCGAGGAAAGCGTGCGCTATGCGCGCCAGCGCAAGCCGTTCGGCAAGCCCCTGGCCGACAACCAGGCGATCCAGTGGCCGCTGGTGGAGCTGGCGACCCAGGCCGAGATGCTGCGCCTCTTGATCCGCAAGACCGCCTGGGAGATGGACCGCATGCCGCACCGCGAGGTGGAGCGCCAGCTCTCCGACAAGGTCAGCATGTGCAACTACTGGTCAAACCGGCTGGTCTGCGAGGCGGCCGACCGGGCCATGCAGGTGCACGGCGGCATCGGCTACTCGCGCCACAAGCCCTTCGAGCACATCTTCCGCCACCACCGCCGCTACCGCATCACCGAGGGCTCCGAGGAGATCCAGATGCGCAAGGTGGCCGCCTTCCTGTTCGGCTACCTGGGCCCGCGCCGCAAGGAGTTCGCCGAACTCTACGGGAGCTGAGGGCCGAGAGGCACGACGGCTCGCGAGCTTGCGGCATGACGAACGGGCTCTCTCAGGGCGCCGGAGGAGCGAAGCACCGGACCGGACGTTTCCACGTCGCGCCGATCCGTTGACGCGGGGTGTTGGCGCGTGCTTAG
>DATKRO010000083.1:0-16725 GCA_035532115.1 Caulobacteraceae bacterium | reverse complement strand
CCTCGATCTTGGCCTCGAGCTCGGCGATCGGCCGCTCGAACTCCAGATAGTGCGCCGCCATGTCTCCTGAACGCGCTTCCCCCGAAAAGGCGCGCCAGCCTAGGCGCGATGGCCAGGGCGAGCAAGGCGGGCGTGTTTGGGTCGGCGCCAGGGGTTGTGCGGGCGACATCGCGCGCGCTAGCGTCGCCATGAGGGTCCGCGATCGGAGAGCTGATGTCGCTTCCGCCAGCCAAAGCCAATCCTACGAAGGCGTTTTTCGTCAGGATGATCACGCGCGACATCTCGCTGTCTGACTGCATCCTGGACTTGGTCGATAATTCCGTGGACGCGGCCAGCGTTCGCCTCGGTTCGCCGCCGACAACGCTGGATCAAGAGCCGGACTATTCGCCCTACCGCATCGACATCGAGTTTTCCGCCGATCGCTTCCGCGTCCGCGACAATTGCGGCGGGATCTCGCTGGACGACGCGACGGACTACGCGTTCACGTTCGGGCGCAGGGATGACGCGGAAAACGACCCCTACTCGATCGGGGTGTACGGGATCGGCATGAAGCGCGCCGTGTTCAAGCTAGGCGAGACAATCCGCGTCCACAGCACCTATCGTCAGGCGGACGGCGCGCTCTCGTCATTCGCCGCACCTATCAACGTGCCTGCGTGGCTGGCCAAGCCGGACCCTTGGGACTTCGACCTCGAAGAAGCCGCCGACCTGGGGGAGCCGGGCGTCGAAATCGTCGTGGAATCGCTGCACGACGGCGTCGCGGCGGAGTTCGGCAATCCCACGTTTGTCAACGAGCTCGCAGGGACACTGCGGCGGGACTACGCCCGGTTCTTGAGCTTCGGCCTGACCATCTCTCTGAACGGCAAAGCGTTGCAAGGGATAAAATTCGAGATTCTCGCCGCCGCCGACATCACGCCGGTTCGCACGGAGCTGTGCGTCGACGACGTCAAGGTGGACATCATCGCGGGAATGGGCGCGCGCCCGCTCGACGACAACGACCCCGATGCGTTGGAGGGCATTGAAGACCGGTGGGGTTGGTACGTGCTCTGCAATGATCGCGTCGTCATCGCGGCGAACAAAAGCGAAGCCACTGGCTGGGGCGAGAACGGCGTTCCCAAGTGGCACCCGCAATACGCCGGCTTCGTGGGCCTCATTCTCATTTCCGCCAAGGACGCCGTCAACCTCCCGCTAACGACGACCAAGCGGAGCGTGGACCAAAGTTCGGCGGTATACCGCGCGACAATGGGTCAGACGCGGGACATAACGAAGACCTGGATCGAGTACACCAATCAGAGAAAGGCCTCGCTGCCCGAGGCCAAGCAGGCGGAAGCGACGGCAACGCCGGTGTCGGCGTTTTCCCTCGCTCAGGCGCCGAAGATGATCCTTCCGCAGTTGACCCCCAGGGAACATCGTCGAGACAAGACGATCAGCTATCGGATGGAGGAAGAGCGGGTCCGCGCCCTGGCGGAGGCGTTTCGGCAACCCGGCATGTCCCCGAAGGAGGTTGGCGTTGCGTCCTTCGAGTTCGCCGAGCAGGAGCTGGTTGAGGACGAATAGATGGCCAGCTTCGATACCGTCAATTACAGCCTCCGAACGAACAAGGCGATCCAACGCCTGATCGTGTTCGATGCGCTCGCCGAACTCGACAGATGTCTCTCGCTCCGGGAATCCGCCTTCATCGGTCTTGGATCGATTTGGTTCACCGACTTCGTCCTGGCCCACAAGAGGCTCGGCATTCAGGACATGCTGTCGATGGAAAAGGACCCGATCGGTGCGTCCCGTGCAGAGTTCAACAAGCCATTCCGAACGGTTCGCGTCGTGGAGGCACCTTCGAGCGAGGTGCTCGACAACCTGCACGAAGACGAACTTTTCGGGAAGAAGCCATGGGTCGTATGGCTCGACTACGACTATGGGCCGGTGGCGTCGGTTCGCGACGATATCCAGCGCGTCGTCGTGAACGCCCCGCCCAATACCGTGCTTCTCGTAACCGTCAACGTGGGCAACAAGGGGGTTGGTTCGCCCAGCCTCCGCGAGGAGACCCTGCGGGGCATCTACGGCAACGCGGTCCGGCACGATGCCGGGGCGGACGACTTCAAGGACGACAGGATCGCCGCCACCGTGGCTGAAATCCTGTCCGGCTACATGATCGACCAGGCCATCGAGTTCGGCAGGCCCGGAGGGTTCACACCCGCGTTCACCGTGCCTTACCGGGATAGCGCCCCGATGCTGACCGTCGGCGGCGTGCTGCCGGCGAAGGGCGCCGTTTCTACGGTAAGAGCCTGCATCGAGAGCGCCGAATGGCCCGGGTTCGTTTCCGAACCGCTGGAGGTTCCACCCCTTACGGCGAAAGAGACTTCGGCGTTGCAAAGTTTGTTGCCATCGGTCGGGGAAGTCACGGAAGCCGACGTCGAAGGGCTGGGGTTCCGCCTGAAGCCGGAAATGATCCGTTCGTTCTCTCACCAATACGTCAGGTATCCGACGTTCGTTCAGATCGCGCTTTGAACGTCGCTTTCGTGGCGGCGCTTGCGGGTGCGACGAACGTTCTTCGTCGGATCGACCCCAAACGCGTCGGCGGCTTGTCTCGGATCGTGGGCGAGCAGGGCCGCGTCGCCGAGTCCGACGGAACCCGCCTTGCGCGGATTGAGCTGAAGGGCCGCCACCACCGACGCAGCGACGGCGCGGGCCATTGGCGGCGGAACGGAGTTGCCGATCCCTCTGAACGAATGCCATTTCGTCCGGTGAAACTGGAACCAGTCGGGGTAGCCGTGAAGGCGTGCCGCCTCTCTCACAGTTATGACGCGCGGCTGTGATGGATGAATGGGCCGGGCGCTCATAAACGAGCCATGATCCGGGCCGGTGCCCGCGCGCATCGTGTGGCACTGGCCGTCCCACCGAAGCCGCGTGTAGCGGCTGACAGTTTCCTCAGCGCCTTGAGGGGTGGCCGCGAACCGGTCCACCGTCGCCCGACTGTGCTTGGTGAGGCCCATTCCCGTAAGGTCCTCGGGAGCGCCGAGCCTGGTGGCAGACAGATGTTCGTTGGCGTCGTTGAGCCATCGGACATATTCTGAGGCCCGTCGGCGTTGATCGGCGAGGCGGCCGATCGCGTCGTTCACCGTAACCATTGGACGGAGAGTCGACCGCTCCTCTGAAGCGTGCGTCGGCACGGGCGCGCTCAGGGCACGCTCCGAACCGAGCCAAGCGAGGAGCAGGACGCGGCGTCGACGCTGGGGAACCCCGAAATCGGCGGCATCGGCCACGAACGGGTCGGCGCTGGCGTATCCGGCGTTGGCGAGGATTTCCCTGGCATTGTCCAGATGAGCCCGCATGGGCTTGAGGGCCAAGCCTTCAACGTTCTCCATGACAACGTAGCGCGGCCGAAGGGCTACGGCGGCGATGGCGAAGGCTTCGACCAGGTCGTTCCTGGGGTCGTCGAATTGCCTCTTCCCGATTACGCTGAAGCCCTGGCATGGCGGACCGCCGAGCACGACGTCTATCTCCGCGTGGCCCAGCTCCAGTTCTTCGCGCGCCCTGGCGCCGAAGCCGAGGATGTCGCGGCAGATCGTTCGCGAGGCGGGGTGATTGTACTTGTGAATGGCGGCCAGTTGCGGGTCAGCGTCGACGGCGACCAGCACATCGAAGCCGGCCTGCTCGAAGCCAAGGCCCATCCCGCCGATTCCGCAGAACAGGTCGACCGCAGTCGGCCGGCGGATACAAGCGCTTGCATCTGGCAGCGATACGGCTTGTGGTCGGTCGTAGGCCACTGATCGTCCTCGTCCGGCCGTAGCGAATCTTCGAGGGCACCATGCCACGGCACGTCACTGACGCCACTCACCAAATGGTAGCGTTAGAATCCCCCAGATCGGCTGGCCCCATCACGGGCGCAGACGAACCGCCGGTGACCGCGCTGCGGACGCGCATCATGCGCAGCGTGCGGAGTCAGAACTCGACGCCGGAGCTGCGCGTCCGGCGGGCGCTACATCGCGCGGGTTTCCGTTATCGACTCCACGTTGCTCGTCTGCCTGGCACACCCGACATCGTCTTCGCCAAGCGAAGGGTGGTGATCTTCGTGCATGGCTGTTTTTGGCATCGCCATTCCGGCTGTCGATATGCGAGCAACCCCAAGACCCGGGTTGAGTTCTGGACCGCCAAGTTCAACCGCAATGTGCGCCGGGATAGCGAGAATAAGGCCGCGCTCGAGGCCGCGGGATGGCGCGTGATCGCGATTTGGGAATGTGACGTGAAGTCAGACCGTTTTCTCGCGCCGCTTCTCGAAGCCTTGCGGCATAGGGTGCATGCTGGCCTGTGATCGCTACCACGGCCTTTGCCGGAGAACGGAGTCGTAGCACCGAGTCTGGCCGGCCTAGACCTCGGCGGCGCATGGCCAATCAGCTCGCGTCCGAAGACCACGGCCCTCCTGCGTCGTCCCCAAAACCATCACGGCTTCGAGCAATGAGCGTTGTGCGCCATGCCCGCCGCCGATCAACCCAGCTCGCTTCCTTCGCCTTCGGCTCCGTGCAGCTCCGCTCCCTTCGGGCGCGCTGACGCGCGGGGTTTGATCGCCGGCTCATGGCCTGGCGCCTTGGCTCCCCATGAAGCCGCGGGATGGTCCCGCGGCGGATCAGGAGAACCACCATGGCCCGGCTGAACCCCCAACGCACGCTGATCGACCGCAAGCCGACCACCACGGCGATGGCAAGGCCGCGATCTGGACCCCATCGGGGCCGCCTGGCCAAACAAGGACGGCAAGTGTTCCGGCCTGAACTGCGACGCGGTTCCGTTCACTGACTGGATCGTCCTTCGGCTTATCGAGCCGAGGGTTGGGCCTTCCCGCACAACCTGTGCAGATTCCTCTGCACAGTTCCTCCACGAGCGAAGTTGACCTGCTTTTATGCGATAAAAACAAATGGATAAAAGGCTGTGGTCCTTTCGCCGGGATGAGCGCGGGTGGAGGAGGCCCGGAGCGTCTTCGTGTCCTTGGTGCGCTTCGTGGTCGAGTGACCGCGTTGACCCGATCGCCCTGATTGCGGGCCTATTTCGGCGCTCCGGCGCGGCTTTCTCGCGCCGGCTTATCTTTGGTGATTTGGAACGCGCGGCGGCGGCGCCACTAGTGTCGTCCAGGCGCGCCGGGCGCGCTTCGGAGAAGCAGAGACATTGCGGCACTTCCACCTAGTCGTCGACGACGACCGATACGCCGTTCCGCAGATGCGGTTCCTCGTCGTCGGCGACGTCATGCGCGCGCTGAGGGCCGCCGACCGGCTCATCGACGAATCCAGCCATCACCGCGGCGTCGAGGTCAGCGAGAACGGCCGGCGGCTGTTCGGCCTGGGCTCACGCGCGACGCCGCCGCGCGGCGGCGAGGCGGCCGCGGCTCAGCCCTTGCTCGCCTGAGCGCCGCGCCGCGCGCCTGGCCGCCGGTCCGTCGGCCTCCAGGCCAAGGGCGGTGTTGACGAGGCTGAGGTGGGAGAGCGCCTGAGGGAAGTTCCCGGCCAGGCTGGCGGTGGCCGGATCATACTCTTCGGCGAGCAGGCCGACGTCGTTGGCGACGCCCACCAGCCGCTCGAACACCTCGGCCGCCTCGTCGCGCCGGCCCTGCAGGGCAAGGTTGTCGGCGAGCCAGAAGCTGCAGGCCAGGAACGCCGCCTCGTCGCCGGCGAGGCCATCGTCCGCCTCGCCGGTATCGTAGCGGCGCACGAAGCCGCCCGACATCAGCTCCGCGGCAATGGCCTTGACGGTGCCGACGATGCGCGGATCGTCGGGCGGCAGGAAACCCACCAGCGGGATCAGCAGGGCGCTGGCGTCGAGGGAGCGGACGCCGGCGGCCTGGGTGAAGGCGCCGCGCGCCTCGTCGAAGCAGAGCGCCAGCACCTCGTCGTGGATCTCCTGGCGCACCGCGCGCCAGCGGTCCAGCGGCGCGTCGGTCCCCAGCCGTTCGGCGGTGCGCACGCCGCGGTCGAGGGCGACCCAGGCCATCACCATCGAATGGGTGAAACGGCGCGGCGCCCCGCGCACCTCCCAGATGCCGCGATCCGGCTCGCGCCAGATGCGCTCGACATGGCCGACGAGCGCGCGTTGCAGGTCGAGCTCGGGCCGGCTCATGGCGACGCCGTGCTGCTCGGCCTGATAGAGCGCGTCGATCACCTCGCCGAAGACGTCGAGCTGCATCTGGCCGGCCGCGGCGTTGCCGAAGCGCACCGGCCGGGCGCCGCCGAAGCCCTTCAGCCACGGCGCCTCCCACTCGGAGAGCCGGCGTTCGCCCATGACGCCATAGAGGGGCTGGATATCCTCGGGATCGCCGGCGACGGCGCGCAGCAGCCAGTCGCGCCACTCCCCGGCCTCGCGGGTGTAGCCGGCGTGCAGCATGGAAAGCAGGGTGAAGGTGGCGTCGCGCAGCCAGCAGAACCGATAGTCCCAGTTGCGCGCGCCCTGCGGCTGTTCGGGAAGCGAGCTGGTCGGGGCGGCGAGGACGCCGCCGCTGGGGCGATAGGTGAGGGCCTTCAAGGTGATCAGGGAACGGACGACCTGCTTGCGCCAGGGTCCGCGATAGTGGCAGCGGCCCACCCAGCGCCGCCAGGCCGAGGTGGTGGAGGCGAGCGCCGCGCGCGCATCGAGCGGGGCGGGCGGCGCGCGGAAGGATTCGTAATAGGCGAGTTCGAAGGCGGCCTCGGCGCCCGCCTCGACCTCGAAGTCGCCGCATGCGTCGCCGCCGGCCCGGGGCGCCAGCGCCGCGCTCGAGTGAAGCCGCACCGCGTGCGGGCCGGCGACGGCGAGCAGATCCTGGCTCTCGGAGCGCAGCCAGGGGCGGATGCGGCCGTAGTCGAACCGCAGCGACAGATCGGACCTGAAGCGCACCTTGCCTGTCTCGCCAGAGACGATGCGCACCAGGTGCGAGGCCTTGCCGCGGAGCGGCATGAAATCGGTGAGGACGGCGGCCCCGGTGGCGGTCTCGAAGCGGGTCTGCAGCACCAGGGTCTCGTCGCGATAGGCGCGCGTAACCTTGGCGGCCGGGTCGGTCGGGGCGATCTTCCAGCGCCCGTTGCCGGCGTCGCCCAGGATGGCGGCCATGCAGGCGTCGCCGTCGAATCTGGGCCAGCACAGCCAGTCGATGGAGCCGTCGCGCCCGACCAGCGCGGCCGTCTCCAGGTCGCCGATCAGGGCGTAGTCGCCGATGCGCTGGGCCATGGCCGCGGAATGCGGCAACGGCGCCGTTTGTTCCGCGCGGCGCCTCCGTCGCGGTTCCGGCCCGTGTTTTTGCGGGTGGCGGCGGAACACCAGCGTAGCCATCGCGGTTCGCGGCGCGTGGTCCTCGAAGAGCAGGCAGGCCGGTGGCGGCGCACGTCGAGCTTCGCCGTGCTGGCGCTCGCGGCGCTGGCGCTTTGCGCCTGCCAGCCGGGGGTGATGGACCCGCAGGGCCCGATCGGCGACGGCGAGAAGCTGATCTTCCTCGACGCTCTGGCGGTCATGCTGGTGGTGGGCGTGCCGGTGATGGCGGCCACGCTCGGGTTCGCCTGGTGGTTCCGCAGCTCCAACCCCCGCGCCCGGCGGCTGCCGAACTGGACCTATTCGGGGCGCGTCGAGCTGGTGGTCTGGGCGATCCCGCTGCTGGTGGTGATGTTCCTGGGCGGCCTCACCTGGGTCTCGGCGCACCAGCTCGACCCGGCCCGGCCGCTGCCCGGCAAGCCGTTGGACGTCGAGGTGGTCTCGCTCGACTGGAAGTGGCTGTTCATCTACCCCGACCAGGGCATCGCCAGCGTCAACCGGCTGGTGATCCCGGTGGGCGTGCCGGTGCGCTTCCAGCTGACCTCCGGCAGCGTCATGACCGCCTTCTTCATCCCGCAGCTGGGCTCGATGATCTATGTGATGAACGGCATGGTCACGCCCCTCAACCTGAGGGCCGACCGGGCCGGCGCCTATTACGGCGAGGCGAGCCACTTCAGCGGCGACGGCTTCGCCGACATGCACTTCACCACCCACGCCGTGGCGCCGGCGGCCTTCGCGGCCTGGGTGGGCGCGGTGCGCGCCGCCGGGCCGGTGCTGGACGCGCCCACCTACGAAGCGCTGAGCCGGCAGAGCCTGAAGGTGGCACCCTACACCTACCGCGCGGTGCAGCCGGACCTGTTCGCCAAGATCGCGCTGCAGCAGCTCCCGCCGGGGCCCGGGCCTCCGCCGAGCGCGCGTCCGCCATGACGCGGGGAGCTGGAGCATGACGATCCTGGGACGGCTGAGCCTCTCGGCGATTCCGCTGAACGAGCCGCTGCCGATGGCCGCGGGCGGCGCGGTGCTGATCGCCGTCGTGGCGGTGCTCGCCTGGATCGTGCTGAGCGGGCGCCTGCCCTATCTCTGGCGCGAGTGGATCACCAGCGTCGACCACAAGCGCATCGGCGTCATGTACTGCGTGCTGGCGATGCTGATGCTGCTGCGCGGCTTCACCGACGCCATAATGATGCGCACCCAGCAGGCCGTGGCCTTCCGCGCCCCCGGCTTCCTGCCGCCGCAGCACTTCGACCAGGTATTCTCGGCGCACGGGACCATCATGATCTTCTTCATGGCGATGCCGTTCCTGATCGGGCTGATGAACATCGTGCTGCCGCTGCAGCTGGGCGTGCGCGACGTGGCGTTTCCGACGCTGAACTCGGTCAGCCTGTGGCTCACCGCCACCGGAGCGCTGCTGGTGAACCTCTCGCTGGTGGTCGGCGAGTTCGCGCGCACCGGCTGGCTGCCGTTTCCGCCGCTCTCGGAGCTGCGCTATTCACCCGGCGTCGGCGTCGACTACTACCTGTGGTCGCTGGAGATCGCCGGCATCGGCAGCCTGCTCACCGGCGTCAACTTCGTCACCACCATCCTGAAGCTGCGCGCGCCCGGCATGACCTATTTTCGCATGTCGATGTTCTGCTGGACCAGCCTCGCCGCCAGCCTGCTGATCGTCGCCGCGTTTCCGGTGCTGACCGCCACCCTGGCCATGCTGATCCTCGACCGCTATCTCGGCTTCCATTTCTTCACCGACACCGGCGGCGGCAACGTGATGATGTTCATGAACCTGATCTGGGCCTGGGGACATCCGGAAGTCTACATACTTATACTGCCACCGTTCGGGATCTATTCCGAGATCGTCTCGACCTTCTCCAGCAAGCCTTTGTTCGGCTACCGGTCGATGGTGATGGCGACGATGGCCATCTGCCTGATCTCGTTCATGGTCTGGCTGCACCACTTCTTCACCATGGGCGCGGGCGGCGACGTCAACGCCGTCTTCGGCATCGCCAGCATGATCATCGCGGTGCCGACGGGCGTGAAGCTGTTCAGCTGGCTCTTCACCATGTACGGCGGCAAGGTGCGGTTCGGCACGCCGATGCTCTGGTCGCTCGGCTTCATGTTCACCTTCACCATCGGCGGCATCACCGGCGTGCTGATGGCGGTGCCGCCGGCCGACTTCGTGCTGCACAACAGCGTCTTCCTGGTGGCGCACTTCCACAACGTCATCATCGGCGGCGTGCTCTTCGGCGCCTTCGCCGGCTACAGCTACTGGTTCCCCAAGGCCATCGGGTTCAAGCTGCACGAGGGTCTCGGCGTCGCCGCCTTCTGGTGCTGGATCGTCGGCTTCTACCTGGCCTTCATGCCGCTCTATGTCCTGGGGCTGGAGGGCATGACGCGGCGGCTGCAGCATTACGACGTGCCCGGCTGGCATCCGTGGCTGCTCGTGGCGGCGGGCGGGACCGCGCTCATCCTCGCCGGCATCCTCTGCCAGATCGCGCAGCTCGTCGTCAGCATCCGCCGCCGCGAGGCGCTGCGCGACGCCACCGGCGACCCCTGGGACGGGCGTTCGCTGGAATGGTCGACGGCCTCGCCGCCGCCGGCGTTCAATTTCGCGGTGCTGCCGGACGTGCACGGGCTGGAGGCCTATTGGGATGTCAAGCAGAAGGCGCGCGACGCGGCCCAGCTCGGTCCCGAGCCCAAGTACCGGCCCATCGAGATGCCGCGCAACAGCCCCACCGGCTTCGTCTGCGCCTTCTTCGCGACCTTCCTGGGCTTCGCCTGCATCTGGCACATCTGGTGGCTGGCCATCGCCGCGGCTCTGGGGGCCTTCGCCACCTTCGTGGTGTTCGCCTGGCGCGACCGCACCGAATACCTGATCCCCGCCGAGGAGGTGGCGCGCATCGACCGGGCCAACCGGGCGGCGCGCCAGGCGGCGCTCGCGCCGGCGGAGCCGGCATGAGCGCCGCCTATCCCGCCGCCCAGGATCCGCATCACCTGGGCCACGGCAAGCCCGAGGACGAGTCGCGCGGGCACGGCGGCGGCGGACCGGCGCCGGTGCGGGTGGTGGTGGGCTACGGCTTCTGGATCTTCCTGCTCAGCGACTTCGTGATGTTCTCGTCGTTCTTCGCCAGCTTCGCGGTGCTGGCGAACGCCACGGCGGCAGGGCCTTCGGGGCGGCAGCTCTTCAGCCTCGACAGCGTCGCCTGGGAGACCGGCTGCCTGCTCGCCTCCAGTTTCGCCTGCGGCCTCGCCAGCCTCGCCGCCGGAGCGCGCAGCCGCCCCTGGTACTTCGTCGCCATGGCCGCGACCTTCGCGCCCGGCGCGGCGTTCCTGATCCTGGAGGGCCACGAGTTCGCGCAGCTGCTGGCCAGCGGCGACGGACCGCAGCGCAGCGCCTTCCTCTCGGCCTTCTTCGCCCTCGTCGGGTGCCACGGCGTCCACGTGACCTTGGGCCTGATGTGGCTGCTGACCATGATGGCGCAGGTGTTCGCCAAGGGATTCCGCGCCGACATCCTGCGGCGCATCCTCTGTTTCACGCTCTTCTGGCACGCTCTGGACATCGTCTGGGTGGGCATCTTCACCGTCGTCTATCTCACCGGAGTGGCGCGATGACCGAGATCTCTGGCTACGAACCGGGCGTCGACGACGCCGCGCCCGGCGACGAGCGGCTGGACGGCAGCGGCGTCGCCCAGGGCGTCCGCGGCTATCTGATCGGGCTGGCGCTGGCCGCCGCCCTGACCGCGGCCTCGTTCTATTTCGCCCGCAGCGGCGTCATCTGGGCGCCGGCGATCCCGGCGGCGCTCACCGCCCTGGCGGTGGCCCAGATGGGCGTGCATCTGGTGTTCTTCCTGCACATCACCACCGGAGCGGACAACACCAACAACGTCCTGGCGCTGGCCTTCGGGGTGCTGATCGTGGCGCTGATCATCGGCGGCTCGGTGTGGATCATGGCCAACATGAACCACAACATGATGCCGACGGCGCAGCTGATGCGGATGGCGCGATCGTGAGCGGGCGGCGGCGGACGCGGCGCGCGGGCGCGGCGGCCGTCCTGGCGGGCGCGCTGGCGTGCGCCGTTCTCGGCGCCTGCAGCCGCGGCGCGGCGCCCGCGGCCCCGGCCAAGACGCCCGGCGGCGCCTCCGCCTCGCTCCTGACCCGCGACCTCGGCGCTTCGCTGCTGGCGGCGGCGGAGAACGCCCGATGGGCCATCGCCGCGGGCGACCGCATCGCCGCCGCCGACGACGTCGAGGCGGCGATCGCCGACGCCGACCAGCTGCCGGACCAGACCTCGCGCCTGTTCCTGGCCGAGGCGCCGATGCGCCGCGCGCGCCCGGGGCAGGCGCGGACGACGGTGTTCGAGGCCCAGACGCGGCTGCTGTCGGCGCAGGAGGACCTGGTGGGCGGCGACTTTCCCGGCGCCGACGCCGATCTCGCCGCCATCGTCGCCAGCGTCCCGGCCGCCCTGGCGCCGGCGGACCTGCCGCTGCTGCGGGCGGACGAAAGCCTGGCCCTGGCGCAGAAGATGGCGGCGGCGGGGCGCACCTCGGTGGCGCGCACCCAGCTCGGCGACGCCGAAGCGGCGCTGAAGGCCTACGCCGGGACCAGCCACGCCGCCGCCGCGCGCGCCATCGCGGCCTCGATCGCCAGCGCCCTGGCCGCGCCGGGCGCGCGCGTGGACACCCGCGCCTACCAGCTCGGCCAGTGGGCCGACACCATCGACGGCTGGGGGTGAAGCCGGCCGCAGCCGCGTGCCGCGCCGGACGGGGGTCAGGGCTGGTAGGGACTCATGTCCAGATCCGGATAGCGGGCGGCCACGTCGCGCAAGGTCTGGGCGTTCCAGTAGTCGGCGCCGGGGGGCGGCCAGCCGAAGAGGTCGCGCTGGCGCGGCGTCATCCGGGCGATGGCGTCGACGATGTGCGGACTGCCGGCCTGGTTGGGCCAGCTCATCTTGCCGTTCCAGCGCCAGCCGCGCTGCTGCAGATCCACCAGCATGACGAAGCGCGAGCGGCCCGGCTCGGCGAAGTTCGAGCCGCGGTGCAGCACGTCGGTCTTGTAGATCAGCAGCGACCCGGCCGGGGCGCAGGCGCAGACCTCCTCGGCCGCGAAGGCGCCCATGGGCAGCTCGCGCGGGGTCAGCGGCAGATCGCGGGTATGGCGCGTCGGCACGAGCCTGGTCGGGCCATCCGCCTCGCCGACGTCGGAGAGCAGGATGAAGGTGGTCATCTGGGTGTGGACGCCGTCGAGCCTGGGCGTCACCAGGGTGTGGTTGCCGAAGTCGCGGTGGTGCGGCTGATCGTAGTCGATGGCGCCGGCGTACTTGGCCCAGAGCTCGATCTTGTAGATCTCGATGTCGTCCGAGCCCAGGAACCGCTCGGCCGCGTCCACCAGATCCGGATAGACGGCGACCCGGTTCAGCGCCCAGCTGGGGTAGGGGAAGAAGCGCAGGCCGGCGAACTGGCTGCGCGAAAAGCGCGGGTGCGCCTCGGGCGCGGCGAAGTAGTCCTGCGGCCGCGGATAGACCTCCCAGAGCGCCTCGCGCGCCTCGCCGAGCGTCTTGGCGTCGAGGAAGCCCTCCACCAGGGTGAAGCCCTGGTCCCACACCTGGGCCAGGCTCTCGTCGGAAACGCGCATGCATTGGCTCCGGAACGGACGCCTATCGGATGGCGCCTGCAAACCTATTTGCCAAGACCGGCCGCATTTGTCGCCACGGCAAAGCGCTCGAGTGAACGAGACTCCAATCATCGTCGTCACCCCGGCCAAGCGAAGCGCGAGCCGGGGCCGGGCGCGCCGCAGCCGAGCTGGAACTCGTCCTGCAGGCGGCATTTGTTGCATCGCCGCAGTCCCTCGGGGCGGCCGGCATGGTAGAAGCGCACGCCCGGATCGAATGGGAGATTCTCGACGATGAACTCAGCTCGCGGATGCAGTCTGGCGGCGAGATGGGCCGGCGGGCTCGGCGCCGCCCTGATGGCGGGCGTGCTGCTGCACGCCCCGGGGGCGGCCGCGGACACCCGGCTGACGCCGGCTTTGCCGCTCGACGGCGCCAGCCTCGGCATGAGCGCCGAGGCCTGGAAGCAGCTGCCGCCGCCGGCGAGCGCCGGGGCCACCGCCACGCCCGCCTGCTGGACCAATCCGCGCGCGGTGAGAATCCCCGGATATCCCCTGAGCGCCGCCGACCGCCGCTCGGGGGTGGCGATCTGCGCCTGGGTCGACCGCTTCGGCCATGACGTGCTGCCCCATTCGATCAGGCTCGAGGGGCCATTCCGCGCCTCGGACCTGAGGTTCGTGTTCGTCCGCGACCGTCTCGCCCGGGTCGAGTTCCGGACCTCGGTGGACGCCTACAGCGACGTGACGGCCCTGCTCGACCAGCGCTATGGGCGACCGGTGCTCACCACGCGCGGCCGGGTGCGCTCGGAGGTCGGGCCGCTGCGCCGGGTGCGGCGGGTCTGGCGCACGCCCTCCGGCGAGGTCGTGCTCACGGACCCCTCCGCCGATCGCGTCGATCTGAGCGTCACCATGCGGCGGGCCGGCTCGGGCGTCTCCTGAGCCTGCCTCAGGCGATGGCGGCGGCGAACTCGGCGGCGCGGCGGTCATCGGCCGAGAAGCCGTCACGCTCGGCGAGCGTCAGCAGCCGCAGGCCGGAGGAGTTCTCGCCGACCTCGGCATGCGAGGCGCCCGAGCCGTCGCGCCAGACCCTCACGGTCATCCGGCCGCGGCCGACCGGCACGCCGCGCAAGGTGAGTTCGGGCAGCCATTCGGGGAGCTTCGGGTCGCAGATCAGGGCGCCAAGCGGCGCCGCCGGCTGCAGCCCCGCCAGGGCGACGATCAGCGACACCACCGCCCCGGCCGACCAGGCCTGAGGGCTGCAGGCCCGGGGATAGAGCCCAGGATGGGCATGGTCGCTCCTGGCGTGGCCGCCGAAGAGTTCGGGCAGGCGGTGGAATTCGAACAGGCCGGCGGCGTCGAGCAGCGCCCGCGTCAGGACCAGAAAGTGCTCGTCCAGGCCATAGCGCGCGAAGCCGAGGGCGGTGAGGGCGTTGGGCGAGGGCCACACCGAGCCCAGATGGTAGGCGAGGGGGTTGTAGGCCGGATGCCCGGTGCTGAGGGTGCGGATGCCCCAGCCCGAGAACAGCTCGTCGCTCATCAGCCGGTCGGCGACGGCCCTGGCGCGCTCGGGGCTGGCCACGCCATAGGCGATGGCGAGGCCGGCGTTGTCGGCGATGGTCCTGACCTGGCGCTTGTCGGGATCGAGCGCCAGGGCGTAGTAGCCGAGGTCGGGCATCCAGAAGCGCTCGTTGAAGCGCCGCTTCAGGTCGTCCGCCTCGCCGATCAGCCGCTCGCCCAGCGCCGCCTCGCCGGCTGCGCGCCAGGCGAACCCCAGCGCCCGCTTGGCGGCGTGGAAGAGCGCCTGGATCTCGCAGACCGCCAGCGGGTCGGGCGCCAGCGCCCCGTTCGGATAGAGGATGGCGTCCTGCGAATCCTTCCATCCCTGGTTCTTCAGCCCGCCCCCGGGGGCGAAGGTCTGGTATTCGTAGAAGCCGTCGCCATCGAGATCGCCGTCGCGGTCCATCCATTCCAGGATTCGCAACGCCAGGTCGCGGAACGAGCCCAGGAAGGCGGCGTCGGCGTTCTGGGCAAAGGCGTTGGCGAGGCCGAGCAGCCACAGGCCCGACGCCGTATGGTCGCCATAGTAGTGCAGATAGGGCGTCTGGCCGAGCAGCTCGGCCGGCCCGAGGCGGCGCTGATGCAGCACCCGGCCCGGCTGGGCGTCGTAGCGAGGCTGGTAGGCGCTCGCCGTCCATCGCCCCACCAGGCTGAGCGAGCCGCGCAGCGTCGCCGGATTGAGCAGCAGGGTCTGCCAGCCGACGGTGAGCGCGTCGCGGCCGAAGAGGCCGATGTAGTGCGGCGCCCCCGCGGAAGGCGTATGGCGCTCCTCGCCCTCGCCGTCGTCCAGGCGCAGCGCGGCGAGGTCGAGCACCGCCCGCCGCCAGGCCGCGAGCGGCGCGGCCGCCGCGGTTTCCAGGCGCGCGCAGTCCTCCAGCCAGCCGTCCGGCCCCGCGCCCTCGCGCCGGGGCAGTTCACCGGCGAAGCCAGGATCGAACTCGGGGGCGATGTCGAGTCGGATCTCGACGCTGTGGCGGGGCTCGATCCGCACCTCGCACGAGACGGCGCCGGCGTCGTGGAACGGGGCCGGCCCCGAGAAGGCGATCCTGGTGGCGTGCGCCAGCTTCGGACGCGGCGAGACCAGCCTCAGTTCGTTCCCGCGCCATTCCCGGCGCGCCTTTTTCGAGCGCCCGGCGCCCTCCTTGACCGCGCTCTGATCCAGGAAATCGGCGGCGGCGCGCCAGCGCAGCGGCGCGACGATGGGCCAGAGGCCGTGGTTGGTGATCCGGTAGGCGATCGCCAGCGTCTCGCCCAGGCGCACGTCGGTCTGCACCTCGAGGCCATGGTTGCGGATCTCCCCGGAGCCGGCGTCGCCCGGAGCGCTCTCCCCGGGGCGGGACGGCGCCGGCGCCAGATGGTAGCCGAGCATCGAGGCCGTATCGACGGGATGCATCGACGCCAGCTCGGGCGCTTTCCCGGCGATCTCGAAATCCAGCCGCGACAAAAACCGGGCGCGGTGAAAAAAGAGGCCGGTGAGGCCCGCTTCTATCGCGCCGCGTTCGGAGACGATCAGCAGCATGTGGCCGCAGAACAGCACGAACCGGCCGGCGTCGGGGCGGCAGACGTTCAGGGACCAGCCCCGGCCCGCCTGCGTAATCCCGGACTCCATGCGCCCATCCTCGCGTTCGCGGCGCCCGGCGCGCCGGCTCAACGGAACGCCCGTCGTTCCCCTCGAGTTTCGGCCTCGCCGCGCGCGGCTGCGCCGGGCCGGCGCGGGAGGCGCAGATGCGGCTGAAGAACAAGGTGGTGGTGGTCACCGGGGCGGCGGCCGGCGTCGGCCGCGCCGCCGCGCACCGGTTCGCCCGCGCCGGCGCCAAGCTCGGCCTGATCGCCCGCGACGCGCAGGCCCTCGAGGACGTGCGGCGCGAGGTCGAGGAACTGGGCGCCGCGGCCTTCTGCGCCCCGGCCGACGTTTCCGACGCCGACAAGCTGTTCGCGGCGGCGGCGCAGATCGAGGAGGCGCTCGGACCCATCGACGTGTGGGTGAACGACGCCATGGCCACGGTGTTCTCGCCGGTGTGGCAGATGAGCCCGGACGAGTTCAGGCGGGTCACCGAGGTCACCTATCTGGGGTTCGTGCACGGGACCATGGCGGCGCTGCGCTCTATGCGCCCGCGCGGCCGCGGCGTCATCGTGCAGGTGGGCTCGGCGCTCGCCTATCGCGGCATCCCGCTGCAGTCGGCCTATTGCGGGGCGAAATACGCCATCCGCGGCTTCAGCGATTCGCTGCGCACCGAGCTTCGCCACGACCGCTCGCGCATCCGCGTCTCGATCGTGGAGCTGCCGGCGGTCAACACGCCGCAGTTCGACTGGGCCCGC
>DATKRO010000082.1:0-24423 GCA_035532115.1 Caulobacteraceae bacterium | reverse complement strand
GCCGGCTACTTCACCCGCATCCTGAGCGGCGCGGTGGGTCCGCACGGCCACGTCACCGACGCGGTGCCACGGCTCGGCGGCGCGGACATGCGTCCGACCTCGAACGGCGTCGCCGGCAGCCCGCATTTCGCCAACGTCAGCGAGATCGTCATGACGGCCGCGAACATCGCCAAGGCCGGACCGGTCGACCTCGTCTGGACGTCGCAGAACTATCACGACCTGCACCTGACGCGCCTGCATCTGGACGTGGTCGGGCTCGACCGGGCGATCTATGCGGCCCTGAAGCCCGGCGGCATATTCTTCATCGAGGACCATGCGGCCAGGCCGGGCAGCGGCATCTCGACCACCGACGCCATGCACCGGATCGACGAGGGCTTCGTGAAGAAGGAGGTCGAGAGCGTCGGCTTCAAGCTCGACGGCGAGAGCAACATCCTGCGCAATCCCGCCGACACCCACACGCTGATCGTCTTCGACAAGCGCATCCGCGGCCATACCGACCAGTTCCTGCTGCGCTTCAGAAAGCCGCGCTGAGCCGATGGCCCACATCGGTTTCCTCGGCGTCGGCGCCATGGGACTGGGCATGGCCGCCAACCTGGCCAAGGCGGGGCGACGGGTGGTGGCCTTCGATGTCGCTCCGAAGGCGCTCGCCGCCGCCCGGGCCGCCGGCTGCGAGGCCGCGGCCTCGGCCGCCGAGGCCGTGAGGAACGCCGAGACCGTCATCACCATGCTGCCGGCCGGCGCGCACGTGCGCCAGGTCTATGCCGAGGTGGTGGTCGCCGAAGCCGCCCAGGGGGCGCTGGTGATCGACTGCTCGACCATCGACGTCGAGAGCGCGCGCGCCGTGGCGAAGGACGCGGCGGCCGCGGGGCTGAGGCCGGCGGACGCTCCGGTCTCGGGCGGCGTCGCCGGAGCGCAGTCCGGGGCGCTCACCTTCATGGTGGGCTGCGAGGCCGGGCTGTTCGCGGCGGTCCAGCAGCAGCTCTCGCCCATGGCGCGGGCGGTGGTCCACGCCGGCGCGGCGGGCGCGGGCCAGGCGGCGAAGATCTGCAACAACATGGTGCTCGGCATTTCCATGCTGGGCGTGTGCGAGGCGTTCGCTCTCGCAGAGAAGCTCGAGCTCGCGCCCGAGCGGTTCTTCGAGATTGCCGCGCAATCCTCGGGCCAGTGCTGGTCGCTGACGAGCTACTGCCCCTGGCCGGGGCCGGTCCCGGCCGCGCCCTCCAACCGCGGCTACGAGGGCGGCTTTCTCGCCGCCCTGATGTCGAAGGACCTGAAGCTGGCGCAGGAAGCCGCCGCCAGGACCGGCGCCGCGACGCCGCTGGGCGCCCAGGCCGGCGCCCTCTACGCCCTGTTCGAGCGCCTGGGTCATGGCGGCAGGGACTTCTCGGCCGTGCTGCAGCTGCTTCGCGGACGTCTGGAGGATCTGCCCTCAGTCGATATATAATAGGCTTGGCGCTCGGGAACCGCGAACGGCGGCGCCTGGATGACAGGGCGCAGCCGTTCGTGCAAAGAGGGCCGCTGCAGGTTCGAGGCGCCGGCGCCGGCATGGAGATGCGTGAGTTGTCGATCGACTACAAGGCCGCCATTCGCACCGCCGTCGACCAGGTGCGCGCCGAAGGTCGTTACCGCGTCTTCGCCGATCTGAAGCGACACCGCGGCGGCTTCCCCTCGGCCACCTGGACCATGCCTTCCGGCCAGACCCGCGACATCGTGGTCTGGTGCTCCAACGACTATCTCGGCCAGGGACAGAACCCCGTGGTGCTGGAGGCCATGCACCGCGCCATCGACGAGGCGGGCGCCGGCTCGGGCGGCACGCGCAACATCTCCGGGACGACGCGCTACCACGTCGAGCTCGAGGCCGAACTCGCCGATCTGCACCGCAAGCCGGCGGCGCTGCTCTTCACCTCGGGATACGTGTCCAACGAGGCGACGCTTTCGACGCTGCAGCGCATCCTGCCCGGCCTCGTCATCTTCTCGGATGAACTCAATCACGCTTCCATGATCGCCGGCATCCGCAACGGCGGCGGCGCGCGCCGCATCTTCCGCCACGGCGATCTCGGGCACCTCGAGGCGCTCCTGGCGGATGCGCCGTCCGGTGCGCCGAAGCTGGTGGCGTTCGAGAGCGTCTATTCCATGGACGGCGACATCGCCGACATCCGCGCGACGGCCGCGCTCGCCAGGCGCCATGGCGCCATGACCTATCTCGACGAGGTCCACGCGGTGGGCATGTATGGATCGCGCGGCGGCGGGGTTTCCGAGCGCGACGGGGTGGCGGCCGAGATCGACATCATCGAGGGCACGCTCGCCAAGGCCTACGGCGTCATGGGCGGCTATATCGCCGCCGACGCCGATCTGGTGGACGCGATCCGCTCCTTCGCCTCGGGCTTCATCTTCACCACCTCGCTGCCTCCGGCCCTCAGCGCCGGCGCCCTGGCTTCGATCCGCTGGCTGAAGGCGCACGACGAGGTGCGCGTGCGGCACCAGGAACGCGCCGCGGCCCTGAAGGCGCGGATGAAGGCGGCCGGCCTGCCGGTGATGCCCTCGGCCAGCCACATCGTGCCCGTGCTCGTGGGCGATCCGGTGCACTGCAAGATGGTTTCGGACATGCTGCTCGCCGATCACGGCGTCTACGTGCAGCCGATCAACTACCCGACCGTCCCGCGCGGGACCGAGCGCCTGAGGTTCACGCCGACGCCGTTCCACACCGATGCGATGATGGACGAGCTGACCTGCGCCCTCGCCGACCTCTGGTCCAAGTGCAACATCGCCCGCCTCGGCGGCGTCGCGGCCTGAGGCGCCGATCCGGCTTTGGGGTGCGCCATCGACGGCGGCCGACGAGCAGGTGACGGCGAGCGGTCGGCGGCGCTACCGGCGCCGCCTGACGCCGCGTCCCAGCCCGATCTTCTTGGCGAAGTCCGAGCGGCGTTCGGCGTAGGCCGGGGCCACCATCGGATAATCGGGCGGCAGGCCCCATCTGCGCCGGTAGTCCTCCGGGCTCATGTCGTAGCGGGAGCGCAGGTAGCGCTTCAGCATCTTCAGCTGTCTGCCGTCCTCGAGGCAGACGATGTAGTCGTGCTGCACGGAGCGGGAGATCGGGACTGCCGGCTTCTGCCGCTGCGGCGGCGTCGCCGCTTCGGCGGTCGCCGCGCCGAGCCGCGCGACCGCTCCGTAGACCTGCTGGATCAGGTCCTGCAAGGCGTTCGCCGAGACCGGATTCTGGCTGACGTACGAGGCCACAATATCGGCGCTGAGTCGCAACGCGTCATTCCTGGAGGCGCCGACGGCCTGGTCCTCGCTGTTCATCGGTATTCCTCGCGTTACGGTGAGGTCCAACGCTACTCATTTGATTTGGCAAGGATAGGCGATGCCCTTGCCTACATCCCGCCCGGAACGCACGGCGCCGCTCATGGTTCCGGAACGAGCCTCGCCGCCGGCGCGGCGCCGAATCGCAATTTCGCGCGCGCGGCCCCATAATCGTGCACTCGTCCAAGCGGCCGTCGGGAGGGCCAGATCATGCGATGCCCGGTATGCGGCGACATGGAGAGCCAGGTGAAGGACAGCCGGCCCTCCGAGGACGGGGCGGCGATCCGCCGCCGCCGGCTCTGCCCGCAATGCGGCGCCCGGTTCACCACCTTCGAGCGCGTACAGCTGCGCGAGCTCACCGTCCTGAAGCGCTCGGGCCGGCGCGCTCCATTCGATCGCGAGAAGCTGTTCCGCTCGATCTCCATCGCGATCCGCAAGCGACCGCTGGATCCCGACCGCGTCGAGCGCCTCGTCAACACCATCGTGCGTCAGCTGGAGAGCATGGGCGAGACCGAGATCGCCTCCCACGTCGTCGGCGAGCTGGTGATGAATGCCCTCAAGGGACTCGATGAGGTGGCCTATGTGCGCTACGCCTCGGTCTATCGGGATTTCCGGCAGACCGAAGATTTCGCCCGGTTCCTGGACGCCGAGGGTCTGGCCGAAGAGAGCGTCTGATGAAGTCCTGCCCGCTGTTCGCCGCCAGACGCCGCCCGGCCGGCGCGCGGCGATGAAGGCCGCCGCCCATCAGGCGCGCTCGGTCTCGCGCCTCGCCGCGGTGCAGGCGCTCTATCAGATGGAGACCGCCGGCGCGGGGGTCGAGGCTGTGATCCGCGAGTTCGGCGATCATCGGTTCGACCGCGACGTCGAGGGCGTCCGGCTGGCCCGCGCCGACGAGGCGTTCTTCGCCGAACTCGTGCGCGGCGTCGTCGCCGAGCAGAGTTCCATCGATCGGGCCGTCAGCGGCAAGCTCGCCGAAGGCTGGCGCCTGGAGCGGATCGACGCCACGGTCCGGGCGATCCTGCGCGCCGGCGCCTTCGAGCTGATGCGTCGGCCGGACGTGCCCGCCGAGGTGGCGCTCGACGAGTACGTCGAGATCGCCAAGTCCTTCTTCGAAGGTCCGGAGCCCGCCTTCGTCAACGCCGCCCTGGACGCCATCGCCCGCGATGAGCGCGCCGCCTGACGAGTTCGACTGGATAGCGGCGCTGCGGCCGCTGGCGCGCGGCGCGCCTTCGGCGCTGGGGCTGATGGACGACGCCGCCGTCCTGCCGCAGCGTCCGGGCTTTGATCTCGTGGTTTCCGAGGACGCGATGGTGGAGGGCGTGCATTTCCTCGCCGGCGAGGCGGCGGACGTGGTCGCGCGCCGGCTGCTGCGCACCAATCTCTCCGACCTCGCCGCCAAGGCCGCGGAACCCTTCGGCTACACCCTGATGACGGCCTGGCCCGCGGCGCGCGGCTGGAGCGATCGCGAGGCCTTCATCCGCGGCCTGGCCGAGGATCAGGATCGGTTCGGCGTCGTGCTGCTCGGCGGCGACACCGTGGCGACGCCCGGACCCCTGACCGTCTCTGCAACCGTTTTCGGATGGGTCCCCGCCGGGCGGGCGCTGCTGCGCTCGGGGGCTGCGCCTGGCGATGCGCTGGTGATCTGCGGCCCGATCGGGGATGGCTGGCTGGGTTGGCGGGCGGCGCTGGGCGAAATCGACGATCCGACCGGCGCGCTGGCGCGGCATTTCCGACTTCCCGAGCCTTTGTTGCGGCTGCGCGAGGGGCTGCGCGACCACGCTCGCGCCGCCGCGGACGTATCCGACGGCCTGCTCGCCGACGCCTTGCACGTCGCCGAGGCCAGCGGCTGCGGCGTCCGGCTCGACCTCGGGCGCATGCCGCTGTCGCCAGCCGCCCGCGCCTGGCTGGAGGCGCAGCCGGACCGGAGCGCCGCGCTGCTGGCGCTCGCCGGCGGCGGCGACGACTACGCCCTGGTCTGCGCCGCCCGCGACGGGACCTTGCTGGCGGCCGCGGCCGGGTCGGCCGGCGTCGCCGCCGCTGTCGCGGGCGAATTCGTGGCCGAGCCGGGCCTGCAGACGAGGCTCGGCGGCGTGGGGCTCGCCCCACGCGACCTCGGCTGGCGCCACCGCTAGAGCGCGTTCCGCAAAAGTGGAACCGGTTTTGCGACCCGAACGCGCTCCAGCGTTTTGGATCCAGAGCACGATGCGGCAACCCTCCGGCAAGACTTGCGGGTCCCTAATGGGGCGAGCCTTGCGAATCAGGAACGCCGATGCGCCGCCGCGCCCTACTGCTGGCCCTGCCGCTCGCCGCCTGGGGCGCGGTCGCCGTGGCCGCGACGCAGGCTGCCGGCCAGTATGTCGACCTGGCGCCGGTGGCCCTGCCCATCGTGGTGGACGGACGGCTGATCAACTACGTCTTCGTCGACGTGCGCATCGACCTGACGGCGGCGGCGGACCTGCCGAAGCTGCGCGACATGGAGCCCTACTTCCGCGATGCATTGGTGCGAGCGGGCCACCGCACGCCCTTCACCCGGCCCGACGACTACACGCGGCTGGACGAGGCGCGGCTAAAGAGCGCGCTTTTCGCCGCCGCCGTGGCCATCGCCGGTCCGGGAAACATCGCCGCGATCGAGATCCTGCCGGGCGGCGGTCCGATGCGGCGCAGCGGTTTGCCGACGCCAAGGCTCGCTTTGCGCTAGAATTACGCGCTCGCCGCGCACGGCTGTTGCGTCGAGCGGGTGGTTTTGGCAGGTTCCGCCGGCTTTCGAGGGGCCTGACGGGGCGCCTCGCTCATCCATGAGGGAATTGGCCCTGACGATTGCGCGCCGCCGTGCGAGGCGAGCGCGGCGATCGGCGCAAGACGATCTGAAAGAGGCGCGACGATATGAGCGTGTTGACCCTGGTGATCCTGGCCGGCCTGCTGGCGGTGGCCTACGGCGCCGTGCAGGCGGCTTTGCTGCTGCGCGCGCCGTCGGGCACCGAGCAGATGCGCCAGATCGCGGCGGCGATCCAGGAAGGCGCCCAGGCCTATCTGCGCCGCCAGTATACCGCCATCGCGGTCGTCGGCGTGGTCATCCTGATCGCCGCCTATTTTCTCATCGGTCCGCTCGCCGCCCTGGGCTTCCTGATCGGTTCGGTGCTCTCCGGCGCGGCCGGGTTCGCCGGCATGCTGATCTCGGTGCGCGCCAATGTGCGCACCGCCCATGCGGCCTCGCTGGGCCTCGCCAAGGGACTTTCCATCGCCTTCCGCTCAGGCGCCGTCACCGGCATGCTGGTGGCCGGCTTCGCGCTGCTCGGCGTCTCGGTCTACTACGCCATTCTCACCGGGCCCCTGCACCTGGCCAACACCAGCCGCGAGGTGGTCGACAGCCTGGTGGCGCTCGGCTTCGGCGCCTCGCTGATCTCGATCTTCGCCCGGCTCGGCGGCGGCATCTTCACCAAGGGCGCCGACGTCGGCGGCGACATGGTCGGCAAGGTGGAAGCCGGCATTCCCGAGGATGATCCGCGCAACGCCGCCACCATCGCCGACAACGTCGGCGACAACGTCGGCGATTGCGCCGGCATGGCCGCGGACCTCTTCGAGACCTATGCCGTCACCACCGTGGCCACCATGGTGCTGGCCTCGATCCTCTTCACCGGGGCTGCGGCCTCGACCATGATGCTGCTGCCGCTAGCCATCTGCGGGGTGTGCATCGTCACCTCGATCATCGGCGTCTTCTTCGTGCGGCTGGGCCGGCGCGGCAACATCATGGGCGCGCTCTACCAGGGCCTGATCGTCACCGGTGTGCTCTCGATCGGCGCGATCTGGTGGGTCACCCACGCCCTCGTCGGCGGCGTGGTCGCCGGCGGCGGCCGCAGCTTCGACGCCACCACCCTGTTCTGGTGCGGGGTCGTCGGCCTGGGCGTGACCGCCGCCATCGTGGTCGTCACCGAATACTATACCGGCACCGGATTTCGGCCGGTGCGATCGATCGCCAAGGCCTCGGTGGCCGGCCACGGCACCAACGTCATCCAGGGCCTCGCCATGTCGCTGGAATCCACCGCCCTGCCGGCGCTCGCCATCGTCGCCGGCATCATCATCGCCAACAATCTGGCGGGCATCTTCGGCATCGCCATCGCCGTGACCTCCATGCTGTCGCTGGCGGGGGTGATCGTGGCCCTCGACGCCTTCGGCCCGGTGACCGACAACGCCGGCGGCATCGCCGAGATGGCCGGCCTGCCGGCGGAGGTCCGCGTCTCCACCGACGCCCTCGATGCGGTCGGCAACACCACCAAGGCGGTGACCAAGGGCTACGCCATCGGCTCGGCGGGTCTGGGCGCCCTGGTGCTCTTCGCCGCCTACACCCAGGACCTGAAGTACTTCTCCGCCAATCCCGCCCAGTATCCGTTCTTCGCCAACCTCGGCGAGGTGCGCTTCGACCTTTCCAATCCCTATGTGGTCGTCGGCCTGCTGTTCGGCGGCCTGCTGCCGTTCCTCTTCGGCGGGCTTTCCATGACCGCGGTGGGCCGCGCCGCCGAGGCGGTGGTCGCCGAGGTGCGCCGCCAGTTCAAGGAAATCCCCGGCATCATGGAGTTCAAGGCCAAGCCCGAGTACGGCCGCGCCGTCGACATCCTGACCCGCGCGGCGATCCGCGAGATGATCGTGCCCAGCCTGTTGCCGGTCGCCTCGCCGGTCGTGCTCTTTGTGGTCATCCGCATGATCGCGGGCAAGTCCGAGGCGTTCTCGGCGCTGGGCGCCATGCTGATGGGCGTCATCGTCACCGGCCTCTTCGTCGCCATCTCGATGACCTCGGGCGGCGGCGCCTGGGACAACGCCAAGAAGCTGATCGAGGAGGGGCATTACGGCGGCAAGGGTTCGGAAGCCCACAAGGCCGCCGTCACCGGCGACACCGTCGGCGATCCCTACAAGGACACCGCCGGCCCCGCCGTGAACCCGATGATCAAGATCACCAACGTCGTCGCCCTGCTGCTGCTGGCGGTGCTGGCGCACGGACTGGTGAAATAGCCTCGGTCTCCGGCCGCCCACGAGGCGCGCCCGCTCGCGGGCGCCCCCTCGCTACGGGTGGCTGCCAGGGGTGATGTTCTGGTCGTTGGGCAGGATCGAGCCGTTGCCGATGCTGCCGATCAGCTGCTCCAGCACGGTCATCTCGCGCCCGCGGGTCGGCGTCTCGCGCTTGCTGTAGGCGATCACCCGTCCATCCTTCAGGGTGAAGGTATGCACCGACTTCACCTGCTCGGTGTCGTGGTCGAAGGAGATCGCCACCACGGCGCGCTGGATCGTCCGCGGTTTGTAGAACGAGGTCTGGCTGCGCAACTGCGACATGTAGAACCAGACGTCCTTGTCGAAGGTGGACTTGGCGGTGGGCGTGCCGAGCTTGGCCAGCACGGTCGAGCGGGTGTCGTGGCCGACCTTGACGTCGGCCGGCCGCTCGTCGATCGCCTGGAACCCCTGGTAGGTGGTGGTCGGCGAACAGCTCGCGGCGGCGCCGAGGACGAGGGCGCAGCAAAGGAATGCGGCTTTGCGGTGCATGGGCTCTGGTTCCGGGAAGGCGGCCTTTGACCTACCGCTCGCAGCCGCCTAGTTCAATGGCGCGCTTTGGCCGCGTCCGGCGGCGAATTCGAGGCGGTGGCGATGATCTTCGAGTTTCTGACGCGGCCCGAGCCAGCCAAGGCGGCCGGCCGCAGGCTGTACGCCGCCCTGGTCGCTCAGGCCCGCGCTCCGCGCCTCTATGGCGAACTCGGCGCGCCCGACACCCCCGACGGCCGCTTCGAGGTCTACACCCTGCACGTGCTGCTGGCGCTCGCCCGCCTCAAGGGCGGGGGCCGCAGGGCCGCCGCTGTGTCGCAGGCCGTCTTCGACGCCTATCTGGGCGGTCTCGATCACGGCCTGCGCGAGCTGGCGGTGGGGGATCTCTCGGTCGGCAAGACCATGCGCAAGCTGGCGGGGGCGTTCTACGGCCGGGCGAGGGCGCTGGAGATTGCGCTCGACTGCCTGCCGGACCGCTCGCAGCTGGAGGCGCTGATCGGCCGCACCCTGCTCTCCGCCGCCGCGGCGCCCGGACCCGCGACGCCCGGGCCCGCCGCCGCGCTCGCGGCCCACTTCCTGCGCCTGCGCGAGGAGCTGGCGGCGGCGGACATCGAGCGGATGCTGGAGGGCGAACTCTGCTGGCCGGCGCCGGCGTGAACCCCGCCGGGTTGCGCGACATGACGTCGCCTCTGTATCGTCCGCTGCGCGCGTGACGACTGAGGGGGAGCATCGAGACGCGGCCGTGCCCGAATCCTTGGTGATCTCCATCGACGCCATGGGCGGGGACCATGGCCCCGCGGTCGTGGTTCCGGCGCTGGCGCGGGCCGTGCGCGACGGTCTCTCGGCCCGCTTTCTGCTGCATGGCGACGATCAGGCCATCGGCGCCGCCCTCGCCAGGCTGCCCGAGATCGCGCCGCAGTGCGAGATCCGCAGCGCCGAGCGGGTCATCGGCGGCGACGAGAAGCCGGCGCAGGCGATGCGCCGCGGCAGGGGCTCCAGCATGTGGAACGCGGTGGAGGCTCTGCGCGCCGGCGAGGCCGCCGCATGCGTCTCGGCGGGCAACACCGGCGCCTTGATGGCGATCTCCAAGCTGATCCTGAGGATGACGGCGGGCATGGAGCGCCCGGCGATCGTCGCCAGCTGGCCCACCTTGCGCGGCGACACCGCCGTGCTCGACGTCGGCGCCAACATCGCCTGCGACGCCCAGCGGCTGGTCGAATTCGCCATCATGGGGGCCGCCTTTCACCACGCCGTCCACGGCACGGCCCGGCCCACCGTCGGCCTGCTCAACGTCGGCTCGGAAGAGGAGAAGGGCCACGAGGAGGTCCGCGAGGCGAGCCGGATGCTGCGCGAAATGTCGCTGGACCTGGAATATCTCGGCTTCGTCGAAGGCGACGACATCGCCAAGGGAACCGTCGATGTCGTGGTGACCGACGGCTTCACCGGCAACATCGCGCTGAAGACCGGCGAGGGCGTCGGACGTTTCGTGCGCGCCGAGATGCGCCGGGCCTTCGCCTCCGGGCCGTTCGCCAGGGCCGGCGCCCTGCTGGCGGCGGCCGCCCTGAGGCGCCTCGGCGAGCGCTTCGATCCCTCGCGCATCAACGGCGGGCCTTTCCTGGGATTGAATGGGATTGTAGTCAAAAGCCATGGGGGCGCCGACGCGCGAGGATTCGCCACCGCCATCCGCTTGGCGGCCGATCTTGCAGGCAGCGACTTCGTAGCGCAGATCGACCGCAACCTGACCAAGCTCACGACTGCGCAGCGCGAGAGAGCCGGTGAGGTCGGAGAAAGTTAGCAGGCTTGAGCGCCACCCTTCGTAGCGTCGTCACCGGCGTCGGAGATTATCTGCCGCCGCAGGTGGTCTCGAACGATGACCTCGCCAGGATCGTCGACACCAACGATGCCTGGATCATCGAGCGCACCGGCATCCGCGAGCGTCGCCGCGCCGAACCAGGCGTGGCCACCTCGGATCTGGCGACGCGGGCGGCCGAGCGCGCCCTGGCCGGCGCCGGCAGGTCCGCCGCCGACGTGGACCTCATCGTGGTGGCGACGACGACGCCGGACCTCACCTTCCCGGCCGCGGCGACCATGGTGCAGCGCAAGCTCGGCGCCCCGGTGGGCATCGCCTTCGACATCCAGGCGGTCTGCTCGGGATTCGTCTACGCCCTGGCCGTGGCCGACAATTTCGTGGTCC
Organism: Caulobacteraceae bacterium; assembly: GCA_035532115.1. Classification (GTDB taxonomy): domain Bacteria; phylum Pseudomonadota; class Alphaproteobacteria; order Caulobacterales; family Caulobacteraceae; genus Acaudatibacter. Next base: position 13,400 of record DATKRO010000082.1, on the reverse strand, counting down.
GCGGCCAGGCCCGGTGCGCCCTCGTCATCGGCGCCGAGACGATGACGCGGCTGATGGACTGGAACGACCGCGGCACCTGCGTGCTCTTCGGCGACGGCGCCGGGGCCGTGGTGCTGGAGCCGGGGCGAGGGCAGGGGACCACCGCCGATCGCGGCATCCTCGGCGCCGCCCTTCGGGCCGATGGAACCAAGCAGGATCTGCTCTACGTCGACGGCGGCCCCTCCACGACGGGGACGGTCGGACACTTGCGGATGCAGGGCAGCCAGGTGTTCCGCCATGCCGTGGTCAACATCGCCGAGGCGGTGATCGCCGCCGCCAAGGTCGCAGGCGTCTCGCTTTCCGAGATCGACTGGTTCATTCCCCACCAGGCCAACCAGCGCATCCTGGAGGGCGTCGCGCGCCGGCTCGGCATCGACGAGGCGCGGGTGATCTCCACGGTCGCCGAGCACGCCAACACCTCCGCCGCCTCGATTCCGCTCGCCCTGGCCAAGGGCGTCGCCGACGGCCGCATCAAGCCGGGCCAACTGCTGCTGATGGAGGCGATGGGCGGCGGCCTCACCTGGGGCGCGGCGGTCGTGCGGCTATAGGCCCGCACGCCGGCGCCGACGAAGCCTTTGACTGCGCGGAATAATCGCGCGATGTAATCGGTCGGGCTGTCGGGGGGCGAGGGACGTCATGAAGGGCCGGACTTTGACCCGGGCTGACTTGTGCGAAGCGGTGCACGAGGAGGTCGGCCTTACCCGCCAGGATTGCGCCGGGCTCGTCGAGCGCACGCTCGACCTGGTGTCGAGGGCGCTCGAGCGCGGCGATACGGTCAAGCTGTCCGGATTCGGCGTCTTCCAGGTCAGGGCCAAGCGCGAGCGCATGGGGCGCAACCCCAAGACCGGCGAGCCGGCGGCCATCGACCCGCGCCGGGTGATCGCGTTTCGCGCCTCGCAGGTGATGAAGGCGCGCATCGATCGCGCCCCTGCCAAGTAACCCTTCCCGTGGCCAAGGGCCCCGAGGCCTTTCGCAGCATTTCCGAAGCGGCCGAGGAGCTGGGCGTCCCGCAGCACGTATTGCGCTTCTGGGAGACGAGGTTTTCGTTCATCCGGCCGATGAAGCGCGCCGGCGGGCGCAGGTTCTATCGCCCCTACGACGTTGCGGTGCTGCGCCAGGTGCAGCGTCTGCTGCATCACGAGGGCTACACCATCAAGGGCGTCCAGAAGCTGCATCGCGAGCAGGGCCTGAAGCGCCTGCTGGCGCTCGGCGCGCCTGGGCCCGCCGCGGCTGCGGACGAGGCCGGCGGCGCGCCCCTCGCCAGGGAGCTTCCCGCCGACGCGCGCGCTCGCCTGGCCGCGGCGCTGGCGGCGCTGGAGCGCGCCAAGGCGCGGCTGGACGAGCTGTTGCGCGGCCGGTGAATCCGCCGAGCGGCTTGCCCCGGAGTCTCACGCCCCGGAGTCTCACGCCCCGGAGTCTCACGCCCAGGGTTTAACGATTGCCCGCCAGACGGCGCCTTCCTATAAGGCTCGCTCCCCGCGGAGCGGAGCGTAGCGCAGCCTGGTAGCGCACTTGACTGGGGGTCAAGGGGTCGTGGGTTCGAATCCCGCCGCTCCGACCACTCCGCTGGGGCGATGCGAAGCTTCGTGGCCGCTCGACTGCGAAAGGCCGGTCCAGCCGATGACATCCTTCCTGAAGGGCGGCCGCTCCAGACCCGTTGCGGCCTGGCTCTTCGGCGTGGCGCTGCTGGTGTTCGTCATGCTGGTCGTCGGCGGCGCGACCCGGCTCACCGGCTCGGGTCTCTCGATCACCCAGTGGAAGCCGCTCTCCGGGGTGCTGCCGCCGCTCTCGGCGGCCGACTGGCGCAAGGACTTCGCCCTCTACCGCGCGACGCCGCAGTACCAGCGGGTCAATCTCGGCATGACGCTTGGCGCCTTCAAGGCGATCTTCTGGTGGGAGTGGACGCACCGGCTCCTCGGCCGCCTCGTCGGGGCGGCGTTCGCCATCCCCTTCGTGGTGCTGCTTGCCAGGCGCAAGGTTCCGGTCCGGCTGGTCTGGCGCTGCGCGCTGCTGTTCGGCCTGGGTGCGCTGCAGGGCCTGGTCGGCTGGTGGATGGTGGCGAGCGGACTGGAGGGCCGAGTCACGGTGGCGCCCGAGCGGCTGGCGGCGCACCTGGGCCTGGCGCTGTTCCTGTTCTGCGCTCTCATCTGGACCGCCATGGAGGCCTGGAGCGGCCAGCCGCGCGAGCGCGGGGCGCTTCGCGACGGCTGGCGGCCGGTTTCGCTCGGCTTTCTCGGCCTAGTATTTCTGCAATGCCTGCTCGGGGCGCTCGTGGCCGGCAACCATGCCGGCCTGATCGACAACGACTGGCCGCTGATGAACGGCTACTTCTTCCCGCCGGACTACGGCGGCGCTTCGTTCTGGGCGACGATCGCCCACAGCGCGCCGGCGGTGCAGTTCAACCATCGCATGCTCGCCTACGCCGTGGTGGTGGCGGCCGTGGGAATCGCCGCGGCGGGGCTCAATTCGCGGGTGCTGACGGGGCAGAGCCGGGGCCTGGCGCTGGCGGTGGCCATCGTCGCCGCCTTCCAGGCCTGCCTCGGCATCGCGACGCTGATGGCGCACGTGCCTTTGCCGCTGGCCATGGCCCACCAGGCGGGCGCGGCGTTGCTGCTGGCTCTGGCCACGGCCCTCGCCTGGCGCGTCCGCCGGCTCTGACCGCGCCGCCAGCGCATCGCAATCGAGAACTCATTGTAACCAGAAGAGCTTTTGCGCGCACCCCGGCGACCACGTTGACAGCCGCCTGCCCAGCCGCTACCAGCGCGCCCTTCACTCCCAGGTCCACGCATGCCCACCAAGACGACGGCTTCCCTGAGGCCCTCCGAGATCGAGAAGAAGTGGATCGTCGTCGACGCCGAGAATGTCGTCGTCGGCCGGCTCGCCTCCTTCATCGCCATGCGCCTGCGCGGCAAGCATCGCCCCGACTACACGCCGCACATGGACTGCGGCGACCATGTGGTCGTGGTCAACGCCGACAAGGTGCGGCTCACCGGCCGCAAGCTCGATCAGAAGACCTACCACTGGCACACCGGCTATCCCGGCGGCATCAAGTCCCGGACCGCGGGAAAGGTGCTGGGCGGCCGGTTCCCCGAACGGGTGCTGGAGAAGGCGGTCGAGCGCATGCTGCCCAAGGAGAGCCCGCTGGCGCGCGCCCAGATGACGCACCTTCGCCTCTACGCATCGCCCGCCCATCCGCATGAAGCTCAGAGCCCCGAGGCGATCGACTTCAAGTCCGCCAATCCCAAGAACGCCAGGAGCCAGTGATGGCCGAATCCCAAGGCCTCGAGGCCCTCGCCGCCATCGCGACGTCCACGCCGGAAGCTCTCGCGGCGCGCGAGCCCAAGCGCGATGCGCAGGGCCGCAGCTACGCCACCGGCAAGCGCAAGAACGCCGTCGCCCGGGTGTGGATCAAGCCCGGTCGCGGCAAGGTCACCATCAACGGACGCGATCAGGAGATCTATTTCGCCCGGCCGGTGCTGCGGATGATGATCGCCCAGCCCCTGCAGGTGGCTGACCGCCTGGGCCAGTTCGATGTCGACGTCACCGTTCTGGGCTCCGGGCTCTCCGGCCAGGCGGGCGCGGTGCGTCACGGCATCGCCAAGGCCCTGACCTGCTACGAGCCCGGCCTGCGTGCGGCCCTGAAGCCGCACGGCTTCCTCACCCGCGACTCCCGCGTCGTCGAGCGCAAGAAGTATGGCCGCGCCAAGGCGCGACGCAGCTTCCAGTTCTCGAAGCGCTGACGGGCGCGATCGTTGGTCATCGCGCGGGCGCTTCGGCCAACGGCTGGAGCGCCCTTTTTCGTGGCCGATGTGCCATGCTGCGAGGTGTCATGACGCCCAGGGTCTTCATCGATGGCGAAGCCGGTACGGTCGGCCTGGAGATTCGCCAGAGGCTGGCGGGGCGCCGTGACCTGCACGTCCTCCAGATCGAGCCGGAGCGGCGCAAGGACGTGGAAGCGCGCCGGGCCTTGCTGAACGAGTCCGACGCGGTGATCCTGTGCCTGCCGGACGACGCCGCCCGCGAGGCGGTTTCGCTCGTCCAGAGCAACGCCGTCAGGGTGATCGACGCCTCCAGCGCCCACCGCACCGCCCCGGGCTGGACCTATGGGTTCCCCGAGATGGCGGCGGGCCAGCGCGCGGCGATCGCCGCCTCGCATCGCATCTCCAACCCCGGTTGCTGGGCGACGGGCTTCATCGCCCTGGTGCGGCCGCTCGTCGAGGCGGGCCTCGCGCCTGCGGACTGGCCGATCAGCGTCCATGGGATCTCGGGATACTCCGGCGGCAGCAGGGCGATGATCGCGGAGTTCGAGGACGAGCGCGCCGCGAATTACACCGATGTTCCGTTCCGCCTCTATGGCCTGGGCCTGGCGCACAAGCACCTGCCCGAGATGCAGGCCCTTGCCGGACTGGCGCGCCGGCCGCTGTTCACCCCGGCGGTCGGGCGCTACCGCCAGGGTATGCTGGTGGAGACGCCGCTGCATCTGGGCGCGATGCCGGGCGCCCCCACGGCCAAGTCGGTCCACGCCTGCCTCGCCGAGGCCTATGCCGGAGAAGCCTTCGTCGAGGTGGCGCCGATGCAGGACCGTCCCGGGCTCACGACCCTCGATCCGCAGGGGCTGAACGGGACCAATCGGCTGCGCCTCTTCGTCTTCGCCAACGAGGCGCATGGCCAAGCCTGGCTGGTCGCCCTGCTCGACAATCTCGGCAAGGGCGCCGCCGGCGCGGCGGTGCAGAACCTCAACTTGGCGCTGGGCCTGGCGGAGCACGCCGGGCTTTGATGCTCAGGCGCGCGCGGCTGGACGAGGCGCCGGCGCTGGCGAGGCTCTATCGACGCACGGTGCGCGCCTCGCTGCCGTTTCTGCCGCAGTTGCACACGCCCGAGGAAGACGCCTGGTGGTTCGCCGAGCGGCTGTTCGCGGCCAACGAGGTCTGGCTCGCGGAGGGCGGGGAGGGACCCGAGGGCTATATCGCCTTCCGCACCGGATTCATCGAACACCTCTTCATCGCGCCGGAGGCGCAAGGGCGCCGGCTGGGCGTCGCGCTGCTCGAGAAGGCCAAGGAGGGATCGGCCGAACTCAGCCTCTGGACCTTTCAGCAGAACCTGCGCGCACGGCGCTTCTACGAACTGCACGGCTTCGAGGCCGTCGTGGAAACCGATGGCGCCGACAACGAGGAAAAGCTTCCGGACGTGCTCTACCGCTGGCGGCGGCCCGGCGATGGGCGCCTGGCGACCGGGGATTGAAACCGGCCAGCCAGCGGCTATCTAAGGCCATGCTCGTCGATCGTCGTTCCCTGGTGCTCTCGGCCACGGCTCTCGCCGCCTGCAGCGCCCGCAGCGCCGGCGTCGGCGCAGATCCCTACGCGCGCTCGCCATGGCGCAAACTGACGCCGGCCGACTGGAAGCGGCGCCTGCCGCCGGAGTCTTTCCAGGTGCTGCGCCAGGACGGAACCGAGGCGGCCTATTCGAGCCCGCTCGACCACGAATATCGGCGCGGGATGTACGCCTGCCTCGGCTGCGGTCTGCCGCTGTTCAAGTCGCAGTGGAAGTTCGATTCCCACACCGGCTGGCCCAGCTTCTGGACGGAGACGCCGGGCACGCTGGCCAAGCAGGCGGACTATCAGCTCGTGCTCGAGGAGCGCACCGAATATCACTGCGCCCGCTGCCTCGGCCATCAGGGGCATGTCTTCCACGACGGCCCCAGGCCCACCGGCCTGCGCTATTGCAACAACGGGGCCGCCCTCAGATTCCTGCCCGCCTGAGGGGGCGACGGGCGTGCGCCGACGCCCCTTCCACCCCCGCAAGCAGGTAAGGAGCGAGGACGCGTTCCTCCTCACCCGTGCAACGGGGGAGGCGCCCCTCGGCGCGTAAGGGTCGGGCGACGGAGGGGGCCGCGGGCGACGACTCTCGTGCGCCGACGCCCCTTGCGCGCTGGCGCCCTGGAAGCGGCCGACTACGACTTCACCTTCACGTAGCTCCCCGGCGCGTCCTCGATCGGCTCGAGGGGGCCGGCGGCGGGGTCGCGCGCGGGCGTCTGGCCGCCTGAGCGGGCGCCGAGCCATTCGCGCCAGTGGGGCCACCATGAGCCCGGGTGCTCGGTTGCGCCCGCGAGCCATTCCTCCACCGTCGGCGGCAGCGCCGGGTTGGTCCAGTGCTGGTACTTCTGGGCGAGGGGCGCATTGATGACGCCGGCGATATGGCCCGAGCCGGCCATGATGAAGGTGGTGGGTCCGCCGAAGAGCCGCGCGCCCTTGTAGACCGAGCGGTAGGGGGCGATGTGGTCCTCCCTCGACGACTGGGCGTACACCGGGATGTCGACGCGGCCGAGGTCGAGCTTGATCCCGTCCAGCACCAGTTCGCCCTTGGCCAGGGCGTTGCGGCCATAGAACTGGCGCAGGTAGAAGAGGTGCAGGTCCCTGGGCATCCGCGTCTGGTCGGCGTTCCAGAACAGCAGGTCGAACGGCCGGGGTTCCTTTCCCATCAGGTAGTTGTTGACGAAGAAGCTCCAGATCAGATCGTTGGAGCGCAGCGCGTTGAAGGTATCGGCCATGGTCTGGCCCGACAGCACGCCGCCGCCGGCGTCCATGCGCTGCTCCAGTTCGGCGAGCCACTCCTCGTTGGTGAAGAGCAGCAGGTCGCCGGCGTCCGAGAAATCCTGCTGGGCGGCGAAGAAGGTCGCCGAGACCACCCGCCTGTCGCCCTTCGCGGCCATGTGGGCCAGGGCGCAGGAAAGCAGCGTTCCGCCGATGCAATAGCCCACCGTGTTGACCTGGCCGACGCCGGTCTGGCGGATCACGGCGTCGAGCGCCGCATAGATGCCTTCGTGGAGGTAATCCTCGAAGCTGCGGGCGGCCAGGGCCGCGTCCGGATTGACCCACGAGGTCACGAATACGGTGACGCCCTGGCTGGAGAGCCAGCGGATCAGCGAGTTCTCGGGGCGCAGGTCCAGGATGTAGTACTTGTTGATCCACGGGGGAAAGATCAGCAGCGGAACCTCGAAGACCGTCTCGGTGGCTGGCGCGAACTGCAGCAGCTGGATCAGTTCGTTCTGGAACACCACCTTGCCCGCGGCGGTGGCGACGTTCTCACCCACCTCGAACTGGCTGAAATCGGTCTGGCTGATCGAGAGCTGGCCCCCGCCGCGAGCCAGGTCGGCGGCGAAATTCTCCATTCCCTTGACGATGCTTTCGCCATGGGTTTCGGCGGCCTGGCGCAGCGCGGCAGGGTTGGAGAGGAGGAAGTTGGTGGGCGCGATGGCGTCGGTGAGCATGCGCGTGAAGAACTCGACCCGCCGCTTGGTGAGCGGATCGACGCCGTCGACGCCGCCCACCAGCTCGTTCAGCCAGTCGGCGGTGATCAGATAGCTTTGCTTGATGACGTCGAAGACGGGATTGGTGGTCCACTGCGGATCGGCGAAACGGCGATCGTTCCTGGCCGGTTCGGCCACGACGCCATAATCCTCGCCGTTCAGCCTCTGCGTCGAGGCGCGCCACAGGTCCATGTAGCGGCCGAAGAGATCGGCCTGGGCGCGCATCAGGCGGTCCGGCTGGGCGGCGAGACGGGCCATCACCTCGCTGAGCGCGGGGGCGACGTGGAACGGATCGGGCGTCAGGCCCGAGGGCCGGTCCGCCTGGCGCAGGGCGGCCTCGGCTATGGCGCCCTGGGCGGCCATCGCCGCCCGCGCCAGATTGAGCGACAGCTTCTCGAGGTTCTCGCGCTGGCCGGGCGAGAGGAAGTCGAGCGCATTGAAGGCCGCGCCCGGCGCCGGCGCGGCGCCGGGCGCCGCGGTGGCCGCGCGCGCCGAATCGCGCAGGGACGCGGTCGCGCCCGGCGTCGCCGCGCCGCGCTTGCGCCTTGCAGCCTCCTCGCCTGGGCCGCGGGGCGCGTCGTCGCGGGCGATCGGGTCCGCCATCAGGAACTCCCAAGGCCCGCTGCCAGGCCGTGCGGCAGGCGCCTCGCGCCTTCCGCCCTGGCCCATGATGTCATAAGACGCGCTCGAATGAATGGTTGCCGGGCTCAATTTTCAATGACGGGCGCGCCCGCGCCGGGCGCCTGGCGGCTCGCCGGCGCGCTGGCGATGGGCGCCTCGCTGATCGCGGCGGCGCCGGCGACGCCGCTGTCGCCCGCTCTCGTCGCCGCGGCCGGGCGCCCCGCGCCCTATCCGAGTTTCGCGCAGGTCCCCCCGATCCCCAGCCACGTGCCTGCGCCGGCGCAGTGGCGCAAGGTGGTCCTGGCGACGCGCTCGGCCGGGGCGCAGACGGCGCGCCGGGCCGAGGCGGGGCCCTGGACGCTGCGAGGGACCGAGGCGTTCGCCGAGCGCGCCCGCGCTCAGGCGAGGCCGCCGCCGCCTGTCACCCAGCCCGCCGATGCGGCCGATCAGGCCCTGATCGATCGGATGCAGGCGCGGACCATTCCACCGCCGCGCTCGCGTCGCGCTGCAGAGGCGCCATGACCCCTGATTTTCCCCGCATCCAGCGCCTGCCGCCCTATGTGTTCGAGGAGGTCAACCGTCTCAAGGCCCGCCTGCGCGGCCAGGGCGTCGACATCATCGACTTCGGCATGGGCAACCCGGACATGCCGACCCCGAGACACATCGTCGACAAGCTGGTGGAAACCGCCCGCGACCCCAAGTCCGGCCGCTATTCGGCGTCGCGCGGCATCTTTGGTCTGCGCCGCGCCATGGCGGGGTACTACGCGCGCCGGTTCGGCGTGACGCTCGATCCCGACACCGAGGTGATCGCCACCCTGGGCTCCAAGGAAGGCTTCGCGAACCTCGCCCAGGCCGTCACCGGCCCCGGCGACGTCATCATCTGCCCCGACCCGGCCTATCCGATCCATGCCTATGGCTTCATCATCGCCGGGGGCGTCATCCACCGGGTCCCGGCGCTTACGCCGGAAGCCTATCTCGGCGGCGTCGCCCGCGCCGTGCGCGAGGTTTCCCCGGCGCCGAAGATCCTCGTGGTCAGCTATCCCTCCAATCCGACGGCGCAGTGGGTCGGGCTCGACTTCTACCGGGAGGTCGTGGCGCTGGCCAAGCAGCACGAGATGCTGGTGCTCTCCGATGTCGCCTACTCGGAAATCTATTTCGACGACAATCCGCCGCCGTCCATCCTGCAGGTGGATGGCGCGCGCGACATCGCCGTGGAGGTCAACTCCCTGTCCAAGACCTACGCCATGGCCGGCTGGCGCGTCGGCATGGTGGTGGGCAATGCGCGCATGTGCGCGGCGCTCGCGCGGGTGAAGTCCTATCTCGACTATGGCGCCTTCACGCCGATCCAGGTCGCGGCGGTCGCGGCGCTCAGCGGGCCGCAGGCCTGCGTCGAGGAGATCCGCGCCACCTACAAGGCCCGTCGCGACGTGCTCGTCGCCGCCATGGCGCGGGCCGGCTGGGACATCCCATGCCCGCCGGCCTCGATGTTCGCCTGGGCGCCTCTGCCCGAGGCGTTCGGCGAGGCGGGATCGATGCTGTTCGCCAAGCTGCTCATGGAGGAGGCGGGCGTGGCCGTGGCGCCCGGCGTCGCCTTCGGCGAGGGCGGCGAGGGCTATGTGCGCATCGGCCTGGTGGAGAACGAGCACCGCATCCGCCAGGCCGCGCGCAACGTGAAGCGCTTCCTCGAACAGGCCGGCCAGCACCTCAGCGCGGCGCGCGAAAAGGCCCTGGTCTAGCCGGTGGCCGCGAGCTGACTATCTCGGAACCATCGGCGGCCGTCGGCCGCTTGCCCCGGAGACCGCCTGCAACGCTTTCGAGGTATCTTCATGCCGCTCGTCAAGTATCGATTGCACGGAAGCCGCACCCCGCCGCGGCCGATCCAGCTGCCGATCCCCGGCTGGGGCGGGCAGTCTCAGCCGCGCGCCGACGGCTCCCACGAACAGCCCTGGCATTGCACGCCGTTTTCCGAGAGCGCGCGCTACGGCGTCGAACTTCTCTATCCCTTCGAGGAGGAACTGCGCGTCACCCTGTGGCGCGGGCGCGTGCGGCTCGAGGCCGATTGGGGCGAGCCGGCCGACCCGGACCTGATGTGGCCGCCGTTCCGCTCCTTCGGCGAGGACTTCTACTCCTACCAGCTTTCGCTGGACCTGGCGGTCCCGCCCGGCTGGGCGGTGAGGACAGAGCCGCATCCGCGCTATTTCACCGACGCCACCAACTCGACGCCGCTTGCGGTGCCGGCGCTGATCCGCAGCGAATGGTGGCCGATGATGTTCTTCTGCATTTTCAAGGCGCCGCCCAAGGGCGTGACGCACGTGTTCCGCAAGGGCGAGCCGTTCATCTCGCTCATCGCCCTGCCGTCCGAGCCCGAACTCGACCTCGAACCCATGGGAGAAGAAGAGGCGGCCGAGCGCGAACTGAAGGCGCGCCGCATCGCGGAGAACCGAGACGCTCTCGCCGAAGGCACCCGCTGGCTGTCAAGCACCAACACCGTCTTCGACGGGACCTATCGCCACATGTTTCGCGCCGCCAAGGCGCGCGACCGGGGCTGAGGCGGCGGCGCCCTGACCAGGGTCAAGGCGCGCCGAGCAAGGCCACGCTACTAGCTATTGATTCTATTCCGATTCAGCAAACGGATGCTGAAGCATCCGTTTGCATCGGAATACTAGGAGTGGTGGTGGTGATTGTTGTAGCGGTAATTGCTGTGGTGGTGGTGGCGGTTGAAGGGCCGCAACAGCCAGCGGCCGCCGAAGAAGCGATAGTTGTGCTGGAGATACCACCGCCTGTCGTGATGGTGATGGTGGTGATGATTGACGTATTGGGCGGGGATCAACTGGGCAGGTCCCGTCGCCGCATTCTCGTCGGCGAGTTTCAGACGTTCGACGGCATTGGGAATCGGACCCAACAGGTCCGCGTATGATGCCGCCGCTGGGACGGGCGCTTCGGGGCTGGCCGATGCTGCGAGCGTCGGGCCGGCAGCCAAAGCCGCTGCGGCCCCAATCAATGTGGCGATCTTGCTGTCCATACGGGTCTCCTCCTTGGTCCTGGTAAACCCGCTGCGGCCCAGTTTTGATCCTCGGGCGAGGCGACTTTAATCCTGGGTTGAGCGCAGGGGCGAGCGCGGAAAGCGTGATCGACACGCAATGACCGGCCGGCGCCACGAAGGCGGTGGCGCGCGCGGCCCTGGGCGACTAATCGTCGCCGGCATGGCCAAGAAGGATCAGTGGCGGCTGGGCATCGCCGGGCTGGGCACCGTCGGCGCGGGGCTTCTCAACCTCGTCGCCGAGCGGCCGGCGTTCGCGCCCGCCGGCGGTGCTGCGGTGGTGACGGGGGTCTCGGCCCGGTCGCGCTCGCGCCCCCGGCCCGCGGACATCTCCAACCTGCCCTGGTTCGACGATCCGGTGGCGCTGGCCGCCTCGCCCGACAACGACATCTTCGTGGAGCTGATCGGCGGCTCGGACGGTCCGGCCAAGGCGGCGGTGGAGATCGCGCTGCGCGCCGGCAAGCCGGTGGTCACGGCCAACAAGGCGCTCCTGGCCGAGCACGGCGCGGAACTGGCCGTGCTGGCCGAAGAGAATGGCGCGCCGCTGCTCTTCGAGGCGGCGGTCATGGGCGGCACGCCGGCGGTGAAGATGCTGCGCGAGGCCATGGTGGGCGACGAGGTCGCCGCGGTCGCCGGCATCCTCAACGGCACCTGCAACTACATCCTCACCGAGATGGAGGCCTCTGGCCGCTCGTTCGCCGAGGTGCTGGGCGAGGCGCAGCGGCTGGGCTACGCCGAGGCGGACCCCACCATGGACGTGGGCGGCTTCGATGCGGCCCACAAGATCACCCTGCTGGCGGCCCTCGCGTTCGGCTGCGCCCCCACCTATGCGGCCGCGGAGATCGAGGGGATCGAAAGGATCGAGCTCCTCGACATCCGCCTGGCCAGGGACCTCGGCTATCGCATCAAGCTGGTGGCCAGCGCGGTCCGCTCGGTCGAGGGGGTCCTCGTCGGCGTGCATCCGGCGCTCGCCCCGCTCGAGCATCCGCTGGCGCGGGCGGGCGGGCCGCTGAACGCGCTCTTCATCGAAGGACGCAGGATCGGGCGCATCTTCATCCAGGGTCCGGGCGCCGGCGCCGGCCCGACCGCGGCCGCCGTGGCGGCCGATATCGCCGACGTCATGACCGGCGCCAGCCGTCCGGTGTTCCAGGCCCCCGCCCGCACCCTGAAGCCGTTCACGGCGCGCGGCGCCGGCACGTCCATGCAACGGGCGTATGTACGCCTTCTGGTCCGCGACGAGCCTGGAGTGATCGCGGCGGTTTCCGAGACCCTCGCCGAGGCGGGCGTCTCCATCGACAGCTTCCTGCAAAAACCGGTGCAGGACGCCGGCGGCGTGCCGATCGTGCTGACCACCCATGCCTCGCCGGAACCGGTTCTCGCCGAGGCGGTTCGCCGCATGGCGGCGTTGCCGGCGCTGATCCAGCCGCCGCGAATGATCCGCATCGCGCAGATTTGAGAATCCCCCGACAATGGACGATGCATCGCAACCTGGAGTTCGCCAGATGACCCCGACCGCGCTCGGCCGCGCGCTGGTGATGGAGGCGGTCAGGGTCACCGAGGCGGCGGCGATCGCGGCCTGGCGCCTCGCCGGCCGCGGCGACGAGAAGGCGGCCGATCAGGCGGCGGTGGACGCCATGCGCACGGCCCTGAACGAGCTCGCGATCGAAGGGGTGATCGTCATCGGCGAAGGCGAGCGCGACGAGGCGCCCATGCTCTTCATCGGCGAGCAGGTGGGCCGCGGCGACGGGCCCAGGATCGACATCGCCCTCGACCCGCTCGAGGGCACGACGCTCACCGCCAAGGCCATGGGCAACGCCCTGGCGGTGATGGCCTGGGCGCCGGCCGGCAGCCTTCTGAATGCGCCCGACACCTACATGGACAAGATCGCCTGCGGGCCGGGGTTTGCGCAGGGCGTCATCGACCTCGACAGGAGCGCCGCCGACAACGCCGGCGCCCTGGCGCTGGCCAAGGGCGTGGCGATATCCGAGATCACCGTCTGCGTCCTCGACCGGCCGCGGCACGGCGAGATCATCGCTTCCCTGAGGCAGGCCGGCGCCCGCGTCCACCTGATCACCGACGGCGACATCGCCGGGGTGATCAACACCGCCGATCCGGACACCGGCGTCGATCTCTACGTCGGCCAGGGCGGGGCGCCGGAAGGGGTCCTCGCCTGCGCGGCGCTGAAGTGCGTCGGCGGCCAGTTCCAGGGCCGGCTGGTGTTTCGCAACGCCGACGAACGCGCCCGCGCCGACCGTCTCGGAATCAGGGATCTGGACAAGAAATACGACCTGCACGAAATCGTCCGCTCGGACGCCATCTTCGCGGCGACCGGGGTGACAAAGGGGGCTCTGCTGGACGGCGTGAGGCTCGCGGGCGGCTTTGTTCACACCCACA
>DATKRO010000081.1:0-37662 GCA_035532115.1 Caulobacteraceae bacterium | reverse complement strand
CCCCAAGGTGCGAGTGCGGCGCACGTCGGCGAGATCCTTCTTCAGCCGCGCCACCTTGCGGGTCAGCAGACGCCGGTCGGTCTCGATCTGGGTCTCGCCCGGGCCGCGCGCGAAGCCGGCGGCGCGCTCGCCGTCTCGGCGGCCACCGGCGAGGGCTGCGGGCCCCTGATCCAACACCTGGCGGCCCTGGTCGACGAGGGTCCGCTGGTCACGGTCGAACTCGAGTCCTCCGACGGCGAAGGTCTCGCCTGGCTCTACCGGCACGGCCGCGTGCTCGACCGCCGCGACGCCGACGGCGGCGCAGTGATCCTGCGCACCCGCCTCGACACCGCCGCGCTCGGCCGATTCGAACAGATGCGTCCCAGAGCCGTCGCCTCCGCATAGTTCTCCGTGTGTTCTTGACGCACGACCGAGGCGATGCTGCGCGCCGCCGCCTCGTGGCGCGCCTGCCCGTTGCACGGGCGAGGAGGACGCCAGCTTCATTCCTTCCGCTTCGCCCCGAGGGTCCTCCGATCTGACTGGACCGGACTCAGGTCTTGCGTTCCGCGGCCTTGGCCTCCTCCCAGAGCGCGTCCATTTCCGCGAGATTTGAAGCCTTGGGCGAGGATCTGCGCTCGGCCAGCGCCTGTTCGATGAAGCCGAAACGCCGGACGAACTTCGCGTTTGTTCCCCGCAGCGCCGCCTCGGGGTCCAAGTCCAGCGCGCGGGCAAGATTAGCGCAGACGAAGAGGACGTCGCCAAGCTCTGCTGCCGCTTTCGTCCGGTCTCCCGCTTCGATCTCCGCCTCCAGTTCGGCGATCTCCTCGTGCAGCTTGGCGAGCACCTCGCCCAGCGTGGGCCAGACGAAGCCGACCTGGGCGGCCCGCCTGGAGAGCTTGACGGCGCGGGTGAGGGCGGGGAGGGCGATCGGCACGCCGTCCAGCAGGCTCGTTGCCGCTCCGGCCCTGGCGGCGCGTTCCTCGGCCTTGATCGCCTCCCAGGCCTCGGTCTGTCCGGCCGCATCGCGATGGACCGCGCCGCCGAACACATGCGGATGGCGCCGCACCATCTTCTCGTTGATCGCCTGCGCCACCGCGGCGAAGTCGAAGGCACCGGCCTCCTCGGCCATCCGCGCATGGAAGACCACTTGCAGCAGCAGGTCGCCGAGTTCGTCCCTCAGGTCGGCGAGGTCGCCGCGCTCGATCGCGTCGGCGACCTCATAGGCTTCCTCGATGGTGTAGGGGGCGATGGAGGCGAAGGTCTGCTCGATGTCCCAGGGGCAGCCTCCCTCTGGCGCGCGCAGCTGCGCCATGATCTCGATAAGCTGGAAGATGGGATGTCGCGGGTCCGTGCCGTCCATGCCGGCCAAGCTCCAATCTTGGGGCTTGCGATCAGGCCCGTTCGGCGGGCGCCCTTCAAGTCCAATCTCCCGTCTGCTATGCGCCTGCGCCTCCGGGACGCGGCGCATGGACGAAACGCTCAGCCATTTCAGCGAGGACGCGTCGATCGAGGCCTTCGAACCGAGGCCCGTGCGTGTACCGGCCGACCGGGGTCCGGGTCGGGCGTGGCCGACCTGCCGGCAACTATGGCGGGCGCCGATGTCGGGCTGCAGGCCGCTGCCCAGCCTGCTACCCCTGAAAGACGTGTGGCGGACATCGCTCCACGCCAGCGGCATCCGCCTGAGGAATGCGCGGCGATGGACGAACTGATCAACCTGCGCACGCCGCGTCTCGAGTTGCGCCCCTTCGCAATCTCTGACGCCGAGCGGGTGCTGACCATCCAGTCCAACTGGAACGTGACTCGCATGCTGCGCATGGCCCCCTGGCCGCCGAGTCTGGAACTCACCCGCGAATGGCTGGCGAGTCATGCCGCGGAGCGGCGCGCCGGCGCCGGCCATCGGTTCGCCGTGCGCTTCAGGGGCGACCTCATCGGCTGCGCCGATGTCGACGAGATCGAAGCCGGCGGCGGCGTCCTTGGCTACTGGTTCGACGAGGCAGCCTGGGGCCAAGGTTTCGCGACGGAAGCGGCGCGCGCCGTGCTGGACTTCGCCCGTGGCCCCTTGGGGCTGGTGCGGATCACGTCCGGACGCGCGGGCGACAACGAGGCTTCGGGCCGGGTCCTGGAGAAGCTCGGATTCGAGCGCACCGGCGAAGGCCGCGTCTGGTCGCGCCCGCGCGGCGTCGAGATCGAGCAGGTCTGGTACGCGTTCGCGCCGCGTCCACCCGCGGCCTGACCCGAGCGCCGGGTGCGGCCAAGGCGCCACAGTCGGGGCGCCCCGGTGGCGCCGCAGCGGCGGAAATGCGGAACCTCGGCAGGCGTGGGCGGTTGGGGTGCGGATTGGTTCACGCCGGCTGCGCCAGGGCAGGGGAGGCAAGTACATCGTTCGGCGCGCCGCGCCACCTCCGCCGCTAATACCAATTGTCAGAACTCATTTTCAGGGCGTCTCTACGTAATTCTGACGCCTCTGGCGCCATGAGCGATGTCTTATATGGCTATGTGTGATGTTTTCGACACTACTTCTCGCTCGCAGGCGCAAGACAGTATGAACAAATATTGACCATGGCTACGAGCAATGCTCCAAATCGGTTCCCCGTCACATTCGTTCTAGAGGCCAAATATGTTTTCATCTGACGTCCGCCGGCGCCTGTCGCTGCTGGCCGGCTCCTCGCTCGTCGCGGCTGGCGCCGGTGCGCTCGCCTTGCTGACGCCAGGCGCGGCGCTGGCGCTGGACGAATGCGGCCTGCCCTCCGCCACCGTGGCCTGCGCGCCCGGGACCTACACCGGAGGCATCACCTACACGCCCGCTGCGACGACCACCGTCACCTTGCAGGAGGGGACGGCCGGCGGGGTGAACGTCACCCAGGTTGGCGTGCAGATCGCGGGCGGGCCCGGCGCCGCCGTCACCCTGGATCGCGCCGCGATCGGAACCAGCACGGTCACCGTCGGTCCCGCCATCGTCGACAACGGCGGTCCGGGAATCTCGGTTTCCAGTCCCGATAGCGACGTGGTGATCAACCTTTCCAACCCGGGCGCGCTCGACATGCCGGTGACCGGCACGACCGCGGGAGTGCTGGCCAGTTCCGGCGGCGCCGGCACGGCCAGCGTCACCCTGGGCGCCGGAACCGTCACGGCCGACGACACCGCGGGCGCCGCGACAGGGGTGGCGGCCACCACGACGGGCTCGGGCGCGGCCAGCGTCGACACCGGCGCGGCGACCATCGACGTGACCGGCGTGGGCGGGCTGAACTTTGGCGCGGAGGCCAGGAGCGGCAGCGGGTCGGCGAACCTGACGGGCGCCGGCGCGGTGACGGTCAAGGGCTCGGTCATCGCCGCAGGCGTCTACGGATCGAGCCTGGGCGGTGGAAACGTGACCGTGGCCTTCACCGGCCCGATCACGGTCACCGGGACCAGCGCCGTCGGCGTCTCGGGCGTCGCAGGCGGCGCCGGCGCGGTTTCGCTCACGGCCGGTCCAGTCACGGCGAGCGGTTCGAACGGCTACGCCGCCGGGATCGTGGGTCTGGGCGAAGGCTCGGGCACGGTGAGCATCAGCGCGAACGGTCCCGTCACGGTTACGCACTCAGGAACCGGCGTCGGCGTGGTGGGCGTAGCCGGCGCGAGCGTCGGCGGCGGCGGCGTGACGGTCACGGCGTCAGGACCGGTCACGGTGTCCGGGTTCGGCGCCGTCGGGGTCGAGGCGCGGAGCACCGGCGCCGGATCGGTGAGCGTCAGCGCCGCCGGGCCGGTCATGGCCAGCGGGACCGGAGCGATCGGCGTCGATGCGACGAGCAGCGGCGACGGCAACGTCAGCGTCACCGCCGGCGCGGTGAACGCGACATCGACCGCGATCTTGGCCAGCAGCGGCTCGGGCGACGTCAGCGTCACGGCCACCGGCGCGGTTGCCTCGACCGGAACGGACGCCATCGATGCCACGGTCGCCAGCGCGGCCGGCAAGGGCGCGGTGGCGGTCACCGTCGACCCTGGCGCGAGCCTGGCCGCCGCGGGCGATGGAGTCTTCGCCAGCAATGCTGGGCTGGGGACCGTTACCGTCGCCAACAACGGCGCGATCGGCTCGGCCGCCGCGCCTGTTGGCGGCCTCGGCATCGACGCGGCGATCACCAATCCGCTCAGCAGTGCGACGCTCACCGTGAACGGCGCCGGCGCCGTCAACTCGAGCGGGACCGGCATCCTGGCGGTCAACGGCGGCGTGGGAAGTACGAACGTCACCGCCGGCGCGATCACGGCGCCGACCGGAATCTCGGTCACCAGCACCGGTCCCTTCGCGATCACCGCAGGCAGCGCGGTCGGCGCCACGGGATCGGCGATCCTGGTGAACGGCGCCGCAGGTGGAACGATCTCGGTGGCGAGCGGGGCCACGGTGACCGGCAAGGGCGCCACCGGCACGGCGGTGATCGACGTCACATCCCCGGCTGCGGTCGCCCTGAACAATGCCGGCACGATCCGGTCCAACAACGCCAGCATCCCCGCTGCGGCGGGCGATTCCGCCCTCATGATCACCGGCGGGCCGCTGAGCGTGGTCAATTCCGGGCGGATAGACGGCCGCTTTGAACTGGGCGCCGCGACCGCGCCCTTCACCTTCACCAACACCTCCACCGGCAGCTGGCATTTCACGGGGACCCAGACCCTCACCGGCGGCGCCGACCTGATCGACAACGGCGGTCTCATCGCCACGCAAGGCGCCACCACGCTCGCCTTCGGCGCTCCCGCCGGGACGCCGGGAAACGCCTTCGACAACACCGGCGTACTGGTCACCGGCGAAACCACGGGGCCCTCGACGCTGACGATCACCGGCCTCCAGACCTTCGACAATTCGGGAAGGATCGTCTTCGGCTCGACCAACGGCGGCGTTTCCAGCAACGGCGTCGGCGACGACCGCGTCGTGATCAGCGGGCCGGGCGGCGCGGGGACGGCGTTCGTCGGCTCGGGAGGCTCGATGCTGGTGATGGACGCCAGCCTGGGAACGGCGGGCCAGACGGGTTGCGCGGCGGCGGTGGTCGCCGATTGCCTCAGCCTGCCAGGCGGAACCGTGACCGGGGTCACCGCGATCCAGATCACCAACACCAGCAAGGCGCCCGGCGGTCAGACCGCCACGCCGATCACCCTCGTCGACGCCACCGGCGGCTCGATCGCGACCGGCGCCTTCACCATCAGCCCCGCCAGCGCCGGCTACATCACCCGGGGCGGGGCAGGTGCCATCTCCGACGGCTTCTTCTTCTACCGCCTGCTGCCTTCGGCGACGAGCGTCTCGCTGGTGTCGACGCCCGACGTCACGGCCTTCCAGTTCGCCGAATTCGGCCAGGCGGTCAGCGACATCTGGGACATGACCACGGGAACCTGGTTCGACCGCCAGGCCGACTTGAGGACCGGCATCGTCGGCCTCAGGCCCGGGACCCACGGCGGCGTCTGGCTGAAAATGCTGGGCGACTGGACCAGGCGTCGGCTCAGCCAGTCGACCACCTCGTTCGGAACCACCTTCACCTATGACACCGGCTACGCGCAGGACACCGCCGCGCTCGTCGGCGGGGTCGACCTCCTGGGCGGCGGCGGCTCGCGGTTCGGCTGGGTGGCCGGACTGGAGGCCGGCGGCGTCGATTCCAACGTCGCCTTCTCCGGCAGCGCCACCCGCGCGCATCTGACCGGCACGGACTTCGGCGGCTACGTCTCGGCGATGGCGGGCGGCTGGTACCTCGACGCCACGGTGAACACCAACTTCCTCACCTTGAACGACAACATCCCGACGGTGTCGAACGGCGCCCTGCCACTCGTGACCGGCGCGCGGGTGAACACCTGGGGCGGGCGCGCCGAGACCGGCTACAAGCTCGGATTCGGCGGTGCCTTCGTCGAACCCCTGGCCGGCATCTCCTATGCCCGCACCGATCTGCATGATCTGCCGATCCCCGGCGGCGCCGTCGATTTCAGGAACTTCGACAGTCTGCGCGGCGACCTCGGCGGCCGGCTGGGGGCGACGGCGACGATGTCCACCTTCAAGGTCCAGGTGGCCCTGGTGGGCCGCGCCTGGGACGAATGGCGCGGCGACAGCAGCGCCGTTCTCGTCAATCCGGGGGCGCCGGTGTTCCTGGGCGACCGCTTCCGCGGCGTCTTCGGCGACGTCGGCGGCCAGGCCGAACTCTTCAGCATCGACTCGCGCGTCTCGGCTTTCGTCAACGGTGATTACAAGTGGAAGAGCCGCTACCGCGAGAGCACCATCACCTTGGGCGCGCGCTACCAGTTCTAGAACGTCCTGCGGGTCACGCGAAGACGCCGGGGGCGCTGCATCGCCGCCGCCGGCGTTCGAGCCTCGCTTCATGCCGGCCGGCCGCCTAGGGTGGGAGGGCGTCGCCGGAGGCAGCCATGTCGAAGTCCATCGTCGTAGTGGGGTTCGGGCCGGGCATCTCGACCAGCGTCGCCGAAAAGTTCGGCGCTGCGGGCTTTGCCGTCGCGCTCGTCGCGAGAAACGAGGATCGTCTCGACGCCGGCGTGCTGGCGCTGAAGGCCAAAGGCGTCGTCGCGGTCGCATTCGCGGCCGACGCTGCAAACCCGGCCGCAATTCGCGAGGCGATCGGAAAGGCGCGCGCCGCGCTCGGCGCCGTCACCGTCCTCCATTGGAATGCCTTCGGCGGCGCCGAGATGGGGGATCTCCTGACCGCGGACGCGGCCCAGGTGCGGACCATATTCGATGTCGCCGTCGGCGGCCTTCTGGCCGCGGTCCAGGAAACACTCCCTAACCTGAAGAGCACGCCGGAAGGCGCCGTCCTCGTCACCAACGGCGCGTTCGGCGAAGTCACGTCGCAGATGGACGCGTACGCGATCGGCCTGAAGGCTGCCGGAGTCGCCCTGGCGAACGCGGCCAAACACAAGCTCGTCGGCCTGCTGGCGCAGCGGCTGAAGGGCGAGGGCGTCTATGTCGGCGAAGTCATGGTCGCTGGCGCGATCAAGGGTACGCCGTCGGCTACCGGCCAGACCATCGAGGGCTCGGCGGTCGCGGAGAAGTTCTGGGAACTCTATCAGGCGCGCGGGGAGGTCCGCGCGCGCGTCTCCTGAGCGGATCGGCGAGAGGCTGACCCATGAGCGCGGCGCCGTCGTCGGTGCTGAGGTCGCCGTGCTGCCCAAGGACGTGCAGCGTCCTTCCTGCGCCCGGCTGAACGTATCGAAGCCGTGGGCTCGGCGCAGGTTGGCCGGCAGAGAAAAAAGCCCCTTGACCTGGCCCCTGGGGCAAACTCGAAAAACGATCGGGTCGAAGACAGGTATTGCCCGTGAGCCAACCGTCACGTTTCTTCAGCCCGGCCGAGACCGCACGCCGGCTCAAGGTAAGCACCAAGGCCTTGCGTCTCTACGAGACGCTTGGATTGGTCAAGCCGGTGCGCACCAGCACGGGATGGCGCACCTACGGACCCGACCAGATGGTCCGTCTTCACCAGATCCTCGCGTTGAAATACCTCGGCCTGCCCCTCAGGCGGGTAGGGGCGCTGCTCGGCGACCAGCTGGTCGACCTCGATGCGGTGTTGCTGCTGCAGGAAACAGCTCTTCGCGCCAGCATCGCGGACGACGCGCGCCGATTGGAGTTGCTGGTCGCCGTGCGGCGGCGGTTGGCCGGCGGCGAAACCTTGTCCGTCGACGACCTAATCCACCTCACGCGAGAAACTGTCATGACCGACCTCCCGGAACTGCCCAACCATTACCAAGGCAAGGTGCGGGACAACTACGATCTGCCTGACGGGCGCCGGGTGATCGTGGCGAGCGACCGCCTGAGCGCTTTCGATCTCAACCTGTGCGCCGTGCCCCACAAGGGCCAGGTGCTGACCCAGACGGCGCGCTACTGGTTCGATGTCACCGGCGACATCTGCCCCAACCACGTGATCGCCTATCCCGACCCCAACGTGCTGGTGTGCCGGCGCCTGGAGATGCTGCCGGTGGAAATGGTGGTGCGAGGCTATCTGGCCGGGACGACCTCGACCTCGGTCCTGACCCATTACCGGGCCGGCCGGCGCGAGATGGGCGGGGTGCGGCTGCCGGACGGGATGCGGCCCAACCAGGCGCTGCCGGCGCTGATCCTGACGCCCACCAGCAAGGCGGCGCAGGGCGACCACGACGCGCCCCTGTCGCCGGCGCGCATCCTGGAACAGGGATTGCTGACAGCGGACCAGTGGGATGAACTCAGCGCCACCGCATTGGCGTTGTATGCCCGCGGTTGCGAACTCGCCGCCACGCGCGGCCTGATCCTGGCGGACACCAAATACGAGTTCGGCCTGGACCCGGACGGCCGCATCGTCCTGGCCGATGAAATCCACACCCCTGACTCCAGCCGCTTCTGGCGCTCGGCGACTTACGAGGAGCGCTTCGCGACGGGTGAGCACCCCGACAGTTTCGACAAGGATGTCGTGCGGAACTGGGTCGCCGCGCGGTGCGATCCGTACAGGGACCCGATCCCGGAGATTCCGCAGGAGGTCATCCTGGCGACATCGGACGTCTACATCGAGGCGTTCGAGACCATCACCGGCCGCCCGTTCGTGAAGCCGGACGCCGCCGAACCGATACTGGCGAGGATCCGGCGCAATCTGGCGCCCTTTATGGAGACGGAGGCCTAGGCTGGCGCGAAATCGCGCGCGGCGAAATCTGATGGCTGCACCCGTCAATCCGAATCGCGCCTAATGTACATTATCGGAAATTGCGGCCGGCCCTGATTTCGGCAGCTTTTGCGCTCACTGGGATCCTCAGATCAACCCGATAGCCCGAACGCTCTTGGCGACAGGCTTGTCGCCGTGCGGGTCGACGGCCATGGACGGACTTGGGTTGCCGCGCGACCCAATCGTTGGCGTCGCCCGTCATTTCAGCGCCTCCCGATGTTGATCGAAACGCGCGAAGTCGGTCGTGGGTGATCGAGTAACCGATCGCCGAATAGCCCGCCGCGCGCTTGGCCGCCATGCGGGCCAGCACCGGCACATCGCGATCGACATAGTCATAGATGGCGACCTCCCGTTTGGCCCCAGGTGACGAACGCCATCACCCTTGGCCCGGTCGGCGGTGAGGAGGCGCGGCTGATCAACTTGCGTATGATTTCGGCAGCTTCAGCGCGCCTTGGCTGATCTGGCGCAGCACGTCCACCATCAGGCCCGGTTCGAGGGCGGTGACCTTGCGTTCGATCTCCTCGGCGCTGTCGCCCGGCGTCAGCGGCACGCGGACGCTGGCAAGCACCGGTCCCTGGTCGTAGTCGCCATCGACGATGTGAACGCAGGCGCCCGTCGCGACCTCGCCGGCGGTCGCCACCGCCTCGTGCACGCGACGGCCGTACATGCCCAGGCCGCCGAACTTCGGCAGCAAGGAAGGATGGATATTGAGTATCCGGTTCGCAAACATGGACAGCGTCGCCGGGCCCAGCTTGCGCAGATAGCCGCAGAGCACGACGAGGTCGACGTCCGCATCCCGGAGCGCGGCTGCAAGCGCCCGGTCGGCGGCCTCGGGATGGACCGCGGTGGCGATGACCCGAGTCACTATGCCGTGCTCGGCCGCGAACGCCAGAGCCGGGGCTTCACGCCGGTTGCTGATTACGATCCGTGCCTGCGCCGCGAGTTCGCCGACCTCTATCGCCGCGATGGCGGCCCGCATGGCCGAGCCGCTGCGCGAGGCGAGAAATCCTAGCTTAAGCATCTTGATCAATGGGAGTTTTCATCTTCCAGCTCGAGTTCGAGACGCAGGCCGTCGCAGGCGACCTCCACCCCTCGCGGCAGCCGGCCGGACAGCTCTCGATAGTCGAGGTCGATGTGCAGATTGGTGAGGATGGCGCGCCCCGGTTTCACCTGGTCGATCCAGCCCAGGGTGCGCTCGACGTGGGCGTGGGTCGGGTGCGGCGCATAGCGCAGCGCGTCGACGATCCACACCCCTACCCCGCGCAGCGCTTCGAATGCCTCTTCGGGCAGGTCGAGCACGTCGCTGGAATAGGCGATCGGTCCAAATCGGTAGCCGACGCTCCTCACCTCGCCGTGGTCCTGGTCGAAGGTGACTACCGGGATGGGGCCGGACGGTCCGCCGATGCTCCAGGGCGCGCCGTGCGGCGGGATCGGGACGATGTCGGCGATGGCCGGATAACCCTTCTCGCCGCGAAAGATGTAGCCGAAGCGGCGCATCAGAGTGTCCGCCGTGGCCGTGTCGGCGTGGCAGGGGATGCGGGCGCGCCGGCGGATGGCGAAGGCCCGGATGTCGTCGATGCCGTGCGACTGGTCGGCATGGTCGTGGGTCATCAGGAGGCCGTCCAGGCGCTTGGCGCCCGCGGCGGCGGTCTGCAGGCGAAACTCCGGCGAGGCGTCGACCACCACCGTCGTCCAGTCCTCCGGCCCCCCGTTGACGACGCGGCGCAGCATCAGCGAGCAGCGCGTGCGCCGGTTGCGCGCGTCGGCGGGATCGCAGGCGCCCCAGGCGCCGTCGGCGCGCGGCACGCCGCCGGAAGAGCCGCAGCCCAGGATCGTCACTTCGAGCCGCGCGGTCATGGACGCGGTATCCGATCAAACAGGTCGAAGAAGGCGTCGGTGGTGCGCGCCTCGGCCTCGGCCGGCGACCAGCCGCGGATCTCGGCCAGCTTGGCGAGGACGAGGCCGATGTGCGCCGGCTCGTTGCGGCGGCCTCGATGCGGAACCGGCGCCAGATAGGGGCAATCGGTCTCCACGATGATCCGGTCCTCCGGCATGGCGCGCACGGCGGCGCGCACGTCTTCGGCGTTCTTGAAGGTCGCGATCCCCGAGACCGAGAACCAGGCGCCGAGCGCGGCGGCGCGGCCGAGCAGGTCCGGCCCGGACGTATAGCAGTGCATCAGCAGCCGAAACGCCCCGCGGGCGTGCTCCTCCTCCAGAAGGTCCGCCATCACGGCGTCCGATTCGCGCGCGTGCACGACGAGGACGAGGCCGGTCTGCCGGGCCGCGGCGATATGGGCGCGGAAGACGGCGATCTGCACCTCGCGGGGCGAGAGGTCGTAGTGGAAGTCGAGCCCGGTCTCGCCGATGCCCACGGCCTTGGCGTGGCCGGCAAGCGCGATCAGGCGCTCGGGCGAAAGCTGCGGATCCTCCCTGGCCTCGTGCGGATGGGTTCCGACAGTGAACCAGATGTCCGGGTGGGCTTGGGCGATGGCCCTGGCCCGCGGTTCCGACGACAGCCTGTCGCAGATCTCGACCATCAGCCCCACGCCGGCCGCCCGCGCCCGCTCGATCACCGCCTCGCGGTCGCCGTCGAATTGCGGCGCGCCGAGGTTGATGTGGCTGTCGATCAGCACGGGCGGGGCAGTGCGCGCAGGCTCTGCAGCGCCGTGAAGAAGGCGTCGGCGCGATCGAGGTTGAGGCTTTCGACCTCGTCCGGCAGCGAGGCGAGCCATTGGAACGCCTCGGCGTGCGCAGCCGGGGCGCCGCGGCCCTGCAGCGCCGCGTCGACGGCGGTTTCGCGCACGCTCGCGGCGAGGCGATCCATCAGGAGGGCGAACCGCGCCGGCCCTTCCGCGCCCCGAAATCCGTCGGCGAGCGCCAGGGCGGCCGAGGGGTCGATGTCCGGCAGGCTTTCCAGCAGCCCACGGGCCGCCTCGTCCAAGGCCAGAGCGTCGGCCCTGGCCAGCCGCAGCGCCCGGCCGGGGGCGCCGCGGGCGATGCGCAGCAGCGCGCCGGCGGCCTCGGGCGAGACGCCGGCCGCGTCCGCGAGCCAGGCCGCCGCCGTATCCTGCGGCGGAATATCGAAGACGAGACGCCGGCACCGCGAGCGGATCGTCGGCAGGAGCGCGTCCGGACGGTGCGAGATCAGCAGCAGCACGCCGCGCTGCGGCGGTTCCTCCAGCGTTTTCAACACGGCGTTGGCGGCGCTGACGTTGAGATCGTCGGCCGAATCGATGATGGCGACGCGATGGGCGGCGCGGCCGGGGGACTTGGCGAAGAATTCCGGCAGGCGCCGCGCCTCCTCGACCGGGATGGACTTGCGCACCCTCCCCTCGTCGCTCTGCCGCTCCAGGATCTTGAGGTCCGGGTGGGCGCGCGCGGCCACCTGGCGCGACACCGGGTCCTCCGGGCTCGCGCCGAGGACGCCGAAGGCCGGGTCGGGCGCGGCGCCCAGCAGCCGCCTTGCGGCGCGGTAGGCGAAGGTCGCCTTGCCGAGCCCCTCGGGTCCGACGAGCAGCCAGGCGTGGTGCAGCCGCCCGCGCGCCAGCGCATCCAGGAAGG
Source organism: Caulobacteraceae bacterium (assembly GCA_035532115.1). Classification (GTDB taxonomy): domain Bacteria; phylum Pseudomonadota; class Alphaproteobacteria; order Caulobacterales; family Caulobacteraceae; genus Acaudatibacter. Next base: position 25,480 of record DATKRO010000081.1, on the reverse strand, counting down.
CGGCTTCGGCGCGCTCGGCGCCCGGCAGGCGATAGACGTCCCTGGGATGGGGGATGTCGGCCGGCTCGCTCACGTCAGGCGTCCAGTCTGGAATGCACCACCGACCAGATCGCGGCCTCGACCTCCTCGAGGGACGCGGCGGCATCGATCAGGGCGCAGCGGGCAGGCTCGACCCGGGAGATCGCCAGGAAACCCTGGCGCAGCCGCTCGTGGAACTGAGCGTCCCTCGCCTCGAAGCGCGATATCGGGCCGGTGCGGGCGGCGGCGCGCGCCAGCCCCGCCGCCGCGGGCAGGTCGAGGATCAAGGTGAGGTCGGGTCGCGTCTCGCCGAGCACGTGCCGCTCCAGCGCCTGGATGAGCGATGCCGGCGCGCCGCCGCCGGCGCCCTGGTAGGCGCGCGTGGAATCGGCGAAACGGTCGCTCACCACCCACGCCCCGCGCGCCAGGGAAGGGACGATGGTGCGCTCGACGTGGTCGCGCCGCGCGGCATACATCAGCAGCGTCTCGGTGAGCGGCGACCAGCGCTCGGCGTCGCCGGCGACCAGCAGATCTCGTATGGTCTCGGCCCCGGGCGAGCCGCCGGGCTCGCGTGTCAGCACCACCTCCCGGCCCGCTGCGCGCAGGCGCTCGGCCAAGCGGCGCGCCTGGGTCGACTTGCCGGCCCCCTCGCCGCCCTCCAGGGTGATGAACCGTCCCGTGGCCACGCGCGCAAATGGTCTTGATCCCTCGCGTTTGTCCAGCCGGGGCGAGCGGCTATGGTGGCGTCCGGCGAGGCCGCGGCGGGGGCGGAGGAAGGCATGATCGAGCGCCAGATCGACATCAGGACGCCGGACGGGGCGACCAGCACCTTCATCTGTCATCCCGAGCGCGGCGGGGCGCACCCGCCGATCCTCTTCTACATGGATGCGCCGGCGATCCGCGAGGAGTTGCGCGACATGGCGCGGCGGCTCGCCACCGTCGGCTATTACGTCATGCTGCCGAACCTCTACTATCGCGCCGGGGTGATGGAGCTTGGCCCGCTCACCAAGCCTGGCGCGCGCGAGCGCATGGGCGCGCTGATGAACGGCCTCGACATCGCGATGGTGATGTCCGACACCCGCGCCCTGCTCGAGGTCATCGACGCCGACCCTGCGGCGGCGGCCGGATCGATCGGCGCGGTCGGCTACTGCATGAGCGGCCAGTTCGCCGTAAATGCTGCGGCGGCCTTCCCGGGCCGGATCGCCGCAGCCGCCTCGATCTATGGAACCCTGCTCGTCACCGACCGTGCCGACAGCCCGCACCTGGTGGCGCAGAGGACCGGGGCCGAACTCTATTTCGCCTGCGCCGAGATCGACCGCTGGGCGCCTCTGGAGACGGTGGAGGCGCTCTCTCAGGCGCTCGCCGGATCCGATGCGCGCGCCGAGGTGGAGCTCTATCCGAAGGTGGAGCATGGCTTCGCCTTTCCTCAGCGCGGCGCCTACGACAAGCCTTCCGCCGAGCGGCACTGGGAGCGGCTCATCGCGCTCTTTCGCCGGCGGCTCGGCTGATGATCCGCATCGGGCTTCTGGGCGCCTCGAAGATCGCGCCCGCGGCGGTGATCGCGCCCGCCGCCGCCAACCCGCAGTTCCGGGTCACCGCCGTCGCCGCGCGCGACCCTGCCCGCGCCCGCGCCTACGCCGAGACCCACGCCATTCCCGGCGTCGCGGCCGGCTATGCCGAACTCGTCCGGCGCGGCGACGTCGACGTAGTCTACAACGCCCTGCCGCCGGCCGCGCATGCCGAGTGGACGATCGCCGCCCTGGAGGCGGGCAAGGCGGTGCTGTGCGAGAAGCCCTTCGCCATGGACGCGGCGCAAGCAAGGTCCATGGTGGATGCGGCCGAGGTGCGCGGCCTCATGCTGCTGGAAGCTTTCCATTATCGGCATCATCAGGTGTTCCGCCGCGCCGAGGCCCTGGTCAAGGGCGGCGCGCTCGGCGCGCTGCGGCGAGCGCGGGCCGAATTCCGCGTCACCGTCGCGCGCGGTCCGCAGGAGCTGCGCTGGCGGGCCGATCTCGGCGGCGGCGGCCTGATGGACCTCGGCTGCTATCCGGTGCACGCGCTTCGCACCCTCGTCGGGACCGCGCCCGAAATCGCCTCGGCCACCGCTACCTTCGAGGGCGGCGTCGATGTCGACCTGAGCGCCAGCCTCGTCTTTGCCGGCGGCGTCGAGGCGCAGATCGCCTGCGCCATGAAGGCGCCCGCGCCCGCGGCCAGCCTGACGCTGGAGGGCGATCGCGGCCGTGTCGAGATCATCAACTTCCTCGCGCCCCAGCTCGGCTGCCGCTTCACCACGACCCTCGACGGAGTGACGACGGTTCAGCCCACGGATGGGCCCTCGACCTACGCCGCCCAGCTCGCGGATCTGGCCGAAGTGTTGGCCGGCCGCGCCCGACCCCTGACCGGTGGGACCGACGCGATCGCCAACATGGCCGCGATCGAAGCCATCTACGCCGCGGCCGGACGGCCCGCGCTCTGAGGCCCGGCGGATTACCCGCCTGCCGGCGTCGGCCTCGCAATGGACCGCAGGCGCCGATCGATCCGACGCTCGAGCCCCTCCAGAAACCGCGCTATCGCCGGGCTTGGAGCCAGTGCGCGTGACCGCGCGATCGCCTCCGCCGCCTCGGCCGCAGCGCCGGTCTTCCAGAGACTGCTGGCGAGCCACGCCCATGCGGCGGCGTCCTCGGGCTCGGGAAGCCCGAGGGCGATGGCCGAACGGTAGTGCGGTATGGCGCTCGCCTCGCGGCCGTTGTTGTCGTGGAAGATCGCCAAGGCATAGCGCGCCTTGGCGATCGCCGAAGGGTTTTCGGCCGCCGCGACTGCCGCCTCCAGCGCCTGTCGGCGGCGGCGAACCGCGGCCATGCCTCAGGCATCCTCCAGGAAGGTGACGCCGGGCGCGGTCTTCAGGGCGCCGCGGGCGGCGGCGTCGAGCACATACCGGCCCGGCAGTCTGAACTCGGCTTCGCGCCCGCCGGAGAAGCTCGCCACCAGCATGACGTCGCCGCCGCCGGCCGGCGTCGGCTTGAGGCGCTGGCGCAGCGCGGCCGGATCGGCGGCGCCGGGGGAAACATGCACGCGCAGCAATGCGGGGGCGGCCTCGGTGGTGCGATCCAGCACCTCGGCGTCGTCCCCGAAGAAGCGCACGTCGCCATCGGTCGTCTTGGCCCGCACCTTGATCAGCAGCTGCGCGCCTGGCTCCAGCAGATCGCGGTGGCGGCGCAGCGCCTCGGACGCGAACAGCACCTCGTATTCGCCGCTCGGGTCGGAAAGAGTGACGAAGGCGAATTTCTGGTTCGTTCCGGCCGAGGTCCGCTCCTGGCGACGGCGCACCACGCCCGCCATTCGGAACGCCTCGACGCCGCTCCTGGCCTGGGCCAGCGCCTCGGCGCAGAAGGTGGTGCGCCGGCGCCTCAGCGCCGCCGCCAGATCGTCGAGCGGATGGCCGCTGAGGTAGAAGCCGATCGCGGCGAGTTCTTCGTCGAGCTGCTGGGCGGCCGCGAACGGCGCCGTCGTGGGCAGGCGCGGCCGGGCGGCGTCGGCGTGCTCGCCGCCGAAAAGATTGGCCTGAGCGGCGGCGCGCTCGGCGGCCATGCTCTGGGCATAGGCGATCAGGTCGTCGGCGGCGGCGAGGATCTGGGCGCGATGGGGATGGATGGCGTCGAAGGCGCCGGCCTTGGCGAGGTTCTCCAGCGCTCGCTTGCCGATCTGGCGCGGATCGATCCGTTCCAGGAAGTCGAAGAGGTCGCGGAACGGGCCGTCTTGCTGGCGCACCGCCACGAGATGCTGCATGGCCGCGAGGCCGACGTTGCGCACCGCCCCCAGCGCATACAGCACCTCGCCATCGGCCACCGCGAAATCCGCGTCGGAACGGTTCACGTCCGGCGGGCGGATGGTGACGCTGGAGCGCCGGGCGTCCTGATAGAAGACGGCGAGGCGATCGGTGTTGGAGATGTCGAGGCTCATGGAGGCCGCGAAGAACTCGACAGGGGCGTGCGTCTTCAGCCAGGCGGTCTGGTAGGTGATGTAGGCGTAGGCGGCCGCATGGCTTTTGTTGAATCCATAGCCCGCGAACTTGTCGACCAGATCGAAGATCTCCTCGGCCTTGGCGGCGTCGACGCCCTTGGCCTCGGCGCCGGCCATGAAGCGGGCGCGCTGAAGGGCCATCTCCTCCTTCTTCTTCTTGCCCATGGCGCGGCGCAGGAGGTCGGCTTCTCCCAGGGTATAGCCTGCCAGGATCTGCGCGATCTGCATCACCTGTTCCTGGTAAACGATGATGCCGTAGGTTTCGGCAAGCACCGGCTCCAGCCAGGGATGGGGCCACTTGATCGGCTTGCGCCCAGCCTTGCCGTCGCAGAAGGCGTCGATGTTCTCCATCGGTCCCGGTCGATAGAGGGCGCCGAGCGCCGTGATGTCCTCGATCGACGTCGGCCGCAGCTTGCGCAGGGTGTCGCGCATGCCCTGGCCTTCCAGCTGGAATACGCCGACGGTCTGGCCGGCCGACAGCAGGTCGTAGACCGCCTGGTCGTCCAGCGGCAGGTTCGCGGTGTCTGGCGCGGCGCCGCGCTGGCCAAGATAGCGCACGGCGCGATCCACCACCGTCAGGGTCTTCAGGCCCAGGAAATCGAACTTCACCGGTCCGGCGCTCTCCACCCATTTCATGTTGAACTGGGTCGCGGGAATGTCGGAGCGCGGATCGCGATAGAGGGGCACGAGCTCCGTCAGCGGACGGTCGCCGATGACGATGCCGGCGGCGTGGGTCGAGGCGTTACGGTAGAGTCCCTCCAGCTGCAGCGAGATGTCGAGCAGCTCGGAGACGCCGTCTTCGTCGCGGCGCGCCTGCCGCAGGCGCGGCTCGATCTCGATCGCCCTGGCAAGGGTGACCGGGCTCGCAGGATTGTTGGGGACCATCTTCGCCAGCCGGTCCACGAGGCCGAGCGGCAGCTGCAGCACCCGGCCGACATCGCGCAGCACCGCGCGGGCCTGCAAGGTTCCGAAGGTGATGATCTGGGCGACGCGGTCGCGCCCGTACTTGGCTTGCACATAGGCGATCACCTCGTCGCGCCGCTCCTGGCAGAAGTCGGTGTCGATGTCCGGCATCGAAACCCGCGCCGGATCGAGGAAGCGCTCGAAGAGCAGGTTGAAGCGCATGGGGTCGAGGCCGGTGATCAGCAAAGACCAGGCGACGACCGATCCGACCGCCGAGCCCCGCCCGGGGCCCACGGGAATGCGGTTGGCCGCGGCGTACTTCATGAAGTCGGAGACGATCAGCAGATAGCCGGAAAATCCCATGGCCTGGATCACCGCCAGCTCGCGCTCCAGCCTCGCCCAATAGTCCGCTTCCGGCGCGAAGTGGGGATGGACGGCGAGGCGCCCCTTCAGGCCCTCGCGGGCCTGGGCGGCGATTTCCTCGTCCTCGCTGCGTCCCGCCGCAGTCGGAAAGCGCGGCAGGATCGGATCGCGCTTCATTGCCATGAAGGCGCAGCGGCGGGCGATCTCGAGGGTGTTGTCGCAGGCCTCCGGCAGGTCGGCGAAGAGCCGGCGCATCTCCTCGGGGCTCTTGAACCAGTGTTCCGGGCTCACCCGGCGCCGATCGTCCTGCCCCAGGAAGGCCGCATCGGCGATGCAGATGAGGGCGTCGTGCGCCCGGTGCGTGGCTGCCGTCTCGAAATAGACGTCGTTGGTGGCCACGAGGGGAACCTCATGCTCGTAGGCGAAGGCGACGAGGCCCGGCTCGGCCGCCGCCTCGGCCGCCTGTCCGTGGCGCTGCAGTTCGACGTAGAACCGGTCGTCGAAGACCCGCCGCATCTCGGCCATGGCCGCGACCGCCTCCTGCGACCGCCCCGCGGCGAAGAGCGGATCGACCGGGCCGTCCATCCCCCCCGAGAGCAGGATCAGTCCCTGCGCATGCCGGGCGACCTTCGCCCACGGGACACTGGGTTCGTCGGTGGCGGCGGCCTCGAGGAAGGCGGCCGAGGACAGCTCGGTGAGATTGCGCCAGCCGGCCTCGTCCTGAGCCAGCAGCACCAGCGTCGGGACCCGCGCCCAGCGCTGCGGCGGCCCCTCGCCGATGCCGGTGACCGGCAGGGCGCAGCCCATGATCGGCTGCACGCCCGCCTGCGCGGTCGCCACCGAGAACTCCAGCGCCCCGAAGAGGTTGGCGCGGTCGGTGAGCGCCACCGCCGGCATGCCTGCGCCGCGCGCCAGGGGACCCAGCGCTTCGGCCTTGATCGCCCCTTCCAGCAGCGAATAGGCCGAGCGGGTCCGAAGATGGACGAAGCCGTCGCTCGCGTGCGCCATCACCTCTGTCCTCTTCCCGAGCATCCGGATCGCGGCGACTCAGCCGGCGAGCTGCGCCACCCGACAGACCATCCAGACGAACGAAGCCACCGAGGCAAGGGCCAAGCCCTCGCGAGCCAGACGAAACATGGGGAGAACCTCCGTTGCTCGATCCGGAGGTAATGTTCTCTGTTTGTTCGCAGCTGTCAAGCTCGTTCGTAAAGCCCTGCGTCGAAGGCCACGGCGGCTATCGGCCTCACGCGGCGCGCGCCTCGAGCCGTCCGTCCCTCAGCGCCATCACCCGGTCCATGGCGCCCGTAAGTTCCAGGTTGTGGGTGGCGACGAGCGCGGCCACGCCGCGCTGGCGGGCGAGGTCGTGCAGGCCCCGGAAGACCGCCAGCGAGGTCTTCGGGTCGAGGTTTCCGGTGGGCTCGTCGCAGAGCAGCAGCCGCGGTCCGTTGGCGAGCGCCCGGGCGACGGCGACGCGCTGCTGCTCGCCGCCGGAGAGCTGCGCCGGCTGGTGCGAGAGGCGTTCGGCGAGGCCGAGTTCCGAGAGCAGATCGCGCGCCCGGGTCTCGGCCGCCCGCCGCGGTTTGCCGGCGATCATCAGCGGCAGGGCGACGTTGTCGAGCGCGGAGAGTTCCGGGAGCAGATGGTGGAACTGATAGACGAAGCCGATCTCGCGCAGCCGGATGCGGGTGCGCGCCCGGTCGGAGAGCCGCGAGCAATCGGCGCCGTCGACGACGATGGTCCCGGCGGTGGGATGCTCCAGCAGCCCGGCGGCGTGCAGCAGCGACGACTTGCCCGAGCCCGACGGACCGACGAGGCCCACGAGTTCCCCTGGGTGCACCTCGAGATCGACGCCTTTCAGCACCTCGAGGGTGCGCGCGCCGCTGACGTAGTCGCGCCGCAGCCCGCGGATGGCGAGCACCGGCTCACTCATAGCGCAGCGCCTCCACCGGATCGAGGCGCGAGGCGCGCCAGGCCGGATAGAGCGTCGCCAGGAACGAACAGACCAGCGAGAAGATGGTGATGGTCGCCACCTCGGCCACGTCGATGCGTTCGGGCAGGTGCGAGAGGAAGTAGATCTTGGCGTTGAACACCTGCACGCCGGTGACCCACTCCACGAAGCGCTGGATGGGCACGATCTCGACGCAGAAGACGACGCCGACGACAACGCCGACGGCCGTGCCCAACGCGCCCACGACCGCGCCGCAGAGAAAGAAGATGCGCATGATCGAGCCTTGCCGCGCGCCGATGGTGCGCAGGATGGCGATGTCGCGGCCCTTGTTCTTCACCAGCATGACGAGAGCCGAGATGATGTTGAGCGAGGCGATGAGCACGAGCAGGGCGAGAATCAGGGCCATGGTGTCGTGCTCGACCTTCAGGGCGTTGAAATAGACCTCGTTCTGCTGGGTCCAGTCGCGCACCACGGCGCCGTCGCCCGCGGCGGCCGCCATCTGCGATCGCTCCTTCGGCGCCGCGTCCGGGTCTGCAAAGCGCACGGCGATGAAGTCGGCCGGCGACTGGCGGTCGAAGAGCTGGCGCGCCTGCGCCAGCGGCATGATGACGACGCCGGAATCGAACTCGCTCATGCCCACGTCGAAGATGCCGACGAGGATGTAGGCCTTCTGCACCGGCAGCGCGCCCATCACCGTCTCCTCGGCGTCCGGGCCGGTCAGGGTGATGCTGTCACCGGGGACCACGCCGAGCTGTTCGGCCATGCGCGAGCCGATGAGAATGCCGTCGCCGCCGTTGCGGCCGACGCCGAACGTGGTCAGGGCGCCCTGCTTGACGTTCCCCGCGATCAGGGTGTTGGCCCTCAGATCGGCGGGGGCGATGCCGCGCACGAGGGCGCCGGTGGCGGCGCGGTCGCTCTGCACCAGCGCCTCGGACTCGATGGCCGGATAGGCTTCGACGACGCCCGGCACGGCGCGCATCCGCTGGAGCGCCAGCGGCAGGTTGGTGTCGGCGATCTCGCCGCCGTAGATCTGGGCGTGGGGGTTGAAGCTCAGCATGATGTGGCTGAGGTCGGCGCGGAAACCGTTCATCACCGAGATGACGATGATGAGCACCGAGACCGCAAGCGCGATGCCGACGAAGGAGATCACCGAGATCAGCGCCACCCCGCCTTCCTGGCGCCGGGCGCGCAGGTAGCGGAAGGCGATCGCCCGCTCCCAGGCCGAAAAGGGCGGCGCGGCCGCGGCATCGCTCATCGTGGCGGTCATTGGCGTCGGGCGTGGCCGCAGACGCACGGCCGCCAGCCCCGCCAGCGCAAGCTTGCGATGCAGCGCACCTAGCCCGGCGCCCTGAACATGCCCAGCGACAGCCAGTGGAAATGCACCGCGATCCAGAACGGCGCGAACAGCAGCGCCGAGACCCAGGTGGTGGTGATGAACTTGAGCTTCAGCTTGGGGTCCACCGGCGAGCTGGGATCGCCGCCGCCGGGGGGCTTCACGCCCGCCTCGGCGTGGCTGACCACGCCCCGCGGCAGGACGGCGAACAGCACCACCCACCAGAGGATCAGATAGATGGCCAACGAAAGCTCGAGGTTCATGCGTGCGCTCTCGCCGGTTCGGCCATCAATTCCACCAGCACGCCGCCCATGTCCTTGGGGTGGACGAAGATCACCGGAACGCCGTGGGCGCCGATGCGCGGCTCGCCGGTCCCTAGCACCCGCGCGCCCCTGGCCCGCATCGCATCGCGCGCCGCCAATATGTCGGGCACCTCGAAGCAGACGTGATGCTGGCCCCCTTGCGGGTTCTTCTCCAGGAAGGCCGCGATGGGCGATCCCTCCCCATAGGGTTCGATGAGTTCGATCTGGACGTTGGGCAGGTCGACGAAGCTGACCCACACTCCCTGCTCGGGCAAGGCGCGCTTCTCGCTGATCGAGGTCGCGCCCAGGACGTCCCGGTAGAGCCGCCACGACTGCTCGATGGACGGCGTCGCCACCCCCACGTGATTGAGCTTGCCGATCATGGCGCGTCCCTAGCACCGATGCGCGCGTGAATGAAGGCGCCCGGCGAACCGTTGCGCTTGCGGCTGGCGGGTGTATGCTTTGCATGACAAAGCTGGCCGAGGCGGACATGAGCGATCTTGAACGGGCGCTGGCGGAAATCGGGGCGATCCGCAGTCAGATCGCGCGCGGCGCGCAGTTTCACGGCCTGGGTCCGACGACCTTCGCGGCCACGGCCCTCCTCGCCTTTCTCGCCGCCGCGGGCCAGGCCCGCTGGATCGCCCCGGCGGATGTCGGCGCCTTCCTGGCGCTCTGGATCGCCGTCGCCGCCGTCTCGGCCGGCGTCATCGCCTTCGAGATGGTCGCCCGCTCACGCAGGCTGCATTCCCAGCTGGCCGACGAGATGATCGCCGGCGCCGTGACCCAGTTCCTGCCGGCCGCCGCCGTCGGCGCCCTGCTCACCCTGGTGATGCTGAGGTTCTCGGCCCAAGGCCTGTGGATGTTGCCGGGCCTTTGGCAGATCGTCTTCGGCCTCGGAGTCTTCGCCTCCTGTCGCTTCCTGCCACGGGCCATGGCGCTGGTCGGTGGCTGGTACGTCGCCACCGGCGTCGTCTGCATCGCCCTGGCGCAGGGGCCCGGCGCCTTTTCGCCGTGGGCCATGGGCGTGCCGTTCGGGGTCGGTCAGTTGATCGTCGCGGCTGTGCTGCGGTTCGGCGGGACATCCGATGAGTGAGGCCGGCCGGTTCGCCTACGCGGGTCTCGACCGCGTCATCCATGAGCGGGCACGGCTTGGCGTGCTGACCTCGCTCGCCGCTCATCCAAAGGGTCTCGTCTTCGCCGACCTGAAGCGGCTCTGCGGGCTTACCGACGGCAATCTCAGCCGCCATCTGCAGGTGCTGCAGGACGCCGGCCTGATCGCCGTGGCCAAGAGCTTCGCCCATAACCGGCCTCAGACCCTCGCCCGCATCACGCGCGAGGGGCGCGAGCGCTTTCTGGGCTACCTCGCCGTGCTCGATCAGGTGGTGCGCGACGCCGCCGCGGCGGCCAAGGCGCAGGGCGCCGAGAGCCCCCTCCCCGGCCTTGCGCCGGCTTGAGTCCTCATTTCCCCTTGTCCGGAGACTTTGCAGTGCAAATGACTTTGCCCGAAGCCGGCCCGCTCAACGTCGCCATCATCATGGATGGCAACGGCCGCTGGGGTCTGGGCCAGGGCCTGAGCCGGGCCGATGGCCATCTTGCGGGCGTCGAGGCGGTGCGGCGCACGGTGGAAGCCGCGCCGGAACTGGGCGTGACCACGCTGACGCTCTTCGCCTTTTCGGCCGACAACTGGCGCAGGCCCGAGGCCGAGGTCGACGGGCTGATGCGGCTCTTCCGCTCGTACCTCGCCACCGACGGCGAACGGTTGGTCGAAAGCGGCGCGCGTCTTCTCGCCATCGGGCGCCGCGATCGGCTGCCACCGGATCTGGCCGAAGCGGCGAGCCGGCTGGAGGCGGCGACCGCCGCGGGCGACCGACTGGTGCTGCGCATCGCCCTCGACTACTCCTCACGCGCGGAAATCGTCCGCGCCGCCGCCGCCCTGGGCGCCGATGGCTCGATCGAGGACTTCGACCGGCTGATCGGCGGCGCCTCTCGGGGCGGCCCCGTCGATCTGCTGATCCGCACCGGCGGCGAGCGCCGCCTGTCGGACTTCCTGCTCTGGGAGAGCGCCTACGCCGAACTGTGGTTCACCGATCGCATGTGGCCCGACTTCGGCCCCGCCGACCTCGCCCGGGCGATCGCCGATTTCCGCAGGCGCGACCGGCGCTTCGGCGCGATCGTCGATGACGCCGCGGGCGCGCCCGCCGCCGTGAGGCGCGGCGTCGCGGCCTGAGTTCGGACGGTATCGCCCGATCGCTGCAGCTTCATTCCCGGGGGACGTTGGATTGCGCGGCGCTCGGGCTAGCCGGGGTAGTTGTGGTAGTAGGTTCCTGCCATTCCGACCCGCCCAGCCGGGCGGTCGGCACGCCTGCGGAGGTGACAGACATGACCAGCCGCCGGCCCCGTTGTCGCATGGCGCAACGCCGGCGTCATTACGCCGAGCCCGCCCATCGACTGGACCAACGGGTCGACCGACGCGGGGCCGATCCCCAAGGAGGTGCGATTCATGCACATGCGTGACGTCTTTGCCGTCACCGATCCGACGGAACTCGAAGCTTTGTTGAGCGAGCTTCGATTCGGCTGCTTGGTCACGCACGGTCCGGGCGGTCTGTTCGCCACGCACCTTCCGTTCCTCTTCGCGCCGCGCCCACGAGTCTCCGCCGGGCACATCGCCCGAGAGAATCCCCACTGGGAGCGCGCCGGCGACGATGAGGCGCTTATCATCTTCCAGGGCTTGGATGTCTACATCAGCCCCAACTGGTACCTCTCCAAGCAGGCGCACGGCCGTGTGGTTCCCACCTGGAACTATGAAGCTGTCCATATCTACGGCCGCCTGACCTGGCGCCCTCAAGAGGATTGGCTGCTTGGCCACCTGGCGGCCCTCACGGACCGTTTCGAGGCTTTCCAACCCAAACCATGGGCCACGAGCGATGCGCCAGACGACTATGTGCGTCAACTGGCCGCCCAGGTTATTGGTCTGGAACTGAGCGTCGAGCGCGTCGAAGCAAAGCGGAAATTGTCGCAGAACCGGCCGAAACCTGACCGCCTGGGCGTCATCGCAGGTCTCGCGAACACGCAATCGGAAGCCGCGCGCATGATGGCCGAGAAAATTAAGGCTACGGAAGCAGGCAGCTGATGCCCGACGACACGCCAGGGGGAGCCGACATCCCTGATGACCACGACGGGCCGAAGCGCTCTGCTCACACAAACGCCCTGACGAGCAGGACCGTCGTGAGATCGCTGCGCCACTCCTCGTCGGGATAGCGGCCGGCCTCGCGGTAGCCGCGGGCGCCGTAGAAGGCCTGGCTTCTGACATTGAAGGTGTCGGTCTCCAGTCGCGCGGCCGGAAAACCCGCCTCGGCGATCTCCGCCTCGGCCTTGTCCATCAATAGCGTGCCGACGCCGCTGCGTGCGTGGCTGGAGCGCACATGCAGGGCGTTGACGAAGTCCCCCTGCCAATCCACGAAGCCGACGACGGCGCCCTGGCGCTCCGCGACCCAGAAGAGGCGCCCGCGCGCGTCCACGTAGCTGGAGGGGCGGTCCTCGTCGAGAAACGCCTGCGCCGCAGCTGCGGTGATGTTGGGCCGCCAGGTGCTTTCGAACGTGTCGCGCAGGATCGCCCTCAACGCCGGCCCATCCGCCAACTCGGCCGGACGCAGGAGGAGGTTCGCAGGCGATTGCATCGGGGGCAGCCTATCTAAAGGTGTCGTCATCGACCAGGTCCGTCCTCGGACGCGCCTCGCGCGATCACACCCTGAGCACCGTCGCCTCCACCACCGGCCGGCGCTTCCAGATGCGGAACGCCGCCTTCTTCAGAGCCCGCGACAGCGCGGCTTCGACGGCGTGGTCGTCGTCGCGGCCGTCCGGACCAAGATGCTTCAGCGCCGCTTCGGCGTCGGAGGTCAGATCGTCGAGCGCCTCGTCCACGGGATAGTCGGCGTCGCCCGGCAGGCCGAGCGCGCGCACCTGCGGGCCTGAGGCGATACGGCCCTTGCGGTCCAGGGCGATCGAGACTGTCAGGACGCCGTTGTGGGCGGCATGGCGGCGCTCGCGCAGCGCCTCGCCGTTCTCCGGCGTCACCACGCCAGCGTCGACGTAGAGCCGACCCGCCGCAACCTCGTCGATCACCGCCGCCCGGCCGGGAGCTAGCCGCACCATGTCGCCGTTGCGCGGCGCGAGCGCCTGGCCCACCTGGAGATCGCGGGCGAGACTGGCGTGCTCCAGCAGATGCCGGCGCTCGCCGTGGGTGGGGATGGCGATGGCGGGCCTGGCCCACTGGTACATCCGCTTCAGCTCGTCGCGGCAGGGATGTCCGGAGACATGCAGGCCCGGATGATCGCGTTCGGTGTAGAGGCGCACGCCGCGGTCGGCGAGCTTGTTCTGCAGGTTGCGGATCGGGACCTCGTTGCCGGGGATCACCCGCGAGGAGAAGATGCAGGCGTCGCCCGCGCCCAGCGAAACGTGCGGGTGGGTCCCGTCGGCGACGCGGGCCAGCGCCGCCCGCGGCTCGCCCTGGCTGCCGGTGCAGAGGTAGAGGATCCGATCGGGCGCGAAGCGGCCCGCCTCGGCGTCGCCGACGAAGGCCTGAACGCCTCCCAGCAGCCCCACCGAGCGCGCCGCGGCGGCCATGCGGATCATCGAGCGGCCGACCAGGCAGACGCGGCGGCCGTTGGCCTCGGCGGCCCGGATGATCGAGTCCATCCGCGCCACGTTGGAGGCGAAGCAGGCGGCGGCGATCTTGCCCTTCAGCGCACCGATCAAGGGCTCGAGGACCTGGCGCACCTGCGCTTCGGAGCCGGCCTCGCCATCGACGAAGACATTGGTGGAATCGCAGACCATGGCGAGCACGCCGGCGTCGCCCAGGCGCTCGATCGCCGCCTGATCGGTGGCTGCGCCCAGCAGCGGATCTGGGTCGATCTTCCAGTCGCCGGTGTGCAGGATGGTCCCCAGCGGCGTGCGGATGGCGAGGCCGTTGGGTTCTGGAATGGAATGGGTGAGCGTGATCAGGGTGATCTCGAACGGGCCCAGCCGGATCGTGCCGGAGAGCGGCACCTCGGTGATCCTCGCCTCGTCCAGCAGATCGGCCTCGCGCAGCTTCTCGCGCAGCAGGAAGGCGGTGAACGGGGTGGCGTAGAGCGGCGCGCGCAGCCGGGGCCAGAGCCAGGCGACCGCGCCGATGTGGTCCTCGTGCGCGTGGGTGAGCACGATCCCGAGAATGTCGGCGGCGTGCGCCTCGATGAAGCTCGGGTCGGGCAGGATGACCTCCACGCCCGGCGTCGTCTGGTCGCCGAAGGTGATGCCGAGATCGACCACGATCCACTTGCGCGCGTGCGCCGGACCGAAGCCGTAGAGGTTGAAGTTCATCCCGATCTCGTTGGACCCGCCCAGCGGCAGGAAGACCAGTTCGTCGCCTTGGGACGCGCTCATCGACGGGTGTTCCGGCGCCAGATTTCGAGCAGACCGCGGATGGTGAGGTCGTGATCGAAGTGATCGACGGCGCCGGTCGCGTTCTCGAACAGCGAGGCGATGCCGCCGGTGCCGACCACGGTGAGCGGCTTGCCCCACTCCGCCTTGATGCGCGCCACCAGGCCCTCGATCATGGCGATGTAGCCCCAGAAGACGCCGGACTGCATCGCCCCCACGGTGTCGACGCCGATGACGCGATTGGCGGTCGGCCGGCGGATGGCGACGCGCGGCAGTTGCGCCGCGGCCTCGTGCAGGGCCTGCATGGAAAGGTTGATGCCGGGCGCGATCACCCCGCCCTCGAAGGCGCCATCGCCGCTGACCACGTCGAAGGTCGTCGCCGTGCCGGAATCGATCACCAGCAGGTCGCCCTGGTAGGCGGCGTGAGCGCCGATGGCGTTGACCAGGCGATCGGCCCCGGCCTCCGACGGCTTCAGGATGCGCACCTCGATGCCGAGATCGGCGTTCTCGCCGATCACCAGCGGCTCGACGTGCAGGTAGCGGCGCGCCAGGTTGCGCAGGTTGAACAGCGACTGCGGCACGACGCTGGATACGATGCAGGCGTCGAGTTGGCCGATGTCCAGGTGCGTCATCGCCAGCAGCTGGACCAGCCAGACGGCGTACTCGTCCGCCGTGCGCGAAGCGTCGGTGGCGGCGCGCCACTGGGCGATCCAGCGCTCTGCGTCGTGGATGGCGAACAGCGTGTTGGTGTTGCCCTGCTCGATCGCCAGCAGCATGCTCGGCGTGACCTCCCGTTCAGCGAGACGCCGCCCGCGGGCGAGCGCCGGCGACTTGGCCAAGATGTTTGGTCACGAAAGACACGAAAATCACGAACGCCGCGCGCTCGGGCGCAAGCCGTTCCCGCACGCGAGAGGTGCGAAGATCGATTGTTCGTGCTTTTCGTGTTTCTTGTGGCTCACCTTGCAATCTCTCAGAAGAAGACGTCACCGGCGGTAATGCGGCGCGAGGCGCCCGACGCGGTCCTGAGCCTGAGCGCGCCGTCGATGTCCAGTCCTTCGGCGATGCCGATCACCGTCTCGTCGGCGAGGCGCGCGGTGCAGCGCGCGCCCAGGCCATGCGCCCTCGCCGTCCACGCCTCGGCGATGGGGCCAAAGCCAAGCCGCTCCCAGAGCGAGCGCCAGCGTTCGAAGGCCTCGGAGAGCACCGCAAGAGCCTCCAGCGGCGGGGGCGGCGGCGCGCGCATGTGCTCGGCGAAGGCGGTGGCCGGGCGCTCGGCCGCCAGCGGCGGCGTGGCGAGGTTTACGCCGGTTCCGACGGCGAGCCAGAGGCCTCCGGCCGGATGCGGGCCGGACTCGACCAGGATCCCCGCCGCCTTGCGCCCGCCGATCAGGGGATCGTTCGGCCACTTCAGGCTGACGAGGCCGGGCGCGACATAGGCGCCGGCGAGTTCGGCCACGGCCAGGGCGGCGACGAAGGAGATCTGGGCCGCCTCGGCGGGCAGGCGTCCGGTCACCGAGAGATGCGTCGCGGCGAGGTTGCCCGCGCCTGTCTCCCAGTTCCGTCCGCGCCGGCCGCGCCCGGCGCTCTGGCGCGCTGCGGTGATCCAGATCGGACCGCGCGCTCCGGCTTCGGCGCGACGGCGCGCCTCGGCGTTGGTGGAATCGATCTCGTCCAGAGCTTCGATCGGATCGCCGGGCATGCGAGTTCAACGCACGAAGGCCAGGGCGGCGCTCAGGGAGAGTCCGTCCAGGCCGATCAGGGCGATCATCACCGCCGGAAACGCGAACAGCGCCGTCGCGTAAGCGATGGCGGTGGCGCCGCCCGCCGGACGATCGACCACGCCCGCGGGAGCCGGATCGAGCCACATCACCTTGATCAGCTTCAGGTAATAGAAGGCGGCGACGACGCTGCCGACCAGGGCCGCCACCGCCGCGGCGCCGGTGAGCGGACCGGCGGCCAGAGCCGCCTTGAAAACATAGAACTTGGCCCAGAAGCCCGAGAACGGCGGCAGGCCCAGGGCGGAGAGCGAAAAGGCGGTGATGGCGAGGGCGAGGCCCGGCTTCTCGCGCATCAGCCCGGCGAAATCCTCGAAACGCTGCATCGGCCGCCCGTCGCGGCTGAGCGCCGCCAGGCAGGCGAAGAAGCCGGTGACGTCGATGGTGTAGAGCACCATGAAGACCAGCATCGATTGCACGCCCGCCGTCCCGCCGGCGGCCAAGCCCACCAGGGCGTAGCCGATGTTGGCGATGGAGGAGTAGGCCCAGAGCCGCTTCAGGTTCGACTGGGCGAGGCCGGCGAAGGCGCCCACGGCCACGGAGAGCAGGGCCATGATGATCAGCAGCTGGCGCCACTGATCGGTCGCGCCGCCGAACGCCTCGGTGAGCAGCCGGGCGAAGAGGGCCATGGCCGCGAGCTTCGGCGCGCCGGAGAAGAATCCGACGATCGGCGTCGGCGCCCCCTCGTAGACGTCCGGGGTCCACATGTGGAAGGGCGCGGCCGAGACCTTGAAGCCGATGCCGCAGACGAGGAAGACCAGGCCGAAGACGAGGCCGACGCCGGCGCCGCCCCGGCTCGCCGCGGCGATCTGGGCGAAGCTCACTCCGCCGGCGAAGCCATAGACGAGCGAGGCGCCGTAGAGCAGCAGGCCCGAGGAGAGCGCCCCGAGCACGAAGTACTTCAGTCCGGCCTCGGAACTCTTGGCGTTGTCGCGCTGGAAGGCGGCCAGGACGTAGAGCGCCAGCGAATGCAGCTCGACGCCGATGTAGAGCGAGACGAGGTCGCCGGCCGAGACCATGATGCTCATGCCCAGCGCAGCCAGCACGATCAGCACCGCCAGTTCGAACCGCTGCTCGCGCCGGATGGCGAGCCAGCGATCGCAGATGGGGATGGCGGCCGCGCTGGCGGCGAAGATCGCCACGTTGGCGAACGCCGAGCCCCGGTCGGAGATCAGCGCTCCGCCGAACGCCCGCCCGACCGGATCGAGGGCGGCGGCGACGGCCGCGGCGGCCAGCACGACCACGGCGCCAAAATTGAAGAGGGCGCTGGAGCGGCCCTGGAAAGCCCCCCAGACGACGAGGACGAGCGCGCCGCCGCCCAGGATGAGCTGCGGCAGGGCGAGGATGGCGTCCATGGCCGGCATCCCTCCTAGCGCCCCGCCGCGGCGAAGGCCGCGACCAGATGCTGCGCCGCCGCGCCGGTGACCTGGAAGACGAGGGCGGGCGCGAGCCCCATCACCAGGGTGGCGACGATCAGCGGCGCAAAGATCAGCACTTCGCGCGGCTCGAGGTCGGCGATGGTGGAGAGCGCGGTGTTGGTGATCTCGCCGAACGCCACCCGCCGATAGAGCGTGAGCATGTAGACCACCGAGAGTATGACGCCGGTGGCCGCGACGATCACCGTCCAGGTCGAGGCGATGTAGGCGCCGGTCATGGAGAGGATCTCGCCGACGAAGCCGCTGGTGCCTGGCAGGCCCAGATTGCCCATGGTGAAGAGCAGGAACACGGCTGCGTACCAGGGCATGCGCTCGGCGAGGCCGCCATAGAAGGCGATCTCGCGGGTGTGCATGCGATCATAGACGACCCCGACGCACAGGAAGAGCGCGGCGGAGATCACGCCATGGCTCAGCATCTGGAAGATCGCCCCCTGCTCGCCCTGCAGATTGCCGGAAAAGATTCCCACGGTGACGAAGCCCATGTGGGCGACCGACGAGTAGGCGATCAGCTTCTTGAAATCGACCTGCCGGAACGCCACCAGGGACGTGTAGACGATGGCGATCACCGAGAGGGTGAAGATCAGCGGCGTGAAGGCGCGGCTGGCGTCCGGGAACATCGGCACCGAGAACCGCAGAAAGCCGTAGCCCCCCATCTTCAGGAGAATGCCGGCCAGGATCACCGATCCGGCGGTGGGCGCCTCGACGTGGGCGTCCGGCAGCCAGGTGTGCACCGGCCACATCGGCAGCTTCACAGCGAAGGAGGCGAAGAAGGCGAGCCACAGCCAGGTCTGCACGCCCGGGCTGAAATGATAGGCCATCAGCGCCGGGATCGACGAGGTGTGGGCGGCGCCGATCATGTAGAAGATCGCCGCCAGCATCAGCACCGAACCCAACAGGGTGTAGAGGAAGAACTTGAAAGCGGCATAGACGCGCCGCTGACCGCCCCAGATCCCGATGATCAGGAACATCGGGATCAGCTGGCCCTCGAAAAACAGGTAGAAGAGAACCAGGTCGAGGGCGCAGAAGACGCCGATGACCAGAGTCTCCAGCACCAGGAACGCCACCATGTATTCGAGCACGCGGTCCTGGATGGTCTTCCAGCTGGCGAGGATGCACAGCGGCATCAGGAAGGCGGTGAGCAGGACGAAGAGGATCGAGATCCCGTCGACGCCCATGCGGTAGTGCAGCCCGGCGAACCATGGGATGTTCTCGGTGAACTGGAAGCCCGGGTTCGAGCGGTCGAACTCGACCGCCAGCAGCACCGCGAGGGCGAACACCGCAAGCGTCGTCGTCAGCGCGATCCAGCGCGCCGCGGCGGGGGCGCGGGCATCGTCGGGAGCCAGCGCCTTCAGGACCAGGATGGCGACGACGCCCACCAGGGGCAGGAAGGTGACGAGGGAGAGTATGCCCGCCATAGGTCAGCGCCCCGCGCCCGAGAAGGCCCACAGGGCGTAGGAGAGCAGGGCCACCACCCCGATCAGCATCACGAAGGCGTAGTGGTAGACATAGCCGGTCTGCAGCCGGCCCGTGCGCCGACCCGCGGCATAGGAGACCGCCGAAACCCCGTCCGGCCCCAGTCCGTCGATGAGCTTCTGGTCGCCGCCCTTCCAGAAGAGGTCGCCGAACCAGCGCGCGCTGCGCACGAAGAGGGCGTCGTAGAGTTCGTCGAAGAACCACTTGTTGTAGAGGAAGGTCCAGATCGGCCCGCCGCGGGCGGCGATGCGGGCGCCCATGCCCTCGTTGGCGATATAGGCCCACCAGGCGGCGACGAAGCCGACGAAGGTGACGGCGAGCGGCGACCAGACCACCCAGGCCGGCAGCATCGCCGGTTCGGCGAGGGCGCCCCTGCCGCCGATGCCGTGGAGCGCCCTGCCCCAGAAATCGGCCCGTCCCGCGCCGATGAACTGGGTGTCGAAAGCGAACCCCGCCACGGTGGCGCCGATTGCGAGCACGATCAGCGGGACCAGCATCGCCCAGGAAGTCTCACGCGGCTCGGCGTGGCCGTGATCCTGCTCCAGGGGCTCGTCGTGGGTCTCGATCTGGGCGCCGCTGGCGTGATCGCTGGGGTGCGCCTCATGCTCGCGCACGGCCCCGTGCGCCAGCGCCCACTTCGGCGTCCCATGGAAGGTCATGAAGATCAGCCGCCAGGAGTAGAACGACGTGAGCCCGGCGGCGACGACGCCGATGACGAAGCCGAATGCGCCCAAGCCGCTGCCGTGAACGCCGGCCCCATAGGCCGCATCGATGATCGCGTCCTTGGAATAGAAGCCGGCGAAGCCGAGCTCCAGCCCCGGGATGCCGATGCCGGTGATCGCCAGGGTGCCGATCAGCATCGCCGCGTAGGTCACCGGCAGGCGCCGCCACAGGCCGCCCATGGCGCGCATGTCCTGCTCATGGTGCATGGCGGTGATCACGCTGCCCGCGGCCAGGAACAGCAGGCTCTTGAAGAAGGCGTGGGTGAAGAGATGGAACATCGAGGCCTGGTAGGCGCCGACGCCGGCGGCGATGAACATATAGCCGAGCTGCGAGCAGGTAGAATAGGCGATGACCCGCTTGATGTCGTTCTGGGCGAGGCCGACCGTGGCGGCGAAGAGCGCCGTCACCGCGCCGATCACGGTGACGATCCCGCTGGCCACGGGCGCGTATTCGAACATCGGCGAGAGCAGGCTGACCATGTAGACGCCCGCCGTCACCATGGTCGCGGCATGGATCAGGGCCGAGACCGGCGTCGGGCCTTCCATCGCGTCCGGCAGCCAGGTGTGCAGCAGGAACTGGGCCGACTTGCCCATGGCGCCGACGAAGAGCAGGGCGCAGGCGAGGTCGACGCCGTCGAAGGACCACGAGCCGAACGTCCAGGCCTGCCGCGCGTGCGCCGCCACTTGCGGGAAGATGTCGGCGAAGCGGATGGAGCCGAAGATCCAGAAGGTGGTGATGATGCCGAGCGCGAAGCCGAAGTCGCCGACCCGGTTGACGACGAAGGCCTTGATCGCGGCGGCGTTGGCGGTGGGCTTCTTGAACCAGAATCCGATCAGCAGATAGCTCGCCAGCCCCACGCCTTCCCAGCCGAAGAACAGCTGCATGAAATCGGCCGCGGTCACCAGGGCGAGCATCGCGAAGGTGAAAAAGGAGAGATAGGCGAAGAAGCGCGGCTTGGAGTCGTCCTCGGCCATGTACCCCCATGAATAGAGGTGCACGAGCGCCGAGACCGTCGTGACCACGATCAGCATCACCGCCGAGAGCATGTCCAGGCGCACGCTCCAGGCCGAGCGGAACCGGCCGACGTCGATGAAGGGGGCGATCTGGAAGGTGAACGACCAGTGACCCGCCACCACCTGACCGAAGGTCATCCAGGCGAGCCCGCAGCAGATGAACAGCAGCGCCGTGGTGATGCTCATCGAGGCGACATTGCCGATCCGCCGTCCGAACAGCCCCGCGATCAGCGCGCCCAGCAGCGGCGCAAGCACGAGCGCGGTGACGATGGCCTGGGGAGTCATTGGCGCCCCTATCCCTTCATCATCGAGGCGTCGTCCACGGCGATGTCGCCGCGGTTGCGGAAGAAGGTCACGAGGATGGCCAGGCCCACCGCCGCTTCGGCCGCGGCCACCGTCAGCACGATCATGGCGAAGATCTGGCCAACGATATCGTGCAGGAAGGCCGAAAAGGCGACGAGGTTGATGTTCACCGCCAGCAGGATCAGCTCGATCGACATCAGGATCACGATGACGTTCTTGCGGTTGATGAAGATACCCAGGACCCCGATGGTGAAGAGGATCGCCGCGACGGTCAGGTAGTGGGCCAGATCGATCCCGGTGTTCATGGGGCGACCCCCTCGCCGCGTTTGATGTCGACGAGCCGCAGGCCGGTGGCGCGGCTGCGCGCCACCTGATCGGCGATGATCTGGCGGCGCACGCCGGGCCGGTGCTTCAGGGTGAGCACGATCGCCCCGATCATGGCCACCAGCAGCACCATCCCGGCGGCCTGGAAGTAGTAGACGTACTGCGTGTAAAGCACCCGGCCGATGGTCTCGGCGTTGGTGAGGCCGGGCGCGGCGCTGGCGGGCAAGGCGTTTCGCGCCGCCGCGCCATGGGTGGCGATGCTGACGCAGATCAGCACCATCTCGACGGTGAGCAGCCCCGCCACCAGGCCGCCGATGGGCAGATAGCGCGCCAGGCCCTGTCGCAGCGCCGCGAAGTCCACGTCCAGCATCATCACCACAAAGAGGAAGAGGACCGCGACTGCGCCGACGTAGACGATGACCAGCAGCATGGCCAGGAACTCCGCGCCCAGGAGCACGAAGAGGCCCGCCGCCGAGAAGAAGGCGGTGATCAGGAACAGCACCGAATGGACCGGATTGCGCGCCAGGATGACGGCCAGCGCGGCGACGATCATCACCGCCGAGAACAGATAAAAGCCGATCGCCTGCAGCTCGAACGCCACCGCCGCTACTCCCTCACGATCGCCCGCGAGGGCGAACGCGGCGGCCGCGCCAATCCCTCCCTCAGAACAGAGCGCCACCTCTTAGCGATAGGGCGCATCGAGTTCCAGATTCTTCGCGATCTCCCGCTCCCAGCGGTCGCCGTTGGCCAGCAGGCGTTCCTTGTCGTAATAGAGTTCCTCGCGCGTCTCCACGGCGAACTCGATGTTCGGCCCCTCGACGATGGCGTCCACCGGGCAGGATTCCTGGCAAAGTCCGCAGTAGATGCACTTGACCATGTCGATGTCGTACCGGGTGGTGCGCCGGCTGCCGTCGGCGCGCGGCTCGGCCTCGATGGTGATCGCCTGGGCCGGGCAGATGGCTTCGCACAGCTTGCAGGCGATGCAGCGCTCCTCGCCGCTGGGATAGCGGCGCAGCGCGTGCTCGCCGCGGAACCTCGGCGACTGCGGGTTGCGCTCGTTGGGATAGAGCACGGTGGCCTTGGGCCTCAGCATGTAGCGCCAGGCGAGGCCGAAGGCGCCGATGAAATCCATCAGCGCCGCGCCCCTGATCGCCTGGCCGATTCGCGCCAGCATCGCCCTCAGCGCCCCTTGTCCTTTACGCACGCATAGTCGCCCAGGTAGGCCGGATCGCCCCTTTGCTTCAGGCGATACCGACCGCCCGTCTCCTGGCACGCATCGGTGGCGCGCCGCAGCGCGTCGTAGCTGGCGTCGCCCTGCTGGTACCATGCGCCGCCCGCGCCGGTGTCGGCGCAGCCGGTCAGCACGGCGAGAAGCGCGGCGGCGAGAACGATGCGGATCATGCGGGCAGTCCGAACACGCGCCAAGCCCCGATCAGCACCACGGCGGCCAGCGAGGTCGGCAGGAACACCTTCCATCCCAGGCGCATGAGCTGATCGTAGCGGTAGCGCGGCACCACGGCCTTGGTCATGGCGAAGATGAAAAAGAAGAAGAGGGTCTTGGCGAAGAACACCAGAAACCCGACGAAGCTCGCGGCGGTCGGGTCCCAGCCGCTGAAGGATTGTGGCCAGGGCAGGTTCCAGCCGCCGAAGAAAAGCACCGTCGTCATCGCGCACATGAGGACGATGCTGGCGTATTCGCCGATCTGGAAGAGCAGGAAGCCGGTGGCCGAGTATTCGACGTGATAGCCGGCGACGATTTCGGATTCAGCTTCGGGGAGATCGAACGGCGGCCGGTTGGTTTCGGCCATCGCCGAGACGAAGAACAGCACCGCCATGGGGATCATCACCAGCGCTGCCGGCAGACCCCTGACGCCGTGGCCGCCGAGCACGTTCCAATGCCAGAACCCACCGGCCTGATTCTCGACGATGGTGACCAGATTCATCGAGCCGGCGAGCACGATCACGGTGACGATGATGAAGCCGATGGAGACCTCGTAGGAGACCATCTGGGCGGCCGAGCGCAGCCCCCCCAGGAAGGGGTATTTCGAGTTCGAGGCCCAGCCGCCCATGATGACGCCATAGACGCCGAGCGATGAGACTGCGAACAGATAGAGGATGCCGACATTTATGCTCGAGGCGACCCAGCCGGGCGCCAGCGGCATCACCGCCCAAGCGCCGAACGCGAGCGTGAAGCTGATCAGCGGCGCGAGCAGGAAGACGGTCTTGTCTGCGCCGGCCGGTACGATCTGTTCTTTCAGCACGAACTTGATCAGATCGGCGAACCCCTGCAGCAGGCCGAACGGCCCGACGACATTGGGTCCCTTGCGCAGTTGCACGCCCGCCCAGACCTTGCGGTCGGCCCAGAGCAGGAATGCGAGCGAGAGCAGCAGCCAGACGAGGATCAGGGCGATCTGTCCGACGGCGAGGGCGAACCACGTCATCGGGCGCGTCACTCCACCGCCATCTTCGTCGCGCCGGCGGCCAGGGCGGCGCACTCGGCCATGGTCACGCTCGCCCGCGCGATCGGGTTGGTGAGGTGGAACGCCCTGATCGGGCTCGCCAGCGGTGTCTCGTCGAGGTCGCCGGCGGCGCCGAGGCCAGAGAGGTCGAGGCTCCTCGGCGCGACGCCAGGCGCATAGTCGATCTGTCCGAACGTCGGATGATCGGCGAAGAGGCGGGTCCGCAGTTCGGCCTGGCTGTCATAGGGCAGCCTCGCGCCCAGGCGCTCGGAGAGGGCGCGCAGGATCGCCCAGTCTTCCCGCGCTTCGCCCTTGGGGAACACGGCGCGTTCGCCCCGCTGCACCCTGCCCTCGGTGTTGACGTAGAGCCCTGCCTTCTCGGTATAGGCGGCGCCGGGCAGGACGAGGTCGGCGCGGTGCGCGCCACGATCGCCGTGGGTCCCCAGATAGATCACGAAGGCGTCGCTCTCGGCGAGGTCGATTTCGTCCGCGCCCAGCAGGAACAGCACGTCGAGCGCGGCCGCGCCGACCATCTCGCGCGCTCCCTTGCCGCCGGAGCGCGGCACGAAGCCAAGATCGAGGCCGCCGACGCGCGCGGCCGCCACGTGCAGCACGTTCCAGCCGTTCCAGCCATCGCGGACCACCCCGAGGGCCGAGCCGAGATCCGCCGCGGCCTTGAGCGTCGCGGCGCTCGCCAGCGCCCCCTGCCCCAGGATCATCGCCGGGCGCTCGGCGCCCCTCAGCGTCTCCACGAACGGCGACCGGCTCCCTGCAAGCGTCTTCAGGGTGCTCGCGCCGGCGCCCAGATGTTCATACCCATAGGTGAGATCGGCGCCCTCGCCGACCAGGCCGAAGCGCGTGCGCCCCGAAAGCCACATCCGCCTCAGCCGCGCGTTCAGCACCGGCGCCTCGATGCGTGGGTTCGTCCCGACGAGCAGCACCGCGTCGGCGGCCTCGATCCCGGCCAGGGTGGAGTTGAAGAGCCAGCTCTCGCGCGGGCCTGCGCCCAGCTGCGTCCCGTCCTGCCGGCAATCGAGATTGCGCGTGCCGAGCCCGGCGAAGAGATCGAGCGCGGCCTTCATCGATTCTGCGTCCTGCAGGTCGCCCGAGATGACGCCGATGCGGTCCGGCGCCGCCGCCTGGAGCTTCCGGGCGGCGAGCCCCAGGGCCTCGTCCCAGGCGGCGGGCCGCAGCCGCCCGGCTTCGCGGATCAACGGACGGTCGAGCCGCTGGCGCGCCAGCCCATCCACGGCATAGCGGGTCTTGTCGGATATCCACTCCTCGTTCACGGCGTCGTTGGTGCGCGGCAGCACGCGCAGCACCGCCGGCCCGCGCGCATCGATGCGGATCGCCGAACCGAGGGCGTCCATCACGTCGACGCTCTCGGTCTTGGAGAGTTCCCAGGATCGGGCGCTGAAGGCGTAGGGCTTGGAGGTGAGCGCGCCCACCGGGCACAGATCGATGATATTGGCGGAAAGCTCGCTCGCCACAGCCCGATCCAGATAGGTGGTGATCTCCACGTCCTCGCCGCGGCTGATGAGCCCGATGTCCGAGACCCCGGCGACTTCGCTGATGAAGCGGATGCAGCGGGTGCACTGGATGCAGCGCGTCATCACCGTCTTGACGAGCGGCCCCATGAACTTCTCTTCCACGGCGCGCTTGTTCTCGG
>DATKRO010000080.1:0-38061 GCA_035532115.1 Caulobacteraceae bacterium | reverse complement strand
AGGGCCCACCGCCTCATACCGCAAACGGATCGCTGCTTCGTCAATCACCAGCCGATTCTAGAAAGCTCCCCGCCCCAAGGGAATCCTCCATCGTCGGAAAATCGACCCTCCAGATTCACGTATTGTTCAACAGGCCCTAAGGCAGTCATCGGGCCGGCCGGCGTCTCCTGTCGGCGCTAATGTGGCCCGTCATGCTGACGCTTGGCGGCGACGCCCACCGGAGATCCTCTTCACCTCGCCCCTCGTCGCGCAGGACGTGGGCGTAGTTCCAGACTTTGGCGACGAAGGTCTATGTTCGTTCATGCCAGGAGGTGGGCGAGGTCGGACCAGGGGCCGCTCACGCCGCGTACGTGGCTTGAGACCTGCTGCATCGCCGCAAGGTCTTCGGACGCCCAGGCCGACAGCTCCTCGACCACCGCTTCGCGAGGCCAGTCGCCGTGGGCTTGCATCAGATCGAAGAACTTGAAGTGGACCGACGCCATGGAAACCGGCGACGGCGTCATGGCCTCGAACGCTGCGAGCCGATCGCCAGATAAGGTCACCACCAGATCGAACCTGTGCCGCTTGGTGCTGATGCCAAGCAGCTCGCGATCGCGGTCAACGGTCAGCCCGGGCAGGATGGCGCGAAGGCGCTCGGTAGCGCGGTCAGTCAGGTCGCGACGTGAGCGGTAGACTCGGACTTCCAGGGCGCCCTCGACCCAGGCGCGACAGGCGTCGGCCACATAGGCGGCAGCGCTCGTGAGTTGGTCGGCCGCTACGTCCGACACGCTGAAGCCGTCACCGGTAAAGATGACGCCGCGCGCCTCGGCGATCTCATTGCCCCGTCGCTGATCGCTTCGTGTCAGGTCTTGGACGCCGAGCGCAAGCAGGGCCAACCGCCCCGCGCCCTCGTCACCGACTACGAAGCCGCCGCCGGCCGGCCGCGCAACGAGCGTCACCAAACCTCCGCCGGGCAGAAGCGTCGTCGTCTCGATCCGCAGCCCGTCTGCAGGCGCAACGGGACTGGCCAGCAGGGAGTGAATTGAAATCGTCACAGCAGCCTCGGCTCCCATGGAGGTGGAGGGAGATCGCCCTCTATACAACAGGCGCGCAGGAAGATCGTTACCGCCGCCTCCAGGGACGACGGTTCTGGGTGGACAAGGGTGGCGACGGCGACGTTGTCCGAGATTGGACGCGGCCAAATTCTGTTCAGCGACCAGTGGTGCATGCGGCTAAGGCCAGGCGGAAGGCGACGGCCCCGGAACTCCTGGGGAATGGTCCTGGATGGCGGGTTTGCGTGTCCGTGGTCCGGCTTGAACGACAAGCGCTGGATCGGACGCCCCTCGAACACCAGGACGAATGCGCCGCGCTGGGGTTCGGTGTGGAGCGTGGCGCCTGCTTGCAGGATCAGGCCGCCAACCACGCCCGATTGGGCCACGGGAACGGCCAACTTGACGACTGTTCCGCGCTCGTCTTTCACCCAAACAGGCGCTCCGGCCAGGATTTTGGCGGCGGCCAGCAACGTGTCTATGTCGACAGCCGGGGTCACGAGGTCAGCTCGTCTCGCGATCCTGGATCACCCAGCCCGCCGCCCCAAGCTGGGTGTCGATGAGCTGGCGGACCCTCTGTTTCGGCGTCGCCATCGGATGCGACTATGGCCAGCGGGAAGTGTCTGTTGCAACCGGCCCTTGATGTCCACCAGGGAAGATCAACCGCAGCCTGGCGCGAGGTCAGTCGACGCAGCTTGCCCAGATGGTAAAGACGACTGCCGCGGCCTATGGCGCGCTCCGGCCCGCGGCCATCGCGCTGCGCCTGCGCGCGCGGCTTGCGCGGGCGTCGTGGCCGCCATATGGGCGAGGCCGAACCGGAAGGGGACGTCGATGCTCGAAGGGCTGAAGGTGGTGGAGTTCGCGACCTATGTCGCCGGTCCGAGCGCCGCGGCGGTGATGGCCGACTGGGGCGCGAGCGTCGTCAAGGTCGAGAGCGGCCGGGGCGATCCCACCCGCCGCAGCTTCGCCGGCATGCCGCACCTGGAGGGCAACCCGGTGTTCGAGCTGGAGAACCGCGGCAAGCGCGGCGTCGTCCTCGACATCGGCAAGGCGAGCGGGCGCGAGGCGCTGCTGCGCATCCTCGAGGACGCGGACGTGTTCGTCACCAATGTCCGTCCGGCTGCGCTGAAGCGCGCCAGGCTCGACTACGACGCCATCAAGGATCTGCTGCCGCGGCTGATCTACGTCAGCGTCACCGGCTATGGCCTGCAAGGTCCCGGCGCGGATCTTCCGGCCTTCGACGCCGCCGCCCTCTGGTCGCGCGCCGGCGTGGTCGGCGCCCTGACGCCCAAGGGCCACGAGCCGCTCGCCTGCCGACCCGGCATGGGCGATGCGATCTGCGCCATCTCCACCGTCTCGGCCTGCCTGGCGGCGGTGATCGAGCGCCAGGGCACCGGACGCGGACGGCTGGTCGAGACCTCGCTGATCCGCGCCGGCGTCTACGCCATCGGCTGGGACTTCTCGATCCAGCTCAAGTGGGGAAGGCTGGCGTCGCAGCGCACCCGCGAGGAGGCGATCAATCCGCTGTCGAACTTCTTCAGGACGGCCGACGGCCGATGGCTGGGGGTATTCCCCCGCGACGGCCGCGACGAACTCGATCACGTCGCCCGCGTGCTCGAGCTGCCGGATCTGGCCGCCGATCCCCGCTTCACCGATCCGGGGGAGCGGCGCAAGCACGCGGCCGCGTTCGTCGCGACGCTGGACGCGGCGTTCGCGCGCTTCACCCTGGAGGCGGTGGGCGGGCGCCTGACCGCGGCGGACATGGTCTGGGCGCCGGTGCAGGCGCCCAGGGACGTGGTGAGCGATCCGCTCGCCCAGGCCGCCGGCTGCTTCGTCGCGACCCGCGATGCGAGCGGCGCCGAATTTCTCGCCCCCGCCTCCCCGGCCCGGTTTCCCGGCGCCGACGACGGCCCCCGCGGCCCGGCCCCGCGCCTCGGGCAGCACACCCGCGAGGTCCTGGGCGAAGCCGGCTACGCCGCGGCCGAGATCGAACAGCTGATCGCCGACGGCGCGGCCGGGGCGCCGGCGTGATGCGCGGAAAACGTCGCCCGCCCGCGAACGACGGTTGACGCAGGCGCGGCAAGTCCGCTTCAGTCGGCCCGGGCGCCCCCGCGAGGGCGCCGCCGATGTTTGCAAAGGGAGCGCCATGGCCGCCAAAGAGTTTCCCGTCGAGGCGGGACACATATTGATGTTCGCCCGCGCGGTGGGGGACGACAATCCGGTCTATTCCGATCCGGAGAAGGCCAGGCAGACCGAGGCCGGCGGCGTCATCGCCCCGCCGACCTTCGCCCAGGCCAGCGCCCAGTTCGATCCGGACTATTTCCTGCGCCCCAAGATCGGCCAGCCCTGGTTCGGCTCGGGCAAGAACCCCAGCGGCCTGACCCGCCCGCCGGGCGGGGGCGGCGGTGGTGGTGGTGGCGGCGGCGGCCTGCACGCCGAACAGCATTTCGAATATCACCGCCACCTGCGGCCGGGCGACGTGCTCACCGCGACGCACCTGCCCGGCAAGACCTGGGAAAAGGAAGGGCGCCGGTCGGGCAAGCTGGTGTTTTCCGAGAACGTCACCGAATACCGCGACCAGAAGGGCGAACTGGTGATCACCGCCCGCGGCGTCGGCGTGCGCACCGAGCGCCCGGTCGACACGAAATAGCGAGGACAGACGAACATGGCGCTCAGCGCATCGAAACTGAAGGTGGGCGACACCCACACCGCGCGGCTGGTCGAGGACCTGAAGCGCACCCAGATCGTCCAGTACGCCGGCGCGTCTGGCGACTACAATCCGCTGCATACCGACGAGATCTTCACCACCAAGGTGGCGGGCTATCCCTCGGTGTTCGCCCACGGCATGCTGACCATGGGCATGACCGGCAAGATGCTGACCGACTACGTCGGCGACGCCCGCCTCACCAAGTTCGGGGTGCGCTTCACCAGCCAGGTCTGGCCGGGCGACACCCTCGACGCCACCGCGACGGTCAAGCAGATCAAGGACGAGGGCGGCAAGAAACTGGTGGAACTGGACGTGGAGACCAGGAACCAGGACGGCGTCGTCGTGGTCAGCGGCCAGGCCGAGGCCCGGATCGATCCGTAGCCGCAGCCGCTCCCGTCGGCGCACGCCGGCGGCGCCGATCGCCTGGGTGACCGCGTCATTTGCGCCTTGGCGTGGCGCGGGGGGGCCGCCTAAGCTCCGCCCCGGGGAGTCGGAGTGTCGATTCACGCACGCATCCTGATCGTGGCGCGCGACGACGTGCGCGCCGGGCCGCTCGCCGACGGCCTGGACAGGCTTGGCTGGCGCACCGTCACCGCACGCGGCCCCTTCGCGGCCATCGCCGCGCTGGGCGACCTGCAGATCGAGGCGGCGATCGTCGACCTGGTCGGCGCCGCGCCCGAGGCGCTCGCCTTCGCCCGGCGCCTGAAGAGCGCCTGCGCGCCGCGCCGCCTGCCGGTCATCGCCATCGCCGACCCCGACCCTGAGCTTCCCGGGCACGGCTTCGACCTGACGCTGGCGCCGCCGCTGCATCCGGCCCAGGCGGTGATGCGGCTGGAGAGCCTGGTGCGGCTGGCGGTGGCCGAGGAGGAGTTCGAGCTGCGCCAGGAGACCTTCGCCGAGCAGGGCCGCCGGCTGGCGCCGCCCCCCGCCGAGGGCGGGGCCCTGGACGTGCTCTGCATTGGCGAGCCCGCGCCGCAGTTCCTGGCGCTCTCCAACGCGCTGGCGGCCCACGAGGCCCAGGTGGTGGGCGCCTTCACCGCCTACACCGCCTTCGACTATCTGCACGAGCGCGCCTTCGACGCGGTGGTGGTCTGGGCCGGCGAAAACCCGCAGGAGGCGCTGTCGATCGTCACCGGCATGCGCCGCAACACCCGCCTCTACCACATCCCCGCCCTGCTCTATCAGATGAAGGCGCCGGACCTCAGCGCCGCCGACGCATTCGCCAAGGGCGTCACCGACGTCGCCTCGCCCGAGGTCTCCGAGGCCGACACCGCCAGGCGGGTGCTGGAACTGGCCCGCAGCTTCCGCCGCCAGAGCGGCATCCGCCGCGCGCTCGAGCAGGCGCGGGGCTCGGGGCTGATGGACGCCGCCACCGGCCTCTTCACCGCGGATCTCTTCGCCGGGCACCTGATGCGGCTGGCGGCGGCGGCGCGCGTGCGCAACCGTCCGCTGTGCGTCTGCGTGCTGAAGCTCGCCGAGCGGCCGGAACTGGCGCCGGCCCGCGCCGGCGGCTGGCTCGACCGGGCCATCCCTCAGATCGGCTCGATGATCGGGCGCCTTGTGCGCGCCGAGGACACCGCCGCCAGACTGGGGCCCGAGGTGTTCGCCCTGGCGCTGCCGGCCACCGGCGCCGCGGCCGCGCGGCTGACGGCCGAGCGCATCGCCGCCGTGATCGCCTGCACCGCCTTCGAATCCGGCAAGGAGCGGGCGCCGTTCGTCGCCGAGTTCGACATCGGCGTCGCCGAGGTGACGCCGGGCGCCAGCGCGGCCAAGGCGCTGGAGGTCGCCGCCGCCCGGGCCATGCAACGCCAGGCGAGTTAGGCTAGAAGGGCCCCCGCATGCAATTCGGTTCGCACCCCGGCGCCTCGCCGCTCAGCTATCTCGTGCCGCTCGCGGCCGTTCTCCTCATCGTGGTGCTGCGCAACAGCCGCCCCCGCAAGCTGCGCATCGAGCGGCTGTGGCTGTATCCGGCCATCTACCTGGTGCTGATGGCAGGCGCGCTCGCCGCCGCGCCGCCGCCGCTCACCCCGATCAATCTGGGCGCCCTGGTGCTCGGCTTCGCCATCGGCGCGGGCCTGGGCTGGCAGAGGGGCCGGCTCACCCACATCCACATCCATCCCGAGACCCACGACCTGACGTCGCGCGCCTCGCCCATCGGGCTGTTCTTCATCTTCGCCATCGTCGCCCTGCGCTACGCCCTGCGCGGCGTGCTGACCCAGCCCATCGCCGGCGTGCCGGTGATCGCCGCCACCGACGCCCTGCTGGTCATGGCGGTCGCCATGCTCTCCACCCAGAGACTGGAGCTGTGGCTGCGGGCGCGCAAGCTGCTCGCCGAGGCCCAGTCCGGCGCGCAGGCCCCGCCGAAGCTCGTCGGCTGAGCGCCACGCCAGGGCGCTCTTGATCTCGTCGGCCCGCGGGTCGAAGGTTCCCGGCGGGAAGATGTGACCTGGAAGGACGCACCATGGCCGACGGCGTGGCGGATGGCCTCGGCGAAAAGCGGGCGCTGGCGCGCCGGCGCGCCTACGAGAGCCCGCTCGCGACCCTGAACCCCGCCTGGGCCTCGGCCTTCCGCGACGACGCCCACTGGCCCTATTTCGAGCGGCTGCGCGCCGAGGATCCGGTCCACTACACCCCCGACAGCAACTACGGCGCCTTCTGGTCGATCACCAAGTACAACGACATCATGGCGATCGACACCAACCACCAGGTGTTCTCGTCCGCGCACGGCATCGGCCTGCCTCCCAAGGCGAGCGTGCTGCCGCCCGACGCGCGCCTGGAGGGCCAAGACGCCTCGGCCCCCAGCTTCATCAGCATGGATCCCCCCGGCCACGACATCCAGCGCAAGACCGTCAGCCCCGCGGTGGCGCCAGCGCAACTCGCCCAGATGGCGCCGCAGATCCGCGAGCGCGCCGGGCTGATCCTGGATTCGCTGCCGATCGGCGAGCCGTTCGACTGGGTCGAGCTGGTCTCCAAGGAGCTGACCACGATGACGCTGGCGACGCTCTTCGACTTTCCCTTCGAGGAGCGCCGCAAGCTGACCTTCTGGTCCGACACCATGACGACCGGTCCCGGCCATGGTCCGGTGGCGACCTACCGGGAGCGCCGAGCCGCCCTCGCCGACTGCAGGGCCTATTTCGTGCGCCTGTGGAACGCGCGCGTGAACGCCGAGCCGCGCGGCGACCTGATCTCGATGCTGGCGCACGGCGCCGAGACGCGCGGCTGCTCCATGGAGGAGTTCTTCGCCAACGTCACCTTGCTGATCATCGGCGGCAACGACACCACCCGCAACACCATCTCGGGCTCCATCTTCGCCCTCAACCGCAACCCCGACCAGTACGCGAGGCTGCGCGCCGACCCGGCGCTGATCCCCTCGATGGTGTCGGAGACCATCCGCTGGCAGACCCCGCTCGCCCACATGGCGCGCGTGGCGCTGGAGGATTTCGAGTTCCGCGGCCGGCGCATCAGCAAGGGGCAGCGCGTGGTGATGTGGTACGTCTCGGGCAACCGCGACGAGGAGGTCATCGACGACCCCTACGCCTACATCATCGACCGGCCGCGCCCACGCCAGCACCTCTCGTTCGGCTTCGGCATCCACCGCTGCGTCGGCAATCGCCTCGCCGAACTGCAGCTCACCATCATCTGGGAGGAGATCCTGAAGCGCTTCCCCCAGATTCGCCTGCTGGAGGAGCCGCGGCGCAGCTATTCGATCTTCATCAAGGGCTACGAGGAGATGAAGGTGCTGATACCGGGGCGCAACTGACCGGGGCCTGGCCGGCCGCTGCAACCAATCCGAAGCAACGCCCCCTCCAACCTCCCCCGTTGCACGGGTGAGGAGGAAATCCCTTCATCCTTCCCCGCGGAGCGGGGACCGCCGCGCCGCAAGGCGCGGGGATGGAAGGGGCGCGAACTGAAGCGATGGGCCTACCCGCCGGCCAGCCGCGCCAGCCGCCTCAGCACCCGCTCGGCCGCGGCCAGGCGCTCGTCCGGGGTTTCCCATTCGCCCTTGACGACGATCTTCTGGTCGGGGCGCAGGCGCCAGGTCTGGGCGTTCTTCTGGATGAAGGCGACGAGGGCGGCGGGACTGGCGAAATGGTCGGCGCGGAAGGCGACCAGGGCGCCCTTGGGGCCGACGTCGATCTTGGCGACGTTGGCCTCGCGGCAGAGGCCCTTGATGGCCACCACCTTCAGCAGGTGGTCGGCCTCGGGCGGCAGCGGGCCGAAGCGGTCGATCAGCTCGGCGGCCAGGGCCTCGCGATCCTGGGCCTTCTCGGCGTCCGAAAGCCGGCGATAGAGCGCCAGGCGCACGTTCAGGTCGGGGATGTAGGCCTCGGGGATCAGCACCGCCGCGCCGGCGTTGATCAACGGCGACCAGCCGCGGTCGAGGGCGGCGCTCTCCTTGCCGGCCTTCGCCTTCAGCTCGGCCACCGCGTCTTCCAGCATCTGCTGGTAGAGCTCGACGCCGACCTCGCGGATATGGCCGGACTGCTCTTCGCCCAGCAGATTGCCGCCGCCGCGGATGTCGAGGTCGTGGCTGGCGAGCTGGAAGCCGGCGCCCAGGCTGTCGAGCGACTGCAGCACCTCCAGGCGCCGCTCCGCGCTCTGGGTGATCGGCTTCTCGAAGGGCGTGGTGAGATAGGCGTAGGCGCGCTGCTTGGCCCGGCCGACGCGACCGCGCAGCTGATAGAGCTGGGCGAGACCGAACATGTCGGCGCGGTGCACCACGAGGGTGTTGGCGCTGGGGATGTCGAGGCCGGATTCGACGATGCTGGTGGAGACGAGCACGTCGTAGCGGCCCTCGTAGAAGGCGGCCATGACGTCCTCGAGCTGGCTCGCCGCCATCTGGCCGTGGCCGACGACGAAATGCACCTCGGGCACGTCGGCGCGCAGGAACCTGGTGAGCTCCGGCAGGTCGGCGATGCGCGGGGCGACATAGTAGGCCTGGCCGCCGCGGTACTTCTCCCTCAGCAGCGCCTCGCGGATCGAGACCGGGTCGAAGGCGGTGACGTAGGTGCGCACCGCCAGGCGGTCGATGGGCGGGGTGGCGATGATCGACATCTCGCGGATGCCGGAAAGCGCCATCTGCAAGGTGCGCGGGATCGGCGTCGCGGTGAGGGTGAGCACGTGCACGTCGGCGCGCAGGGCCTTCAGCGCCTCCTTGTGGGCGACGCCGAAGTGCTGCTCCTCGTCGACGATCACCAGGCCGAGGTCCTTGAACTGCACCTGTTTGGCGAGCACCGCGTGGGTGCCGATGACGATCTCGATCTCGCCCTTCCTCAAGCCTTCGCGGGTCTGGGCCGCCTCGGCGGGCGCGACCAGGCGCGACAGGCGCCCGAGCTTCACCGGCCAGCCACGGAAGCGCTCGGCGAAGGTGGCGAAGTGCTGGCGCGCCAGCAGGGTGGTGGGGCAGACCACCGCGACCTGGCGCCCGCTCATCGCCATCACGAAGGCGGCGCGCAGGGCGACCTCGGTCTTGCCGAAGCCGACGTCGCCGCAGATCAGCCGGTCCATCGGCTTGCCGGCTCCGAGGTCGGCGAGCACGTCGGCGATGGCGTTCAGTTGGTCGTCGGTTTCCTCGTAGGGGAAGCGGGCGCAAAACTCGTCGAAGACGCCGTGCGGCGGATGGGCCTCCTCGACGTGCTTCATGGCCCGCGCGGCGGCGATGCCGATCAGCCCCTCGGCCATCTCGCGCAGCCGCTCCCTGGCGCGGGCCTTGCGCGCCTGCCAGGCGGCGCCGCCGAGCCGGTCGAGCTGGACGCCCTCGGCGTCGGCGCCGTAGCGGGTGAGGAGGTCGATGTTCTCCACCGGCAGGTAGAGCTTGGACTCGGCGGCGTAGTCGAGCTCCAGGCAGTCGTGCGGCGCCTCCTGCACCTCCAGGGTCTTCAGGCCCACGTAGCGGCCGATGCCGTGGTCGATGTGCACGACGAGGTCGCCCGGCGAGAGGGCGGAGGCCTCGGCGAGGAAATTGGCGGCGCGGCGGCGCCGTCTTGGGCGCGCCAGCCGGTCGCCCAGGATGTCGGTCTCGGAGATGACGGCGAGGCTCTCGGTCTCGAAGCCGGCGTCGAGGGGCAGGACGACGCGCTGCAGCTTCTTCGGATCGGCCGCCTTGGCCGCCTGCCAATAGGGCGAGAAGGCGACGTCCTTCAGGCCGTGGTCGGCAAGCATGGCGCCCAGCCGCTCGGAAGCGCCTTCGGACCAGGAAGCGAACAGCACCCGCTTGCCCGCGCCGGTCAGGCGCCGCGCATGGTCGGCGGCGGCCTCGAAGAGGTTGACGCTGTCCTGCGCCCGCTCGGCCGCGAAATTCCTGCCGAGCTTGGCCCCGAGGTCGATGACCCCGGCGCCGGCTTCCTGGTGGAAGGGGAGCAGCCGGCGCACCGCGTGGGCGGCGAGGCCCCTCTCCCACTCGGCGTTGGAGAGATAGAGCGCCGAGGGCGGCAGCGGCCGATAGTGGGTGCGCCGCTCGGTCTGATTGCGCGCCTCGTAGGCGTCGGCGATCATCGCCAGCCGCTCGTCGCGGGCGGCGGGGGCCAGATGGTCGAGGCCGATCAGGACGTCGGCGGGCAGATAGTCGAAGAGGCTGGCGGCGTTCTCGTAGAAGAGCGGCAGGAAGTGTTCCAGGCCGGCGCGGCGCGCGCCCTCGCTCACCGCCGCATAGAGCGGATCGTCGCCCGGCGCGCCGAACGCGGCGACGTAGCCCTTGCGGAACCTGGCGATGGCGTCGGCGTCGAGCAGGGCCTCGCTCACCGGCAGCAGGTCGATGCGGGTGAGCTGGCGCGTCGAACGCTGGGTCTCGCGATCGAAGGCGCGGATGGACTCCAGCGCATCGCCGAACAGATCGAGGCGCACCGGCTCGGCGGCGCCCGGCGGGAAGACGTCGATGACGCCGCCACGGATGGCGAACTCGCCGCGCTCGGAGACGGTGGAGGCGCGATGATAGCCGTTGATGGCGAAATAGCGCTCCAGTTCGCCCAGCTCGACCACCTGGCCCACCTCGGCCGAATAGCCGGCCCGCAGCACGCTCTCCCTCGGCGGCAGGCGCTGCAGCAGCGCCGCGGCCTGGGTGACGAGCAGCACCGGCTTTTTGCCCCAGCCGCCGCGCGCGAGGCGCGTCAGCGTCGCCAGCCGCTCGGCCGAGACTCCCGCCGAGGGTCCGATGCGGTCGTAGGGCAGGCAGTCCCAGGCCGGAAAGCGAAGGAGCGGCATCTCGGGAGCGAAGAAGCCCATCGCCGCTTCGAAGGCGCCGGCCCGCGAGCCGTCGCGGGCGAGGAAGACGGCGAGGCCGCCGCGGGCGCGGGCGAGGTCGGCCATGACGAGGGCGTCGAAGCCTTCCGGCGCGCCGGCGAGGTCGAGAGCGTCGGCCGCCTCGGCGACGCGTTTCAGGTCATGGGCGAGGGACAAGGCGATACGGGGCTCGGGCGCTATGGGCTGTGGCGAAATGGGCTCTGTGGATCAGGCGCCGAGGTCGGCGCCGCGGACGAGGCGGGCGTGGAGACGGAAGGCGCGGATCAGCGCCAGCACGTCGGTGTCGAACTCGGCCGGCGCGTCGGCGGCGCCGACGATCCAGGCGTAGAGGTCGGGATCGGGCTGTTCGAGCAGGAGTTCGAACGCCGTCAGCTGGGGCGGGGTCAGGTTCCGGGCATGGCTGTCCGCGAACGGCCCCAGGATCAGGTCCGCTTCACGAAAACCGCGCCGCCAGGCGCGGTAGCTCAGCCGCTTCAATCTGGTCTCGTCCATGGGCGGGAACGGCCGATATAGTCGGCCCGGCGCGCCCCGGCCAGAGCGCGATCTCACGAAAGCCGCGCCGGCCAGAACGGGACCAGCATGGGGGTGCGGCGGCGGTAGGCCGCGTAGGCGTCCTGGCCGAGTTCGCGGGCGAGGAAGCGCTCCTCCAGGCGCGCCTTCAGCCAGAAGGCGAGGATCGCGAAGGCGACGCCCAGCAGCGCGGCGGGCTCGGCGATCTGGACCGCCCAGACCACGGTGGAGAACAGCAGGCCGGTGTAGATGGGATGGCGCACCAGGCGGTAGGGACCGGTGTCGATCACCCGGTGATCCTGCTTGCGCGTCACCGAGCCGGACCAGAGCGATCCGAGATGGATCCGCGCCCACCAGGTGAAGCAGAACCCCGCCGCCTGGCACACGACCAGCGCCCACCCGGCCGCCGGGCTCAGCGGCCACAAAGGCGCACCGGTGACCCGCGCCCTCGCGGCAAAGGCGATGAGGCCATAGCCGATCACCGTCGGCAGCCGGTAGGACGCCTGAGCGAGCATCGACGGCTCAGCTTCGGAGCGGCGCGACCACAGCGCCGCCAGCGTCCACGAGATCAGCCAGGCGATCCAGAGACCGTAGCTCGCGTCCAGGGCGGCGCCAGGCGCTGCGGGATGGCTCAATGGGCGATCTCCCTCGCGGGAGGATCGTGCCACCTCGGCCGCAGGCCGTGCAAGCCGAAGGCGGCGCTCGGCGGCCGGATCGGCGCTATGGTCGTGCTCATGCGGCCGCAGATTCTCTTTCCGCTGTTCGCGCCGATCGCCGCGCTGAAGGGGGTCGGCCCGCGCATCGCGCCGCTGCTGGAGCGGGTCGCCGGCCCGCTGGTGCGCGACGTGCTCTTCCTCTCGCCACAGAGTCTGGTGCGCCGCCAACCGGCCAAGGCCGCCAGCGCCGTCGAGGGCGAGCACCAGATCCTGACCGTCACCATCGAGTCGCACGCGAGGCCCGGGCGCGCCAACCGCCCCTGGAAGATCCGCGCCTTCGACGACACCGGCGCCGTCACCCTCGTCTATTTCGCCGGCCACGGACCGCACCTGGAGCGTGCGCATCCGAAGGGCGCGCGCCGGGTGGTCAGCGGCAAGGTGGAGCGCAGCGAGTTCGACCACGAGCTGCAGATCGTCCACCCCGACTATCTCGTGCCCGCCGACCGCGCCGCCGAGGTGCCGCAGAGCGAGGCCATCTATCCGGCGACCGCGGGCCTTGCCTCGCGCGCGGTGCGCCGCTTCGCCCTCGAGGGCCTGGAGCGCGCGCCCGAGCTGGCGGAATGGCAGGATGGCGCCTGGCTCGCCCGCCAGCGCTGGCCCGGCTGGCGCGCCGCCTTCGAGGCCCGGCACCATCCCGCCAGCGAGGCCGACCTGTCGCCGCAGTCGGCGCAGGCGCGCCGGCTCGCCTTCGACGAGCTGCTCGCCCACCAGCTGGCGCTGGCCCAGCGCAAGGCCGCCCGCCGCGCCCAGCCGGCGCGGTCCATCCCCGCCAGCGAGGCGGCGGCGCGCGTCGAGGCCGATCTGCCGTTCCGCCTCACCGGCGCGCAGGCCCGCGCAATCGTCGAGATCCGCGGCGACCTCGCCGCCGGCGAGAGGATGAGCCGGCTGATCCAGGGCGACGTCGGTTCGGGCAAGACGGTGGTGGCCATGCTGGCCATGGCCGACGTCGCCGCTGCGCGCGCGCAGTCGGCGCTGATGGCGCCCACGGAGATCCTGGCGCGCCAGCACTTCGAGACCATCGCCGGACCGCTGGCGAGCCACGGCATCCGGGCGGTGCTGCTGACCGGCCGCGACAAGGGCCGGGGGCGCGCCGAGAAGCTGGCGGCCCTGGCGAGCGGGGCGGCGGGCGTGAGCGTCGGCACCCACGCCCTCTTCCAGGAGGATGTCGGCTTCCACGATCTGGCGCTCACCGTCATCGACGAACAGCACCGGTTCGGGGTGAGCGAGCGGTCGCGGCTGCAGGCCAAGGGCGAGGCCGTGCACCTGCTCGCCATGTCGGCGACGCCGATCCCGCGCACCCTGGAGCTGACGGTGTTCGGCGACCTCGACGTCTCGCGCATCGAGGAGAAGCCGCCCGGCCGCACCCCGGTGGCGACGCGCGCCGCGCCGATGCCGCGGATCGGCGAGGTGGTGGGACGCCTCGAGCGCGCCGTCGCCTCCGGCGCCCAGGCGTTCTGGATCTGCCCGCTGGTGTCGGAGTCCGAGACCTCGGACCTGGCCGCCGCCGAGGCCCGCGTCGCGACGCTGCGCCAGGTGTTCGGGGCGCGCGTCGGCCTGGTGCACGGGCGCATGCCCTCGGCCGACAAGGACGCGGCCATGGCGGATTTCGTCGAGGGGCGCCTGGCGGTGCTGGTGGCGACGACCGTCGTCGAGGTCGGCGTCGACGTGCCCAACGCCGTCATCATGGTCATCGAGCAGGCCGAGCGCTTCGGTCTGGCCCAGCTGCACCAGCTCCGGGGCCGCGTCGGCCGCGGCCGGGCCGAGAGCGCCTGCGTGCTGCTCTACGATCCGCCGCTGTCCGAGATCGCCCGGACGCGGCTCGACATCCTGCGGCGCACCGACGACGGCTTCGCCATCGCCGAGAAGGATCTGGAGCTGCGCGGCGGCGGCGATCCCCTGGGCCTGAAGCAGAGCGGCTTTCCGGCCTATCGCCTCGCCGATCCCTTCGCCCATCGCGACCTGATCGCCGCGGCGGCGGACGATGCGCGGCTGATCCTGGCCAGGGACCCCGAACTCGCCTCGCCCCGCGGCGCGGCGCTGCGGGTGCTTCAGGAGCTGTTCGACTGGCGTCCGGGCGCCGGCGCCGAGGCCGGATGAGCGGCGAGCCATGCGGCGAGGCGGGCCTGCGAGTCGGCCTCGAGATCGGCCCAGAAGAGATTGTAGGGCGGCTCGCGCACCCGGTCGGCCCAGTC
The DNA here is from genome assembly GCA_035532115.1 of Caulobacteraceae bacterium. Lineage (GTDB taxonomy): Bacteria > Pseudomonadota > Alphaproteobacteria > Caulobacterales > Caulobacteraceae > Acaudatibacter. The sequence goes on along the minus strand of DATKRO010000080.1, from coordinate 23,669 downwards.
GCCCGAGGGCCGCAGCAGCGACGAGCGCGGCTTGGTCACGCGCAGAATGCCGCCCTGGCACTCGGCGCCCACCTGCCGGACCATGAAGCCGGGGCGCACGTTCCACTCGAGACCGGTCGCGGCGGCGGCGCCCAGGTTGAGCCGGGGCGGCGCGTCGGCGTCGCTCGCGGCCCCCAGCAGCGGATTGACGCAGAGCGGCGTGCGCGACCCCAGCGGCGTCAGCTGGCCGGCGCTGGTCCACACCATCGCCCGGCTGAGCAGCCGCGCCGCCGCCGGGAAATCGCCGCGACGCACCGCGCTCCAGGCCACCAGGCAGCCGGCTTCGTCGCGGCGCTGGCAGGCCGGAACCGGCGATGACGGCCCATGCTCGTCGGCCGGCACGATGGTGTCGATGAGGTAGGCCGCCACCAGGCGGCCGCGCAAGGCCGGGTCTGGGGCGATCTCCTCGCGCAGCAGCCGCGCGCCGAGGTCGCCGCCCTGCTCGACGCCCACCAGGATGAACGGGCGGCCGTGGTTCAGGTGGGCGATGAAATAATCGAACGCCGCCTTGGCGTCGACGTAGGCGAAGCGGCGCGCATCGAGGGCGTCGTCCCAGAGCGTCGACTTGGTGTAGAGGCTGGCCTGCCGATAGCGCGGCGCATAGACCGCGCCGACGCCGGCGAAGGGGCCGGCGTAGTTGGGCAGCATGACCCGAGTGAGCGCCGCGGCGGCGGCCGGATCGGTGATCGGCCCGTTCCAGTGCTTGCCGCCCCGGTAGGTGGTCGGGTGCAGGAAGAAGACGTCGGCCGCGCCGGGGGCGGGGGAATCGGGGGCGAGCACCCAGTCGTCGCGCTCGGCATAGTTGGGAGCGGGCGGCGGCGGGTCGCGGACGAAGGGGATCTTCGGGTCCAGCAGCGCCTTGATGATGTCGTCCTGCCAGACCCCGCCGGCGATAATGAGGAGGCCGGCGAGGGCCGCCGAGACGATCGACAGCCAGTATCCGAAGCCTCGACGGCGGCGCGTCATGGCCGCTGGTTAGCGCAAGGCCCGGCGGGTTTCCAGGACGCCGTCGCGAGGCAGGCGCGCGCCCGGGCGCCTGACTACCGCTCGGGGGAGCCGACGTGCTCGGGCCGGACGCCGAAGCCGAGCGCGCGGGCCGGCAGGCGCTGCAGCAGCTCGGAGCGGTCGAGAAGCCGGACCGGCCAGCTCAGCTTCGGCTCGGCGCCGGCGAGGGTCGGGGCGATCACGTGGTCATGGACGAAGACCTGCAGCCGCTGGGTGACCCTGGCCGGCCATTCGCGCCGCCACTGGACCTTTTGGAGATCCGCCAGCTCGACCCGGCCGCGGCTGAGCGGCGCCCACAGAAGCGCGGCGGTCGCCACCGCGTCCTGGATGGCGAGATTGATGCCGACGCCGCCCACCGGCGACATGGCGTGGGCCGCATCGCCGATGCACAGCAGCCCGGGCGCGAACCAGGTCCGCAGCCGGTCGACGGCGACGCTCAGGAGCTTGACGTCGTCCCAGCTCTCCAGCGCGCCGGTGCGGCCGCGGAAGATCGGGGCGATGGTCTCGATGTCATGCCTGAAGGCGTCGAGGCCGCCGCGCTCGATCGCCTCGGCGCCGCCCTTTTTCACCAGGTAGCCGCACTGGAAATAGTCGCCGCGGGGGATCATCACGATCATCCGGCCGGCGACCAGGCGCCCGAGCGGCGCGGCTTCGTCACCGGCCCGGCGCGGCAGGCGCAGCCACAGGACGTCCATCGGCGCGCCGAGATCCTGGACCTCGAAGCCGGCGCAGCGACGCAGCGTCGAGTGGCGCCCGTCGGCGCCGACGACGAGGCTGGCGCGCACCTCGATCTCGCCGGCCGGCGTGCTGGCGACGACGCCGACGACGCGGCCGTCCTCGCGGATCAGGTGGGTGGCCTCGGCGCGCATCTCGAGGTGGAAGCGCCCGAACGCCTTCGCCTTCTCGGCGATGAAGTTCAGCAGGTCCCATTGCGGCATGATCACCAGGAACCGCGCCTTGCCGGGCAGATGCCGGAAATCGGCGATATTGACGCTCGCATCGCCGATCTGGCCAAACAGGCGCCCGATCTCGTCATGCGGCCGTTCGAGGAATTCGTCCAGGAGGCCGAGCTCGCTCATCACCTGCAAGGTCGACGGGTGCACCGTGTCGCCGCGGAAATCGCGCAGGAAATCGCCGTGCTTCTCCAGCACCACCACGTCCACCCCGGCGCGGGCGAGCAGATAGCCGAGGACCATCCCCGCCGGGCCGCCGCCGGCAATGCAGCAACCGGTGGAGAGCTGGCTCACTGGTGCGGGTCCGGCCGGGAGAGGAAGCGGCGCACATAGTCGCCGACGCCATCCTCGAGGGCGGTGAACTGGCCCTCGTAGCCGGCGGCGCGCAGCCGGTCGAGCCTGGCCTCGGTGAAGTACTGATAGCGCTCGCGCAGCGCCTGCGGCATGGCGATGTAGTCGATCCGGGGCGCCGAGCCGGCGGCGGCGAACACCGCGCGCGCGAGATCCTCGAACGAGCGCGCCCGCCCCGACCCGAGGTTGAAGACGCCGTTCACGTCTGGCCTGCCCGCCAGCCACTCCACCACGTCGACCACGTCGCGGACGTAGACGAAATCGCGCAGCTGGCCGCCGTCGGCATAGTCCGGGTGGTACGACTTGAAGAGCTTCACCGCGCGGCCGTGCGCCACGTCCGGCCAGATCTGGGCGGCGACCGACTTCATCGCGCCCTTGTGCTCCTCGTTGGGGCCATAGACGTTGAAGAACTTCAGCCCGGCCCACTGCGGCGGGGCCTCGCCGCGGGCGGCCTGCCGGGCGGCGAAGAGGTCGAACATCGCCTTGGACCAGCCGTAGGCGTTGAGCGGCCGCAGCGCCGCCAGCGCCGCCGGGGCGTTGTCGTCGTCGAAGCCCAGGGCGCCGTCGCCGTAGGTGGCGCCGGAGGACGCATAGATCAGCCGCTTGCGATGCTCGGCGCACCAGCGCCAGAGATCGCGCGAGAGCACGAAATTGGCCCTGACCACCTTGTCGGCGTCGGTTTCGGTGGTCGAGGACACCGCGCCCATGTGGATCACCACTTCCACGTCCGCGCCATATCTGGCGAGCCAGTCGAAGGTCTGCTCCGGGGCGACGAAATCGCCGATCGGGTGCTTGGCGATGTTGCGCCACTTGCCCTCGCCGGTGTCGCCCAGCCAGTCGCAGACGACCACGTCCAGCGCCCAGTCGGCCGCGAGGCGGGCGACGATGTTGGAGCCGATGAACCCGGCGCCGCCGGTGACGAAGACGATCCGCCGGCTCATGCCCTTTTCGCGAGCTTGGCGATCGTGGCGGTGGTCGAATGGCCCTCGACGAAATCGGCCAGCCGCACCTCGCCGCCCCAGCCGGCGACGAGCCGGCCGCCGACGACCCCGTCGAGATCGTAGTCGGCGCCCTTGACGAGCACGTCGGGACGGATCTGTTCGATCAGGCTCAGCGGCGTATCCTCGTCGAAGGGCGCGACGAGATCCACCGACCCGAGGCCGGCGAGCACCAGCGCCCGCGCCTGCAGATCGTTCAGCGGCCGCCCCTCGCCCTTCAGGGCGCGCACGGAGCGGTCGCTGTTGAGGCCCACGATCAGGCGGTCGCACCAGCCGCGCGCCTGGGCGAGATAGGCGATGTGGCCGCGATGCAGGATGTCGAAGCAGCCGTTGGTGAAGCCGACCTTCAGGCCCCGCTCGCGCCAGCGCGCCGCCTCGCGCGCCGCCCGCTCCGACGTGGCGATCTTGGCCTCGGACGGCGCCATCTGCTCGGCGATCTCGGCCTCGATCAGCTCCTCGGGCGAGACCGTGGCGGTGCCAACCTTCTGGACCGCCACGCCCGCAGCCAGATTGGCGAGGTGGATGGCGCCTTCCGCGCCGACGCCGGCGGCCAGAGCGACGCCGAGCGCCGCAAGGGCGGTGTCGCCCGCGCCCATGACGTCCGCCACCGCCTTGGGCGCGCCGCCCAAGTGGCGCACCTCGGCGCCGCGCTGCGCCAGCGACATGCCCCGGCCCCCGCGCGTGACGATGATCGCCCGCCCCTGGCACAACTCCAGCGCCCGGGTCAGCGCCGCAGCCACCTCTGCGTCCGTCCCGGTGGGCAGGTCGGTGGCGAAAGCCAGCTCGGCGGCGTTGGGCTTGATCACGTCGGCGGCGCCGTAGCGGGCGAAGGAGCGCGCCTTGGAGTCGACGATCAAGGCCGCGCCCTCGCTGGCCGCGGCGTCGAGGGCGGCCTGGATCAGCACCGGCGTCACCGCCCCCTTGCCGTAATCGGAAAGGAGGATCGCCGCGGCGCCGCGCGCCGCATCGCGCAGGGTGCGGACCAGCTGCTGCTCGACATCGCCGGAGGCGGCGCACGTCGTCTCCTGATCGAGCCTGAGGAGCTGCTGGCCGGCCGCGACGAACCTCGTCTTGACCGTGGTCGGACGCTCGGGATCGACGATCAGATAGCCCTCGATGTTCGGCGTCTCGGCGACCAGACCCTTGGCCTCGCCGCCGGCGGCGTCGCCGCCGATCACGCCCACCAGCGCCACCTCGGCGCCGAGGGCGGCGGCGTTGCGCGCCACGTTGCCGGCCGCGCCCAGCATGACGCGCTCATGGACATGGGTCATCACCGGGATCGGCGCCTCGGGCGAGATGCGCCCGACCTCGCCATAGACGAACCGGTCGACCATCAGATCGCCCACCGCGACGATGCGGACGCCGCGGATGGCCTGCAGCAGCACGTGGAGGGCGGAAAGCTCCATCGGCCCAGGGTCTGCGCGCCCGAGCGCGGCCGGTCAAGCGCAGGGGCGCTCTGCGCCGAGGCGTCGCTTCGCCAGCACGTCGAACTCCATCAGCTCCTGCACCAGCGCTTCGAAATCCTTCAGCGGCACCATGTTGGGCCCGTCCGACGGGGCGCGGTCGGGATCCTCGTGGGTCTCCACGAAGACGGCGGCGACGCCCACGGCCACGGCCGCGCGCGCCAGCACCGCAACGAAGCGGCGCTCGCCGCCGCTGGTCTCGCCGTGCCCGCCCGGCTGCTGCACCGAATGGGTGGCGTCGAACACCACCGGACAGCCGATCTCGGCGAGGATCGGCAGCGCCCGCATGTCGGAAACCAGCGTATTGTAGCCGAAGGAGACGCCCCGCTCGCAGGCGAGCACGTTGGGATTGCCCGCCGCCAGCGCCTTGGCCACGACGTTCTTCATGTCCCAGGGCGCGAGGAACTGGCCCTTCTTGATGTTGAGCGCCCGGCCGGTGCGCGCGGCGGCGGCGACGAGATCGGTCTGGCGCGAAAGAAAGGCCGGGATCTGCAGCACGTCGATCACTTGCGCGGCCGGGGCGCACTGGGCTTCCTCGTGCACGTCGGTCAGCACCGGCAGGCCCGTCACCTCGCGGATTTCGGCGAAGATGGGCAGCGCCTGGCCCAGGCCCACGCCGCGGACGCTGCGGATCGAGGAGCGGTTGGCCTTGTCGAAGGAGGTCTTGTAGATCAGGCCCACCCCGAGGCGCTGGGCGATCTCCTTCAGCGCATGGGCCATCTCCAGGGCGTGCTGGCGCCCTTCGAGCGCGCAGGGGCCGGCGATGATGGCGAGCGGCAGGGCATTGCCGATCCTGACCGGCTCGGCGCCTGGACCTTTCACCTCGACCACCCGGTTCGGCGCCACTGACAACGGCTATCGGCTCCGATCCGGCCCAAGGGCGCGTGCGTATAGAGGCGATGCACGGGCGCGCCGGCGCAACGACCACCGATTCGCCATGTCGCGCAACAATGCTATTGTGTGGCGAGAATATGACCATGGGAGGCGGCGCTGGACGGTGACCACACCGCGGTCGTCGGTCTGGACGACCCAGAGCTGCGCAGGGCGCCGGCGGCGTTCCGCACGGTGCTGAAGATCGCCAGCCAGAACTGGACCTTCGGCCAGCTGACCCTGGAGCTGCCCTCGGGGCGGGAACTGAGCGTGCGCGGTCCCGAGCCCGGTCCGGAGGCCCGCCTGGTAATCCGCGATTTCCGTTTCCTGTCGCGCGTTCTCGCCGCCGGCGACATCGGTTTCGGCGAAGGCTTCATGGCCGGCGAATGGGAGACGCCGAACCTCTCGGCCCTGCTAGAAGTGGTCACGGCGAACCTCGACCAGCTCGCCCGGCTGATGGAGGGCAATATCTTCGGCCGCACCGTCAACTTCATGGCCCACCTGCTGCACCGCAACAACCGGGCCGGCTCGAAGCGCAACGTCGTGGCCCATTACGACCTCGGCAACGCCTTCTATTCGCGCTGGCTCGACCCGACGATGACCTATTCCTCCGCCCGGTTCGAGCGGCCGGGCCAGCCGCTCGGCGAGGCTCAGCGCAACAAGTACGCCAGCCTCGCCCGGCAGATCGGCCTCGGTCCCGAACATCACGTGCTGGAGATCGGCTGCGGCTGGGGCGGATTCGCCGAGTTCGCCGCCGGCGAGATCGGCGCGAAGGTGACCGGCGTCACCATTTCGCCGGCGCAGTGCGAGTTCGCCCGGCGGCGCCTCTTCGAGCAGGGCCTGGCCGAGCGCGCCGACATCCGCCTGCTCGACTATCGCGACATCTCCGGTCAGTTCGACCGCGTCGCCTCCATCGAGATGTTCGAGGCCGTGGGGGAGGAGTACTGGGCCGCCTATTTCGAGAAGATCCGCGACGTGCTCTCCCCGGGCGGGCGCGCCGGCCTGCAGATCATCACCATCCGCGACGAACTCTTCGCCCACTACCGCCGGCGCGCCGACTTCATCCAGAAGTACGTGTTCCCGGGCGGCATGCTGCCTTCGGAGACGCGGCTGAAGGAGGAGACGGCGCGCGCCGGCCTGGAATGGCGCGGCATCGTTCGCTTCGGCCAGAACTATGCCGACACCCTGGCCGAATGGGCGCGGCGGTTCGAGGCGGCGTGGGACGAGATCAAGGGCCAGGGGTTCGACGAGCGCTTCCAGAGGCTCTGGCGCTTCTACCTGAGCTACTGCGAGGCCGGTTTCCGCACCGAGCGCACCAACGTGGTGCAGCTTAGCCTGCTGCGCAGCTGAACCGCCGTCCGCGGCGGCTTCCCCGGCGTCGATCCGACGCCGCCGCGCCCTCGTGGCCGATTTCGGCTTGCCACGCGTCATCGGCTGTTATAGTCAACTACATCACCGCGTCAGCTCGGTCACGGAGGCGGTGGGACAGGGTCATGGACTTCGACTGGAACGACCGGCAGCCGATCTACCGCCAGCTGCACGATCGCGTGGTGGCGATGGTCCTGGACGGCGTGCTCGGCGAGGGCGACCCGCTGCCATCGGTCCGCAACGTCGCGGCCGAATACCGGGTCAATCCGCTGACGGTGCTGAAGGCCTACCAGCAACTGGCCGACGAGGGACTGGTAGAGAAGCGGCGAGGGCTCGGCATGTTCATCAACACCGGCGCGCGCGCGCTGCTGCTCGCGGGCGAGCGCCAGAGGTTCCTGGAGGACGAGTGGCCGGCGATCCGCGCCACCATCCGGCGCCTGGGCCTGACGCCGGAGGAACTGGCCCGCGCATCGCCGCCCGCCCGCCCGGTCACCCAGCAGGAGGAGCATTGATCATGGCTTGCATCGAAGCGCGCGGCCTTCGCAAGACCTACGGCTCGGCCGTGGCGCTGGACGGCGTCGACCTGAAGGTGGAGGCCGGGCGCATTCTCGGCCTCATCGGCCCCAACGGCGCGGGCAAGAGCACGGCGCTGAAGGCGATCCTCGGCCTCACCCCGTACCAGGGCGAGCTGACGGTGCTGGGGCGCCATCCCTGGCGCGAGCGCGACCAGTTGATGCGCGAGGTGTCCTTCATCGCCGACGTCGCGGTGCTGCCGCGCTGGATGCGGGTGAGCCAGGCGCTGGACTACGTCGCCGGGGTGCATCCCAGGTTCGACCGCGCCAAGGCCGAGGCCTTCCTCGCCCGGACCACGATCCGGCGCACGAGCAAGGTGCGCGAACTCTCCAAGGGCATGGTGGTGCAGCTGCACCTGGCCATCGTCATGGCGATCGATGCGCGCCTGCTGGTGCTCGACGAGCCGACGCTCGGCCTCGACCTGCTCTACCGCAAGCAGTTCTACGACAACCTTCTCGACGACTACTTCGATGGCAGTCGCACCATCATCGTCACCACCCACCAGGTGGAGGAGGTGCAGCACGTGCTCACCGACCTGATGTTCATCGACCGCGGCCGGATCGTGCTCAGCTGCAGCATGGAGGACTTCGAGGCGCGGTATCTGGAGCTCACCGTCCGGCCAGACCAGCTCGCCGCGGCGCGGGCGCTGAAGCCCATCAACGAGCGCCAGGCGATCGGCCGCTGCATCCTGCTCTTCGACCACGCCGAGCGCGAGCAGCTGGCGGCGCTTGGCGAGGTGCGCACCCCCGGCATCGCCGATCTCTTCGTGGCCGTCATCGGCGGCCGGACACAGGACCTGCGAGGCGCGGCATGAGCAGCCCTTCCGACATCGTCCCGGGCGCCGCGCCGCGCGCCGACCTGCCCGGGCGGGCCACGGCGAGCGTGGCGCCGACGCCAACGCGGCCGTTCTTCTGGTCGGTGCGGCGCGAGCTTTGGGAAAACGGCTCGATCTGGATCGCGCCGCTCTCGGCGGCCGGGGTGATCCTGGTCGGCTTCCTGCTGGCCCTCGCCAACCTGCCCGGCCGCGTCCCCAGCTTCGGGGGGCGCGGCGGGGTCCGCCACGCCCTGCCGCCCGAGGCGCCCTACGGCATCGTCGCCGTGGTGCTCCTGGTCACGGCGATCATCGTCGGCGTCTTCTATTGCCTCGGGGCGCTGAACGCAGAGCGGCGCGACCGCACCATCCTCTTCTGGAAGTCGCTGCCGGTCTCCGACCTCACCACGGTCGCCGCCAAGGCGTTCATCCCCCTCGTCGTCCTCCCGATCGTCGCCTTCGTCGTGGCCGCGCTCACGCAGGGCGTCATCCTCGGCCTCAGCGCCGCCAGCGCGGCCGCGAGCGGCTCGAAGCTCGCCGCGCTGATGACCGACGTGCCGTTCTTCTCGATGCTGGGCGTGCTCGCCTATACGGCGGCCGTGGTGGCGATCTGGTACGCGCCGGTCTGGGGCTGGTGCCTGCTGGTCGGCGCCTGGGCGCGGCGGGTGGCGTTCCTCTGGGCCGTGGCGCCGCCGCTGGCGATCTGCGTCATCGAGCGGATCGCCTTCGGGAGCTCGTTCTTCGCCCACCTGATCGGCAGCCGCCTCAATCCGCCCCTGGCGGCCTTCAGCGCGCCGGCGCAAGGGCGGATGGTGATCGATCTCGGCGTGCTCGACCCGGTGGGATTCCTGACCAGCCCCGGCCTCTGGCTCGGCCTTGCCGCCGGCGCCGGCTTCGCGGCCGCCGCGGTGTGGGTGCGCCGCTACCGCGATCCGATCTGAGCGGCGCCCTCGCGCGGAGCGCCGTCACATGAGCTTTCACACCCTCTTCATCGCCGGCCACGCGCTTGCCGGGCTCGCGGCGACGCTGGCGATCTGGGCGCTCTGCGTCCAGGCGCTGGCGCGCGACGGGGCGCTGACCCCGAGCCGCCTGCTGTGGAACGCGACCCACTGCAGGGCGTACGGGCTCGGCGCAGCCCTCTCCTGGCGCAGCCGCGAGGGGGCGAAGACGGGCGTGGGCGCTCCGCTTGCATCGACATTGGACGTGCAGGCGCCGGGCGCGCGGCGGTAGACTGGCGCGGCGATCCGCCGGGATCGCGCCGGAGTCCTGGCATGGAAGGCCTGCACTTCATCTTCTTTGCCGATCCGATGTGCTCATGGTGCTGGGGATTTGCGCCGGTCGTGAGCGCTCTGCGCCGCCGCTACGGCGAGGTGCTGCCGATGCGCCTCGTCATGGGGGGCCTGCGGCCGGGGACCGACGCGCCGATGACGGCCGAGGCCAAGGCGCAGATGCGCGGCTACTGGGCGACGGTGGCCCAGACCACGGGCCAGGCCTTCGACGACGCCGTGCTGGAGGACGGGGGCTTCATCTATGACACCGACCCTGGCGCGCGGGCCGTGGTGCTCGCCCGCCGGACCAGCCAGGGCGCCGCCCTCGACTATCTGGAGCGGGCGCAGCGGGCCTTCTACGCCGAGGGGCGCGACATCACCCGCCCCGGGACCCTGGCCGATCTCGCCGCCGAACTCGGTTTCGACCGCGACGCGTTCGGCGCCGCCCTTGCCGAAGACGGCCTGCGCCAGGAGACCTGGCGCGACTACGCCATCTCGCAGCGCGCCGGCGTCACCGGCTTTCCGACCCTGATCGTCGGGCCCAAGGCGGACGGAACCTATGCCATGGTGAGCCAGGGCTACGCAGGCGCAGGGCCGATCGTCTCGGCCATCGACGCCATGCTGGCGACGGTCCGGCCGGCCGAGGCGTGACGCGGGCGCGGCGCGCCCCCGCGCCGGCGTTTCCCCCTTGCGCCCCCGGCGTTCCGCCGCGATGTAGCGGCATGGCTGCGGCCTCTGTCCTGGACCTGATCGGCGATACCCCGCTGGTGCGGTTGCACGCAGCCAGCGCCGCCACCGGCTGCGAGATTCTCGGCAAGGCCGAGTTCCTCAACCCGGGCCAGTCGGTGAAGGACCGGGCCGCGCTCTTCATCGTGCGCGACGCCGAGCGCCGCGGGCTGCTGCGCCCGGGCGGGCGCATCGTCGAGGGCACCGCCGGCAACACCGGGATCGGCCTGGCGATGGTGGGGCGCGCGCTCGGCTATCGCACCACCATCGTCATTCCCCGCACCCAGAGCCAGGAGAAGAAGGACGCCATCCGGCTGATGGGCGCCGAGCTCGTCGAGGTGGACGCTGCGCCCTACTCCAATCCGGCGAACTACGTCCGTTATTCCGGCCGGCTCGCCGAGGAGCTGGCCGCCAGCGAACCGGCCGGCGCGATCTGGGCCAACCAGTTCGACAATGTCGCCAACCGGCAAGCGCACGCCCGCGGCACCGGACCGGAGATCTGGCGCCAGACCGGCGGCCGGATCGACGGCTTCGTCTGCGCCGTCGGCACCGGCGGCACGCTTGCCGGCGTCGCCGAGGCGCTGCGCGAGAAGAAGCCCGACATCGCCATCGGCCTGGCCGATCCCCATGGGGCCTCGCTCTATGAATATTACGCCCACGGCGAGCTGAAGGCGCAGGGCGATTCCATCAGCGAGGGCATCGGCCAGAGCCGACTCACCGCCAACCTCGAGGGACTCGAGGTGGATTTCCCCTATCTGGTCAGCGACGCCGAGATGATGGCCGCCATCATCGAGCTCGGCGACGAGGGGCTGGTGATGGGCGGATCCACCGGCGTCAACGTCGCCGGCGCGGTGCGCCTTGCCCGCGATCTCGGCCCCGGCCACACCATCGTGACCATTCTCGCCGACTACGGCGCCCGCTATCAGAGCAAGCTGTTCAATCCGGCGTTCCTGCGCCAGAAGGGCCTGCCCGTCCCGCCCTGGCTCGGTGCATGACGGCGCCGCTCGTCAGCACCGCCTGGCTCGCCCGCCACCTCGGCGACGCCGACCTTCTCGTCCTCGACGCCAGCTGGCGCATGCCCGCCGACGCAGGCGACGTGCGCGCCGACTATGCCGCGCGCCATGTCCCCGGCGCCGTCTTCTTCGACATCGACGCCATCGCCGACCGTGCCAGCGACCTGCCGCACATGCTGCCCTCGCCCCAGGAGTTCGCCACGGCGATGCGGCGGCTGGGCGTGGCGACGCACTCGCGCGTCGTCGCCTACGACAGCGCCGGCGTCTTCTCGGCCCCGCGCGCGTGGTGGAGCTTGCGCGCCATGGGGCACGAGCGGGTGAGCGTCCTCGACGGGGGCCTGCCCAAGTGGATCGCCGAAGGCCGCCCCGTCGAGCAAGGCTGGCGCGAGGCGGTTCACGGCGACTTCCGGGCCGCGCCCCGCCGCGAGCTGGTCCGCGATCTCGCCGCGGTGCGCCGGGCGCTGGAGCGCGGCGACGAGCAGCTCGTCGATGCGCGCGCCGCCCCCCGCTTCCGCGGCGAGGCGCCCGAGCCGCGCTCCGGCCTGCGCCCCGGCCACATGCCCGGCGCCCTCAACCTGCCCTGGACCAGCCTGGTCCAGGCCGACGGGACGCTGGCGCCGCCGAGCCTGCTCGAGAAGGCGTTCGAGGCGGCGGGGGTCGGCCTCGATCGGCCCATCGTCGCGACCTGCGGATCTGGGCTCAGCGCCTGCATCCTCGCCCTGGCGCTCGCCTGCCTGGGCGAGCCGGACGCGGCGGTCTACGACGGCTCCTGGAGCGAATGGGCCGGCCGCGCCGACTGCGCGGTGGCCACCGGCGCGTGAGAGCGGTGCAGGTGATCAGGGCGGCGCGCCAGGAGGACCTTCCGCTCATCCCGCCCATCGAGCGGTCGGCGGTGCAGCTCTTTGCCGACTTCGGCCTGCCGCTGCCCGACGACGGCGAACCGGAGCCGGCGGAGCACTGGCGCGCGGCGCTGGGCGAGGGCGCGCTCTGGGTGGCCGTCGATGCCGACGACCGGCCGATCGGCTACGTCGCCTGCGTCAGCCACGGCGACGTGCTCTACGTCCAGCAGATCGACGTGCGCCGCGACCAGCAGCGGCGCGGGCTCGGGCGGGCGCTGATGGCCGCGGCGATCGCCGGGGCGCGGGACATGGGGCGCTCGGCGCTGGCGCTCACCACCTTCCGCGCGCTGGCGTTCAACGCGCCGTTCTACGCCCAGCTCGGCTTCGTCGAAGCGGCCCACCCGCCGCCGTGGCTGGCCGACATCCTCGCCGACGAGGGCCGCCGCGGCCTCGAGGACCGCTGCGCCATGGTCCTGGAGCTCGCCCCCCGAGCCCTGGACGATCGCACCCGCCTCGTCCGCGCCGGCAAGCCGGCCGAGCAGCTGGCCCGGACCGTGGGGCCGCCGATCCAGAAGGGATCGACGGTGCTGCTGCCCAACGCGGCGGCGCTCTACGACGAAGCCCGGCCGACCTACGGCCGCGCCGGACTCGCCACCCAGAGCGCCTTGGCCGAGGCGCTCGGCGAACTCGAAGCCGCCACGGCGGTCAAGCTGTTTCCCTCCGGGCTCGCCGCGGTCGCCGGCGCGATCACGGCCCTGGTCGCGGCGGGCGACGACATCCTGGTCAGCGACGGCGCCTACCGGCCGACGCGGCGGTTCTGCGATCGCGTCCTCGCCCGCTTCGGCGTCGGCGTCCGCTATTACGCGCCGCGCATGGCGCCGCAGGCGCTGATGGCGCTGGCGACGCCCGCGACCCGCCTGATCGTGCTCGAATCGCCGGCCTCCCTCACCTTCGAGATGCAGGACGTCGCCGCGATCGCTCGCCTCGCCCGCGCGCAGAACGTGCTCACCCTGATGGACAACACCTGGGGCGCGGGCTTGCTCTTCAAGCCGCTCGCCCACGGCGTCGACGTGAGCGTGCAGGCGCTGACGAAATACGTCGGCGGCCATTCGGACGCCTTCATGGGCTCGGCCGCCGTGGCCTCGCCCGAGCTGGAGGCCGCCCTCGACCGCGCGGTCTGGGACTTCGGCTGGGCGGTGGCGGCCGAGGACGCCTACCAGATGCTGCGGGGCCTGCGCACCCTGCCGACCCGGCTGGAGCGCCACGGCGCCTCCGGCCTGAAGCTCGCCGCCTGGCTGGCGGACCAGCCGGAAGTGCTGCAGGTGCTGCACCCGGCGCTGCCCGGCGCGCACGACCACGCGCTGTGGCGGCGGGACTATCGTGGTGCGGCCGGCCTCTTCGCCGTCGTCCTGAAACCGGCGAGCGAGCGCGCCGTCGAGGCCCTGCTCGACGCGCTGACGCTGTTCGGGCTGGGCTTTTCGTGGGGCGGATTCGAGAGCCTGGCCGTTCACTGCGACCCGCAGCTCGACGAGCGGCGATTCCCGCCGAATCTGCCCGGGCCGCTGGTCCGTCTCAGCATCGGGCTCGAGGCGCCCGACGACCTGATCGCCGACCTGCGCCAGGCGCTGGACGTCTTCGCCAAGGCCGGCGCCGACGGATGATTGAGCCTTCGCCGGCGCCGTCGTAGGTTCGGCGCAAAACCGGAGAGCGGGCAGATGACGCTGAAGATCGTGGGAACGGGGCTGGGGCGCACGGGCACCAAGTCGATGCAGACGGCGCTGAACATGCTGGGGTTCGGACCGTGTCATCACATGATCGAGGTGTTCCGCCATCCCGAAAGCATGGCGCTCTGGGTCGAAGCGGCGGCGGGGCGGCCGGACTGGGACCTGATCTTCAAGGACTATCGTTCGGTGGTCGACTATCCCGGCGCGGCCCACTGGCGCGCTATCGCCGACCACTACCCGAGCGCCAAGGTGCTGCACACGGTCCGCGACCCGGACAAATGGTTCGAATCCACCCAGGCGACGATCTTTGCGCCCGCGAGCACGGCGTTGAGCGAGGGCCCGCACGCCGCCTTCTTCGCCAGCATCATGGGGCCGCTGCGGCCGAAGCTCGGCGACCGCGCCTTCATGACCGACTATTTCCGCCGTCATACCGACGCGGTGAAGCAGGCGATCGCGCCCGAGCGGCTGCTGATCTACGAGGTGGGCGAAGGCTGGGACCGTCTGTGCGCGTTCCTCGGCGTGCCGGCGCCGGCCGAACCCTATCCCTCGGAGAACTCCCGCGCCGAGTTCATCGGCCGCGTCCGCACCGCCCAGGCCGAGCCGGCGGCGCAGCCGCAGTAGCGCCCGCCCCTACTCCAGCGCGTAGCCGGCGGAGCGGACGGTGCGGATCGGGTCGGGCTGGCCGCCGAGGTTCAGCGACTTGCGCAGCCGCCCGACGTGGACGTCGACGGTGCGCATCTCCACATAGACGTCCGAACCCCAGACGGCGTCGAGCAGCTGCTCGCGGCTGAACACCCGCCCCGGATGCTGCAGCAGGTGTTCGAGCAGGCGGTACTCGGTGGGGCCGAGATGGATTTCGCACCCCGCCCGCCTCACCCGGCGCGCCACCCTGTCGAGCACGATGTCGCCGCTGGCGAGCTGGTCGGCGGCGAGCCCGGGGCGGATGCGGCGCAGCACGGCGCGGATGCGGGCGGTGAGTTCGTTCATGGAAAACGGCTTGACCACGTAATCGTCCGCGCCCGTCTCCAGCCCACGCACCCGGTCGCTTTCCTCGCCGCGGGCGCTGAGCATGATCACCGGGATGTTGCGGGTCTCGGGACGGCTGCGCAGCCGGCGGCAGACTTCCACGCCCGAGACCTTGGGCAGCATCCAGTCGAGGATGACGACGTCGGGCAGGCGCTCGTCCACCAGGAGCCCCGCCGCCTCGCCGTCCTCGGCGACACGCACCCGATAGCCTTCCTTTTCCAGGTTGTATTGCAACAGGGTGGCCAGGGCGTCCTCGTCTTCCACCACCAGGACGTCGGTGTTCACGCCGGCTCTCCGCCTGGGGGCGGCGCCGAGGGCATGCCGCTCAGCTTCGGTCGGGGGTCGGTTGGCTCCTCGCCCCGGATTTCGTAGCGCACGATCTCGGCCACCGTGGTCGCATAGTCGCCGATGCGCTCCAGATTCTTGGCGACGAACAGCAGGTGCGCGCCGGCGGTGATCGTGCGCGGATCGCTCATCATATGGGTCAGAAGTTCGCGGAACAGGCTGTCGTAGTGCTCGTCCACGTCCTCGTCGCGCGCCCACACGGTCATGGCGGCTTCCACGTCGCCGGCGCTGTAGGCGTCGAGCGCCTGCTTGAAGCGGGCCAGCACCAGTTCGCCCATGCGCTCGATCGAGCGGGTCAGGGGCGAGACCGGTTCGGCCTCGGCGATCACCAGCGCGCGCTTGGCGATGTTCTTGGCGTAGTCGCCGGCGCGCTCGAGCGCGAGGCTGAGCTTCAAGGCGCCCACCGTGCGGCGCAGATCGTTGGCGACCGGCTGGCGCAGCGCGATGGTGCGGATCGCCTGGCGCTCGATCTCATGCTGGAGCAGATCGAGCTGCTCGTCGCGCCCGACCACGGCGGCGGCCAGCACCCGGTCGCCGGTGGCGACCGCCCTGACCGCCTCGGCCACCTGGCTCTCCGCCAGACCGCCCATGCGCACGACCTCGGCCTTGAGCTGGGTCAGCTCGTCTCCGTAGAACCTGAGCGTGTGGTCGGCCATGACGCGGAACCATCCTTGGCGGCTGATCAGCTTGCACCCCTGGCGCCGATGCCCGTGCGACAGTTCTACGAAGTTTTTGCGACGGCGGCGACGGGGTGCGCCGCGCGGGGCGTCGCGGCCACGGCGGGGAGGTAGACGGTGAAGCAGGCGCCTGCCCCGGGCGCGCTTTGCACCACCAGGGCGCCGCGGTGGCGATTGACGATGTGCTTGACGATGGCCAGACCAAGGCCGGTGCCGGGAACATCGCCGCTCTTCTGGCCGGGCACGCGGTAGAACCGCTCGGCGAGGCGGGGAAGGTGTTCGCGCCCCATGCCCACGCCCTGGTCGCCGACGGTCAGGACGACGTAGCGATGCTCGTGGGCGCGGTCCGGGGCGATCAGCGCCAGACGCCCGCCTCCGGCGGCGCGCAGCGCAGCGGTCTGCGATCGTCGATCCAGGGCCTCGAACTCTTCTCCAGTGGTCACGCCCAGGCGCACGCAGCTCTGCGGCGGCGAATACTTGACCGCGTTCGCCACCAGATTCTGAACCACCTGGCCGATCTGATCGCCGTCGCCTACGGCAAGGGCCTCTCCAGGCGCGGGCAGGTCCAGCGCCAGGGTGATCTGCTTGCGCGCCAGGACAGGGGCGAGGGCGTCGGCGACTTCGCCGGCCTTCAGCGCCACGTCGCACGACCCGTCGGGGGCGCGGTGCTCGACGAGTTCGATGCGCGAGAGCGACAGCAGGTCGTCGATCAGCCGCCCCATCCGCTCGGCCTGGCCCGCCATGATGGCGAGGAAGCGCTCGCGGGCGGCGGGATCGTCCCTGGCGTGACCGCGCAAGGTCTCGATGAAACCGGCCAGGGAGGCGAGCGGCGTGCGCAGTTCGTGGCTTGCGTTGGCGAAGAAGTCGGCCCGCATGCGATCGTGGCGCCGGGCGCCGGTCTCGTCGCGGAGCACGACCACGATGTGCCCGGCGTCGTGGCCTGGCAGCGGCCGCGTCCAAGCCCGCCAGCAGGAGGCCTGCGCACCGCCTTCCTCGTAGCTCAGGCTGTGCGGCTCGCCGCGGGCGAGGGTGTCGATCGCCGCCTCGAGGATTTCCGGGTGACGCAGGACCGAGACGAGCCGCGCGCCGGCGGCCTCGCCCAGGCGCAGCAGCTCACGCGCCGCCGCATTGCTCGCCACCAGCGTCAGGCCGGCGGCGCGTCCGGAGCCGTCGCCGGACACGATCAGCACGGCGTCCGGCATGGCTTCGATGGCCGCCGCGAACAAGGCAGGCTCGCGCTCGCCGAGTTGACCGGACGTGCCGGCGCGCGCTTCGGGCGCAGCGGCCCCAAGGCGCCGGCCCCACACGGCCGACAGCCACCGCAGGACCTGGCGATCCCTGGCCGGCGCCGCGTTCGCCGACGCCGTGAAGGATTGGGCTTGCGGCATCGCCTCACTCTCCACCGCAACCGTGACGGATTCGAGACTCCCTGCAAATGCCGCGTCGCGGGCTGTCATGAAACCGTGACGAAGCCCCGGTAAGCGGGCGAGCCAGGGAGCCGCGCCGCTCATGTCCGCCGTGATCCGCTCGTCCGCGCCTGCGATGCCGAGCCCCGCCGATCGCTTCGAGCGGTTCGTCGATCAGCTTTCGCCCCACGAGGTGAAGCTCGAGACCCGCAAGCTCGACTTCTTCTACGGCAGGACCCAGGCGCTGCACGGGATCGACCTGCCCTTCGCCAGGAATGCGGTCACCGCGATGATCGGGCCCTCCGGCTGCGGCAAGTCCACGCTGCTGCGGGCCATCAACCGCATCTATGCCCTCTACCCCGGTCAGCGCGCCGAGGGCGAGGTGCTGCTGGACGGCGAGAACATATTGGACCGGCGCATCGACCTGCCGCAGCTGCGCTCGCGCATCGGAATGGTGTTCCAGCAGCCGACGCCGTTCCCGATGTCGATCTACGACAACGTGGCGTTCGGCGTGCGTCTGCACGAACGCCTGATGAGGCCCGATCTCGACGCCCGGGTGGAGGAGAGCCTGCGCCGCGCCGCGCTCTGGGACGAGGTGAAGGACAAGCTGCGCGGTTCGGGCCTCAGCCTCTCGGGCGGCCAGCAGCAGCGGCTGTGCGTCGCCCGGGTGGTGGCGGTGCGGCCCGAGGTGCTGCTGCTGGACGAGCCGGCCTCGGCCCTGGACCCGATCTCGACCGCCAAGCTGGAGGAGACCATCGTCGAACTGAAGCGCGACCTGGCGGTGGTGGTCGTCACCCACAACCTGCAGCAGGCGGCCCGCATCTCCGACCATGCCGCCTTCATGTATCTGGGCCGGCTGATCGAGTTCGCGCCGACCGAGCGCCTGTTCGACAACCCCCGCGCCGCGCGCACCACCGACTACATCACCGGCCGGTTCGGCTGACCGCACCCCCGGACCGGTGGCCGCAGTGCGGTCATGGCTCAGCTCGCCTTCGCGAGACCGTAAGCGGCAGGTCGAGTTCCACCCGGTCATGCGCCACCTTCGGCGTGATCCGCCCGCGCTCGCCGCGTTCCAGGTGGACGAGCCCATAGCCTGCCATCGTTCGCAGCGTGCGCGACAGGTTGGACTTCGCCTTGCCGGTGATCCGCGCCAGTTCGTCGAGCGACCCGGGGGCTTGCTCCACGATCACGCGCAACAGGTCGCGGTTGCCGGCCGACAGCACCTTGGCGAAGGACTCGGTCGAGGTGAACCACACCTTCGGCTCGTCGGGCGCGATCCGGCGCTCGCGGCGCGCCACCGCCATGGTGCGGGCCTTCAATCCCTCATAGCTGGCGATGCCCACTTTCAGGGTCGTCATGGGATCACTCCTCTTTCGCGCAACACCGCGTCCACCGCAGGGCTATGGCGTAGACATAGTGCTCATCGTCATCGGTCGTGGCCCGCCCGGCAGGACTCGAACCTGCAACATCCCGCTTAGAAGGCGGGTGCTCTATCCGGTTGAGCTACGGGCGGTTCGGCGCGACCGGCAACCCGCCGGCTCAGTGCGTCCAGGGCTCCTTGCGACTGAAGGCGAAGTTGTCGGCGTAGGCCTTGATGATCCGCCGGTGATCCTTCGGCGCCAGGAGTTCGAAGGCGATGCCGTGACGGCCCGCGTACTCGACCGCCTCCTCGCGGGTGTCGAAGGCGAGGCGCACCTGGCCGTTCATGTCGGTCGAGACGGTCCAGCCCATCAGCGGATCGGAGGCGCGGGCGCTGGCCGGCTCGAACTCCAGCAGCCAGTCCCTGGTCCTCGCCCGCCCCGACTGCATGGCGTTCTTCGCAGGGCGGTAGATGCGCGCCAGCATGAACCCTTCCTCCAATGGTCTTGGCCGCTGGTCGGGGCGGCGTGATTCGAACACGCGACCCTCTGCTCCCAAAGCAGATGCGCTACCAGGCTGCGCTACGCCCCGTGACCGTCGGCGAGCGGCTCTCTTGCCATGGGCCGGCCCCCGCCGCAACGCGGGGGCGCGCTCTAGCTAACTGATGCGCCGGCGCATCAGCTTGAAGAGGCCGGTCGCCCTGGCGAGGCCGCGGCCGTCGACGTGGGCGCGGCCCTCGGCGAACGCCACCCCGGCGGACGCGCGGGTGAGGCTGGCTTCGCCGATCACCCACTCGCCGGCGCGGCCCATGTCGAGGAAGTCGATCGAAAGATGCATGGTCACCGGCGTCATCCCGGTCCCATGGGCGGCGGCGCTGGCGAGCACGCCGTCGAGGAAAGCCGAGAGCATGCCGCCGTGGATCAGGCCGACGCTGTTGCAGTGCCGCTGCATGGCGAAGAACGCCTGCGCGCCGTCCGGATGATGGAAATAGGGCCCGATGTGCGTGCTGAAGCGCCCCCGGGCGGTGGCGGCGACGAAGCCGTGCGGCGGCGACGGCATAGCCTCGCCGGCGCCGGAGGCAGGCTCAGCCATGGCGGCGCCCTCGCGGCGCGCCGGTCCGCACCAGCTTGATCTGGAACAGCTTCGGCCAGAGCTTGCCGGTGACGAAGAGCCGGTCGCCGCGCGCGTCGTAGGCGATGCCATTGGCTACGGCGTCGCGGTCGTCGCCTACTTCCGAGCGCGGCATCAGCCCGCCAAGATCGATCCAGCCGAGCACGCGTCCGTTCGCCGGATCGATGCGCGCGATGGTGTCGGTCATCCAGATGTTGGCGAAGATCTGGCCCTTGACCCATTCGAGTTCGTTGAGGTTGCGCACCGGCGCGCCATCGGCGGTTACGGTGATGCTGCGAACCTGCCTGAGGGTGGTCGGATCGAGGAAGCGCAACCTTGGCGTGCCATCGCTCATGATCAGGTGGCGGCCGTTCCGGGTCAAAGCCCAGCCTTGGCCCCGATAGGCGAACGTGCCCAGCGGCCTGAACGTCGCCAGGTCGTAGATGAAGCCCAGGTGGCTGAGCCAGGTGAGCTGGATGAGGCGCCCGCGCCAGGCCACGATGCCTTCGCCGAAGTAGCGGGCCGGGACGGCGCGGCTCTGCAGCACCTTTCCGGTCTCGAGGTCGACCTTGCGCACCGAGGATCTGCCGGCGAGCCCGGTGCTCTCGTAGAGATAGCCATGGCGATAGAAGAGGCCTTCGGTGAACGCCGCCGGGTCGTGGGGATAGGCGCGGACGACCTCGGCCCGCCACGTCGCAATGGCGGCCAGCGCCGGCCCGCCGGCGAAGAACACCATCAGCATGGCCGCGATCGGCGCCAGCCGCAGCTTCATCGTCACGCATGCCTCGCCAAGCGCTCGCCAAGGCGCCGGCGGGCCACGCCCTATAGACGATCGACCTCGATCTCGGCCACCACCAATCCCTTGGGGCCGTCGGCGAAGCGGACCATCACGTCGACGCCCGGCTGCAGGTCTTCGAGGCCGCTGCGGCGCAGGGTTTCGATATGGACGAAGATGTCGCCAGGTTCGCCCTCGCGCACCACGAAGCCATAGCCCTTGGTGCGGTTGAACCATTTGACTTTCGCCCGCTCCAGCGGGCCGCGCGCGGCCGGAGCGCGGCGCTGGGTGCGCCCGCCATCGAAGCGACCGCCGTCGCGCCGATGTCCCTGGTCGGAGGTCCGCTCGCGCCGAAAGCCATGAGCCTCCGCCTCGATGGGGCGCCTCGGCCGGTCCTGCGGCGGCGGCGCGGCGGTTTCGTCCAGATCGACGATGTCGGACACCTGCCAGCCCTTGGGACGCTTGACGACGTCGCAGACGATGAGCGAGCCCTCCAGCGCGCTCTCGCGACCGCAGTTGCGCAGCGAGGTGACGTGCAGCAACACGTCGCGCGAACCTGTCTGGCTGGGATCGTCGGGAATGACGAACCCGTAACCCTTGCCGGCGTCGAACCACTTGACGCGCCCGCTGATCCTCACCGGATCGTCGAGGTGCGCCTCCTCGAAATTGGAATCAGACATCCGCCCCTCAAGCCCACTCGCGCCCAGTCTTCACTCGAAAAGGCGCTGACTATAACACCGTTCTCGCAAGAGCAGAGCCGTCAATATTTGGCCGCAAATTAGGCGGGGGCGCGATCATTGGCCGCACGGGCTGTGACCGGGAGTCGCGGCGGCGCTGGCAGGCCCTAGGGGAATCGAACCCCTCTTCCCAGATTGAAAATCTGATGTCCTAACCGATAGACGAAGGGCCCCGAGGCGGCGCGGCGAGCGGCGGGATATATCCGCCGTGGCCAGGGCGCGCAACCCGATGCCCACGCCCGGCGCCGGCTCACGTCATTCTGGGATCGGCGAGATCCTCGATTTCCAGCTCGACGCCGGCCCTGCCGTTCCAGTCGTCGGCCTTGAGCGAGCCGGCGGCATGCACCGTGCCTGCGGCGGCCGCGAGCCGGCGGCCGATCGCGGTCTCGGAGGAGCGCCAGGCGATGGCCTTCAGACCGGCGCCGCGGATGTCGACCAGGGTGCAGCGCAGGTGACCGCCCTTGAGCGGCGTCACGCGTTCGATCCGCACGTCGGCGAGCGCAAAGGCCGGCTCCGGATTGCCCGGCCCGAATGGCTCGAGGCTGCGGAATGCGTCGTAGAGCGGCCGCGCCGCCGCGCCCGGCGTCACCAGGGCGTCCAGCTCGAGCGCGTCCCCGGCCCCCGCGACGGCCATCTCGGCGCCGAGCCGCTCGCACAGGAAAGCGCGCAGTTCCGGAATCGCCGCCGGCCGCACCGTGAGGCCGGCGGCCATGGCGTGGCCGCCGCCGGCGAGCAGCAGGCCGGCGTCGAACGCCGCCTGCACGGCGCGGCCGAGATCAACCCCCGGCTGCGATCGCCCGGAGCCCTTGCCGACGTCGGCGGCCCGGTCGAGGCCGATGACCAGCACCGGCCGGCGGTAGCGCTCGCGCAACCGGCTGGCGACGATCCCGATCACGCCGGGATGCCAGCCCTCCTGCGCGGCCACGATCACCGGCGCGGCCGGGTCGAAATTGGCGGACGCCTCGACGAGAGCCACCGCCTCGTCGAAGATCTGCGCCTCCACCGTCTTGCGCTGGGCGTTGAGGGCGTCGAGTTCCTCGGCGATCAGCCGCGCCTCCTGCGCATCGTCGGTGGAAAGCAGGCGCGCGCCGAGATCCGAACGGCCGATCCGCCCGCCGGCGTTGATTCTCGGGCCCAGCACGAAGCCGGCGTGGAAGATGCTCGCCGGCCCCTTGGAGGCGGCGACGTCCATCAGCGCCTTCAGCCCGGGGTTGGCCCAGTTCGACATCACCTTCAGGCCCTGGGCCGCCAGGGCGCGGTTGAAGCCGGTGAGCTGGGTGACGTCGCAGACCGCCCCCAGCGCGGCGAGGTCCAGCCACTGCCGCGGGTCCGGCGCGCTCCGCTCGTCGAACAGGCCCCGGCGGCGCGCCTCCCGGTTCAGCGCCACCAGGAGGACGAAGGTGACGCCCGCGGCGGCGAGCACGCCCTGTCCGGAGGCGCAGCCCGGCTGGTTTGGATTGACGAGCGCGCGCGCCCTGGGCGCCTCGCGCATCAGATGGTGGTCGATGACCACGACCTCCAGCCCGATCTCTTCTGCCGCGGCGATCGCGTCGCACGCCGCCGCGCCGCAATCGACCGTCACCACCAGTTCGAAGCCGGCGTCGCGCAGGCGCCGGAAGGCGGCCGGAGTCGGACCATAGCCTTCGGTCATCCGGTCGGGGACGTAGATCGGCAGCTCGCCGCCCATGGCCCGCCACCAGCGCACCAGCAGGGCGGCGCTGGCGGCGCCGTCGACATCGTAATCGGCGAAGACCACCGTCGGGCGACCGCGCTGGCAGGCGTCGAGAAGGCTGGCGGCGGCCGCATCCATGCCGAGAAAGCTCGACGGGTCGGGAAACAGGGCCTTGAGCGTGGGGCGCAGATAGGTCTCGCCAGCCTCCGCGGCGATGCCGCGGGCGGCGAGCGCCCTGGCGATCGGCTCGTCCAGTCCCAGCCGCGCCTGATGCTCGCGCACGAGCGCCTCTGCGGCGGGCCTGGCGCGCCATCGCCGGCCGCTCACCGAGCGCGCCACGCCGAGGAAGTCGCTGGCGCCGCCCCCGCCCGCCACCGGCTACAACCGCCGCTTCATGCGGACGTCCCGCACCGTGCGGGTGGATGAGTTCATGACCAGGCTGTGGGTGTGGACGAAGCCGCCGGCGAGCCTGACGCCGTCCAGCATGGCGCCCTTGGTCACTCCGGTGGCCGCGAAGATGGCGTCCGAGCGCACCATCTCGTGCAGGTCGTATTTCTTGTC
>DATKRO010000079.1:0-14972 GCA_035532115.1 Caulobacteraceae bacterium | reverse complement strand
AGGTGTTCGTAGAAGCCGCGGGCGCGGCGGTTGCCGGAAAGCACGAAGAGCATCAGCGATCTGGCGCTTTGCGCGGCGAACACGCGCGCGCTGGCGGCCAGGAGCGCGCGGCCGAGGCCGGCGCCCTGGGCCGAGCGCAGCACGTAGAGCGTCTGCACCTCCGCATCCGCGGCGCGGCCTTCGCCTCGCAGCAGCACGCCGGCGGCGTAGCCCACCGCCCCCGTGGCGCTCTCGGCGATCAGCGTCGCCTCGCCCGGCCTCGCCGACATCAGGGCGTGCTGGAAGCGCCGCGCATGCAGTTGTGGCCGCATCCGGTCCAGATAGGGCTGGGGCAGCAGCCCCGCATAGGTTTCACGCCAGGATCTCACATGCACCCGGGCGAGCTCGGCGGCGTCGCCGGGACCGGCGGGCGCGATGGCGAAATCGAGCAAGTCTTCCACGCAAGGAGAGGTCGGGTGCGCCGGGGCCGCCGTCAAGACGCGGGCAGGCGCGGGCAACCATTCCACAACGCTTGCGCGCTAGTGTGCGCGAAAACCGGGGTGTCAGGGACGAGGTCCCGTGGAAATCGACGTCTTGCGGCCGCAGTTTCTGCCGCCTGAAATGCTGGCCGCCTGGCGCGGCTTCCAGGGTCTGGAGCGGGCCTGGGATTCGCCCTTCCTGTCGCCGTTCTGGCCGCAGGCGGTGGAGCGCGCCCAGGACGGCGTCGACAGGGGCATCAGGATTCTGGTCCTGCACGAGGGAGGCCGCGCGGTGGGCTTCATAGCCGCGCGCACCGGCCAGGTGACCGCGATGGCGCCGGGGGCGCCCATGTGCGACTACCAGGGCCTGGTGGCCGAGCCGGGCGTGGAGGTCGATCCCAGGCGCCTCGCCCGCGCCCTCGGGGTGCATCGCTTCGACTTCGCCCACATGCTCGCCAGCCAAGCCGCCTTTGCGCCCTACGCCAGGGGCCGCGCGACCTCGTTCATCGTCGAGACGCCGGACGGCTATGGCCCCTACGCAGCCGAGCGCCGCGAGGCGGGCGTCAGCGTGCTGAAGGATCTCGACAAGAAGCGCCGCAAGGCCGAGCGCGAGGCCGGCCCCCTCGTGTTCACGGCCCGCTCGACCTCGAAAGCCGACCTGGAACGCCTTTTCGAGCTGAAGCGCGCCCAGTACCGCGCCACCGGCCAGACCGACATCTTCGCCGCGGGATGGCCGCAGCGGCTGGCCCAGGGCCTCTTCGCCTCGCGCGAGCCGGATTTCGGCGGCGCGCTCTTCACCTTGCATTTCGGCGACACCCTCGCCGCCGCGCACTTCCACCTGATGGGCGCGGCCACCATCCACGGCTGGCTCATCGCCCACGACGAAACGTTCGAGCGCTACTCGCCGGGCCTGCTCCTGTTCCAGGACGTGCTGCGCTGGATGGGCGCGACGCCCTACCGGCGCCTCGACCTCGGCTATGGCGACTACCGTTTCAAGCGCGAACTCGCCAACGCGCGCGAGGAGGTGATGCACGGCTTCGCTGGCGTTCCCTCCGCGGCGACCTTCGTGCGCGGCGCGGCCTACCGGATGCGCCGCATGGCCGAGTCGCTGCCGCTCGGCCCGGTCTCGGCCCTGCCCGGCAAGGCGATGCGCCGCCTCGACCTGCTGCGCGGATTGCGGTGAGGCGCCGCTCTCGCTAGGTTGCGCGCCTTTCCGCGCTCCCGCACCCCCCACACCTTCCCCGGGCCATGACGCTCTCGCTCGACGACATCAAGGCCGCCGCGGCCCGGCTCGACGGCCACATCGAACGCACCCCGTGCCGCCGGTCGAGGACGCTGTCCCAGATCACCGGCGCCGAGGTGTGGGTGAAGTTCGAGAACATGCAGTTCACCGCTTCCTACAAGGAGCGCGGCGCGCTCAATCGGCTGCTGCAGCTCTCGCCGGCCGAGCGCAAGCGCGGCGTCATCGCCGCCTCGGCTGGCAACCACGCCCAGGCGCTCGCCTACCATGGTCAGCGGCTGGGCGTGCCGGTGACCATCGTCATGCCCAGGGCGACGCCGTTCGTGAAGGTGCAGCAGACCCGCGATTTCGGCGCCGAGGTGGCCATCGACGGCGAGGGCTACGACTCGGCCTTCGAGCACGCCGTCGCCCTGCAGGCCGAGCGCGGCCTCACCTTCATCCATCCCTTCGACGACGAGGCGGTGATGGCCGGCCAGGGCACCATCGCCCTGGAGATGCTGGCGGACGCGCCGGATCTCGAGGTGCTGCCGGTGCCGATCGGCGGCGGCGGCCTGATCTCCGGCGTCGCCACCGCGGCCAAGGCCCTGAAGCCCGACATGAGCATCGTCGGCGTCGAGCCGGCCATGTACCCCTCGTTCACCGCCCGCCTGCGCGGCCTGAACGCCCTGGGCGGCGGCCAGACCATCGCCGAGGGCATCGCGGTCAAGGACATCGGCCGGCTCACTTATCAGGTGGCCCGGCCGCTGATCGAGGACGTGCTGCTGCTGGAGGAGCCGTTCTTCGAGCGCGCCGTCGCGCTCTACTGCAACGTCGAGAAGACCATCGCCGAGGGGGCGGGCGCGGCCTCGCTGGCGGCTCTGCTGGCCTTCCCGGAGCGCTTCCGAGGGCGCAAGTGCGGCCTCATCCTCACCGGCGGCAACATCGATCCGCGGCTCCTGGCCTCGGTGCTGACCCGCGAACTCGTCCGGGCGCAGCGGCTGGTCTCGCTGCGCATCGTCGGCGACGACCGGCCGGGGTTGCTGGCGACGGTCTCGGCGGTGGTCGGGCGCGCCGGCGGCAACATCATCGAGGTGGCGCACAACCGCCTGGCGCTCGACGTGCCCGCCAAGGGCGCGGAGTTCGACATCATGATCGAGACCCGCGACGCCCAGCACACCCAGGAGATCATGGACGCCCTGAGGTCCGAGGGCTACCCGCCGCGCGCGGTCTAGCGCCGGTGCAGAGCCAGGCCATCCTTGCCCGCGCCCTGCCGATCCTGGAGCGGCTGGTCGGCTTCGACACGACCTCGCACCGCTCCAACCTGGCGCTGATCGAATGGGTCGAAGCCTGGCTCGCCGGCCAGGGCGTCGCCTCGCGCCGGATCGCCAGCGCCGACGGCGCCAAGGCCAATCTCTTGGCCTCGATCGGTCCGCAGGCCGAGGGCGGCGTCGTGCTCTCCGGGCATACCGACGTCGTCCCCGTCGCCGGCCAGGCCTGGGCGAGCGAGCCCTTCGTGCTGGCGCGGCGCGGCGAGCGCCTCTTCGGCCGCGGAACGGCGGACATGAAGGGGTTCATCGCGCTCGCCCTCGCCAGCGTTGCAGACCTGCTCGCCGCGCCGCTGCGGCGTCCGGCGCATCTGGCGCTCTCCTACGACGAGGAGATCGGCTGTTTCGGCGCGCCGGCCATGATCGGGGTCATCGCCCGCGAGATCGCCGCGCCGGCCCTCGTCGTCGTCGGCGAGCCGACTGGCATGGAGGTGGTGTCGGCGCACAAGGGCATCGGCGTCTGGCGCGTCGCCGTCACCGGGCGCGAGGCCCACTCCGCCCAGACCCACCTCGGCGTCTCGGCGGTGATGATCGCGGCGAGGCTGATGGCGGAGCTGGTGCGCATCGCCGAGCGGCTGGAGCGCGCCGCCGATCCGGCCTCCCGCTTCGAGCCCAAGGGCGCCACCCTCACCATCGGCACGGTCGCGGGCGGCACGGCCGGCAACATCCTCGCCCGCGACTGCGCCTTCCAGTTCGACCTGCGCGGCCTGCCGGGCGTGGACGCCAGGGCCGAACTCGCCGGCTTCTTCGAACTCGCCGGGCGCCTCGACGCCCAGATCAGGGCGCGCGCCCCCGAGGCGGGCGTCGCCGTCGACCAGCTCGCCGACGTGCCGCCGCTCCAGCCCGAGCCCGGCGGCGCCGCCGAGGCCCTGGCGCGCCGTCTAGCCGGCGACAATGGGCCGGCGCGCGCGGTCTCGTTCGCCTCGGAGGCCGGGCAGTTCCAGCGGGCCGGCCTGCCGGCCATCCTCTGCGGGCCAGGCTCGATCGACCAGGCCCACCAGCCCGACGAATACATCGACCTCGCCCAGCTCGAACGCGGCGCCGGCTTCATGGCGAGGGTCGTGGAGGCGCTGAGTCAGTAGCGCGGGCCGCGCCGAGTTGCGCCAGGGCCCACTCGGCCGCCTCCCGGACCATCTCACACTCGTCGCCGATCCGCGCCCGTGCGGCTGCGGCGAGACTGGCTTCGCCAGAGTTGCCGATGGCGTAGAGGACGTTGCGCACGAAGCGGTCGCGGCCGATGCGCTTGACCGCGCTCCTGGCGAAGAGGGCGCGGAAGGCGGCGTCGTCGAGGCCGGCGAGGTCGGCGAGCGCCGGCGCCCTCAGCGCCTCGCGTGCGGCGAGCCGCATTTCGCGCCCGACCCTGGCGAACTTGTTCCACGGGCAGACCGCCAGACAGTCGTCGCAGCCGTAGATCCGCGCGCCCATGGCGGCGCGGTGGCGCACCGGGATCGGGCCGTCGTGCTCGATGGTGAGGTACGAGAGGCAGGCGCGCGCATCGAGCTGATACGGCGCCGGAAAGGCATGGGTCGGGCAGGCGTCGAGGCAGGCGCGGCAGGCGCCGCAATGGTCCTCGCCCGGCGCGTCTGGCGCGATCTCCAGCGTGGTCAGCACCGCGCCCAGGAACAGCCAGGAGCCGAGTTCGCGCGACACCAGATTGGTGTGCTTGCCCTGCCAGCCGAGGCCGGCCGCCTGGGCGAGCGGCTTTTCCATCAGGGGCGCGGTGTCGACGAACACCTTGACCTCGCCGCCGAGCCGAACCTGCAGCGTCCCCGCCAGCCGCTTCAGCCGCTTCTTGATCAGATCGTGGTAGTCGTCGCCCTGGGCATAGACCGAGATCGCGCCGCGCGAGCCGTCCTTTCGCGCCAGCAGCGGGTCGTGATCCGGTCCGTAGTTGAGGCCAAGCACGATCGCCGAGCGCGCCTCGGCCCACATCGCCTGCGGATGCGCCCGCCGCGCGGCGGTGCGCTCGATCCAGTCCATGGTTCCGTGGCGTCCGGCGGCGACGAACTCGGCGAGCCGCGCCGCGGCCGGCCACGGCCGATCGACGCGGGCGACGCCGCAGGCGTCGAAGCCGAGCGCCGCGGCCGCCGCGCGGATCAGGGTCTTTGGATCGTCAGAAGTCGAGGTCGTCATAGTGGCCTGCCGGGGCCAAGCCCGGCCAGCGATCGGCGAGGATCGGCCGGAAACAGGGCCGCGACTTTACCTTCATGTACCAGGTCTTGGCGCCGGGAATGTCGCGCCAGGGGATGTCGCCGAAATAATCCAGCACCGACAGATGCGCCGCCGCGGCGAAATCGGCCAGGGAGAGCCGGCGCCCGGCCAGCCAGTCGCGCGCGCCGAGCAGGCGCTCCAGATAGGCAAGGTGCGTCTTCAGGGCCTCGCGCCCCAACCGCATGGCGCCGAGGTCCGGGGCGCCCTGCCTCGTCAGCCGCTTCTCCAGTTTCTCGTGCAGCAGCAGGCCGTTGACCTCGTAGTCGAACTTGCGGTCGAACCACTGCATCAATCGCCGCGCCTCGGCGCGCTCGGCCGGATCGTGGCTGAGCAGCGCCGGCGTCGGATGCTGCTCCTCGAGGTGCTCCAGGATGGCGCGCACCTCGCAGACGAGGACGCGGCGGCCGCCATCGACCTCGGCCAGCACCGGCGTCAGGCCGGATGGATTGAGGGCGCAAAGCTCCGCCGGCGCCTCCCAGTAGCGCACCACGACGGCCTCGAACGCCAGGCGCTTTTCGCCCAGCGCCAGCCGCGCCTGACGCGAGGCCGGGTCGAGCGGGAAATGATAGAGGGTCCGTTGCACGCGCCCGAACTCTGACGAGACTGTCTGTGACGAGACTTCGCGCCACTCGTAAGGCGCCGAGCCGCCTTAAGGGCGCGTTTACTTCATGCCTTGGAGGTCTCGGCGAAAGCGCCGCCATGCGGCTCGGCCCGGCCCCTCGGGTCGGCGTGGGTGATGATGTCGGCCGCGGGAAAGGCCTCCAGCACCCGCTTCTCGGCGGCGATCACCACCTGATGCGCCGCGGCGAGCGTCAGTTCGGGATCGAGGTCGATGTGCGCCTGGATATGGATGACCGGCCCGGAAGCTCGGGTGCGCAGCTGATGCACGTCCAGGAGGCGCGGATCCTCGGTCATCAGGGCGACGATCCGCGCCCTGGCCTCGTCGGGAAGTTCATGGTCCATCAGCTCGCCCGAAGCTTGGCGGAATACGCCGACCGCGCCCCAGAGCAGGATCGCGGCGACCGCGAGCCCGCCGGCGGCATCTAGGCGCGCCAGGCCAAGGAGAGCCGCCGCCCCGAGGCTGACCAGGGCGACCAGGTTGGAGGCGACGTCGGCGAGGTAATGGGCGCGGTCGCCGCTGACCGCGACCGAGCGCGCCTTGCGCAGCACCCGGGTCTGGACGGCGATCAGGGCTGCGGTGACCAGGGTCGAGACCGCCATCACCCCCACGCCCCAGGCCTCGCGCTGCAGGGGGTGCGGCGAGATCAGCCGGCCGATCGCCGCCTGGCCGACGAGAGCGGCGGAGGCGAACACCAGGCCCGCCTGCATCAGGCTGGCGAAGGCTTCGGCCTTACCGTGCCCGAAGCGGTGCTCGGCATCCGGCGGGCTGGCGGCGTAGCGCACCGCGACGAAGGCGCCCAGCGCGGCGATCAGGTCGAGGCCGGAGTCGGCGAGCGAGGCCAGGATCGCCACCGAGCCGGTGGCGGTCCAGACCAGGACTTTCAGCGCCGTCAGCACGCTCGCCGTCGCCACCGACAGCGCCGTGACCCGCCGCGTCAGCGCGGCCGCCTCGCGGGTGGAGAGGGCGAAGGAGTCCATGGCGGCGAATCTAGGCGCTCGGAGGCCCGGGCCGTAGTGCAAACGACTCGCACCGCGACGAAGGCGCCCTGCGCAGCTCAGGCCTCGGCGCGGAACGGATCGGCCGGATAGACGCCGAGGATCTCGAAGTGGTCGCTGAAGAAGCCGAGCTCCTCGAAGGCGCGCGCCAGGGCCGGCTCCTCCGGCCGCCCGTCCACCTCCGCATAGAAGAAGGTGGCCGTGAAGGCGCCGTTCTCCATGTAGCTCTCCAGCTTGGTCATGTTGACGCCATTGGTGGCGAAGCCGCCCAGCCCCTTGTAGAGCGCCGCCGGCAGGTTGCGGACCCGAAAGACGAAGCTGGTGACGCAGGAAACGCCCGCGGGCGGCCGCGGCGGGTCCGCCTCGCCCGTCATCACCAGGAAGCGCGTGGTGTTGTGGGTCTCGTCCTCCACGTCGTGCAGCAGGATCTCCAGGCCGTAGAGTTCGGCCGCGAGCGCCGGGGCCAGCACCGCGCGCCCGGGCGCCGGGTCGGCGGCGAGGGCCTTCGCCGCCCCGGCGGTGTCGCCGGCCGCCTCGGTGCGCGCCTTCAGGCGCCGCACCAGCTTGCGGCACTGGCCGAGCGCGATCGGCATGGAGGCGACCACCTCGATATCCTCGAGCCTGGCCCCGGGAGCGGCCATCAGCTGGAAATGGATCGGCTTGAACCGCTCGCCGACGATCTTCAGCCCCGACTCGGGCAGGAGGTGGTGCACCTCGCCCACCCGTCCCGCCGTGGAGTTCTCCACCGGGATCATGCCGAGGTCGCAGCGCCGCGCCTTCACCGCCTCGAGCGCCGACTCGAAATCGGCGAACGGCGTCGGCTCGTGGCCGGGGGCGTAGAGCCGGCACGCCTCGTGGCTGAAGGCGCCGAGTTCGCCCTGGAAGGCGACCCTGGGCCGCGCGGTCATGGGCTCCCCCCGGCGCTCTTTCTGGCGAAGGCGCGGGCGGCCTCCAGATCGGCCAGGGTATCGACGGAAATCGGCGTCTCGTCCACCACCGCCGCCCAGATCGAGAGGCCAAGCTCGAGCGCCCGGAGCTGCTCCAGGCTCTCGCGCCGCTCCAGGGGCGAGGGCGGGGCGGCCGCGAACCGGGCGAGCGCGGCGCGGCGAAAGCCATAGACGCCGACGTGCTTCCACACCGGCCCCTCGCCGAACACCACGCCGCGGGTGAAATAGAGCGCCCGGCCGCGCACGTCCCCGGGGGCCAGGCTGACGATCGCCTTGACGACGGCGGGGTTGGCGCGGTCGGCGGGCGAGGCCTCCGGCGCGACGGCGGTGGCGATGTCGCAGCCCGCCTCGGCCGCGAGCACGCCGGCGCAGGCCGTGACGATCCGGGGCGCGAGGAAGGGCATGTCGCCCTGCAGGTTGACGACCACGTCGTGCGCGCCACCGGGGTCGACGGCCTCCACCGCCGCCAGCACGCGATCCGAACCCGAGGCGAGGCCCGGGTCGGTCGCCACCGCCCGCCCGCCCGCGGCCTTCACCGCCTCGATGATCGCCGCATCGGCCGCGGCCACCACCACCGGGCCGACCGCCGCCGCCTGCGCCTGGCGCAGCACCCGCACCACCATGGTCACGCCGCCGATGTCGGCCAGCGGCTTGCCGGGCAGGCGGCTGGCGGCCAGGCGGGCCGGAATGATCACGATCGGGTGCATCGACGCGGCTCCACGGCGGCGATCGGGCGCGGCCGGTTTGGCGGGTCCGCCGAACTCGTCCGGCAGGCCGTCTGGCCGGTTGCGCCGTGGCCGGTAGCGTGTCAGAGACGCCCGCGCAACAAGGGGCGTACGCCAGGATTCCCATGGACGACCTGAGGTCTCTCAAGATCACCACCGCCGTTCTGGCCACCGCCTTCGTGATCTTCGGCCTGCAGAATCTGATCAGCATCGTCTTCGAGAAGAGCCCGCCGGCCAAGCCGGGCTACTTCATCGCGGTGGCTCAGACCGCGGGCGGCGGCGGGCCGGCCGCCGACGTCATTCCCGACTGGGGCACGGTGCTGCCCAAGGCCGATATCGCCGCCGGCCAGGCCATCACCGCCAAGTGCGCTTCCTGCCACAAGTTCGATTCGGCCGGCACCAATTCGATCGGACCGGGCCTCTTCGGCGTGGTCGGGCGCCCCCCCGGGACCCATCCGGGCTACAGCTACGATGCGGCGATGCAGGGCTTCGCCAAGACGCACAAGGCCTGGACCTACGACCTGCTGTACCAGTTCCTGAAGGGTCCGCAGAACTTCATGCCGGGCACCAAGATGACCTTCATCGGCCTGCCGGCCCCGCAGGACCGCATCAATGTCATCGCCTATCTGCGCTCCAACGGCTCGCCCAACTATCCGATTCCGCCGCCCAAGCCGGCCGCCAAGGGGACGGCCAAGGCGGCGCCGGCCCCGAGCACGCCGGGCAAGGCGCCGACCGGCCAGGTCGCGCCGGCCGAGGCCCCCACGGTGGTGGGCTCGGCCGCGCCCAACCGCAAGCTCGTCCCCGGCACGAAGTCGCCGACCCAGGCGACCTCGGTGGGCGGCGAGACCGGCAGCCCGGGTGGACCGGCGCCTTAGGGCTCGCCGGCGCGCTCCGTCGCTGGCCCGATTCTTGCTCGGCGGCGGGCCGACCTGGTTCCGCCGGAGTTCCCATGGCCGTCCTCGCGCGCGCGCTCGACCTCTTCCTGGTGGCGATGCTGTTCACCGCCCTGACCTGAAGCCTCGACGATCTGACCAGGATCGCGGGCGCGGCGGTTCAGCCAGACCACGCCGACGAGGTCGAGGAGCGACGCCCTGAGCCGGCCGAGATTGGTGTATTTCGAGCGTCCGGCCCGGCGCGGCCGATGCCCCACCGGCTCGAAGCGCACCTCGTAGCCCTCGCGCAGCATCAGGGCCGGCAGGAAGCGGTGCATATGGTCGAAGTAGGGCAGCTTCAGGAACGCCTCGCGACGGAACGCCTTCAGGCCGCAGCCGGTGTCGGCCGCCGCGTCGTCGAGCAGCCGGCGGCGCACGCCGTTGGCGATGCGCGAGGCGGCCCGCCTGGCCGCCGAATCGCGCCGCCTGACCCGCAGCCCCCCCACCAGACCAAGGCTGGGCGGGCCCGCGGCGAGCAGATCGGCCAGGCGCGGCGCGTCGGCCGGATCGTTCTGGCCGTCGCCATCGAGGGTGACGACGATCTGCGCCCGCGCCGCGGCGACGCCGGTGCGGATGGCCCGGCTCTGGCCGGCGTTGCGGGCGTGACGGACGAGCCGAAGCGCCGGGATTTCGGCGGCCAGCGCCTGCAGCGCGGCGAACACGCCGTCGCGGCTGGCGTCGTCGACGAAGATGAGCTCGTAGGCGCGCCCGGCGAACGCCGCGGCGATCTCCCGGGCGAGGCCGGGGGCGGCGCCCTCCTCGTCGTAGACGGGCACGACGATGCTGATGTCCAAGGTCATGAGCGGCGTCATAGCCGAAAAGCCAAGCCCTGGAAGGACGTGCTATCCAGACGCCGATGAATCTCAGGAAGCTGCTCGACCAGGTCTCGGCCAGGGGGCGAGGGCCGCTGCTGGCCGCGCTCGTGGCCCTGGCCGCGGGCCTGCCGGCCATCTTCACCCTGCCCGCCACCGACCGCGACGAATCGCGCTTCGCCGAGGCCAGCGCCCAGATGCTGGAGACGGGCGACTTCACCAACATCATGTTCCAGGCCGAGCCGCGCTCGAAGAAGCCGGTGGGAATCTACTGGCTGCAAGCGGCCAGCGTGAAGACGCTCTCGTCGGTGGAGCGCCGCCAGATCTGGGCCTACCGCATCCCCTCGCTGCTGGGCGCGATGCTGGCCGCGGCCGCGTGCGCCTGGGGCGCGGCGGCGTTCCTGCCCGGCTGGGCCGCGACCATGGCCGGCGCGCTCCTGGGGACCACGGCGGTGCTCTCCACCGAGGCCGCCCTCGCCACCACGGACGCGGCCCTCTGCGGCGCGGTCACCCTGGCCATGGCCGCGCTCGGGCGGCTGTACCTGGCGGCCAATGGAGGCACTGCGGCCGGCTGGCGGACGAGGACGCTGTTCTGGGTGGGACTCTCCGCCTCGGTGCTGCTGAAGGGGCCGATCGGGCCGATGGTGGTGCTCGCGACCATGCTCGTCCTCGCCGCATGGGACCGGCGCATCGACTGGCTGGGCAGGCTGGGCTGGAGCTGGGGACCGATCATCCTGGCGGCCATGGTGCTGCCGTGGGCGCTGGCGATCACCGTGGCCACCGACGGCGCCTTCTGGGGCGCGGCGATCGGCGGCGACCTCGCGCCCAAGCTGATGGGCGGCCAGGAGGGCCATGGCGCCCCGCCGGGCTATTTCGCCGCGCTGAGCCCGGTCACCCTGTTTCCGGCGGTGCTGCTGCTGCCAGCCGGCCTCGCCGCCGGCTGGCGCCGCCGCGGCGAGCCCGCCATCCGCTTCGCCCTGTGCTGGCTGATCCCGAGCTGGCTGATCTTCGAGCTCGTGCCCAGCAAGCTGCCCCACTACACCCTGCCCACCTACGGCGCCCTCGCCTGGCTGATGGCCGCGGCGCTCGCCGATCCGATCGGCAGGGCGATGCGCTGGACCGGCGCCGGGCTGGCGCTGCTGGGCGCCTTCGCCTTCGCCGGGCTCGGCCTCTACGCCGGCGCGACCTACGGGGGCGCGGCGAGCTGGATCTGGGCCGCCGTCGCCGCGCTCGTCTATCTGGCCGCGGCCGCCGCCGGTGCGCGGCTGCTGCTGCGGGGCCGCTCGGCCGCGGCCGCCGCCGTGGCCTGCGGGCTCGGGCTCGCGGCCCACGGCGTGCTCGCCGGCGCCCTCGCGCCCTCGCTGAAGCCGCTGTGGCTCTCCAGCCGCCTCGCCCGGACGCTGGCGCGCGCCGGCATCAGCCCCAGGCAGGGCCTGGCGGAGAGCCCGGTGACCATCGCCGGCTACGCCGAACCGAGCGCCGTCTTCGCCCTGGGCGCCCACACCCAGCTCGGCGGCGCCGCCGATGCGGCGCAGGCCATCGCCGACGGTCGCCCGGCGGTGGTGGAGGGACGCGACCAGGCGGCGTTCGAGAAGGCGCTCGCCGGCGACGGCGCCTCGGCGCGGCTGGTGGGGCAGGTCGCCGGCCTCGACTATTCCACCGGCAAGCCGCAGAGCCTGCGCGTCTACGAACCGGCGGCGGACGCGACCGACACGGCTGGCGCTGTTCTGCCCCCTGCGGCCGCAGGCGAAGCGCGCCCGCCCCCCGGCTGAGGGGCGCATCGCGCCGCGGACCTCGGCTGGCGGACCGGTTTGGGCTCGCGCCGCCGCGGCTTTCGCGACACACTCGCCCGACCATGACCGGCTTCATCGAGATCGTCGAGGTCGGCCCGCGCGACGGGCTGCAGAACGAGGCGGCGGTGCTGAGCGCGCCGGACAAGCTGGAGTTCATCGGCCGGCTGGAGCGCTGCGGCGCGCGCCGCATCGAGGTCGTCTCCTTCGTCAACGAGCGCCGGGTGCCGCAGATGGCCGGCGCCGAGGCGATCATGGCCGCGCTGCCGCGCCATGACGGTCTGACGCGCATCGGCCTGGTGCTGAACGAGCGCGGCTGGGACCGGGCGCTGACGGCCGGCGTCGACGAGGCCAACGTGGTCGTCTGCGCCACCGACGGGTTCGGCGTCCGCAACCAGGGGGCGCCCACCTCGGCCCAGATGGACGCGCTCGCCGCCATCGCCCAGCGTCGGGACCGCGAAGGCGGTCCGCCGATCAGCGTCACCTTCTCGGTCGCCTTCGGCTGCCCGTTCGACGGCGAGGTGCCCGAAGACCAGGTCGTCGCCCTGGCCCGCGACGCCGGCGCCCTCGGCGTCGCCGAGATCGCTCTGGCCGACACCATCGGCGCCGCCGATCCCTGGACCGTGCGCCGGCGCATCGAGGCGGTGCGCGCGGCCGCCCCCGGCGCGCGCCTTCGCGTCCACTTCCACGACACCCGCGGCGCCGGGCTCGCCAACGCCTTCGCCAGCATCGAGGCGGGAGTGAGCGTGCTCGACGCCAGCTGCGGCGGTCTGGGCGGCTGCCCGTTCGCACCGGCGGCCACCGGCAACATCGCCACCGAGGATCTCGTCTACATGCTGCAGCGCGCCGGCTACGATACCGGCTACGACCTGGACGCCCTCGTCGAGACCGGCCGCTGGATCGGCGGGAAGATCGGCAAGGCGCCCGCCTCGGCGCTGTCGCGCGCCGGCGGGTTTCCGGGCTGAGCGCGCTCTAGAGATGCAGCAGCGCGGCGGCGGCTTTCCCTTACGAATAGCCTGGGCCATTCCGGCGGCGGCGCTGCTCACCCTTGCGCTCGGAATCTGGGGCTGGAGCGGGCGTCACCTCCCGCTGGACGAGGCCCTCTACCGCTCGATCGCCCTCTTCGAGATCGACAACGACACCTATTCGCATGGCCTGGCCCTGCTCGACTGGCGCTTCCGCGTCGGCCGCTGGACCGGCGCCGGTGTCGTCTTCAGCGGCCTCGTGGCGCTGGGCGCGCTGCTGCGCCAGCACCTGGCCACGGCCCTGGCGCGCTGGACCAAGCAGGCGGTGGTGGTGATCGGGGCCGACGCGGTGGCGGTGGCGGCGTTCGAGCGCGCCCGCCGCGGCCGGCGCAGCGCCCTGTGGCTGGGGGCCCCGGGGTTCGATTCTGCCAGCTTCACCGCCATCGCCCTGGCCTGGCCGCCTTCGGATCGCGCCAGGGCGGTGTTCGACCACGCCGGCGGCGCCGACCACGTGCTGATCGCCGCCGAG
The DNA here is from genome assembly GCA_035532115.1 of Caulobacteraceae bacterium. GTDB lineage: Bacteria > Pseudomonadota > Alphaproteobacteria > Caulobacterales > Caulobacteraceae > Acaudatibacter. The sequence goes on along the minus strand of DATKRO010000079.1, from coordinate 1,442 downwards.
AAAGACGCCGAGGCGCTGGCCTTCGCCCGCTCGGCGCGCGCGGCCGCGCCCGGCGCCCGCATCACCGTGCTCATGCGCGACGTGCGGCTGGCCGAAGACGCCGCCGCGGCGCTGAACGATGCGCGCACGCGCGTGCTCTCCAGGGCGGCCCTCGCGGCGCGCGCGCTCGCCCTGGCGCACTCGCCGTTCCGGATCGCCCGCGACCTTGGCCACGCGCGCATCCATGCCTTGATCGTCGGATTCGGCCAGACCGGCCAGGCGATCGCCCGCGACCTCATCGTCAACTGCCGCACCACCTATCTGGACCTGCCGCGCCTCACCATCGTCGATCCCGCGGCCGGGGCGCTGGAAGGGGTGCTGAGGGTGCGCGCCCCCGAGATCGACGCCTGCGCGCAGATCCGCTGCATCGAGGGCGAGATCGGCGGCCTCGCGGTCAGGCCAGGCCCGGAGGCGCTCGCCGCAGCCGTCGCCGAGGCCGGTCCGATCACCGCCGCCTACGTGTGCCTGGCGACCGACACCGAGGCGCTGGCGGCCGTCTCGGTGCTGCAGTCGCTGCTGCGCGCCCTCGACCTGGAGGCTCCGCCGATCTTCGTCCGCCTCGGCGAGGCGAGCCCGATCGCCGCGCCTGCCGGCGACCGCGGCCCAGGCGCCCCGACGGCGTTCGGCGACCTCGCCACCATCCTCGAGGCCAGCGAATTCCTCGCCGACGCGCCCGACGCCGCGGCGCGCGACTTCAACGAGGCCTACCGCGCCAGCCTGGCGCCCGAGCGGCGCGACGACCCGCTGAACCGCTCCGCCCGGCCCTGGGACGGGCTCGACGAGACCTACCGCCAGGCCAACCGCGACGCCGTCGCCCACGTCCCGGCCAAGCTCGCCAGCGCCGGCGTCGATCCGGCGCGCTGGACCGGCCTCGCCGCCGGCCTGCCGCGCCTGGCGCCAGGCGAGCGGCTCTATCGGACCGCAGCCGAACTCGAGGCGCTGGCCGAGCTCGAGCACGAGCGCTGGCTGGCGCAGCGGCGCATGGATGGTTGGCGCAGAACGCCGACGGCGGCGAAGGACGAGGCGCGGCGGCTGCACCCGTCGCTGATCCCCTACGCCGAGCTGAGCGAGGCGCTGAAGGAGTTCGACCGCGTCTACGTCCGTCAGACCGAACGGGCCTGCGGCGGCCCCGGCGGCGCCCGGCCCGAGCTTCAGAACGGGACGTAGTTGTCCGGATGGACGGGCGCGGCCGGCCCGGCGCGCTCGCGCCGGCGGACCGGGCGAGGCCTGGCCGCCGGGCTGGCCAGCGCATTGTCCGGCGAGGCGGCGGCGGACGCGGCGGCTGGCGCTCGCGCGCGGGCGGCGCCGGCCGGCGCAATCGCCGACGCGCTGGCCGGGGCGCTGGCTGGCCCCGGCGGGACCGGCGGCGCCGGCGCCGGGTGGGCCGCGGCCTGCGCCGCCAC
>DATKRO010000078.1:0-8194 GCA_035532115.1 Caulobacteraceae bacterium | reverse complement strand
GAGGTGGATCACCGCGGCCTTGGCCACCGAATAGGCGATCGGGCCCGCGCCGGCCTGGGTCCCGGCGATGGACGCGGTGTTGATGATCGAGCCGCCGCCAACGGCTTTCATGTGCGGGATGGCGTAGCGGATGCCCAGCGCAACCGAGCGCAGCAGCAGGTTCTGGCTGAAGTCCCATGCGTCGCCGGTCATCTCGGCGATCGTGTTCATCGAGCCGCCGGCGCCGGCGTTGTTGAACAGGATGTCGAGGCGTCCGAAGGCGTCCACCGCGGCCTGCATGGCGCCGGCGATGTCGGCCTGCTCCATCACGTTGCAGTGCTGATAGACCACCTGGCCGTGGAACCGCTCGGCCAGCGCCTTGCCCTTTTCATCCTGGATATCCGCAGCGAGCACCTTGGCGCCCTCCGAGACAAAAAGCTCCACCGCGCCCAGACCTATGCCCGAGCAGGCTCCGGTGATCACCGCGACCCGGCCCTTCAGGCGATCCACCACGTTCCCATCTCCCTGACTCGGCTCTGACGACGAGACTTATCAACGATAATACATATCTGCCCCTACGCCGAAACATCAAACTGGACCTGGTTCTGGATCACCATCCAGGCGTCGACCATGGCTAGGTCCGTCTATTGCTCTCGTCGGTCGACCAGGTTGGCGCAACCGGGGCGGGCCGAAACGAGACGATCGGCTAGACGGGGACGAGCAGGTGGACGAGCTTGCTGCCGGCGACTGCGAACCGACGCAACACAGGAGAACATCACCGAAGCAAACATCTATGGCTTCGCACTTCACGTGCGGTGCGAGCAATTCACGCGCGCCATCGGTTCAAATCAGCCCGGGACATCCCCGGCTCGAAGCGAACGCTGTTGCGAGAGCGCCCGATCATGAAGGCTTCCCTCTCTTGGCTCAGCGCACCCAAGGCACCGGGGCAGGCGGCGCTATTCGGCGACCCAACGCCGCTCTCCAAGCTGCTGCTGGGCCACGGGGTAGACCGCTGGCGGCTGGCGGGCCTGCTTTGTCTCGGCTGGGTCGCGGCCTCGGTTTGGTTCACCACGACCCATGGCCTGCTTGGCATGCCGCCGCCTCCCCGTCGGGGGGTGGCGACGTTCCGCGGCTCGCGCTTGTGGTGCTGTCGGGCGGTGTACTCGGCCCTGGCCGTCCAGCGGCGTCCGCGCGTCGAAGATCAGCACGCCGCTCCGGAAATACATGACGGTCAAAGCGAGCGGCCCTCCCGTTCGAGGATCTCATCGAGGACGAACTGATAATAGGTCATGGCCTCGGACACCGAAAACCGCTCGCGCAGGAACTCGATCTCAGGCGCGCCGACGGCGATCGAGTCCGGCTTCATATTGGCGCCGAGGGCCGGCCAGCGCAGCAGCCGCGAAATCTCCCGTCCGCGCATGGGGATGGTCTCCTTCATCGCTTCCGGAAACACCTGCACATAGCGCAGATAGGCGTCCGCGCAGGCGTGCACCGCGTCGATGCCACGCCCCACGCGCATGGCGGAAAACGCGGTCTCCAACATCCCGCGCAATTCGTCGTTCCTGATGTCGCTCGGGCGGGCCATGGCAGCGTCTGCCTCAGATCGACGAATTGATCGGGAAGTCGACGCCCTTCAGTTGGTCGGCGCGCCAGGGCTTCTGCTCGCGGCTATGCCGCTCCTTGAACTCCGGCAACAGCTCTTTGCCGAACTTTTCGATCGATTCCATGATGTGCTCGTGCTTCCGGTCGCCGCACTGGGCGACAAAGATCATCACGTCCAGGTGCTGCTCCTCGTACTTGGCCAGGGTACGCCGCAGGCTCTCCGTGGTCCCGATCGCATTGCCGCTCCGCGCCGCGCGATAGAGCGCCTTTTGCACCTCGTCCTCAGGCTCGCCCGTGGCGATCTCCGCGGCGGACAGGAACCCGCCCCGCTGCGCCTGCGCGCCGGCCGTCTCCTCCGCGCGTGAGAGGAAATCGGCATAGACGTTGGTCGCGCCGGGCTTGTGGTTCCCGCCCGTCGCCGGGTTGTAAAAATAGCCCAGCGAATAGGAGAAAAAGGCCGGCCCGTTGGCGCTGCGGCGCATGGCCTCCTCGTCAGTGTCGGCCATCATGAAGGTATTCAGCACCGCCAGCCCCGGATTGATCGCGCGGCCGATGGGCATCAGCTCCTCGCGCACCAGCCGGTAATATTCCAGCGCGCGTTCGCCCAGCTCCTCCGGCGTCTCGAACCCGAACCCCAGCGAGCCCATGCCGAGCCGCGCCGCCACCATGGTGGTCTCCCGCCTGGACGCCGCCACCCAGAGCGGCGGGTGCGGCTTCTGCAGCGGTTTCGGGATGACGTTCCGCGTCGGCATGGAGAAGAACTCACCCTCGAACCCGGGATATGGCGTCGAGGTCATCATGTTGGTGATCTCGCGGGTGGCCTCTTCCCACATGGCCTTCTTCATGCGCCGGTCGACGCGGAAGCCGCCCAGCTCCATCTCGGAGGCGGATTCGCCGGAGCCGAATTCGACCCGACCGTTCGACAGGATGTCCAGCGCCGAGATTCGCTCGGCCACCCGCGCCGGGTGGTTATAGCCCGGCGGCGTCAGCACGATGCCGTGGCCGAGCCGGATGTTCTTCGTGCGCTGCGACAGCGCCGCCATCATCAGCTCGGGCGCGGAGGAGTGGGAGTATTCCTCCAGGAAGTGGTGCTCGACCTCGAACACAAAGTCGAAGCCGAGCGAGTCGGCCAGCGCCACCTGGTCCAGCATCTCATGAAAGATCCGCCGCTCGGCATCCGGATCCCACTGGTCCTTATCCGCGGGTTTAGGCAGCTGCAGTTCATAAAAGAGCCCGAATTTCATATGGATAGCCCTGCAAATCGTTTCAAAATCCAAGTCCGCCGCAATCTCTAATCGTCATCCCACGCTGGAGCCGCGAAGCGGCGGAATGCGGGTGACCCATGAACACTGATCCTAGAAGGTGATCATGGGTGGCCCGAGCAAGTCAGAACAAGTCGGGCCATGACGGCGGGGGCGAGGGGTTATTCGGCAGCTTCCGCTCTCGAATTATCCCCCAACGCATCAAACTGCGCCATCAGCGCCGCCCCGCTCGGCTTCCCTTTCACGCACGCCTCGATCAGCTCGCGCGTCACCTTCCTCTGCATCACCGGCACCTCGTCGGCCCCATAGGCGACGATCTTCGCCCACACCGGATCGATGAAGGTCTTGCCCTCAACCACCCCGTCCGCCGTCTTGAAGTGCAGCGGCCTGAGTTCCGAAACGAACAGCTGCAGATACGCAACATGCGACGCCTCGTCCTGGCGAATCTGGTCGACGATGTCGGCGGCTCTGGTTGCGTCGGCGCGGCGGTCGGTGAAGGCCTCCGGGTCGCGCATCAGATTGACGTTGAACTCAAACCCGCGCTCGGCCCGGATCTCGATCAGGAGCACGTTCATCAGCTGTTTGATCAGCGCCTCGTGGCCCGCAGGGATCTGCGGCATCTCGCGCCCGTCGCCGCCGGGCCGCCCGCCGCGTTCGGGAATCTCGGGCATCGGGTGGGCGTTTGCACCCAAAACCAGGTCGCGGGCCAGGTACCACATCTGGTCATGCGCCCCGATCCGGTTGGTCCCATCGCCGCCCTCATCCAGGCCGTGGGCAACAAAGAGGCCGCGGTTCAGGTGCGCGGTCGCCATCTCGGAGATGTCTTCCGTGACCAGCGGCTGGAAGTCGGGCGCCTCGATGGTGGCCAGCATCCGCCCGCGCCCCTCGATGATCCCCGTCGTGGTCAGGTTGTTCCATAAGGGGAGGGTGATCCCGTTGGCCAAGAGCAGCTTCATCTGCGCCAGGCCCGGATAGTGCGGGGCGTGCAGGATGCGGGTCGAGGCGTCGATCAGCTCGCCGCCCTTTTTGAGGAAATTCGCCCGCCAAGCTTGGATGGCCGGCCAGCGCTTGAAGGTGCGCGGCGAGTGATAGACCCCGTCGGCGCCATAGCCGCCGTGCAGCTGACGCTTCCCGAACAGATTGGGCCGCACATAGGGGTGATCGGCAAGTATCTCCTCGGACGAATAGCGGAGTTGCATATTGGCGTTTCCTTCCATTGGTTTTTTGCCTTCCCGCGGTGTCGTTCTTCTGCGAGCCGAGCGCTCCTTCACTATTCCGTTGGCATAGCTTATCGCTGATCACATATACGCCGCCAAGAGAGATTCCGCGACTCCCACCTGGGTCATGCCGAGACGGAATGTCGGCTACGACGCGAGCGCAAAGGCTACCTCCGCCGGCGAGGATAGCGAGCCATCGCGAACCACCGCCGGATGCTGTACCGCAACGCTCTGGAGGGACCTACCGGGTGTTTCGCAGAAACCCCCGCGCCGTGGAGCGGCTGCGGAAGATCGCCCTGGCGAACGTGCGCACGCACATCAGTGACCCGGCGATGCTCGCTGCCTTCACACCGACGTACGACCCGGGCTGCAAGCGCCTGCTGGTGTCCGACGACTACTATCCGGCCCTGGCTCAGGATCATGTCGAACTGATTGCCGAGGGCGTCGGCGAGATAACGGAAACCGGAGTCGTCTCGACGCGCGGGCGGCCCGTCGAAGCGCATCAAGGATCTCGCTGCGATGCGGCTGTCGTCACTGGAGGTTAAGTCAGAAATGACGCAGCGTTACAACGACCTGATCCAGCCGGAACTGCAGACCATGAGCTGGGCCGGAGACTGCCAGACCTTCTACAAGAACGCCTCCGGCCGCATCCTGTCGTTCTACCCCGGCACGCTCGGGCGCATGCCCCGCGAGTTTCGCCGCCTAGGTCTTGACGACTACCATCTCGACCGACGCGAAGGGCCCGCGCCCGTCCTGCGCGTCGAATCCGGCGCCTCCACGACGACGCTCCCGCACGCGCATCCAGACAAGGCAGTCACATCTGACCGACGGAACCGACGACGACGACTTCCAGGCATGGGACCAGGAGAGCTGGCCTGGATCGTCGGGACAGGAATCGGCGTCGGATAAGTGGAATCGCCGCCGGTTGTGTTTCGCCGTGCTCGGCTCGGAACGCAGGGAGGGCAGAGGGATCGTAGACGCGGGCCTTGTACTCGTAGATCTGGGCCTCGGGGATCATGATCTGGCCGGTGTAGCGGTATCTGGCGCCCGACCAGCCGCTGGCGGGGTCCGGCAGGCCGAAGGGATCATAGCCATACTGGGCGCCGGCGTCGCCGCTGGAATCCAACCAGGCGATGATCGAGCCTTGCGCATCGGCCTCGAGCCAGCGCGGGCTCGCCTCGGCCGCGCCCTCGTACCAGAGGAGCGGCGCATCGGCGCCGAGGCCCGAGGGCACGTACCGGCGCAGCACCGCCGCGCCCGCGTACTCGGCCACGAGGCTGGAACCATCGTAGAGGAAGGTCGTGGTCGCTCCGGCGGCGGTGCTCGCCTGAAGCCGGCCCAGGGGATCGTAGGCGAGGCTGACCGCGGTGGGCGCCGAGGCGGAAAGCAGCCGGTTCTCCACGTCGTAGGTGAAGCTGCGCGTCCCGTCCGAGGCGAGGTTGCCGTCATAGCCGGGGCCCTCCCGCCGACGCTGGCGCGCGGCCGGCGCCCCTCACCCCTCGCCGACGAGTTCGCGGCCGATGAGGAAGCGGCGGATCTCGTTGGTGCCGGCGCCGATGTCGTAGAGCTTGGCGTCGCGCAGGCAGCGCTCGACCGGATAATCCTTCAGATAGCCCGCGCCGCCGAGCGCCTGGATCGATTCCAGCGCCGTCTTCACCGCGTTTTCCGAGGCGTAGAGGATCGCGCCGGCGGCGTCGAAGCGCGTGGCGCGGCCGGCGTCGCAGGCCCGGGCGACGGCGTAGACGTAGGCGCGGGCCGAGTTCAGGGCCACGTAGATGTCGGCGACCTTGCCCTGCATCAGCTGGAAGCTGCCGATCGGCCGGCCGAACTGGCGCCGCTCGCGCACGTAGGGGAGCACCGCGTCCAGGCATGCCTGCATGATCCCGAGCGGCCCGCCGGCGAGCACGGTGCGCTCGTAGTCGAGGCCGCTCATCAGCACCGCCGCGCCGCCGCCCTCGGCGCCCAGCAGGTTCTCGGCCGGAACCTCGCACGCCTCGAACACCAGCTCGCCCGTGTCCGAGCCGCGCATGCCCAGCTTGTCGAGCTTCTGGGCGCAGCGGAATCCGGCGAAGCCCTTCTCGACGATGAAGGCCGAGACGCCGCGCGAGCCGGCCAGTGCATCGGTCTTGGCGTAGACCACCAGCACGTCGGCGCCCGGGCCGTTGGTGATCCAGAACTTGGTCCCGTTCAGCACATAGCGGTCGCCGCGCCGCTCGGCGCGCAGCTGCATCGAGATCACGTCCGAGCCCGCGCCGGATTCGCTCATCGCCAGCGCCCCCAGATGCTCGCCGCTGATCAGGCGGGGCAGATGGCGCGCCTTCTGCGCCGGCGTGCCCCAGCGGCGGATCTGGTTGATGCAGAGGTTGGAATGGGCGCCGTAGGAGAGCCCCACCGAGGCCGACGCCCGGGAGATCTCCTCCATCGCCACCACGTGCTCGAGATAGCCCAGGCCGAGGCCGCCATCGGCTTCCTCGACGGTGATCCCGTGCAGGCCGAGCGCGCCCAGGCGCGGCCACAGGTCGCGCGGGAAGCTGTCGTCGCGATCGATCCGGGCCGCCCGCGGGGCGATCTCGGCGGCGGCGAAGCGGGCGGTGGTCTCGCGGATCGCCTCGGCGGTCTCGCCCAGGCCAAAGTCCAGCGTCGGGCCGTGGTGGGGGATCATCGCGCCAGCCCTATCACGGGAGCGGCGGGCCGGCGAGGCCGCCGCCCGCGCCGGCCAGGCTCAGGCCGCGTCGGCCGGGCCGTCCTGCCGCTCGCCCGCGGGCCGCGGCAGGCCGAGGCGCTCGAGCAGGAAATAGACGGCGATCGCAAACACCACGACGCCGAGGGCGCCGACGCCAAGCCCCGCCGGCTGCGCCGGCAGGCCGACGACGCGGGTGTCCGGCGCCGCAAACAGCCAGACCGACGCCAGAATGAAGAGCCCGATCCCCGCGGCGCCCAGCGCCAGCAGAACCAGGGATCGGACGATCGGCCGGCCAGGCCCGCTCGCGCCGGCCTGGCGCTGGAGCAGCAGCTCGTCCTTGGCGCCCGCGGCGTCGGCGTCGGCCGGTTCGGCCGTTGCAGCGGCGCCCGCAGCCGGCGGGGCTTCCACCAGCAGCGCCTCTAGGCGCTCGAAGACGGCCTCGGCGGCCGCCTCGGCGGCGGAGGGCGGCTGCGGCGGCTCGAACGGCGACGCCGGCGCCCGCTCGGCGCTGACGCGCTCGCCGGCCATCGAGGCGCGCGCGGCGATGGGCGTCTGCAACGGCAGGGCGCCCGCGGCGTCGTAGTCCACCTTGGGCGGCAGGACCGGCGTCGGAACCGGCGTCCAGCCCTCGACGGGCTTCAGGAACAGCGCCTTTTCGGCGGCGCGGCGGCGCACCAGGGCGTCGACGACGATGCGCTCGCCCTCGACATCGGCCTTGCGCCACATGTCCATGGCGATCGCCGCTTCCAGGGCGCGGCCTTCGTTGAGCCGGCGCAGCGTCGTCGAGCCGCGGAAGTTGCGCACCCCGATGTTGAAGACGAAGGCGACGAGGGCGTCGAACTGGTTCTGGCCAAGCGGCGCGAACACATGCTCGTTCACCGCGTGGGCGGCCCCGATCAGGTCGTAGAGCAGCAGCGCCTCGCCATCCGGCTCGGAAATCTGCGCGCCGGCCCGCGCCGTCGCCGTATGGCCGTAGCCGATGGTCCAGCGGCCGTCGTCGAGCTGCGCGGCCTTCGAGCGGAAGCCCTCGAACGCCTTGATCATCTCGACGGCGGCGCGGGAAACGGCGAGCCTTGGTCGCATCAAGCTTTCCTGACCCACAATGGAACCGGGCCTGCCCGGCCAGGCGCGGCGGCGCAAGAACGGGGCCGTTCTAGAGCACGAGGCGACCTGAGGCACCCTCGCTCCTTCCCCGCAGGCGGGGGACCGCCGCGCCGCCAGGCGCGGGGGTGGAAGGGGCGCGTTCCGACCAATCGGCAGCGGCGCCACGGCGATGCGGTCGGATTGCGAAAGGGCTAATTCGCGGAGGTTTGACCATCATCGCCGTCACTCCGGACGGCCTGAAAGGGCGATCCGGGGCCGGACCCGCCGCTTCCAAGACGAATTCCAGCCTGGCCGCGGCCCGTCCGGCCCCGGCTCGCGCTTCGCTTGGCCGGGGTGACGGCGATGAT
>DATKRO010000077.1:0-11051 GCA_035532115.1 Caulobacteraceae bacterium | reverse complement strand
TTGCGCCAGCGGTAGGTGGACGGGACTATTCCTGGCCAACCGCGACGCCAATATGGGCGTCCGGTACGATCGGGTTGGTTTCGAGCTTGGCCATTCGAAAATCGGTAGGTTTCGCCGTTCTGGAAGTCAACATGAACGGGTGACCCACGCCGCGCTCGTTCAGAACATCCGTCCCCCGATCGGGATGTCCTTGTCGGGCTTGAAGAGCACGACGGCGCCCTGTTCATCGGGAAAGCCAAGGGTGAGCACTTCCGACATGAACTTGCCGATCTGCCGGGGCGCGAAGTTCACGACCGCCGCCACGAGCCTTCCGACGAGCAACTCCGGCGTATAGTGGTCGACGAGTTGCGCGCTCGACGTCTTCGTACCGATCACGGGGCCGAAGTCGAGCGTCAGCCTGTAGGCGGGCTTGCGCGCCTCCGGGAATGGCTCGGCCGCCACGACGCGGCCGACACGAACGTCAACCGCGAGGAACTGCTCGAAACCGATCTTCGGAGCCGCAGGCGCAGCGGGATTGTGGCTCAGGTGCATGTCGCAGCTTGTGCTACCGCGGAAGGCCTCGGGCAAGGCGGCTTGGACGAGGCCGCGTCCGGATTTAGTCGGCCGTTACCCGGTGGCGCCGGCCGGCAAGTAGATTTGCCGCCACGTCCGTCAATCCACCGCTGGCGCCGCCGCGACGCGTTCCGTCTGCCAGATTGCCTCGATGTTGTTGTCGTCCGGGTCGAACACGAAGCCGTTGTAGCAGGTCGGCCGTGAGTGGCTCGGCTGGCCGTTGTCGCGGCCGCCCGCCGCCAAAGCCGCGGCGTAGAAGGCATCGACCTCGGCCCGGCTCGCGGCAGAGAAGCCGATATGCACCGGCGAGACGCCAGGATTGGCGATGCGCGGATCGCCGCGGTCGGGCTCCCCCAACCACAGGAACGTGACGCCGCCCCGCCGCATGAAGATCTTCGCCTTGAACTGCGGCTGTTCCTGCACGACCTCGATGCCGAGCGGCGCCAGCGCCGCCTGGTAGAATGCGAGGCTCCTGCCCGCGTCGCGGATGTAGAACCCCATATGGTCGATCATCGGCCGAGCCTCCTCGTCCTCTGCCTTAGCCCGGCGCCTTGTCGCGCGGTGTCTCATCGAAGTCACGACGTCGAACTCGCGGTCGGGGCGGCCAAAGCTTCGCTTGAACGCCCTCGCGCGCAGGCGGGCTGGTCTTGATGTTCGTTCCCAGGCATGCTGCATTCCGTAGTCACTACGGGATCGAGAGGTATTCACGTGCGCGCGTCTCGTGGACTCTCGATCGGCAGGCTCGCCCGCATGAGCGGCGTACATCTCGAGACCATCCGTTATTACGAACGCATCGGGCTGATCCCCGCGCCCGGCCGCACCGAGGGCGGCCACAGGGCCTATGACGCGCCGGCTCTGCGCCGCCTGACCTTCGTGCGCCGGGCGCGGGAGCTGGGTTTTCTCCATCGAGGAGATCCGGGCGCTGCTCGGCCTGGCCGAGCCTGGGCATCGCGCCTGCCAGGAGGTGCGCGTCGTCGCCGAAACCCACCTGAATGACGTGCGCGCCAAGATCGCCGACCTGGCTCGGCTCGCAACCATCCTTGCCGACACGGTCGGCCGATGCACCGAGGATGGACCTGCGCCCCTCTGCCCGGTGCTGGAATTGCTGGAGAGCGAGAGGCTGGACGCCAGCGCCGACGCTCGAGGCTGAGGCCATCCACCCAAATCGGCGTTTTTTCCGCTTGTATCCGTAGCGGCTACAGGTCGTAGCACGCTCGATCAGGATGTCGGAACGAGACGGCGAGCGCAGATGCAGCGGCTGAGCGAAACGCGCTCCGGCGCGGACCGCCGCGGGTACGCGCGCCGCCCGATCCTTGCGAATGGCGCCCCGAAGTGAGCGGCCCTTCGCCGATCGCGGCGCTGCGCTCGACCATCACCTGCCCGCAGTGCGGACACGCGGCCACCCAGACCATGCCGACCGACGCCTGCAGCTACTTCTACGACTGCCCCGGATGCGGGGCGCTGTTGACGCCGAGACCGGGCGATTGCTGCGTCTTCTGCTCGTACGGCGATGTCGCCTGCCCGCCGGTCCAGACCCACGGCGCCTGCTGCGTCGCCGATGCTGGAGCGAGCCTTCATCCATGACTGCGCAACCGCAAACCACGCCGGGCGCCAGGGACTTCCTGGCGCGGCCCACGAGCGCCTTCTTCTGGTGGGGGTTGCCGTTCCTCGCTGGGTTCGCCACCAACTTCCTGCCGCTGGCGCGAGACGCCAGGACGCTCGTCTGGGCGGTGGCGCTGGCCTGGATGGGCGCCGGCTGCGCCCTCAATGCGGCCCGCTGCCACCGGCTGCACTGCTACATCTCGGCGCCCGTCCTCTTCCTGGGCGCGCTCGGCGCGGTGCTCGGCACCCTTGGGCTCGACCCCCTCGGGCCGCCGACCGCCAGCTACGCGATCAACGCCAGCGTGGCGATCGCGCTCATCTCGCTGCTGGTCGAGCCCGTCTGGGGCAAGTACCGGTCATCCCGACGCTCCTGAGCCGAATCGGCGCCAGGGCTGGCGGCGCCCATCCGCTTATGGACCAGCCATTTCCCGCATCACGACGTCGAGCGTAGGCCACGGCGGACCCTTGCGCAGGGCGCCCACGAGTTCCCGGCCCACTCGCGGCCCGTTCGGGAACTGGTCGCCCACGTCCCAGCGCCACGCTGCGACCATCCCAAGCACGAGGCCCCGGCACGCGCCCATCAGTCCCTGATCGACGTCCGGATAGTGTTTCGCAACTTCTTGCGGCACGTGGGCGAGGTCGAATTCGATCGGCCCACGGCAACAAGTCTCGAGGTCGATGAACACCGGCCCGTCCTTCGTGCCGAGCAGGTTGCCCGGGTGCGGCTCGCCGTGCAGAAGCTGCTCCACCGCGCCGCGCTCGGCGATCGCTCGTCTCAGGCCGCTCAGCGCGCTGCCGAGAAGCTCCCGGTCCGCGTCGGGGAGCGCCGCAGTCACCTCGCGGCTCGCCATGAGTTGCTGAGCCTCGGCAACCCGGATCGTGAAGTGCGGCGCGGCGGCGTCGAGCTTGCGCATGCCGGCATGCAGCCGCGCGAGCGCTTTCGCAAAGTCCGCCGGCGCGACGTCTGGAGGCGTCACGGATGCGTAGTAGGTCCACAGCGTGATCGCAAAGCCGTCACGCTCGTAGACGCGCGGCTCCACGCGAGGCTCGAGAGCCGCCACGGGGCTCGCAGTTTCGGCGAGCCGTTGCGCGAGCCCGATTTCGAACTGGGCGCGCTGATGCGCCAGAGGCGCCACTCGGGCCAGGACATCGCAAGGCAGCAGGCGCGCGGAGAGCTTGTTGGAATTCTGAAGGACGACCGCATCGTCGACGGTCAGATCGAGCGCCGAGGCGATCGACATGGCCGCCGCCACCGCACGCGAAACCTCAGACGCCTGCAAGGGAAGGCTCCGTCTGCACCCACTCAGGCGCTGGTCACTACGGGGCCACGTGCTTCCTGTCATTCGCCGCGCTGGCCGCAGCTTCGCGCACGGAGCGTCTGATTCGATCAGGTCGGTTCCACCGACGTGACGCACCTACGCCCCGGCCGGCGTGGCGGCGTGGTCGGGGAGGCTCGCCTCGAGCCGGCGCAGGGCCGGCAGCGCGTAGGCGGCGAGGCTAAGCGCGGCCGTCGCCAGCCCGCCGGCCACCAGCAGGAGCCCCATCCCCGCCCCGGCGTGCGCGCCCACCAGCCAGGCCACCGTCCGCCAGCCGGGCGCGCCAACCGCAGGCTCCGCCACCTGGTCGGTGAGCGGGCCGGCGATCAGCAAGGCGAGCGGCATGGTCAGCCGCGCGATCTGGCCCATCGCCGCGAACACTCGACCCTGCACGCCGGGGGCGACCTTGGCCTGGAAGATCGAGGTCGATGCGGCGTTCACGAACGGCAGCATGAACATGAAGGCGAAGAAGCTCGCCGCGAGCTCGGCGGTGTCGCGCGCCACGCCGGCCGCCGCCAGCAGCAGTCCCGCGACGAAGAGCGCCAGCATCACCGTGTGGATGCGCGGCCGCGTGCCTCCCCAGGCGGCCATCGCCGCGGCGCCGGCGACCGTGCCGACGTCCGCACAGGCAAGCACGATGCCGAACGCCAGCGTCGAATGGGTGCGCGCCAAGGGATAGGGCAGGATCAGCACGCCGAGGCCGCCCATCAGGAACGAGACCAGGCTCACCACCAAGCAAAGCCCCAGCAGCGGCGGCCGCCGCCAGAGGTAGAGAACGCCGTCGAATCCCTGGCGCCAGAGCGCCCGCCCCATCTGCGCGCCCGGCGCCGTCCTCGCCGGCATCGGGATGCGGACCCACAGCAATACGAGGATGGCGAGCCCGAAGGTGGCGATGTCGATGAGGATCGCGCCAGTCACGCCGATCACCGCGTAGAGCAGGCCGGCCAGGGCCGGCGCGATCGCGTTCGCGGCCGATCCGGTCATCTGGCCGAGCGCGTTGGCGCGGTCGCGGTGGCTGTCGGGCACGAGCATGGGCACGCAGGCGCGGAAAGCCGGCCCGCTGACGGCGCCGAGCGCCGACGTCATCAGGGCCAGCACGTAGAGATGCCAGAGCCGGAACGCACCCGAGGCGAAGCTCGCCAGCAGCAGTGCGCTGGTGACCGCGAAGCCGGCGTTGGCGAGGATCATCAGCCGGCGCCGGTCATAGCGGTCGGCCAGCGCCCCGGCGAACCCGCCGCCGATGATCCACGGCAGCACCTGGCACAGCGAAATGATGGCGATCGGCGTCGCATGCGATGTCCGGGTGAAGACCGAGATGCCGACCGCGAAGAAGCTGATGCGGCTGCCGACCTGCGATACGGCGCCGGTCGCCACCAGCAGGTAGTAGGTGCGCAGGCCCTGACTAGGCGGTGCGGACATGCTCGCGGGCGCTTCCTCTAAAACTACATCAGTAGCTCACCGACAGAACTACAGGCGTAGCTCAGCGTCAAGGGGCAACGGGCGATCGGGGGCCAAGGCGCCGCTCAGCCTCTCCCAGCCCCCGGAAGCCGGCGCAGGAGCCGGCGCGGGATTGGACCGGCCTGGACCGCCGCGCTATAAGCCCAGCTTCAACCGGGAGGTCCCACGTGAAGAAGATGCTCATCGGCGCCGCGCTGCTGGCGCTCGCGCCCGCCATCGCGGCCGCGGCCGACATGTCGGGCGCCTGGAAGATCGACGGCGCCTTCGACGCCATGGGGATCAACTACACCGTCACCTGCAAGCTGGCCGAGGGCGCCGGCGGCGCCCTGGCCGGCCCCTGCACCGGCTCGCAGGGCGAGGCGATCAAGGCCACCGGCAAGGTCAGCCCCGACGGCAAGACGGTGGAGCTCGCCTATGACACCACCTACAACGGCGGTCCGGTGCATCTGGACTACACCGGCGCGGTGCAGCCCGATGGCTCGCTGAAGGGTGCGGTCGATGCCGGCGCCGCCCAGGGCACGTTCACGGCGACGCGGCAGTAGCGGCCGGCCTTTCGGCGCCGCAACCGCAAGGGTCGGAAATTCGCCGCGAACTGCGCCCAGGCTACGCTTGGGGGCCGAGGATGGCGCGCATGAGACGGCTGATGCTCCTCGCCCTCGCCGGCGCGCTCGCCGCCGGGCCGGCGCTCGGCGCCCCAACGCCGGTTCCCGCGCCCCGGCCGGCGATCTTCCTCAGTCCTTCGGGCGAGCCGTTTCGCGCCGCCCCCGGGCGCCCCAGCCCTTTCGACGCCTGGTTCGACCAGGCCGATACGAATCACGACGGCTTCATCGACCTGGCGGAGTTCCGCGCCGACGCCCTGCGGTTCTTCAGGCGCCTCGACACCGACGGCGACGGCGTCATCGACGGCTTCGAGGTCCAGGCCTACGAGAGCGACATCGCCCCCGAACTGATCGCCTCCTACGAGGGACCGGTCGCCGGCCTGATGGGGCCGCCGCAACACGGCAGGAAGCACGGCAAGCGCGGCGCCGGGCCGCCGATCCAGCGCCTGATCGACGAAGCCGAGCCGGTGAGCGGGGCCGACTTCAACCTCGACGGCAAGATCACCCTCGCCGAATGGATGCGCGCCACCGACGCACGGTTCAGGCTGCTGGACGTCGGCAGGACCGGCCGCCTTGGCCGGGCGGCCCTCGAAGCCCGCCTCGCGGCCAGCCGCAAGCACGGCGCGAGAGTCGGTTGAGGCGACGGCGCGCCCGGTTTTCCGGGCGCTTTAGCTCAGGGCGATCGTCAGGCGGCGGCCCACAGCCTTCGCCGCCCGCTGCAAGGTGGCCAGCGTGACAGACGGGTTGGCCGGATCGAGAAGGCGATCGAGCTGGGCGCGGGTCGTGTGCATCCGCTGCGCCATCGCAACCTTGCTGAGACCCTCCTCCTTCATCGCCGCGCTGATCTGTTCGGCGATCAGCTCCTTGACCGCCTGCCCTTCTATTTCCTCGCGCACGCCCTGTTCGTCCAGGAACTCTGCGAAACTGGCGCCGATGCGCCCTTTGTCGCTTTCCATCACTCCACCTCCTCCAGTCGCTTTCGCGCCAAAACCAACTCGGCTCTGGGCGTGGCCTGCGTCTTCTTGATAAAGCCGTGCAGCAGCACCATGCCCCTGCCGGCGATGCCGAACACAACCCGCGCGGTCTTGCCGTCGCTCAGGTTGCTGCGGATCATGCTGCGGCATCGGCCAAGCTCGGCCTTGGCGATGTCCTTGCCTATCGTTCGGCGGTCATCGTCGCCCAGTTCAAGCAACCAGTCGCCCACGGGCGCGCGACCGTGGGCGGATTCGTAAAATCGCGCGGGTAACCGCTTTCGGCCCTCTGGCATCCGAGACCGGAGTATCAAAAATGATACATAGCGTCGAGCCAAATCGCCATCCTGGACGTGGGACAGGCGCCAGGCAGCCGCGACTTTGGGCGAGGGCAGGCGGTCCGGTTGCGGCGCGCGCCCATCCTCGGCTATAGCGGCGTGCGGCGGGGCGGCCCATGTTCCCGGGCGCGATCGCCCGTTCGAGACCGGTTATCCCAGATGCTGCTCACCCTGATGAAGGCCAAGCTCCACCGGGCCAGCGTGACCCAGGCGGACCTCGACTACGAAGGCTCCATCTCGATCGACCGCGACCTGCTCGACGCCTCGGGCATCCTGCCGCACGAACAGGTGGACGTGCTCGACATCACCAACGGGGCGCGCTTCACCACCTACGCCATCGCCGCGCCGGCGGGCTCGCGCGTCATCGGCGTCAACGGCGCGGCCGCGCGCCTGGTGCAGAAGCACGACCGGCTGATCATCGTCGCCTATGGCCAGATGCCCGCCGACGAGGCGCGCAACTACGCCCCGACCGTGGTGCTGCTGGACGAGCACAACGCGATCAAGCGGGCGGCCTGACGCCCGTGCGCCCGGCGGCCCAGCCCTGCCTGGCCCGTTTCGGCGCGATGCTCGGCTGCGCCCTGGCGCTCCTCGCCGCCGCCTGTTCGCGCTCGCCCTCGGCCGGCGGCGTTCCGACGCGCGCCCTCGACGCCGCCGTCGCCCACGCGATCGGCGACCCGGCGACCTGCCTCCTGATGGCGCAGGCCGCGACCGGGCGCGTGGTCTATCGCTACGGCGACGGGTTCAACTGCGCCCGGCCCCTGCCGGCCTGCGATCGGCCGGGGACGCTCAGCGCCCAATCCGCCCTGCCGCTGGCCAGCACCCCCGGCGGCCGCTTCGCCAGTTGCGCCTCGGTCGCGGACGGCTCGCGCATGGTGGGCTGGGCCGAGGCCAAGGTTCCGGACGCCAAGGGCGACCTCGTCTATTCGGCGGTGATGGAAGGGCCGAACGCCCTGCCCGGACGCTGGATCAACTCGCGCCTCGCCGACGCCTTCGCCCGGGCGGGCGTCTCGTCCGCGCCTGGCCATTAGCGCTCCAGCTCGAACTCGCCGCTGACCTCGACGCGCACCTTGATCTCGCCGGCTTCCACCGGCGTCGGCGCGGCGGCGCGGGCGGCGCCCATCAGCATCATCGGCCGCGGCGGCGCCACCGGATAGGACGGCCCCTCGGTGAGGTTCACCAGCCGCCGGATGCGATAGCCGGCGGCGTCGGCATAGAGCGCGGCCTCGTCGTCCAGCCGCTTGACCGCCGCCAGCCGCGCGGCGTTCTCGGCCGGCACGCGCGAGCGCAGCCCGAAGCTGATCGAGTTTACGTTGTTGGCGCCCGCCGCCACCGCGGCGTCCACCGTCCGGCCGAGGCGCGCCAGGTCGAGCACGGTGATCGTCACCTGATTGGAGGCCTGGTAGCCGACCAGCCGCGGCGGCTGGTTCTGGGCGTAGACGTAGCGCGGGCTGAGATCGAGGTTCGAGGTCTGGATGGCGCGGCCCGCGACGCCGCGGGCGCCCAGTGCCGCGACGACCCTGGCCATCGCCGCCGCATTGCGGGCCATCGCCTCGGCCGCGCTCGGCGCCTGGCTGGCGACGCCCAGGCTGATGCTCGCCATGTCCGGCGCGAGGCTGACCTCGCCGGCGGCGGAGATGTCGAGGGTGGTCGCTGCGAACCGGGCCGGCGCGGCGCCCGGCGGCTGTAGCGTCCGTATGGGCGCGGCGAGGGCGCCAGGCGCAAAGGCGGCGAACATCAGCGAGGCGGCGATCGTCGTGGGCTTCATCATCCAAGTCTCTCCCTGGCCAAAGCCATCGGGCTGCGGCGCGCGGGGGCAAGCCTCGCCCAGCCAAGCTGAACGGCGCCTTTAAGCTCCCTTGCGCCCATGCTACCCCGCGGCGCTCCCCAGGGCCCGTAGCTCAATGGTCAGAGCCGGCCGCTCATAACGGCCTGGTTGCAGGTTCGAGTCCTGCCGGGCCCACCATGCCGTCGCTCGCGCGGCATTGGGACGCGGCGTTCGGCGCCGTTCAAGGCCGGTTCATGCGCCGGGCGCCAGGTTCTCGGCGATGGTTCGCACTGGGCGCGCCCACCAGGCAAGCGCCGGCAAGGAGCAGCATCGATGAGACCTCTGACCACGACCGCGCTGGCGCTGGCGCTGGCGGCGATCGCCGCCGCCGCCCAGGCGCAGCCGCAGAACCATGGGGGCTGGGGCGGGCGGGGCCGCGGCCAGCATCCGCCGCCGGCCCCCGCCGCCCAGGGCGGCTGGCGCGGTCCCGCGCATGCGCCGAGCCCCGCGCCCCTCGCGCCTCCTGCGTCCCATGGTTTTGCGGGCGGCCAGCCGTGGCATGGCCAATCGGCGCCGTCCGCGCCCACCCGCCAGCCGTTCCGGCGCCCCGGCGGCGCAGACTGGAACGGCCAGCACGGCGGCTGGGCTCAGCGCGGCGGCCACCCGGGCTGGAACGGCCAGGCGGCGCAAGGTCACCCCGGCTGGAACGGCCAGGCGGTTCCGGGTCGGCAGGTGTGGCGCGGCCGGCAGCAGTGGAATGGTCAGCCGCACTGGAACGGTCAACAGCACCGGGCCGGCCCGCCGGCGCCGCCGGCGAACGCGCATGTCCCCGGCGGCCAGCAGGACTGGCATGGCCGGGGCGCCATGCCCGGATCGCAGGGCGGGAGCGGTCACTGGCGCGGCCAAGGCGGCGAGCACGGGGGCTTCGTGGGCGCTCCGGGCGAGCATCATCAGCTTCGCGACCGCGACCGAGGCCGCCGCTGGTTCGATCCCGATCGCTACCCGCACGAGTTCCGCGCCGAGCGCCGCTTCTACGTTCGGCCGTATGACTATCCGCAGGGCTGGTACGCGCGCAGCTGGTACTTTGGCGACTATCTGCCATGGGGCTGGTTTGCGCCGAACTACTATCTGGACTGGGGCAATTACGGCCTGCCCTCGCCGCCGATCGGCGCCGAATGGATCCGCGAAGGCCATGACGCCCTGCTGATCGACATCTACACCGGCGAGGTGCTCTCCGTGGAATACAACGTCTTCTGGTGGTGAGGCGCGGCGCGCCTTGACGGCCCGGCGAAAAACCTATCGATAGCGGCCCTCTTCCAGGGAGGCGTTTCCCCGGACTGCGACGGAGATGGCGCCCATGCGCGTCTACTATGATCGCGACGCCGATCTTGCCCGTATCCTGGACAGGAAGATCGCCATCGTGGGCTATGGCTCGCAGGGCCACGCGCACGCCCTGAACCTGCGAGACTCCGGCGTCGCCAACCTCGCGGTGGCGCTGCGGACGGGCTCGGCGTCCGCCCGCAAGGCCGAGGCCGAAGCGCTGAAGGTGATGACGGTGGCCGAGGCGGCGGGGTGGGCTGATGCGATCATGGTGCTTGCGCCCGACGAGTTGCAGCGCGGCATCTATCTCGAGCACATCGCTCCCAACATCCGCGACGGCGCGGCCCTGCTCTTCGCCCACGGCCTCAACATCCATTTCAACCTGATCGAGCCCAAGCCGTCGATCGACGTGCTGATGGTGGCGCCCAAGGGCCCCGGCCACACCGTGCGCGGCGAATACCAGAAGGGCGGCGGCGTGCCTTGCCTCATCGCCGTGGCCCAGGACGCCACCGGCAATGCGCTCGATCTCGGCCTCGCCTACGCCTCGGCGATCGGCGGCGGCCGCTCCGGCATCATCGAGACCAGCTTCCGCGAGGAATGCGAGACCGACCTCTTCGGGGAACAGTCGGTGCTGTGCGGTGGCCTGGTGGAGCTGATCCGCGCTGGTTTCGAGACCCTGGTGGAGGCCGGCTACGCGCCCGAGATGGCCTATTTCGAGTGCCTGCACGAGGTGAAGCTGATCGTCGACCTGATCTACGAAGGCGGCATCGCCAACATGAACTACTCGGTCTCCAACACCGCCGAGTTCGGCGAGTACGTGTCCGGTCCGCGGGTGGTGACGGCCGAGACCAAGGCCGAGATGAAACGGATCCTGAAGGACATCCAGGAGGGCCGCTTCGTGCGCGACTGGATGCTCGAGGTCGCCGCCGGCAAGCCCAACTACAACGCCATCCGCCGCCGCAACGCCGAACACCCCATCGAGGAGGTGGGCGCGCGGCTTCGGGCCATGATGCCGTGGATCGCAAAGAACAAGCTGGTCGACCAGGCGCGCAACTAGCCGCCGGCCAGGGCGGCCAGCCTGGTCATGGTGTTCCAGTTGCGGCCGGTGCCGCGGACGCCGAGCTTGCGTT
>DATKRO010000076.1:0-7018 GCA_035532115.1 Caulobacteraceae bacterium | reverse complement strand
CTGAGGGCCGAGAGGCACGACGGCTCGCGAGCTTGCGGCATGACGAACGGGCTCTCTCAGGGCGCCGGAGGAGCGAAGCACCGGACCGGACGTTTCCACGTCGCGCCGATCCGTTGACGCGGGGTGTTGGCGCGTGCTTAGCCTTTCACCCAGGTACGAGACGGTGGAGAAGATGAACGGCCGCGACGTTCGCGTGCTCTTCTATAGAAGCGGCGACACCTGGATCGCGCAGTGCATCGAATATGACATCGCTGCGTTCGCCTCCACCATAGAGGCTCTGCCCCGGGCTTTCGAACGTGCGGTGGCCGCCAATGCCTGCGCCAATCGCGACCTTGGACGTCAAGGCCTGGACGGTATCGAGAGCGCGCCCGCGCCGTTTCGAGAACTGGCGGAACGCAGTCCGTTTCGCCTCGAGCCACGCCGCGGCAAATTCGCCATCAAGCGTGGCCTTCCCGTCACCGTCCGCGAGGTCGTGTTCGCGGAACGCGCGCCACCGAAAGCCGCCTGAACGCCTTGGCGCGAAGGGTCGGCGGCTTCTGGCAGGTCGGAACCATTCTCGACGCGTTCCTCGACCAGGGCTGCATTCTCAGAACCGCCGAGAATCGACGGTCGAGTTCGAGGACGGCGATGTGTTCAACGTGCGATATCTCCACAATCCTGAGAATGGCGGCATGGTCGCCATCCAGGATCTGGCGGACGGCGAGTGGGTCTCGACGGAAGAGGTGAACTACTGGGAGCGGCGCCTGGGACTGAATGTGCTTCGGCCGCGCGATTGATCACCGCCCCTTGAACCGCGCCGGGCGCTTCTCGACGAAGGCGGCCATGCCTTCCTTCTGGTCCTCGAAGGCGAACAGCGAGTGGAACAACCGCCGCTCCAGCCTGACGCCTTGCGAAAGCGGCGTCTCGTAGGCGGCGTCGACCATCTCCTTGGCCATCATCACCGCCAATGGCGAGAGGGCGGCGATCTTCGCGGCGGTGTCGAGGGCGTTTGGAATCAGCTCGGCCAGCGGCACGATGCGGCTGACGAGGCCGGAGCGCTCGGCCTCGGCGGCGTCCATCATCCGCCCGGTCAGGATCATTTCCATGGCCTTGGACTTGCCGACGAAGCGGGTCAGCCGCTGGGTGCCGCCGGCGCCGGGGGTGACGCCGAGATTGATCTCCGGCTGGCCGAAGCGGGCGTTCTCGGCGGCGATGATGAAGTCGCACATCATCGCCAGTTCGCAGCCGCCGCCCAGCGCAAACCCGGCCACGGCGGCGATCACCGGCTTGCGGCAGCGCGCCGTGCGCTCCCAGTTGCGGGTGATGAAATCCTCGCTGAAGACCTCGGCATAGGACTTGGGCGCCATCTCCTTGATGTCGGCGCCGGCGGCGAAGGCGCGCTCGGAGCCGGTGATCACCATGGCGCGCACCCCCGGGTCGGCCTCGGCGGCGTCGAGCGCGGCCGCAAGCTCGTCCATCAGCGCCCCGTTCAGCGCATTCAGCGCTTCGGGGCGGTTCAGCCGGATCAGCGTCACCGCCTCGTGCGCCTCGACAATCAGGGTCCGAAAGGCCATGCTCAGAACTCTCCTATGTGCTAGCCAGCGGCGTCCATTCCTCGCCGGAGGGCAGAGGCGCGAACTGCTGCTCCACCAGCGCGTCGTTGGCCTCGGCGAGGCTGGCCGGGCGCCAGAGCGGGCGGTTGTCCTTCTCGACGATCACGGCGCGCACCCCTTCGGCGAAGTCGTGGCGCATCACGAGGCGCGCCGCCAGCCGGTATTCGAGTTCGAGATCCTCGGCGAGGCTGGCCGGGCGAAGCCCGCCGGCGATCAGGCGAAAGGCGACCTTGGCGCTCAGCGGCGACTTGGTGGCCATCGCCGCCAGTTGCGCCCGCGCCCAGTCCGAGCCCTCCGCCTCCAGGGCGGCCATCACCGCCTCCAGGCTCGCGCCGGCGAACAGGCGGTCGATGTCGTCGCGATGGGCGGCGAGCGGCGAGCGGCCGGGGTCGGCCTCGTGCTCGGCGAGGATGGTCTCGACCGCCTCGGGCGCGGCGGCGATGGCGGCCTTCAGCGCCGGCAGGTCGGCGCTGGCCACCACGTCGGTGGCGAGGCCCAGCAGTTCGCAGTCCGCCGGCCCCAGCCGCGCCCCGGTGAGCGCCAGCCACACCCCGGCGCGGCCGTGCAGCTTCGGCAGGAACCAGCCGGCGCCCACGTCGGGAAACAGGCCGATGCCGGTCTCGGGCATGGCCAGGCGCGTGCGCTCGGTGGCGATGCGGTAGCTGGCCGGCAGCGAGACGCCGACGCCGCCGCCCATCACCTGCCCGTCCATCACCGTGATCACCGGCTTGGCGTAGGTAGAGATCAGCTCGTCGAGCCGGTACTCGATGGCGAAGAAGCCGAGCGCCGCCCGACCGTCGCCCGCCGCGCTCTGCGCCAGCGCCCGGATGTCGCCGCCGGCGCAGAAGCCCCGCTCGCCGGCGTGATCGATCAGCACGGCGCCGACGCCATCGTCGCCGCGCCACTCCAGCAGGGCGGCGATCATCGCCTCGCACATGGCGGTGGTGAGCGCCCCCAGCGCACCGGGCCGGTTCAGCGTCAGGCGGCCGAGGCCGCCGTCGCGTCGGATGACAACTTCCGGATTGGACATTTCCGCTAGCGACGGATGTCTTTGACGGCAAGTCCGTTGCGCAGGGCTGCGGCGAGGAGGTCGCCGTCACGCGACGCGATCGTGAGGCCATGGCGCAAGGCGTGCAAAAGATAGAGGCCGTCGTACACCGTAAGCCGCTCCTTTCTGGCGAGTTCGAGCACGTCGTCGTAACCGGCCGCATCGGGAGGCTCGGCGGTGACGACGCGGTAGGCCGCCAGGCTGGCCAGGGCGCGCGCGGTGTCGCTCGCGTCCATTCGCCCGCGTCGCTCCAGAATCAGCATGACGTTGCGCACCTCGGCCGGAAATATGTGAGGGGCCTCGAAATCATGCTCCGCCGCCTCGTCGAGCAGGGCCTCCGCGGCCCGCGTATGCTGGCCGGGCACGAGCCAAGAAATGACAGCCGAGGCGTCCAGCAGGATCTGGGTCAAGGCCGGCCGTCCTCGACCGCCGCCTTCCAGTCGAAGTCGGGATCGACCCCGTGCTTGCGGGCGATCTCGTCTCGAAGGCCGCGGATTCGTTCAGCCGCCTCGGGTCCCGGCTTCGGCGCACGAGTGGCCGTGACCAGCTTCGCCACCGGCTTGCCGTGCCGCGTGATCAGGACTTCTTCCCCCGCCGAGGCCGCATCGACCAGGGCGGACAGGTGCGTCTTCGCCTCGAGGATACCGACTTGCTTCATAGCGCATCCTGACCATGCAATGGTCAGGATAGGCCCGCTTCGCGACGCCTGCAACTCACGCCTTGATGAGTTCGCGGGCGATGATCACGCGCATGATCTCGTTGGTGCCTTCCAGGATCTGGTGGACGCGCAGGTCGCGGACGATGCGCTCCAGCGGATGGTCCCTCAGATAGCCGTAGCCGCCGTGCAGCTGCAGCGCCTGGTTGGCGATGTCGAAGCCGGCGTCGGTGGCGAAGCGCTTGGCCATGGCGCAGAGCATCACCGCCTGCGGATCGCCGGCGTCGAGGGCGGCGGCGGCGCGGCGCACCATCAGGCGACCGGCCTCGAGGGCGGTCGCCATGTCGGCGAGCCTGAAGCGCAGCGCCTGGAAATCGGCCAGCGGCCGGCCGAACTGGCGCCGCTCGCCGAGATGCCGGCGGGCGGTCTCGAGCGCGAGGCCCGCGCCGCCCAGCGAGCAGGCGGCGATGTTGAGGCGCCCGCCGTCGAGCCCGCGCATGGCGAAGCCGAAGCCCTCGCCCTCGGCGCCGATGCGGTTGGCCACCGGCACGCGCACGTCGTCGAAATGCACCATGGCGGTGGGCTGGCTCCTCCAGCCGAGCTTGCGTTCCGGCGCCCCGAAGGAAAGGCCGGGCGTCCCCTTCTCGACGACGAGGGCGCTGACGCCGGCCGCGCCCGCCCCGCCGGTGCGCACCATGACGAGGTAGAGGTCCGAGACCCCGGCGCCGGAGATGAAGGCCTTGGCGCCGTTGACGAGATAGGCCTCGCCGTCGCGCCGGGCGCTGGTCGCCAGCGAGGCGGCGTCGGAGCCGGCGCCCGGCTCGGTGAGGCAATAGGAGGCGATGAGGTCCATCCGGCACATCGCCGGCAGATAGCGGCGGCGCAGATCCTCCGAACCGAAGCGGTCGATCATCCAGGCGGCCATGTTGTGGATGGAGAGGAACGCCGCCGTCGCGACATCGCCGCCGGCCAGGGCCTCGAAGAGGATCGCTGCGTCCAGGCGGCTGAGGCCGGCGCCGCCGACGTCCTCGCGCACGTAGAGCCCGGCGAAGCCGAGCGCCGCGGCGGCGCGCAGCACCTCCACCGGGAAATGCTCGTCCTCGTCCCAGCGGGCCGAATGCGGCGCGAGCTCGGCGGCGGCGAAGTCGCGGGCCGCGGCTTCCAGGGCGCGCTGGTCGTCGCTGAGCTCGAAGGCGGACGCCACCCAGCCGGTTCCGGCGCTACTGCATGGTGGGGATGACGAAGCTCGAATCGGTCGCATCGCCCTCCGGCCAGCGGGCGGTGACCGTCTTCAGCCTGGTGTAGAAGCGCACGCCTTCGAGGCCGTGCTGGCCGGTGTCGCCAAAGCCGCTGCGCTTCCAGCCGCCGAAGCTGTGGTAGGCGACCGGCACCGGGATCGGCACGTTGATCCCGACCATGCCCACCTCGACCCTGGCGGCGAAGTCGCGGGCGGCGCGGCCGTTGCGGGTGAAGATGGCGACGCCGTTGCCGTACTGATGGCGCGAGGCCAGCCCCACCGCCTCATCCAGGCTCTCGGCGCGGACGAGCTGCAGCACCGGGCCGAAGATCTCCTCCTGGTAGGTCCGCATCTGCGGCGTCACCCGGTCGAAGAGGCTGGGACCGATGAAGAAGCCGCTCTCGTGCCCCTGCAGGGCAAAGCCGCGGCCGTCCAGCACCAGCTCGGCGCCCTCGGCGACGCCGAGGGCGATATGGTCCTCGATGCGGCGCTTGTGAGCGGCGCTGACCACCGGGCCGTACTGCGCCTGCGGGTCGCTGGAGAGCCCCACCTCGAGCGTATCGATCTCGCCCAGCAGGCGTTCGCGCAAGGCCTCGGCGGTGCGCTCGCCCACCGGGACGGCCACCGGCAGCGCCATGCAGCGCTCGCCGGCCGAGCCATAGGCCGCGCCGACGATCTCGCGCACCGCCTGGTCGAGGTCGGCGTCGGGGAGCACGATGCCGTGGTTCTTGGCCCCGCCCATGGCCTGCACCCGCTTGCCCGCCGCCGCGCCGCGCGCATAGACGTAGGCAGCGACGTCCGACGAGCCAACGAAGCTCACCGCCTTGATCTGCGGATGGTCGAGGATGGCGTCCACCGCGGCCTTGTCGCCCTGCACCACATTGAGCACGCCCGCCGGCCCGCCGGCCTCGACGAACAGCTCGGCCAGGCGCACCGGCACGCTGGGATCCTTCTCGGAGGGCTTCAGGATGAAGGCGTTGCCGCAGGCGACGGCCACGGCGAACATCCACATCGGGATCATCGCCGGGAAGTTGAACGGGGTGATGCCGGCGACGACGCCCAGGGGCTGGCGCATGGAGTAGACGTCGATGCCCGGTCCCGCGCCCTCGGTGTATTCACCCTTCATCGCATGGGGAATGCCGCAGGCGAACTCCACCACGTCGAGGCCGCGCTGGACGTCGCCGCGGGCATCGGCCAGCACCTTGCCGTGCTCGGCCGAGAGCCGCTGCGCCAGCTCCTCGGTGCGCGCCTCGACCAGGCGGCGGAACTCGAACAGCACCCGGGCGCGACGCTGCGGATTGAGCGCCGCCCACGGGCCCTGGGCGCGGGCCGCCGCGGCGACCGCGGCATCCACCACCCCGGCGTCGCCGAGGCCGACCCGGCCCTGGACCTCGCCGGTGTTGGGATCGAGGATGTCGCCCCAGCGCGCCGGCGCCCGCGCCAGAGCCGTTCCGTCGATGAAATGGGCGACGTCGTACACGGGGGCTGGCGTCCTTTTCTTGCGTAGCGGCGCCTATTTGGCGGCCGGTTGCGGCGTCGCGGTGATCGAGACCTGAGTGGTGCTCATGATAGGGCTCCAGGGCAGCTTGCGGAAGAACAGGCCCGGTCCCTTCGGGCTCGCGGTGGCGTGGGCGTCGCCATAGAGGGCGCGCACCAGCAGCGGCCGGTCGGAGACGAACTGGGCGACGCAGGCGATGCGGATGGTCCGCGCCCCGGAGATCCAGGGCTTGGCGCCCTTGGGCGTGCCGCTGGCGCCGCGGGCGCAGAGCGTCTCGCCGCCGCCGTCGTTCAGCCGGATCTCGATGCCCTGGGCGGCGCCCGCGCCGCTGGCGGTGGAGGCGCCGGCGGCGATGATCAGATAGCGCCCCGCCGTCATCGCCGGAACCGTGCAGCGGGCCTCCTTCGGACCCAGGGATTCGCACATAGCCGGGGTGATGTCCGGCTGCCCATAGCCTGCGGCCTCGAGGTAGCGCGGCGGCGCCGTCGGCGGTCCCTGCGGCGCGGCGGCGGCGGGCGCCGGCGCGGCGTGGCGGCGCGGCGCGGCGCCGGCCGGAGCGGCGGCGAGGGCGCCAAGGGCAAGGGCGGCGGCGATGGCCATGGTGCGCATGTATCTTCAGCCTCGAAGTCGGATTGGGGACGATGGCGGCTCAGGCGCGCCGCGGAGCGAGGCAAAGCACGAATAGCCCCGCGAGACCAGATGGCGCCGGCTTGCTCCACCCCGTCACCCCGGCGGAAGGCGCGCGCCAGCGGGCCGCAGAGCCGGGGCCGGCGACGCTCGCGCCCGAACTCGCGTTGGTCGGGGAACCGGAACCCCGGATCGGCCTTTGCAGGCCGTCCGGGGCGACGGGTTCGAGGGACCGGGTGTCGTGCGCCGGCTCTGGCGTTCAGCCTACCACTGGTATCTGGCGCCGACGGTGACGGTGCCTTCGCTGTAGTTGGACTTGAACTTCCAGCCGCCGGTGACGAAGGCCGAGACGCCGGAGGTG
>DATKRO010000075.1:0-22619 GCA_035532115.1 Caulobacteraceae bacterium | reverse complement strand
ACGGCCAGTTCCGGCGTCGCCACCGGGCTCGCCTGGACCCCGGTGGGTGGCGATATCCTCTTCATCGAGGCGACGCGGACGCCCGGGTCCGGCAAGCTGATCCTCACCGGCCAGCTCGGCGAGGTGATGAAGGAGAGCGCCCAGGCGGCGCTCAGCCTGGTCAAGACCGAGATGCCCGATCTTCGGATCGACCCGGAGCGGTTCGAACGCCACGACATCCACGTGCACGTGCCGGCGGGGGCGACTCCCAAGGACGGACCTTCGGCCGGGGTCGCCATGTACATCGCCCTCGCCTCCCTGATGACCGGCCGCAAGGTGCGCTCGGACACGGCGATGACCGGGGAGATCAGCCTGCGTGGCCTCGTGCTGCCGGTGGGCGGGATCAAGGAGAAGGTGGTGGCCGCGGCCGCGGCGGGCGTCACGCGCGTCATGCTGCCGGCCCGCAACCGCCGCGACTACGACGACATCCCCGAGGAGGCGCGCAAGAAGCTGGAATTCGTCTGGCTGGAGCGCGTCGAGGACGCCGTCGCCGCCGCCCTTGAGGCTCAGAGCCCAGCGGCAGAGCCGACACTCTCGCCCGCCGCGTGAGCCGGCGCCGCGGCGCGAAACGGCTTTTCCGCGTTGACGGCGGCGGTGCGAGAGCGAACGGTGCGGTCAAGAGAGGAACGCCCATGCCACACGCCCATGACCTGGTCATCCGCAACGGTCTCGTCATCGACGGAACCGGCGGCGAACGCTTCGAAGCCGACGTGGCCGTGGTCGACGGCCGAATCGCGGCGGTCGGCGCGGTGAGCGGGCGCGGGGTGGAGGAGATCGACGCGCGGGGCCGGCTGGTCACGCCGGGCTTCGTCGACATCCACACCCACTATGACGGCCAGGTGATCTGGTCGGAGCGCCTGTCGCCCTCGTCGTCGCACGGCGTCACCACGGCGGTGGGCGGCAACTGCGGTGTCGGCTTTGCGCCCTGTCGGGCGGAGCACCGCGACCTTCTGGTCAGCGTCATGGAGGGGGTTGAGGACATACCCGAGGTGGTGATGACCGAGGGGCTGACCTGGGAGTGGGAGACCTATCCCGACTATCTCGATGCGATCGAGCGGCGACCGCACGATATCGACTTCGCCTCGCAGATTCCGCACTCGGCGCTGCGCGTCTATGTGATGGGCCAGCGCGGCGCCGACCGCGAGCCGGCGACGGCGGACGACCTGCAACGCATGCAAACCCTGGTGCGCGAGGCGATGGCGGCCGGCGCACTGGGTTTCGCCACTTCGCGCCTCGTCATCCACAAGACCGGCCAGGGCGACCCCATCCCGACGTGGCAGGCGGCCGAACGCGAGCTGGAGGCCATTGCGCTGGCGTTGAGGGACTCCGGCAAGGGGGTGCTGCAGGCGGTGTTCGGTGCGCCCGGGCGCAGCTTCGAGGATGAGATCGACCTGCTGTCGCGGCTGACGCGATTGAGCGGCCGGCCGGCCAGCTTCTCCATGGCGCAGACGAACGAGGCGCCGCAGGCCTATCTGGGTGTGATGCGCCACCTGGCCGAGGCCAACCGGCAGGGCCCGCCCATCCGCGCCCAGGTCTATCCGCGCCCGATCGGAATGGTGCTGGGCTTCGATCTCTCGGTGAACCCGTTCAGCCTGTGCCCGAGCTGGGCGCCGCTGGCCGCCCTGACCTCGGCCGAGCGCATCGAGGCGCTGCGCGACCCCGGCTTGCGCGCGCGGCTGCTGATGGAGGAGCCTGGACAGGCGCTGATCCCGCTGGCGCGCATGGGACGCCGATTCGACCACATCTATCCCTTGGGCGACCCCCCGGACTACGAGCCCGCCCGGGAGATGTCGCTCGCCGCGCAGGCGCGCGCCAAGGGGGTGGATCCGGCCGAACTCGCCTACGACCTTCTCATGCAGAACGGCGGCCACGGTCTGCTCCTGGCGGCGCTGGCCAACTATGGCTCAGGTTCCCTCGATCCGATCCACGCCCTGATCACCGATCCGAACAGCGTGCTCGGCCTCGGCGACGGCGGCGCGCACTACGGCATGATCTGCGATTCCAGCTATCCCACCTTCGTGCTGCAGCACTGGGCGCGCGAGCGCCAGGGGGTGCGGCTTTCCCTGGAGCAGGCGGTGCAGGCGCTTACCTCGACGCCCGCCCGGACCGTGGGGCTGATGGATCGCGGCGTGCTGGCGGTCGGGCGCAGGGCCGACCTGAATGTGATCGACCACGATGCGCTGGCCCTGCACGCGCCGCAGGTCGTCTGCGATCTCCCGGCCGGCGGCCGGCGGATCACCCAGGGCGCGCGCGGGTATGAGGCGTTGATCGTCGCGGGCGAGGTGGTGAGCCGGGCGGGCGAGCCCACCGGCGCCCTGCCCGGTCGGCTGGTGCGCGGACCGCGGGCCTGACTAGGCGCGCGCGTCCATGATACGTCGCAGGCATCGATCCGCGAGCGCCTGCACCGCCTCGCCGGACTTCGCCTCGACGAAAGGCAGCCCCAGCCGGCGCACCGCCTTCATCATGCGCGCATCATAGATCTCCGTTCGCGCAAGGAAGCTGTCGATCAGCCGGCGGCCTTCGGCGTCTCGGCGCGCGTAATCGCTCTCACGGCGAATGCGCGAACTGAAGAGTTCGCCGCTGGCGGTGATCCAGACGGCGCCGACGCTCGCAAGATCGAGTTCAGCGACGCTCGGCGGCCACAGCGCCGAGCCTTCGAGGACGAGGGGCCCGAGCGCCGGCTCGTGGACGTGGCGCTCGATCAACGCGCGCACCATGGGCCACATGTTCCGATAGTGGTCCAGGACGGAGGCGATGAGTTCCTCCGGGGCGAGGGGCGCCATAGTGTTCGGCGACGTGCGGGGCGGCGCCTCGCCACCTGGCCGCCATGGCCGGCCGGGATGCCGCGCCAGGCTGTCGGTGGAGAGCACCGGCCGGTCCAGGCGCGCCGCCAGCGCGGCCGCCGCGCTCGACTTGCCGGCGTGCGACGAGCCGCCGATCAGGATGACGGATGGAGGCGTCCGGGCTTCCACGCTGGTTCCTCGGTTCTCGCACGCCGGCGTACGCCCTGCGCCAATTCCGCTAACGACTTATGCTCACTTTCAGCATAATAGATGATCGTGACCCGGGTTTTCCATAGTCTCTACACCCACGGCTTCATTCGCCTAGCCGCCGCCGTGCCGCGCGCCAGCGTGGCCGACCCGCGCGCCAACGGCGAGGCGATCCTGGCGATGGCGCGCCGCGCCGACGCGGCCAAGGCGGCGATCGCGGTCTTCCCCGAGTTGGTGCTCTCGGCCTACGCCATCGACGACCTGCTGCACCAGGAGGCGTTGCTGGACGCGGTGGAGACCGAGATCGCTCGCTTGGCCGAGGCGTCGGCCGCGCTCTACCCGGTCCTCGTCGTCGGGGCGCCGCTACGCTCCAGGGGGCGGCTCTACAACACCGCCGTCGTGATCCACGCCGGCAAGGTGCTGGGCGTCGTCCCCAAGGCCTACCTGCCCAATTACCGGGAATTCTACGAGAAGCGGCACTTCTCGCCCGGCGTTTCGGTGCGCGGCGAGACCATCGAGGTCGCGGGCGTGGGCGCGCCTTTCGGCGTCGATCTCATCTTCGCGTCCGGCGGCGCGCTTCGAGCCGCCTTCCACGTGGAGATCTGCGAGGATCTGTGGCTGCCGGTCCCGCCCTCCAGTCATGCGGCCCTGGCCGGCGCGGAGGTGCTGATCAATCTTTCCGCCAGCAACATCACCATCGGCAAGGCCGACACCCGCGCCCTGCTCTGCGCCAGCCAGTCCGCCCGTTGCATCGCCGCCTATATCTACACGGCCGCGGGGCTGGGCGAATCGACGACGGATCTTGCCTGGGACGGCCAGGCCCAGATCTTCGAGAACGGCGTCGAGCTGGCCGCCTCCGAACGATTCGCGGGCGAGGCGCTCACGCTCGCCGACGTCGATCTCGGACGACTGCGGGCCGAGAGGATGCGGGTAAACAGCTTCGCCGACAACGCGACGGCCGAGCTTCGTTCGGACCGGCCGTTTCGCACCGTTCACGTCGGCCTCGTCCCCCCGAGCGAAAGGGTGCCCCTGGTGCGCCGGGTTGAACGCTTCCCCTACGTCCCCGCCGACCCGAGCCGGCTCGCGCAGGATTGCTACGAAGCCTACAGCATCCAGGTGGAGGGCCTCGCCCAGCGCCTCCAGGCGACGGGATCGCGTACGCTGGTGATCGGCGTCTCCGGCGGCCTCGACTCGACCCAGGCCCTCATCGTCTGCGCCCGCGCCCTCGACAGGCTCGGGCGCCCCCGCAGCGACATCATGGCATATTCCCTGCCCGGCTTTGCGACCTCTGAGGGTACGCGCGCCAATGCCACGGCGCTGATGCAGGCGATCGGCGCGACCCCTGGCGAGATCGACATCCGGCC
This sequence comes from Caulobacteraceae bacterium, assembly GCA_035532115.1. Lineage (GTDB taxonomy): Bacteria > Pseudomonadota > Alphaproteobacteria > Caulobacterales > Caulobacteraceae > Acaudatibacter. The sequence goes on along the minus strand of DATKRO010000075.1, from coordinate 18,226 downwards.
GGCGGCGCGGCAGTTGCTGGCCGACCTCGGCCATCCGTTCGCCAGGGGCGAGCCGGTGCACGACGTCACCTTCGAGAACGTCCAGGCGGGGCTGCGCACCGACTATCTGTTCCGCCTCGCCAACTTCCACCAGGGAATCGTCGTCGGGACGGGCGATCTGTCGGAACTGGCGCTGGGCTGGTGCACCTATGGCGTCGGCGACCAGATGAGCCACTACAACGTCAACGCCTCGGTGCCCAAGACCCTGATCCAGCACCTGATCCGCTTCGTCGCGACCTCTGGGGACGTGGACGAGGCGACGGCCGGGCTGCTGGGCGCCATTCTCGCCACCGAGATCTCGCCCGAGCTGACGCCGGCGGGACCCGATGGCCAGATTCAGTCCACCGAGGCCATCGTCGGCCCCTACGCCCTGCAGGACTTCAACCTTTACTATACTATCCGCTATGGCTTTTCCCCCTCCAAGATCGCCTTCCTGGCGCACCACGCCTGGGCCGACGCCGACGCGGGCGCCTGGCCGCAGAACACCCCCGACAGCGCCCGCCGCGCCTATGACCTGGCCGAGATCCGCCATTGGCTGGCGCACTTCCTCGGCCGCTTCTTCGCCTTCAGCCAGTTCAAGCGCTCGGCCATGCCGAACGGTCCCAAGATCTCCTCCGGCGGCTCGCTCTCTCCGCGCGGCGACTGGCGCGCTCCCTCGGACGGCAACGCGGCGGCATGGCTGGCCGAGCTCGAGGCCAACACGCCGGAGCGGTGAGATGCGCAACCGCGCCATGCCGACGCCGTTGCGCCAGGGATGGCCGACGATCCTCATCGCCGCCTCCTCGCCGCTTCGGGCCTGCGCCCCATGGAGGCGCGCGCCGCGGCGGAGCTGCCCCGGGGCGCCGGATGGCAGTTCGAACCCAAGTTCGATGGTTTCAGGGCGCTCGCGTGGCGCTGCGGCGGCGAAGCGGCGCTGATCGGCAAGTCCGGCAAACCGCTCGGGCGCTATTTTCCCGAGGTGCTGGCGCATCTGGCCGCCCTGCCCGCTCAGGTGTTCCTGGTCGATGGCGAACTCATCATCGAGCGCGGCGGCTTCGCAGCGCTGCAGCAGCGTCTCCACCCCGCGCAGAGCCGCATCCGCCGTCTCGCCGCGGAGACGCCGGCGACGCTGGTGCTCTTCGACATGCTGGTCTCGCCCACGGGCCTCGACCTCGCCGCCGAGTCGCTGGAGCGCCGGCGCGCCGCGCTCGAGAGCTTCTTCGACCGGCTGCCCGACGCCTCGGGCCTGCAGCTCGCGCCGATCACGCTCGACCTTCGCACGGCGCAGCGATGGCTGCGGCGCTCGGGGTCCAACGGCCGCGACGGGGTGATGGCCAAGCGTCGCGACGGCCCCTACCGCGCCGGCGAGCGGGCCATGGTCAAGGTCAAGCGCGTCCGCACGGCGGACTGCGTGGTGGGCGGCTTTCGCTATCTCGATCAGAAGCGGGAGGCCGGTTCGCTGCTGCTGGGGCTTTACGACGAGGCCGGGCGGCTGAACCACGTCGGGTTCACCTCCACGATCTCGGGCGCCGAACGGACCACTCTCACCCGGCGCCTGGAAGCCCTGGCCGGGCCGCCCGGCTTCACCGGCGCCGCGCCGGGCGGTCGTAGCCGCTGGGCGACGGACAGAAGCGCCGAGTGGACACCGATCCGACCGGTGCTCGTCGTCGAGGTCGCCTTCGATCAGGTCACGGCCGATCGATTCCGCCACGGGACCCGGCTGGTCAGATGGCGGCTCGACAAGGCTCCAGAGCAATGCCGGATGGATCAGCTCGCCGGCTAGCTCGCCCGATGCAGGCGAAGGCGCCTAGCGCAACATCAGCGCGCCGCAGAAGGCGACGACGGCGACGGCCAGGGCGAGCAGCAGAGCGCCTTTCAGAGGTCGGCCCTGAGTCTCGGTCTCCGCGGCCCAGCTGAAGGGCATCTTGGGCATGGCCGCCAGCTTGGCGCCGCCGCGGTTAAGGATCGGCCAAGAATCTTGGTTTCTTTCCATCGCCCGTCGAACCGGCCGCGAGCGCGCCGTCAGCGCGTCGGAACTCCTGAACCGGCCATGATTTAGCACCTATTGGGGGTGGAGCTTCTGGGCTCGTCCAGGAAGGAGCCGCTCATGGCCTTGAACCATATCCGTCACGAGGTTGTCCTCGCGCTGGCCCAGACCAAGGACCTCATCCGCGAGGCCAGCGCCGTGCTCGAGAAGGGCGAGGATGCCGAGAAGGTGGATGCGGCCGGCGAGCTGGAGTTCCTGGGGCGGCAGAAGGCCATGCTCGAGCGGCGCCTGCGCGAGATCGACCATCACCTGGCCGAGCCGGCGACGGCGTTCCGCTGGGTGCGCCAGGAATGGTTCAACCTCATGCTGCATTTCGAGAGCTGGATCGCCCACGGCTGAACATCGCCGCTCGCCGCAAGCGCCGCGTCCGGGCTAAAGGAGACTCAGGGCGAAGCGAAAGGTCCTCACGATGGCGCAGGCGCCCGCCCCGGCCGACGGATGGAAGCACTCCGGCGTGCGCGTCATCCCCGGCGACTCGCTCGATGCGACGACGGCTCAGACGCCGGGCATGGAACGGGCCGCGGCGATCGATCTGGCGCGGGTCGGCGCCCGCAGGATCTGGGCCGGGACGGTGCGCATCCACGCCGGCGCCAAGACCGGGGCGCATCACCACGGGCCGCTGGAGAGCGTCATCTACGTGGTGCGCGGACGCGCCCGCATGCGGTGGGGCGAACGGCTGCAATTCGTCGCCGAAGCCGGTCCCGGCGATTTCGTCTATGTGCCGCCGTACGTGCCACATCAGGAAATCAACGCCTGCGCCGACGAGACCCTGGAATGCGTGCTGGTGCGCAGCGACAACGAGGCGATCGTGGTCAACCTGGAAATCGCCGCGGCCGAAACGCCGCAGGCGGTCGCCTGGATCGATCCAATTCACCGTGGATCGAGCTGAGGACGACCCGGTTCGCGCCGTGGCGCCCGCGCACCGGCGCGCTTCGCGCGCGAAGCTTCCAGCACCTCGAGCACCGCGTCGGCGGCTCGTTCCGACGGGTCGGGGCCGCCGCGGCCGAGCTTGGCCACGGCCAGGCCCTGGGCGGCGATCTGAGCGGCACGGCGCACCGGATCGTCGAGCAGGGGTGCGAGTGCGGCGGCGAGTTGGACGCCCGTGCATTGCTGCTGCACGAGTTCCGGCGCCACGGACGAGCCGGCGGCGATGTTGATGAGCGCAATGTAGGGCGTGCGGATCAGGAACCGGGCGACGAAGTGCGTCAGGTGATCGAGCCGGTAGGAGATCACCATCGGGCAGCCGGCCATGGCCAGTTCCGTCGTGACGGTGCCGCTACAGGCCAGGGCGGCGGTGGCGGCGCTCATGGCGTCGAGCTTGTCGGCCTCGCCCTCGACGACGTGGACGGCGTGGCGCCAGCCGGCGACGCGCGCCTTGACCTGGGCGGCCACCGTGTCCGCCGCCGCCATGACGAGGCGCAGTTTCGGCCGTTCCGCTTTCAGGATCGAGGTCGCCGCTTCGAACGGGCCCAGCATGCGCTCGATCTCGCGCGGGCGGCTGCCGGGCAGGATCAACAAGACGCCGTCGCCGCGGCCTGCGCCAATGGCTCGGCGCAGGCGGGAGGGATCTGCGCCCGACGTGTCCCAGCTCAGCACTGGATTGCCGACGAAGGTGGTCGCGAGCCCTTGCGCCTCGAAAAGTGGCGCATCGAAGCTGTGGATGGTGAGCAGGCGGTCGACGGTCCTGGCCAGGGACCTGGCGCGGCCGGGTCGCATCGCCCACACCTGGGGCCCGACGTATTTCACCAGCGGCAGGACGGGCGTCGCGCGCCTCAGGGCTTCGGCGACACGGATCGTGAAACCCCAGGAATCGATCAGAACCACGATGTCCGGCCGTTCCTCGAGCGCCAGGCGCACCACCTCGCGCACCCGGCGCAGCAGCCGCGGTGCGGCCCACAGGATCTCGGCGAGGCCGACGATCGAGAGTTCGGCTATGTCGAAGGGGCTGACGATGCCTGCATCGGCCATTTTCGGGCCGCCGACCCCGACGAACCCCGCGCCGTCCCCGAGGCGCCGGCGCAGCGCCCGGACGAGGCCGGCGCCGAGGGCGTCGCCGGAGGCCTCGCCGGCGACGAGCATCACCTTCACCCCTCCATTCACGGCGTCTCGCCGGGCACGCCGACGACGAAGAGGCCAAGTTCGTCCGCCATGGCGACGAAGTCTTCGCGATCCAGCACCAGCACCCGCCCCGCCTCTCCTGCGATCCCCGCGAGGCCGGCGCGCGCGACCCGCTGCAAGGTGCCCACCCCGATGGTGGGCAGATCGACACGCGTCTCCTGGATCGGCTTGGGCGTCTTGGCGAGCACGCCGCAAGGCCGCTCCGGCGAGCCCCGGATCGCCTCGGGCAACTCGGCGACGCGCCTCAACATCGCGTCGGTGCCCTCCTGGGCTTCCACCGCGAGCACCAGTCCGCGGCACACCACCGCGCCTTGGCCGATGTCGAGCGCGCCGATGGCGCGCGCGACCTCCACCGCACGAATCATGTCGGCTTCATCATCGCGGCGCGGCCGATGCCGCCCGATCGGGCCGGCCTGCAGCGTCAGGTCGCCCATGACCTCGTGCGCCCCCTCGAGCCGGAATCCCTCCCTGGCGAACACCCGCGTCATGTGCCTGAGCAGCGCATCGTCGCCGTGACGCGCCGCCATGATCACGCCCGGCAGCGCCATCAAGCCGCGCAGGTCGGGCCGAACGGCGGTGAAATCCGGGCGGCTGACCAGGCCAGCGAAGCAGACCGTCTCGCAGCCGGCGGCCCTGAGGAGCCGCAATCCCCGACCCAGCTGCCCCAGCCGTGTTTCGCCGCCCGGGAAATCGGCCAGAGCCGGATCGGCAAAGCCCTTCAGCCGCAGGACAAACAGCGGCCGGCCGGCATCCTGGCAATGGTGGGCGAGGCTGACCGGCAGGGCGCCGCCGCCAGCGACCAGGCCGAGCTTGCTTTCGGCCGGGCTCAGAGTTCGCGCGCCGGCATGGTGATCGGCCGACCCTCCTCGGCGCGGATGAAATCGATGACCTCCATCACCTCCGGTGAACCGCCATAGGCCGCCGCCGTATCCTCCACCCGCTCCTGGAACGTACCCTCCTCGGCGAACAGCAGCCGATAGGCGGCGCGCAAGGTGTTGACGGTCTCGCGCGGGAAGCCGCGGCGCTTCAGTCCCACGAGGTTGAGCCCCTCCATGTGGGCGTGGTTGCCCCAGACGCTGCCGAAGGGGATCACGTCGTGGTTGACGCCCGCCATGCCGCCGACGAACGCATGGCGGCCGACGCGCAGGTACTGCGCCACCGCCGAGAGCCCGCCGAGGATGGCATGGTCCTGGATGATCACATGGCCGGCGATGGTCGCGGCGTTGGTCATGACGACATGGTCGCCGACGACGCAGTCGTGCGCCACGTGCGCGCCCACGTAGAAGAGCCCGTCGGAGCCGACGCGCGTTACGCCCCGCCCGATCGCGGTGCCGGCGTGCATGGTCACCTGCTCGCGGATGAGGTTGCGTGCGCCGACGATCAGCCGGGTCTGCTCGCCCTTGTAGGAACTGTGCTGCGGCGCCGCGCCGAGGCTCGCGAATGGGTAGATTTCACAATCTTCGCCGATCTCGGTGTGGCCCTCGACGACGACGTGCGAGCGCAACCGCACGCGCGCGCCCAGCCTGACGTCGGCGCCGACGATGCAGTAGGGGCCGATCTCCACGTCGTCCCCCAACTCAGCGCCCGGCGTCACGATCGCCGTCGCATGCACGCGGATCACTTCGGGGTCTCGACCATCATGGCGGCGAACTCGGCCTCGGCGGCGGTCTTGTCGCCCACGAGTCCACGGCCGCGGAACTTCACCACCTCGCCGCGCGCCCGCATCACCTCGACATGCAGCTTCAGCACGTCCCCCGGCCGCACGGGGTGACGGAAACGGCAATTGTCCACCGACATGAAGAGGATGATCTTGCCACCGGTATCGATGTCCCACGACTTTGACATCAGGAGACCGCCGGTCTGGGCGAGGGCCTCGATGATCAGGACTCCCGGCATCACCGGACTCTCCGGAAAGTGCCCGATGAAGAACGGCTCGTTCATGGTCACGCATTTGACGCCAACGAGCGACTGGTGCGGGTGGAAATCTTCGGCGCGATCCACCAGCAGGAAGGGCGGGCGATGCGGGATTCGCCGCAGGATCTCCTGGATGTCGATGTCGGCCGAGGTCGCCGCCGCGGCGGGCACCTGCTTCATGGTTCCTTCCGCCCCTCTCTTCCCCCGGCGGCCCGGCTGAGCCACGCCGCCTGTCGCAGCCAGCGCTTGACCGGCACGGCCGGGAAGCCACCCCACTCCTCCCCCGCCGGGACATCGCGCATGACGCCCGCCGCGGCGGCAAGACGCGCTCCAGCCCCAATGGTCACGTGGTCGGCGACGCCGACCCGGCCGCCTGCCTGCACGCCGTCGCCGATCGTGACACTGCCGGAGATGCCCGTATGCGCCGCCAGCACACAGTTGCGCCCGATGCGGACGTTGTGGGCGATTTGGACGAGGTTGTCGATCTTGGTGTTTTCGCCGATGACCGTGTCTTCGAAGGCGCCGCGGTCGATGCAGGCGCCCGCGCCGACGGTGACGTTGTCTTGCAGGATGACGCGGCCGAGCTGCGGCACGTCGATCAGGCCCCGCGGCCCGACCGCCACGCCAAAGCCCGGCTCGCCGATCACGGCCCCGGCGCAGATCAGCACGCCGTCACCGACGAGGGCGAAGCCCACGACCGCGTTGGCCCCGATCTGCGCACCCCGGCCGATGGCGACGCCGGGTCCGATCGCCGCACCGGGCCCGATCACCGACCCGGCGCCGATCTGGGCGCCGGCGCCGACGGCGACGCCCCGGCCGAGGACGACGCCCTCCTCGATTTCGGCGGAGGGATCGATGGCGGGCGCAGCCGGGTCGGGACAGCGGGGACGGTGCAGCCGCCCGGCGCAGATGGCCCAGGCCGCCTTGGGCAGGGCCGTGATCAGCGCCGCGCAGCCGCCGGGCGGCACGCCGGCGTCGGCCTCTCTGACGAAACAGGCGCCCGCGCGGGTCGCGCGCGCCTGGCTTGTGTGGCGCGCATCCTCGAAGAAGCTCACCGACGCTGCGTCGGCATGCCCGAGCACCGCAGCGGCGGCGATCGAGCGACCGGCCGCCGACGCGCAACGGGCGCCCGTCAGAGCGCCTATCTGAGCAAGATCGAGCGGCTCCGCGGACTCGAAGAACCGAGGATCCGGCATCAAGGCGGGGCCGGTCGTCCTAGCGGACCGGCGCCGAGGCCGAAGCCGGCGTGCTGTCCAGATGCACGCGGTCGAAGGCGAGCGTCTGGATCCTGGCGTCGAGGGCGGTGACGGCGACCGGCGACAGGTCCATCGACGGATTCACCAGCTTCACGCCGCCGGCGTCGCCGTCGATGAGGACGCTGCAATGCCGCTGCTGATAGAGCTGCACCATGATGGGATTGAGCACCTTGCCGACGGTGTCGAGCGCCTTTTCCTGCGTCGCCTGCATTTCGCGCGCGCGCAGCGCCCGCTTCTTTTCGAAGTTGGACGCCTGAAGCTGAAGGTTGGCGCCCCGCGCCTGATAGGCGGCCTGATCCATGGTGGCGCGCTGGGCTTCGAGGGTGTGTCCCTCGGTCGTAATGGATTCGTACTCGGGCCGGAGCTCGGCGTCGACCTGCTGGCTGAGTTCCTTCAGGCGCGCGAACACCACCTTGCCGACCTTGGACTGGCTGACGATCGCGTTGGGAGAGAAGATGCACAGGCCGGGGATCGGTGGGCCCTGGGCGATGTTCGCCGCGGTCGGCGCGGCTTCGCTGGCCGTGCGGCGGGCGGGCTGGGCCATGGCGGCAGTGGCCATTGCGACGATCGCAGCGGCGCAGGCGCCGGCGGCGATGACTGATCGTGAGTTCATGGGGTGTCTCAGAACCTCGTGGCAGTGGAGAATTGGAAGACTTGGGTGCGATCGTAGGGTTCTTTGACCACCGGCTCGGCGAGGTCAAATTCCAGGGGACCCATCGGCGATTTCCATTGGACGCGAATCCCGACCGATGCGCGCAGGCCCAGATTGTCGACAACATTGGTGAGTGGCTGATTTGTGGCGGCGTCGAACTTCTCGGCCCGGTCCAGGAGCCCCAGGGTGCCGACGTCGGTGACCAAGGCGGTCTTGATGCCATATTGAGCCGGCAGATAGTTGGGCACCGTGAGCTGAGCCTCGCCGATCGCGTAGAGCTTGCCGCCCAGGGCGTCCTGGAAGCGCAGGTCGCGTGGGCCGATGCCGGCGACCTGGAAGCCGAGGAAGCTCAGCCCGCCCTTGTAGAACCGGTCTTCGATGGGAACCGCCGATCCGTTCCAGCCATCGACGTACCCGGCGTCGCCCGTGACGCTGAGGACGAAGCTCTTGCTGAACCCATGATACCAGCCGGCTTGCGCGATCGTCTGAAGGTAGAACACGTTGCCGCCGAAGCCCGCGAGATCCTGCGACAGGTTCATGTAGTAGCCGCGCGTCGGCAGGATCGGATCGTTGCGCTTGTCCAGGCGCCAGCTGTAGCCGAACGCCGAGGTCAGGAAGGTGCCGCGCTGCTCGCAAAGCACGATCGAGACCAGCTGCGCGCCGGGGGCGCAGAGGCTGGAGGCGACGATCACCGAGTCGGTGCGCAAGGTATAGCGCGCCTCCATCGACGAATTCACCGTGAGCGGAAAGACGAACCGGACGCTGCCCCCCGTCTGGGCGCTCTGGTAGGAGGCGAATTGAGAGAAATTGTAGCGCGTCGAGTAGAGGTCGAACCCGGCGCTGACGTTGTAGCCCATGAACCTTGGCTCGGTGAACGAGAAGTCCACCTGCTGGTCCAGTGACCCGATCTCGACGCGCGCACGCACGTCCTGGCCGCGGCCGCGGAAATTCGACTGCGAGACGCCGAGATCGAGCACCAGTTGATCCACGGACGAATAGCCGGCGCTGGCGGAAAGCTCGCCGGTGGGCTGCTCGGTGACCTTGACGAGGAGGTTGGTGCGGTCAGGCTCGGTGCTCGGTTCGGTGGTGATGTCGACGTCCTTGAAGAAGCCGAGCGCCTTGATCCGGTTCTTGGATTGATCGACCAGCACCCGGTTGTAGGCGTCGCCCTCAGACAGCGCCATCTCGCGGCGGATGACGTAGTCCAGCGTCTGAGTGTTGCCGACGATATCGATCCGGTTGATGTAGACCCTCGGCCCCTCCTTGACGTCGAAGGTCACGTCCACCGTGTGCTTGTCGGGATTGGCATGGTATTCCGGGCGCACGTCGACGAACGCGAAGCCGGCCGCGCCCGCCGCGAAGGTGAGCGCGTCGGTCGCCTTCTGGATCAGATCATCCTGGTAGGTCTCGCCGGAGCGGATCGGCAGCAGCGCCCGCAGGATATCGGGATTGAGTCGCTTCAGCTCGGTGACCACGGTCAACTTGCCGAACCGGTATTTGGCGCCTTCGTCGAGGGTGTAGGTCACCGCGAAGCCGTTCTGATCCGGGGCGAGCTCGGCGATCGATGAGATCACTCGAAAATCATAGTAGCCGCGATCGCGGTAAAACTTACGCAGCTGCTCGCGGTCATACTCGATCCGATCCGGGTCGTAGTTGTCGTTCGAAGTGAAGAACTTATACCAATGACTTTCCTTGGTGACGATGACGTTTGCCAGCTCGTTATTCGAGAACTGTCTGTTGCCAAGGAAGTTTATGTTGATGATGCCGCTCTTTGGCCCCTCATCTATCTTGAAGATAAGGTCGACGCGCTTTTGCGGCAGGTTGACGATCTTCGGCGTCACGGTGGCCGAGATGCGGCCGGCGCGCCGATAGAGTTCGATGATGCGGCCGACGTCCTGCTCCACTTTGGCCTTGGTGAAGATGCCGCGCGGACGCACCTGCACCTCGTCCTGAAGCTTGTCGGTCTTGATGCTGGAATTGCCCTCGAACAGCACCTGGTTGACGATCGGATTCTCGACCACCTGGACCACCAGGGTGTCGCCCCTCAGTTCGATGCGCACGTCCGAAAAGAGGCCTGTGCGCGTCAGAGTCTTCAGCGCCACGTCGAGCTTGGCGGCGTCCACGGTGTCGCCCACCTGGATCGGAAGATAGGAGAGGATGGTCTGCTTCTCGATCCGCTCGTTGCCCTCGACGGCGATGCTGCCGACGATCCCGGTCTGTTGCGGCGGCGGCGGCGGTGGCTGGGCCGGGGCCGCGGGCTGGGCCTGGGCGGCGGCGATTGCCGGGGCCGCCAGCGCCGCCATGGCGCCCGCCATTGCGGCCCCTGCGAACAGGGCGGCGCAACGGGCGCGGGTCCTTGTCATCGGTTGCGTCATCACTAGCCGGTGACTCTTTGGTTTTCAGGAGAACAGAGCGCCGAGGAAGTGGAACACCTGCAACCTTTGCAAGTCGTGCCACGTGGTGAACAACATCAATCCGACCAGCAAAGCAAGCCCGACGCGGTAGCCCGCCGCCTGCGCCGCCGCCGCCAGCGGCCGCCGCGCGACGCTCTCGTAGGCGTAGAAGAGAAGATGGCCGCCATCCAGGATCGGGATGGGCAGGAGATTGACCAGCCCGATGCTCACCGAGAGGACCGCGGCGAGATAGAGGTAGCGCATGGCCAGGGTGAGGCCAAGGTCGATATGCTCGGTATGCGACAGATCGACCGCCTGCTGGGTGATCGCGCCGGCGGCGCGCGCGGCGCCGACGAAGCCGACGACCTGCCAGTCCGCCTTTCCGGCGACCAGACGCCTGAAATACTCGCCGGTGCCCGCCACCACCGTCCAGGTCTTCTGCGCGCCCCGCGCCACCGCGCCGATGGGCGAGTAGCGCCGCATCGTCACGTCGGAATAGAGTCCCAGTTCGCCCACCTTGACCGTGCCGCCCACCGGGCTGTTCTCGACGGCGACGGCAGGCGTGACGCCGACGTCGAGGGTGTTGGCGCCGCGATGGATCGTCAGCGTCATCGGCACGCCGGCGCGCGCCTGCACATAGCTCGCCAGGTCGTCCAGGCTGGAGAGCGGATGTCCGTTCAGCGCCGCAATGACGTCGCCGGGGCGGATGCCCGCGGCGGCGGCCGGCGAATCCGGCTTGAGCCTGGCGACGGTCGTCGAGGCGACCGGCTCGCCGAAGGCGCCGATCAGGATGGCGAATAGCGCGATGGCGAGGAGGAAATTGGCCATCGGACCGGCGGCGACCACCAGAGCGCGCTGCCAGAGCGCCTTGAACGGGAAATAGCGCTTCTCCGAGCCGACGCCTTCGCGCGCGACGATCCGGGCGCGAAGCTGGGCAAGGTCGTCCTGGTCGGGCACGCTCGCCATGTTCTCGTCGCCGGCGAAGCGCACATAGCCCCCCAGCGGCAGCCAGCCGATGCGCCATTCTACCCCCCAGCGATCGCGCAGCGACACGATGGCGCGCCCGAAGCCCACCGAGAAGCGGTCGACCGCAACGCCCAGGGCCCGCGCGGTGAGAAAGTGGCCCAGTTCGTGGACGGTCACGATGAAGGTGATGATCAGCAGGAACGGCAGGACGTAGATCGCCGCAGTCTCTAGGAGGGCCAACATGGGTCCGGACGGCTCCTTGCTTCGGCTTCAGGCTTTGCCAGCAAATCGCGACAGGACTTGGGCGGCGGCCCGACGGGCGCTGGCGTCCATGGCGATGGCCCGGCCCAGCGGTTCGGCTGCCTGGTCGGCGGTGAGCTCCCCCTCGCCGTCCAGCCGCTCCAGAGTCTCGGAAACCATCGCCGCGATGTCCAGGAAGCCGATACGCCGGTCCAGGAAGGCGGCGACGCCTACCTCGTTGGCGGCGTTCATCGCCGCCGGCGCGCCGCCGCCGGCCGCCAGCGCCTGTCGGGCGATGGCGAGCGCCGGAAAGCGCGTCTCGTCGGGCGCTTCGAAGGTCAGATGGCCGATGGCGGCCAGATCGAGCCTCGGCGCCGGCCACGCGATGCGATCGGGCCATGACCAGGCGCAGGCGATCGGGGTGCGCATGTCAGGCGCTCCGAGCTGGGCCAGGGTCGAGCCGTCAGCGTACTCCACCATGCTGTGCACCACCGACTGGGGATGGATGAGGACGTCGATGCGCTCCGATGGCATTGCGAAGAGGTAGGATGCCTCGATCATCTCCAGCCCCTTGTTCATCATCTGGGCGGAGTCGACCGAGATCTTCGGACCCATGCTCCAGTTGGGGTGGGCGATGGCCTGCTGGGGAGTCGCTGCGGCCATCTCCGCCCGCGTCCAACTCCGGAACGGACCGCCCGAGGCGGTCAGGATGAGTCTTTGCACCCGCCCCTCGCTGACGGGCTGCAGCACCTGGAAGATCGCCGAATGCTCGGAATCCACCGGGATCACGCCGCCACCTGCCGCCTTGGCCGCAGCCAGCAGCGCCGGACCGGCGCAGATCAGGCTCTCCTTGTTGGCGAGGGCGATGGTCGAGCCGGCCGTGGCCGCGGCCAGCGTCGGCGCCAATCCCGCCGCGCCGACGATGGCGGACATGACCCAATCGGCGCCCATGGCCGCCGCCTCGGCGATGGCGGCCGCGCCGGCGGCGGCGCCGACGTTGGAGCCGGCGAGCCTGGCCTGCAATTGCGGCAGCAGCGCCTCGTCCTCGATGACGGCGACGCGCGGACGCCAGCGCAGCGCCTGCTCGGCCAGGAGTTCGACGTTGCGGCCGGCGGTGAGGGCGATGACGTCCGCTTCTGCGCCGGCCCGGTCCAGCAGATCCAGGGTCGAGACGCCCACCGATCCTGTCGAGCCGAGCACGATGACGGTTCTGGCGAGCGTCAATGCGCCCACCCGAAGCGCACGATCAGCCGCGCCGCGGCAAAGACGATGGTTGCGAACATCAGTCCGTCCACCCGATCCAAGAGACCTCCATGGCCCGGAATGAGATCGCCGGAATCCTTAACACCAAACCTGCGTTTCAACATCGATTCCCACAGATCGCCCATCATCGTGGCGAGACCGCAGGCCAGACCGATGAACGCGGCGCCGGCGAGGGAGAGATACATCAGGCGCCAGTTGACGATCGCGATCGCCGTCAGGGCGGCGCCGATCAGGCCGCCGAAGAACCCCGACCAGGTCTTCTTCGGCGACAGCCGCGGCCAAAGCTTGGGTCCTTTCAAGGCATTGCCAACCGCGTAGGCGGCGATGTCCGCGGCCCAGGTGGTGGCGAGCAGCATTACGGTCCAGCGCGCGCCTTCGGGCGATCCGCGCAGCCACACCATCGCCAGGCAGGCCGGCGCAATGTAAAGCACGCCATAGGCCGCATCCACCGCCCGCGGCGTCAGGCCCCTGGAGACGGCGGCGGCGGCCAGCGCGCCGAACGCGATGACGCCCAGCGCCGGCCAGACCTGTCTCGCATAGGTGAGAAACACCACCGTCAGCACGGTGACCATCACCACCGCGGCCACCCGCGCCGGCGCCCTCGGCGCGATCATCAAGCTCCACTCGATCGACAGCAGCGAGACCGCGACGGCGACCAGCACCAGGAACGGACGCGCCAGCGCGCCATCGACCCACACCATGGCCAGCGCGGCCGGCGCCAGCACGGCCGCCGAGACGATCCGAAGCGCGAGATTGTTCCAGTCGAAGCGTCTAGCTCGCGGCAAGGACTGCATCGACCACGGCGGCGCCGAAGCGCCGTTCGCGCGCGTGGAATTCGTCGACCGCCGCCTTGAAAGCTTCGAGACCGTAGTCGGGCCAGAGCACGTCCTGGAACACCAGTTCCGAATAGGCGCACTCCCAGAGCAGGAAATTCGACAGCCGCCGCTCGCCGCTGGTGCGGATGATGAGGTCCGGCGCATTGGCGGGCGCTGTCGACAGGTAGGCTTCGAAGCTGGACTCGTCGAGGTCTGCGAGCCGCACAGTCCCTTCGCTCAGGTCGCGCGCGAAGGCGCGGGCGGCGTCGACGATGTCGGCCCGGCCGCCATAGTTGAACGCCACCTGAAGAGCGAATCGGTCATTGTGAGCGGTCCGAGCCTCCGCATCCTCGACGATCTTGCGGATCTCGGGGTCGAGTCCAGAGCGCCGGCCAAGGATCCGCACCTTGACGCCCTCGCGCTCCAGGCGGGCGAGGTCGGAATGGAAATAGGCCTTCATCAGGCTCATCAGTTCCGAGATCTCGGGCGGCGGCCGTCGCCAGTTTTCCGTGGAAAACCCGAACACCGTCAGCCGGTCGACTCCGAGGCTTGGCGCGGCCTCCACCGTGCGCCGCAAAGCCGCGACGCCGGCCCGGTGCCCGAAGGCGCGCGGCAGTCCGCGGCGCGTCGCCCACCTGCCGTTGCCGTCCATGATGATCGCCACGTGCAGCTTCGCCGAACCGCCGTCGCCGAGGGACTTCGGCGAGCGCTCATCGGAGCCGGTCAGCCGCGACATGACGCTGGATCCCTGCTGCGTGTCCCGCGGCGAGAGCCGGACGCTCATACCTGCATGATCTCATGCTCCTTGGTTTTCAAGGCCTCGTCGACGCGCGAGATCGCCTCGTCGGTGATCTTCTGCACGTCAGTTTCCAGACGCTTGTGCTCGTCCTGGCTGATGACCGCGTCCTTCTCGGCCCTCCTCAGTTCCTCCATCGCCTCGCGCCGGACGTTGCGCACCGCCACCCGCTGCTGTTCGGCGTAGCGGCCGGCGAGCTTGGCCAGGTCGCGGCGGCGCTCCTCGGTGAGCGCCGGGATCGGGATACGCAGGTTCTGGCCCTCGACCACGGGATTGAGGCCGAGGCCGGCGGCGCGAATGGCCTTTTCCACCGAGACCACCAGACCCTTGTCCCAGACGCTCACCGTGATGGAGCGTGGTTCGGGCACGCTGACCGCGCCCACCTGGTTGATCGGCATGCTGGCGCCGTAGGCCTCGATACGCACCTGATCGAGCAGCGAGGCGCTGGCCCGGCCGGTGCGCAGCGACCCGAACTCCTCCTTCAGCGCGGCCACGGACTTGTCCATCCGCTCACGATATAGCGCCAGGTTGGGCTTGTCGGTCTGGGCCATGGCGCCTCACCTTCTATTGCTGCTCACGTCGAGCCTCGGCGATGGTCGTATGCACGCCCTCGCCTCTCAGGACGCGCATCAGGTTGCCGCGCTCGCGGATCGAGAACACCACGATCGGCACCGCGTTGTCGCGCATCAAGGCGATCGCCGAAGCATCCATCACGCGCAGATCGCGGGCCAGCACGTCGAGATAGGTGAGCCGCTCGTAGCGCTGGGCGGCGGAGTCCTTCTTGGGATCGGCGGTATAGACCCCATCGACGCTGGTGCCCTTCAGGAGCACGTCGCAGCCCATCTCCGCCGCTCGCAGGGCCGCTGGCGTGTCGGTGGTGAAGAAGGGCGCGCCGAGGCCGGCGGCGAAGATCACCACCCTGCCCTTCTCCAGGTGCCGCAACGCCCGGCGGCGGATGTAGGGCTCGCAGACGGCGTCCATCGGGATCGCCGATTGGACCCGGGTCTCGACGCCGATCTTCTCGAGCGCGCTTTGCATGGCCAGGGCGTTCATCACCGTCGCCAGCATGCCCATGTAGTCGGCGCTGGCCCGCTCCATCCCCTTGCCGGCCATGGAGACGCCGCGGAAGATGTTGCCGCCGCCGATGACGAGACAAAGTTCGACGCCGGCGCGGACCACCTCGCCGATGTCGTCGGCGACCGCGCCCAGCGTCGCAAAGTCGATGCCGAACGGCTCGTCGCCCATCAGCACCTCGCCGGAGACCTTCAGAAGAACCCGGCGGTAGCGGGCATCGGCGTCGGGCATTCGGCTCTCAGGTCTCGGCGCTGGTCAGATTCGGCGCAGCATAGCCGAGGCGCCGCGCGATGGGGAGGGCGCGCGATCCCGGGGGTCGAGACCGCCGCGCCCTGCCTCACCGGCCAGGACTGAGCGCAGCCACTTCGGCGGCGAGGGACTCGCCCTGCGCCTTGTCGACGCCCTCGCCCAGAGCCAGGCGCGCGAAGCCCGTGATCGCCACGGCGGCGCCGGCGGCCTTGCCCGTCTGCGCCAGGAACTGCTCGACGGTCTGATCCGGATCGATGACGAAGGCCTGCTTCAGCAGCACCTGCGCCTCGTAGAACTTGCGGATCTGCCCCTCGACGATCTTCTCGACCACGGCTGGCGGCTTGCCGGACTGGGCGGCGGTTTCGGCATAGATGGCGCGCTCTCGCGCCACCACCGCCGGGTCCAGTTCCTCGGCGGTGAGCGCCAACGGATTGGCGTGCGAGATATGCATGCCGAGCTTTCGGCCCGCCTCGCGCAGGATTTCGCGGTCGCCGGCGCTTTCCAGAGCCACCAGCACGCCCAGCCGGCCGAGGTCGCCGGTCGGGTGGACGTACCAGCCCACCACGCCCGAGCCGACGCCGAGCCGCGCTGCGCGGCGCACCTCCATGTTCTCGCCCACGGTGGCGACGAGGCCGGTGACGAGCTCGCCCACCGTCTGGCCGCTATCGGTGCGCGCCTCGCGCACCACGGCGATGTCGCCCCCGGCGCGGAGGGCCACCTTGGCGATCGTCCGGGCAGCCGACCGGAAGAGCTCATTGCGCGCGACGAAGTCGGTTTCGGAATTGAGTTCGATGACCGCGCCGACCCTGAGGTCGTCGGAGAGGGCGACGGCGATCAAGCCCTCGGCGGCGACCCGGCCAGCCTTCTTGGCCGCCTTGGCGAGGCCCTTGGTGCGCAGCAGATCCTGCGCCGCCTCGAAGTCGCCGCTGGTCTCCTCCAGCGCCCGCTTGCAATCCATCATCCCCGCGCCAGTGGTGTCGCGCAGTTGCTTGACCGCGCCAGCCGTGATCTCGGCCATGGCCGTGCCTCCAATCCGATGTCTCATGTCGTCGGCCTCGGCGAGGCGGACGCAACTGTTTTGAGCCAAACTCCGACGCCGTCGGGTCGCGGCTCAGGGCGCAGCCTCGTCCGGCGCCGGACCGTGGGTCTCCATGGCCGCCTCCGAACTGGCCGCGGGTTCGCCGCCGGCGACCTCCGAGAACTCCGCTTCGGCGACCTGGGGCTGAGGTTCCGGTTCGGGCTCCGGCGTCGGCGACGGGGTTTCCGCCGGTCGAGCGGCTTGGGCCGCGCGCCGGCGCAGCGCCGGCTCGACCGGCGCCTCCGCAGCGCCGATATCGACGCCCATGGCCGCCTGGCCCTCCGTCAAGCCGTCGAGCACCGCATCGGCCACCAGGTCGCAATAGAGCAGCAGCGCCCGCGCCGCGTCGTCGTTGCCTGGAATCGGGTAGGTGATCCCTTGCGGGTCGCAGTTGGTGTCGAGGATCGCCACCACCGGGATATTGAGCTTGCGCGCCTCCTGGATGGCGATCGCCTCCTTGTTGGTGTCGATCACGAACATCAGGTCGGGGATGCCGCCCATGTCCTTGATGCCGCCCAGGGATAGCTCCAGCTTGCCGCGCTCGCGCGTGAGGCCGAGGAGTTCCTTCTTCGGCCGGCCCGAGCTTTCGGGACTCTCGAGCACCGCCTCCAGCTCGCGCAGGCGCGCGATCGACTGGGAGATGGTGCGCCAGTTGGTGAGGGTGCCGCCCAGCCAGCGGTGATTGACATAGTACTGCGCCGAGCGCTTGGCCGCCGCGGCCACGGGTTCCGACGCCTGGCGCTTGGTGCCGACGAACAACACCCGCCCGCCCGAGGCGGCCACCTCCCTCACCTTGACCAGCGCCTGGTGCAGCAGCGGCATGGTCTGCGAGAGGTCGATGATGTGGATGTTGGATCGCGAGCCGAAGATGTAGCGCTCCATCTTCGGGTTCCAGCGGTGCGTCTGGTGTCCGAAGTGGGCGCCAGCTTCCAGGAGCTGACGCATGGAGAATTCGGGAAGCGCCATGGTCTGTTCAAGTCCTTCTTCCGGTCGACCTCCGCAAGCCAAAACCCCCTTTCGAGGGCCCGGAACGGAAACGTGCGAGGAAGAACCCCCGCCCGTCGCCGAACGCCTGCGTGTGTGATGGCGCGCCACTTAGGCGCAGACGCCATGAAAGGCAAGGACGACGGCGACGCTCGCGCCCGAACTCGCGTTGGTCGGGGAACCGGAACCCCGGATCGGCCTTTGCAGGCCGTCCGGGGCGAAGGGTTCGAGGGACCGGGTGTCGTGCGCCGGCTCTGGCGTTCAGCCTACCACTGGTATCTGGCGCCGACGGTGACGGTGCCTTCGCTGTAGTTGGACTTGAACTTCCAGCCGCCGGTGACGAAGGCCGAGACGCCGGAGGTG
>DATKRO010000074.1:0-52296 GCA_035532115.1 Caulobacteraceae bacterium | reverse complement strand
CTTCGTCGCCGCCAACAACCTTTCCGGGGACATCGGCACCCGATTTTCGGTGGTGCGCTATGGCAACGTGGTGGGCTCGCGCGGCTCGGTGGTGCCGCTGTTCCAGCGCCTGATCGCCGCCGGCGCCAAGGCCCTGCCGGTCACCGACCCCAGAATGACGCGGTTCTGGATCACCCTCGCCGAAGGGGTGGACTTCGTGCTCTCCAGCCTCTCGATCATGCGCGGCGGCGAAGTCTTCGTGCCGAAGATCCCGTCGATGAAGATCGTCGACCTGGTGGCGGCGATCTGCCCGGGGGCGGAGGTCCAGGTCGTCGGCATCCGGCCGGGCGAGAAGCTGCACGAAATGATGATCTCGGCCGACGACGCCCGCTCCACCGCCGAGCTCGGCGACCGCTACGCCATCGAGCCGGCGTTCGTGGAGTATCCGCGCACCCCGTTCCGCCTGAACGGCGGCCCGGGCTCGGTGCCCGAGAGCTTCTCCTACGCCAGCGACACCAACACCGACTGGCTGACGCGCGCGGCGCTGATGGCCATGGTGGAGGAGAAGGCGGCCTGATGCGCCCCCTGCCCTATGGCCGCCAGACCATCGAGGACGACGACGTCGCGGCGGTGGCGGCGGCGCTGCGCGACGATTTCCTGACCACCGGCCCGCGCGTCGAGGCGTTCGAGGCCGGGTTCGCCGCCGCGGTGGGCGCGCGCTGCGCCGTCGCCTGCTCCAGCGGCACCGCGGCGCTGCACCTGGCCATGCTGGCGCTCGGCGCCAGGGAGGGCCAGGTCGTCGTCGTCCCCTCGATCACCTTTCTCGCCAGCGCCAACTGCGCCCGCTACGTCGGCGCCGAGGTCGTCTTCGCCGACGTGGACCCCGACAGCGGCCTGATGACGCCGCGGACGCTCAAGGAGGCGCTGGCGCGCTGCGGCGGGCGCGAGGTCGCGGCGGTGATCGCGGTGCACCTGCGCGGCGACATCGCCGACCTGCCGGGCCTGCGCGGCCTCGCCGCCGGCGCCGGCGCCGCCCTGGTGGAGGACGCCTGTCACGCGCTGGGCTCGCAGATGAGCTTCGACGCCGCCGCCGCCCGGGCCGGCGACAACCGCTGGAGCCGGATGGCGGCGTTCTCCTTTCATCCGGTCAAGACCCTCACCACCGGCGAGGGCGGCATGGTGACCACCGCCGATGCAGGCCTGGCCGAGCGGCTTCGCACGTTCCGCAACCACGGCATGGTGCGCGCGCCGGACGCCGAGCCCTGGAGCTACGAGATGCCGGCGCCCGGGTTCAACTACCGGCTGCCCGACGTGCTCTGCGCCCTTGGGCTTTCCCAGCTGGCCAAGCTGCCGCGCTTCGTCGAGCGCCGGCGCGCCCTGGCGCGGCGCTATCAGGGCGCGCTCGGGCCGCTCGCGCCGCTGGTGCGCCTGGCCCGGCAGCCGCCCTGGTCCGATCCGGCGCTGCACCTGATGACCGTGCTGATCGATTTCGAAGCCGCCGGCCGCTCCAGGGCCGAGGTCATGGGGGCGCTGCGGGCTCGCGGCGTCGGCAGCCAGGTCCACTACATCCCCGTCCACCGCCAGCCCTACTACCTGGCTCGCCAGGGCGCGCTGCACCTGCCGGGGGCGCAGGCCTGGTACGAGCGCTGCCTGTCGCTGCCCCTCTATCCGGCGATGGCGGACGCCGACGTGGACCGCGTCGCCGAGGCGCTGGCGCAGGCGCTGGGAATGCCGACGTGAGCCTCGCGCCCGGCGCCGCGCCCGCCCTCGAGATTGCCGGCCGCAGCATCGGGCCGGGCTTCGAGCCCTATGTGGTCTGCGAGCTTTCCGGCAACCACAACGGCAGCCTCGAACGCGCCCTGGCGATGATCGACGCGGCCGCCGCCACCGGCTGCGATGCGATCAAGCTGCAGACCTACCGGCCCGAGACCATCACCCTGGACTGCGACGGCCCGGGTTTCCGCATCGAGGCCGGTCCCTGGGCCGGACGCACCCTGTTCGACCTCTACGCCGAGGCCCATACGCCCTACGAGTGGCACGGCGCCCTCTTCGAGCGGGCGAGGCGCAGGGGCGTGACGCTGTTCTCGACGCCCTTCGATGCGAGCGCCGTCGAGCTGCTCGAGTCGCTGGGCGCGCCGGCCTACAAGATCGCCTCGTTCGAGGCCATCGACCTGCCGCTGATCCAGCGCGTCGCGCGCTGCGGCAAGCCGGTGATCATCTCCACCGGCCTCGCCAGCCTCGCCGAAATGGAGGAGGCCCTGGCCACGGCGCGCGACGGCGGCGCGGCCGGCGTGGCGCTGCTCCACTGCGTCTCGGCCTATCCGGCGCCGGTCGAAGAAGCCAACGTGCGTACGGTGCCCGATCTCGTCCGCCGATTCGGCGTCGTCGCCGGGCTCTCGGACCATACCCCCGGCTCGGCCGCGGCGGTGGCGGCGGTGGCCCTCGGCGCTGCGATCATCGAAAAGCATTTCACCCTCGCCCGCGCCGACGGCGGCCCGGACGCGGCCTTCAGCCTGGAGCCGCCGGAGTTCGCCGCCCTGGTGCGCGACTGCAAGGACGCCTGGCGCGCCCTGGGCTCGGCGACCTACGACCAGCTCGGGGCCGAGCGCGCGGCGGCGCCGCATCGCCGTTCGCTCTACGTGGCGGCGCCGGTCCGGGCCGGCGAGGCGCTGACGGCGCGAAACGTCCGCTCGGTGCGGCCGGGCTTCGGCCTCGCGCCGAAGCACCTGCCGCAGGTTCTGGGGCGGCGGGCCGCGCGCGACCTCAGCCCCGGGGAGCCGTTCGCCTGGTCGATGCTGGCCGAAATCCCGCCCCGCTAGAGAAAGGCCGATCCAAGCCCATGTCCTCGTCATCGTCCCTGCTCGAGACCGCTCTGGCGCGCCACCAGGCCGGCGACCGCGACGGCGCCGAGCGCCTCTACCGCGCCGCCGCAAAGGCGCGCCCGGACGATCCGACGCCGCTCTATCTGATGGGGCTGGCCAGGTTCGAGGCCGGCGATCCGGCCGCCGCGGAGCGCCTGCTCTCGCAGGTGACGCGGCTGCGGCCGGACCACGCCGACGCGCGCTTCACCCTGGCCGGGCTTCGCCACTGGAGCGGCGACCACGCCGCGGCGGCGGCCGACTATCGCGCCGTGCTGGCGCTGGCCCCCGACCACGCCGGCGCGCAGCTGGGACTGGCGCAGTCGCTGCAGGCGGCCGGGGCGCTTCTGGAGGCCCTGGGCGCGGCCGACGCCGCGCTCGCGCTCGCGCCCGCCGTCGCCGACGCCCACATGGCGCGCGCCGCCAGCCTGGCCGGCCTTGGCCGGCTCGACGAAGCCGCCGCGGCCTGCGCCCGGGCGGCGGCGCTGGCGCCCGGGGCGGCCGGGCCGCAGGTGCTGCTGGCGAGCACGCTGCTGGCGCTGCAGGACACCGGCGGGGCGCTCGCCGCCGCCGAAGCCGCCGTGGCCCGGGGCGCCGATCTCGTCGAGGCCTGGCTGGCCCTGGGCGCGGCGCTGCGCGCCAGCCGGCGCCCAGGCGAGGCGCTGGCGGCGCTGGACCGGGCCGTCGCCCTCGCACCCGGCCGCGCCGCCGCCCACCGCGACCGCGGCCTCGCCCTGGCCGAACTCGAGCGGCTGGACGAGGCCGAGGGCGCCTTGCACGCGGCGCTGCGGCTCGCGCCCGACGACGCCGAGGCGCACGCCAACCTGAGCTCGGTCTATGCCCTGGGAGGCCGTCCCGCCGAGGCGGAGCGGCACGCCCGGCGCGCCATCGAGCTCGATCCGGGGCTGATCTGCGCCCATCAGAACCTCGCCGCCCTGCTCGGCCAGGCCGGCGACGACGAAGGCGCCCGCGCCCATCGCGACGCCGCCTACGGGCGGCGCAACCTGCTGGTGGTCACCGCCGCCCGGCCGGAGCGGCGCGTGCTGGTGCTCAACACCACCGAGAGCGGCAACATCCCCGACCGCTATCTGATCCCGGCCGAGCGCTACACCCGCATCCTCTGGTTCATCGAGTACGCCACCGCCGCCCAGATGACGGCGCTGCCCGAGCACGACGTCGTCTTCAACGGCATCGGCGACCCTGACCTTGCGGGGCCGACCCAGCCCAACGTGACGCGGTTCCTCGAGATCTGCGCCCAGCGCGTCGTCAACCATCCGGCGCGCATCGCCCGCACCGGCCGCGACGACATCCCGCGCCTGCTGGAGGGCCTGGAGGGCGTCCTCGCGCCGCGCACCACGCGCCTCGCGCCCGGCGAGGGCTCGCTCGCCGGGGCCGCGGCGGCGGCGGGCATCGAGGCGCCGCTGCTGGTGCGGCCCGCCGGCGCCCACGGCGGCGACGGCCTGCGCCTGGTGCTGCCCTCGCAAACCGCCGAGCTCGCCGCGACCTGCGCGCGGCCGCTCTACCTGACCAGGTTCCACGATTTCGCCGGCGCCGACGGGCTGCATCGCAAATACCGGGCGATCTTCATCGACCGGCGGCCCCACGCCTACCACCTCGCCATCGCGCCCGAGTGGCTGGTCCACTACGAGCGCGCCGGCATGCGCCACGATCGGCGGCGCCTCGCCGAGGAGCTGCGCTTTCTGGAGGACCCCGCGGCGGCGATCGGCGCCGACGCCTGGGCCGCGGTGGCGGCGATCGGCGCGCGCCTCGACCTCGACTTCTGCGGTCTGGACTTCTCGGTGCTGGCCGACGGCAGGGTGCTGGTGTTCGAGGCCAACGCCACCATGCTGGTGCACCTCGAGGATCGCGCCGGCCCGCTGGCGCACAAGAACCGCTTCGTCGAGCCGATCCTGGCGGCGTTCCGGGAGCTGCTGACCCGGGCCGAATGAAGGGTTTACCGCGGAGTTCGCGGAGGGTAGGCGCGGAGAAACGCAGAGGCGCGCCGGCGGCGCGCAGCCAACCCCCCAGGATCCGTGGAGATTGATCGGCGCGCGACGCGCGCCCTCCGTGTGCTCTGCGCCTACCTCGGCGATCTCTGCGGTTAAAGGCGTCTGTTGGCGCAAGCCCGGCATGGGTTATGGGTCTCGACATGCCCGCCATCCTGATCCTTTCCAGCTTCGTCGCCTCCAGCCGCGTCGGCGGCTCGGCCCAGGCGCTGGCGCTGGCGCGGCTCGGGATCGAGCCGATCCTCGCGCCCACCGTGCTCCTCGGCCGCCATCCGGGACTGGGCGCGCCGGGCGGCGCGGCCGTGGAGGCGGCGACGATGGCGGCGATGCTGGACGCCGTCGAGGCGAACGGGCGCTTCGGCGCCCTGGACGCGGTGATCACCGGCCACTTCTCGCACCCCGACCAGGCGCGGCTGGCGGCGCAGACGCTGCGGCGGGTCAAGGCCGCCTCGCCGGGGGCGCGGCTGATCGTCGATCCGGTGATGGGCGATGCGCCGGGCGGGCTCTATGTCGGCGCCGCCGTCGCCGAGGCGATCGCCCGCGAGCTGGCGCCGCTCGCCGATCTCCTCGCCCCCAACGCCTTCGAGCTGGAGCGGCTCTCCGGCGCACCGATCACCGGCGAAGCCACGGCGCTCGCCGCCGCGACGCGGCTGGGGCGGCCGGTGCTGGTCTCCTCGGTGCCCTCGGGCGCGGAGATCGGCGTCGTCTACGCCGAGGGCGGCCGCGGCTGGCTCGCCGCCCATGCGCGGGCGCCGGCGGCGCCGAAGGGATGCGGCGACCTGCTCACCGCCTTCTTCGCCGCCGCCCTGGTGCAGGGCTTCGCCCTCCACGACGCGCTGCAGGCCGCGGTGGGCGCGCTCGCCGAGATGATCGCGGACGGCGGCGGCGGCGATCCCGCCATCGGGTCGCTGCCGACGCGGCTCGCCGCCTCGGCGCGGGTGCGGCTGGAAGCGGTGCATGGCTGAGGCGCAGGTCCGCGGGCTGTGCCCGCCGAGGTTCGAGGGCGTCCGCGACGCCTTCGCGGCCAATTTCGCCGAGGGTCTGGAACTCGGCGCCCGCTTCGCCCTGGCCATCGACGGCGAGATCGCGGTCGATCTCATGGGCGGCTTCGCCGATCGCGACCAGAGGCGGCCTTTCGCCGAGGACACCCTGACGCCGGTCTTCTCCACCACCAAGGCGCTCGCCGCCCTGATGATCGCGCGCCTGGTGGGGCAGGGCCGGCTCGGCTACGGCCAGCGCGTCGCCGAGGTGTGGCCGCAGTTCGGCCAGGCCGGCAAGGACGCGGTCACCGTGGAGCAGGCGCTCTCGCACCAGGCGGGCCTCTGCGGCCTGCCCGGACCGATGACGCCGGCCGACTGGTTCGACTGGGACGGGGTCTGCGCGCGCCTCGCGGCCATGACGCCGCTCTGGCCGCCGGGCAGCGCCAGCGGCTATCACCCGGTGACCTTCGGCTATCTGGCCGGCGAGATCTTCCGCCGCGTCGACGGGCGCAGCATCGGCCAGGCGCTGCGCCAGGACCTCGCCGGGCCGCTCGGCCTCGATCTGTGGATCGGCCTGCCCGACGCCGAGCACGCCCGCGTCGCCGAGGTCCGCCGTCCCTCGGCCCTGCCGAAGCTGGGGCCGCTCACCGAGGCCAGGCGCCTCGCCTTCCTGACCAAGTGGGCGACGCCCGGCGGCATGAGTCTGGCGCAATGGCGGCGCGCCGAGATCCCCTCGGCCAACGGCCACGCCACCGCCGCGGCGCTGGCGCGGCTGATGGGGGCGCTGGCGAGCGACGGGGCGCTCGCCGGCGCGCAGGTGCTCGCGCCCGGCCTGGCGGCCGAGGCGGCGCGCCAGCGCATCGCCGGCGCCGATCTGGTGCTGCCCTATGCGATGAGCTGGGGCGCCGGCTTCATCCGCAACCAGGGGCTCGGCATCTATGGCCCGGACGGCGAGAGCTTCGGCCACTCCGGCTGGGGCGGCTCGTGCGCCTTCGCCGACCCGCAGCGCAGGCTCTCGGGCGCCTATGTGATGAACCGCCAGTCGGCCGAGCTGATCGACGACCGCCGGCCGCGGCGGCTGATCGAGGCGGCGTACCGGGCGCTGTGACCGGCCTCAGGCGGCGACCTTGCGCCCGATCAGGCCGCGCTCGTCGGCGAGCTGAGCGATCTGCACGGCGTTGAGGGCCGCGCCCTTGCGCAGGTTGTCGGCCACCACCCAGAGCGCCAGCCCGTGCTCCACGGTAGGGTCCTTGCGGATGCGGCTGACGAACACCGGAAACTCGCCCTGGATCTCCTTGGGCGTCGCGTAGCCGGTGGGCTCGCGCCGGTCGATCACGACGATCCCCGGGGCCTCGCGCAGGATCTCGCGCGCCTCGTCCTCGTCGAGCGGCGATTCGAACTCGACATGCACCGCCTCGGCGTGGCCCACCATCACCGGCACGCGCACGCAGGTGACCGTCAGGGCGATGCCGGGATCGAGGATCTTGTGGGTCTCGTTCCACATCTTGGCTTCCTCGTCGGTGTAGCCGTCGTCGCCGAACTTGCCGATGAAGGGGATGACGTTGAAGGCGATCTGCTTGGGGAAGAACTGCGGCTCGGAGGGGCCGAGCACGAACACCTGCTTGGTCTGGTCCCAAAGCTCGTCCATGCCGGCCTTGCCGGCGCCGGAGACCGCCTGGTAGGTCGCCACCACCACGCGCCGGATCCTGGCGGCGTCGTGCAAGGGCTTCAGCGCCACCACCAGCTGGGCGGTGGAGCAGTTGGGATTGGCGATGATGTTCTTCCTGGCCGCCGCCGCGATGGCGTCGGGGTTCACCTCCGGCACGATCAGGGGCACGTCCGCGTCCAGGCGCCAGGCCGAGGAGTTGTCGATCACCAGCGGCCCGGCGGCGGCGATCTTCGGCGCCCATTCGCGCGAGAACGCGCCCGAGACGCTCATCAACACGAGGTCGACGCGGGAGAAGTCGAACTGGGCGACGTCCTCGCAGCGGATGGTCCCCGCCTTCCAGCCGACGTCGACGCCGAGGGATTTGCGCGAGGCGATGGCGTGCATCTCGTCCACGGGGAAGCTCAGCTCCTCCAGGATATTGAGCATCTCGCGGCCCACGTTGCCCGTGGCGCCGACGACGGCGACCCGGTAACCCATGCAGACTCTCCGGCTTTGAAGGAGGGCGCTCCCTACGCCTCGGCGCCCCCCGAGGCAACCTGGACACTGGAGCCGCGCATGGCCTTCGACCTTTCCGCCCAGCCCTTCGCCCGCCTCCTCGGCCTCGAGGTCACGCTCGCCGAGAAGCACCGCGTCGTCGGGCGTCTGGTGGTGCGCGAGGAGCTCTGCACCGCCGGGCGCATCCTGCACGGCGGCGCCTACATGGCCTTCGCCGACACCCTGGGGGCCATCGGCGGCGCGCTCAACCTCGCGCCCGGAACCGGCACGACCACGCTGGAGAGCAAGACCAACTTCCTCGGCGCGGCGCGGCCGGGCGATGTCCTGACCGGCGAGGCGGCGCCGCTGCACCTGGGCCGCCGCTCCAGCGTCTGGCAGACCCGCATCACCGGCGCGCAAGGCCGGCTGCTGGCGCTGGTCACCCAGACCCAGATGACGCTCGAACGCCCGGCGCCAGTCTGACGCCGCTCCGGACGTCGCCGGCGCCCTTGGCGCGCGACGCTGCGGTGGGATTTTCCGCGCACCTACGCGATCGCGCGCAGGCCGTTTTTCTTCACGACGGCAAGCAATCGTCGCGCCGGGCCGCCGGGCCGCTTGGCGCCGCGCTCCCACTCGGACACCAGGTTCTTCGAGACGTTCAGGTAGTGGGCAAATACAGGTTGGGACACGGCCTCGTGCTCCCTGATCGCCTTGATCTCGCCAGGCGACAGCGCCGGAGCCGGCGTCAGGCAGGCCTCGTCGAATTCCCGCATCGTCCGCTTGTTGATTGCGCCGGTCTGACGAAATCCTTCGATCATCTCGTGAACGGCCGCCATCGCCTCGCTCTTGTAAATCCCGGCCATCGCAATTCACCTCCGTCAGGCGTCCACTCTCCAACGCGGGCCTCCGGTAACCGCCGGACTTCCCGGCGCCAAGCCAAGCCACGCGCTGCTTGTCGCACGGACGTCGCGCCGGACACGCGGGCTGACAGGCGGGACGTGGGCGCCTAAGGTGGGCGCGGGGGCGCAGGTCGGGAGCGCGGATGGGTTCGCCCGGGTCGCCACGGTCCAGGTTTCGGCTGGCGTACTGGGGCGCCGCGGGCGTCGCCGCGGCCATGGCGGTGGCGGCGGGCGCGATCTACCTGGAGCGAGGCCCCATCGCCGAGCGGCTGGCGCGCGCCTGGCTCGCCCGGCAGGGCGTCGCCTCGAGCCTGCGGCTGCGCTCGATCTCGCTCACCGGCCTCAGCGCCACCTTGCGCCTCGGCGATCCGGCGCACCCCGACCTGTCGATCCAGCGTCTCGACGTCGGCTATGCGCTTTCGGGCCCCTGGAACGGCAAGCCGTTCGGCGTCGAGACCCGCACGCTGCGCCTGGTGCGGCCGCGCCTGGTGCTGCGGCTGGTGAACGGGCGGCTCGACCTCGGCGCGCTGGGGCCGCTCGTCCGCGACCTCTCCCGGCAGCCGCCGGGCGCCGGGCCGCCGCCGGACGTCGCGATCGAGGACGGCGTGGCCATCCTGGAGACCCCCGGCGGGCGGCTGCGGGCGCAAGGCGATGGCGCCTTGCGCGGCGGCGCCCTGGCGGCGCTGGACGCGCGGGTGGACCCCTTTGCGGTGACGCTGGCGGGCGCGCGGCTCAGGGGCGCGGGCGGAGCGCTGCGGCTGGCGCGGCGCGGCGGCGATCTGGCGCTGAGCGCGAACCTCGGCGCCACGCAGGCCGCGCAGGGCGCGAGCCGTCTGGGAGCGGCCGAAGTCACCCTCTCGGGCCAGCTTCCCTCGCCGACGCCGCAGGGGCGCTGGATCGGTCCGGTGCGGCTGGCGCTGGCGGCCAGCGGCGTTTCGGCGAGCGCCGGCCCGGCGGTGGCGGCCGGCGGGCGCCTCGAGGTCGAACTGGACGGGACGCTGGCGGCGCACGGGGCGAGCCAGAGCCTCCGCGGCCGGCTGCGGACGCTGGGCCAGATCGGTTCGCTGGCCGAGGCGGGCGCGCGCGCCCAGGGCGTGACGGCCCGGATCGACCTGCCGGACGTCACCCTCGCCGGCGACGCCGCGGGCGTGACGGCGTTTGCCGCGGCCGGCGACGCCAGCCTCACCGTGGGCGGGCTCCGCGACGGAGCGGCGATGCTCTCCAACCTGGTGGCCGGGGCGCAGGCGCAGGGTCTCGATGTTTCCCTCGGCCATGGGCGCCTGAGCGGGACGGGGATGCTGCAAGCCCATCTCGTCGGGCGCCTCGCGCTCGCGGCGGGCGAGGCGCGCCGGCTGGCCGCGGCCGTGCCGCTGCCGCCTGGCCTGGGCGCCTACGCAGCGGCCCTGGAGCGCGGCCTGCGCGACCTCAGCTTCGCCGCCCCGGCCGTGCGCCTGACGCTGGCGGGTCGCGGCATGCGCCTTGGCCTGGGCGCGCCGGTCAGTCTCGCGGCGGATTCCGGCGCCCGCCTCGCCATCGCGCCGGCGCCCGGAGGGCTGACGCTGGGACCGGACGGCGGGCGCGGCGGCGCCGAGCTGACGCTGGGCGGCGGCGGCCTGCCGGCGCTGCGGGCGCAGATCGCCAACGCCACGGCGAGCCCGGCAGGCTACCGGGCCGACATCGCCGCGGCGGCCAGCTTCGACGCCGCCGTGGCGCGCGGCGCCCGGCTTCGGCTGCGCGGACGCCTGAGCGGCGCCGGAGGCAGCGCCCGCTTCGTCCTCGCCGGCTGCGCCGATGAGAGCGCCGCCAGCCTCGGCTCCGGAGCGACCCTAGCGCGGAAGATCGGGGTCAGCCTCTGTCCCGCCGACGGCCCCCTCGTCGCGGTGGCCGCATCCGGCTGGACCGCGCAGGGCCGGCTGGCCGGCGGGCGCGGCGAGCTGACGAGCTACGGCGTCGGCCTGCGCGGGCTCGAGGCGAGCTTCCGCCTCGCCGGCGGCGGCGCGGGTCTGCGCGGCGCGACGCTCGAGCTTGGCCGCGGACGGCTCGTCGACGCCGCCGCCCCGGTGAGCTTCGAGCCGGTGGACGCCAGCGGTCGCCTCGGGTTCGGCGCCGGCGTCTGGCGCGGGCGCCTGGTCGCCACGACGGCCAGGGGCCGCAAGCTCGGCCGGATCACCCTCCGCGCGGACCCGGGCAGAGGCGTCGGCCGCGCCGACGTCGACGCCGGCGCCCTCGCCTTCGCGCCCGGCGCGCTGCAGCCGGCGGACCTCAGCCCCCTGCTCGCGTTCGCCCGCAGCGCCGAGGGGGCGGCGCCGTTCCGCGGCTGGTTCGCCTGGGGTCCGGGCGGGCGGCTTTCCAGCGGCGGCGAACTCATCGCCAGGAGCATCAACTTCACCAGCCCGCTCGGGCCGGTGCAGGGCCTGAGCGCCGATCTGCACTTCACCAGCCTCGCGCCGCTGCTGACCGCGCCCGGCCAGAGCATCGACGTCGCCCTGGTGAAGGCGATCACGCCCTTGAGCGGACTCTCGGCCCGGTTCCGGCTCGGCGCGACGGCGCTCTCCATCGAGGCCGCGTCCGGCGAGGTCGCGCACGGCCGCATCAGCCTCGAGCCCACCGTCGCGCCGCTCGCGCCCGGCTCGACCATCGACGGCGCCCTCGTCCTCGACCGCGTCGATCTCGGCGACGTCATCGCCGCCTCCAGCCTCGCCAGCGCGGTGAAGCTGGACGCCGTCGTCGACGGCCGCATTCCGTTCCGGTTCGGGCCGGGCGGCCTCACCATCCAGCAGGGGCGGCTGCGGGCGGTCCGCCCCGGCGTGCTCTCGATCTCGCGCGCCGCGCTCACCGGCGGCGCCGCCTCGACCGCCGCCGGCCAGACGGCGTTCGGCCAGGATCTCGCCTATCAGGCGCTGGACAATCTCGCCTTCCAGACGCTGGACGCCTCGCTGAACACCCTGCCCGGCGACCGGCTGGGCGTGCTCTTCCATATCGAGGGCCAGCACGATCCCGGCGGCGGCAAGCGCGCCGTCGTGGGTCTGGCCGACCTCATCGGCGGAAAGGCTTTCGCCAAGCCGATGACCTTGCCGTCGGGCACCGGCATCGACCTTACCCTCGACACGTCGCTGAACTTCGGCCAGCTTGTCGGCGATCTCGGCCAAGCTTGGCGCGAGAGTCTCGGCGGGGCGGCGGCGCGTTCAGCCCCGGTTCAGGCCCCAGGCAAGGTAGTGAGCGCCAGATGACAGCGACATCGGCCATGACCAGACGGGGGGCGTTCTGCGCCGGGGCGGTCGCGATCGCCATCGCCGGGCTCGGCGCCTGCACGCCGACCATCGACGTCAAGGTCGAACCGATCAACATCTACGCCAAGCTGGACGCCAACGTCCGCATCCGCCTGGACAAGGAAGTCCAGAGCGCGATCCAGCAGAACCCCAACCTGTTCTAGAGAAAGGCCCGCCGATGCTCCGCCTCGTTGCAATCCTCGCCGCCGGGCTCGCGCTCGTGGCCGGCGGCGCCTTCGCCCAGACGGCGGCGGCCAAGGCGACGGTCGACGCGGCCAAGGCTCAGGGCGTCGTGGGCGAGCAGGGCGACGGCTACCTGGGCCTCGTCTCCGGCGCCGCCGATCCGGCGGTGCGCGCCGCGGTGGCCGAGATCAACGCCGGCCGCGCCCAGGCCTACAAGGCCATCGCCGCCAGGACCGGCGTGTCGCAGGCCGCCGCCGGGCAAGCCACCGCCCAGCAGCTCTTCGCCCGCCTGCCGCCGGGCGCCTACTACCAGCCCCTCGGCGGCAGCTGGGCGCGCAAGTAGCGCGGGCGCTCTCCCGCAAGGCCCGAGGTTGACCGGGCGGGCGGCGGCGGGAACAGTCGCGGCATGACGACGCCGCCCCTGCCCGCCTCGCACGCGGCCCGCAACGCCCTGGTGCTGATCGCCGTCGTCGTGGCCGGGGCGGCGCTGCACTGGCTGGCGGCGATTCTGACGCCGCTGGCGCTGGCGCTGTTCCTGATGGTGATGACCGACGGCATGGCGCGCTCGCTGCGCGCCCGCGCGCCGGCGCTGGGCGGCGCCGCGCTCGGCGTCGGCATCGCCCTTTCGGTGATCGGCTTCGCCCTCATCGTCTTCTTCGTGGCCGAGAACGGCGCCACCTTCGTCGGCCGGCTGATGGCCGATCAGGCCAAGCTCGACATGCTGCTCACCAATCTGGCGCGCGCCTCGCACGTGGCGCTGCCGCACACGGTGAACCAGCTGCTGGCGCGCATCGACCTCGGCCAGTTCGTGCCGGCGGTGGCCGGCGGGGTGCAGAGCCTGCTCTCCAACGGGCTCTTCGTGCTGGTCTACCTCGGGTTCATGCTGGCGGCGCGCGGCGGCTTCGAGCGCAAGGCGGTGCGGCTGTTCCGCGAGCGCGAGGATCGCCGCGACGCCCTGCAGGTGTTCCTGAGGGTGCGCGATTCGCTGGAGCAGTATCTGTGGATCCAGACCATCTGCGGGGCGATCATCGCGCTCGGCGGCTGGGCGATCATGCTGGCGGTGGGGCTGGAGAGCGCCTTCTTCTGGGCGTTCCTGATCTTCGTGCTGAACTACATCCCCATCGTCGGCGCGGCCATCGCCATCATCGCCCCGGTGCTCTTCGCCCTGGTGGAGTTCAGGAGCTATGGGCCGGGGCTGAGCCTGCTGGGCGGCCTCCTGGCGCTCACCTTCATCGTCGGCAACATCCTCTTGCCGCGCATGCAGGGCAAGCGCCTCAACCTCGATCCGGTGATGGTGCTGTTCTCGCTGGGCTTCTGGGGAGCGATCTGGGGCGTGACGGGCATGTTCCTCTCCACTCCGCTCACCATGCTGGCGATGGTCATCCTGGCCCAGTTCGAGGGCTCGCGCTGGATCGCGGTGCTGCTCTCGGCCGACGGCGATCCGCACAGCCTGGGCGAGGCTTCGGCGCGCGCCCCGGCGAGCGGCTGAGAGGCGCCCTCAGCGGCGGCGCCAAATTCGGCGCGACCGCCTTTCGCCGGCGAAGCGCGCCTCCTATCTAAGCCTCGTCCGGGCGACTCCCCCCACCGTCCGGAGCGCGGCCATGTTCCCCAACCTCATGGCGCGACGGCCGCTCCCGCCGAGGGAGCGGCCGGCGCCGCCGGGTCCCCCCGCCCGGCGGCGCTTTGTCGTCCGGGGCGCAGGTCATGGACCTTTCAGGCTTACGGCGTAGGCTCGCGCCATGCTCTCGCAAGCCGAAGCGCCGCCCGCCGGCGTCGATCCCGCCTTCATCCGCGCCTTTCTCGCCGCCCTCGAGGGTCGGCCCTTGGCCGCGAGCCCGGCGCAAGGCGCCTTCCTCGGCACCATCGCCCAGGACTGGCGGCGCGACGAACTCGCCGGCGTCGGCCTCGCCGACCTGGGGCGTCTGGCCGCCTCGTTCTGGAGCTTCGCCGAGCGGAGCCGCGGTCCCGCGCCGCGGGTGCGCATCGCGCCGGCGCTCGGCGGCGGCGGCGAGCCGCTCGGCCTGGATCTGGTGGAGGTCGTGCAGCCGGACGCACCCTTCCTGGTGGACAGCGTCATGGGCCAGCTCGTCGAGGCGGGCGCCGAGGTCGAGGCGATGTTCCACCCGCTGATCGACACGCCGAAGGGCCGGCGCTCGGCGATCCAGGTCTGGATCGAGCCCCTGGGCGCCGGGCAGGCGCCGGCGCTGATCCAGGCGCTGCAGGCGACCTTGGCCGACGTGCGCCAGGCGGTGGCCGACTTTCCGGCCATGCTGGCGCTGCTGGGCCGCTGCATCGCCGAGCTGAAGCGCGCAGCCCCCGAAGGCGACGCCGCGGCGCTGGCCGAAGACCTCGCCTTCCTCGCCTGGATGGACGCCGGCCACTTCGTGTTCCTGGGCGCGCGCGCCTACGAATATCCGCGGGCGCCGGACGGGAGCTACGCGGCCGAGGAGCCGAGCTTCGCCGCCGGCGCCAGCCTGGGCGTGCTGCGCGACGCCGAACTGGGGGTGCTGCGGCGCGATTCCGAGCCGGCGGTGCTGTCGGCGCGGCTGCGCGCCGACCTTGCCCACGCGCCGCCGCTCGTCGTCGCCAAGTCGAACCTGAAGTCGCGCGTACACCGGCGCGTCTACATGGATTACGTCGGCGTGCGCCGCTACGGCGCCGATGGCCGGCCGGCGGGCGAGACGCGCTTCGTCGGTCTCTTCACCGCCCAGGCCTACGACGAGCCGACCCGCGCCGTGCCGCTGATCCGCCGCAAGGTCGCCCAGGTGATGGCGCGCGCCGGCAAGCCCCCCGGCGGCCACGACGCCGTGCGGCTCGCCAACATCCTGGAGTCCTGGCCCAGGGACGAACTCTTCCAGGCGAGCGAGGACGAGCTGCTGGCGATGGCGCTGGGGGTGCTGCATCTCTCCGACCGGCCGCGGGTGAGGCTGTTCATCCGCCACGACCCCTTCGACCGCTTCGTCTCGATCCTCTTCTACGCCCCGCGCGAACGCTACGACGCCGCCTTGCGCGAGCGGGTGGGGCGGATGCTGGCCGAGGCCTTCGGCGGCCGCGTCTCGGCCTATTATCCGAGCTATTCCGACGCGCCGCTGGCGCGGGTGCACTACATCGTCGGCGTCACTCCGGGGCGCCACCCGACGCCCGACATCGGCGCGCTGGAGAGCGCCATCGTGCTGGCCGCGCGCACCTGGGCCGACGATTTCGAGGCGGCGGCGCGCCGCAACCTCGAGCCCGACGGCGCCGCCGCCGTGCTCGCGGTCTGGGCCAGCGCCTTCCCCGTGGGCTACCGCGACCGCTATCACCCCGCCGAAGGCCTCGCCGACGCCGCCGAGTGCGCCCGGCTGGGGCCCGAGGCGCCGCTCGGCGTCAGGGCGTTCCGCCAGGCGGGGGATTCGCCGCTGAGCTTCCGCCTCAAGCTCTACCGGGCGGGCGAGGCCGTCGCCCTCGCCGACGTCCTGCCGATCCTGGAGGACATGGGGCTGAAGACCCTCTCGGAGGAGGGCTTTCCCCTGGCGCCGGCCGCCGCGGGCGACGACTTCGCCACCGTGTGGGTGCATGAGTTCATGCTCGAGGATCCGCGCGGCGAGCGCCTGAAGCTGGAAGACATCAAGCCGGCGTTCGAAGCCGCCTTCGTCGCGGTGTGGACCGGTCTTGCCGAGAGCGACGGCTTCAACCGCCTGGTGCTGGAGCTGAGCTGTTCCTGGCGCGAGGCGGCGCTGATCCGGGCGCTCGCCCGCTATCGCCAGCAGTCGGGCCTCGATCCCAGTCCGGCCGTGCAGCAGCAGGCGCTGAGCGATCATCCGCAGGCGGCGCGGCTGATCCTGGAGCTGTTCCGGGCGCGCCTCGACCCGGCGACGGGCGAGTCCCTGCGCCGCCGCGCCGCCCAGGCCCGGGCGCTGCAGGCCCAGATCGAGACCGCGCTGCAGGCGGTGCAGAGCCTCGACGCCGACCGGGCGCTGCGGCGCCTGGCGGCGCTGACGGGCGCCATCCAGCGCACCAACTTCTACCAGAAGGACGGCGCCGGGCGCGACAAGCCCTACATCAGCTTCAAGGTGGCGGCCCGCGAACTCGCCGACCTGCCGCATCCAAGGCCCTTCCGCGAGATCTACGTGGCCTCGCCCGTGGTGGAGGGGACGCATCTGCGCCTGGGCCCCATCGCCCGCGGCGGCCTGCGCTGGTCGGACCGGCGCGACGATTTCCGCACCGAGGTGCTGGGTCTGGTGAAGGCCCAGCAGGTCAAGAACGCGGTGATCGTGCCGGTGGGCGCCAAGGGCGGCTTCTTCCCCAAGCGCCTGCCCAAGGGCGGCTCGCCCGGCGAGGTGCGCCAGGCCGCGATCGAGGCCTATCGCCTCTTCCTGTTCGGCCTGCTCGACCTCACCGACACCATCGACGCCGCCGACGCGGTGGTCCACCCCAAGGGCGTCGTCGTCCACGACGGCGAGGACCCCTATCTGGTGGTGGCGGCCGACAAGGGCACGGCGAGCTTTTCCGACATCGCCAACGAGGTCGCCGAGTCCTACGGCCTGTGGCTGGGCGACGCCTTCGCGTCCGGCGGTTCGGCGGGCTATGACCACAAGGCCATGGGCATCACCGCCCGCGGCGCCTGGGAAAGCGTCCGGCGCCACTTCCGCGAACTCGGCAAGGACATCCAGAACCAGGATTTCAGCGTGGCCGGCGTCGGCGACATGTCCGGCGACGTCTTCGGCAACGCCATGCTGCTGTCGCCCCACATCCGCCTCGTCGCCGCCTTCGACCACCGCCACGTCTTCCTCGATCCGGATCCGGATCCGCAAACGAGCTGGGCCGAGCGCAAGCGCCTCTTCGATCTGCCCGCTTCGTCCTGGGACGACTACGACCGCACGCTGATCTCGCCGGGCGGCGGCGTGTTCGCGCGCACGGCCAAGCGGATCGCCCTCGGCGACGCGGCCAGGGCGCTGCTCGACCTCAGGGCCGACGCGGCGACCCCCGCCGAGGTGATCGCCGCCATCCTGAAGGCCCGGGTCGAGCTGCTCTATCTCGGCGGCATCGGCACCTATGTGAAGGGCGCGGGCCAGAGCCAGCTCGACGTCGGCGACAAGGCCAACGACGCGGTGCGCATCGACGGCCGCGACCTGCGCTGCAAGGTGGTGGGCGAGGGCGCCAACCTCGGCTTCACCCAGGCCGGCCGCATCGAATACGCCCTGGCCGGCGGCCGGATCGACACCGACGCCATCGACAACTCGGCCGGCGTCGACACCTCCGACCACGAGGTCAACATCAAGATCCTCGCCGGCATGGCCGAGCGCGCCGGCAAGCTGACGAGGGCCGATCGCGACTCGCTGCTGGCCACCATGACCGACGAGGTGGCCCGCCACGTGCTCGCCCACAACTACGACCAGGGCCTGGCGCTCTCGATGCTCCAGGCCGAGGCCGTCCAGGAACTGGGGGCGCACGCCGCCTTCATGGACCAGCTCGAGGCCAAGGGCCGCCTCGACCGCGCCCTGGAAGGCCTTCCGGGCGCCGCCGAGATCGCCGCGCGCGCCAGGGCCGGCCGCGGCCTCACCCGCCCCGAGCTGGCCGTGCTGCTCGCCTATGGCAAGCTCGACTTCTTCGACGACGCGATCGCCAGCGCCGCGCCGGACGATCCGCACTTCCTTTCGACCCTGAAGGCCTATTTCCCCGCCGGGCTCGGGCGCTTCGAGGACGAGATGCGCCGCCATCGGCTGCGCCGCGAGATCATCGCCACCAGCATCGGCAACGAGATGGTCAATCTCTGCGGCCCGACCTTTCCGGCCAGGCTGATGGCGGCGGCGGCCTGCGACGCCGCGGCGCTGACGGTGAGCTTCGAGGCCGCCCGCCAGGTGCTGCGCCTCGCCGACGCCTGGTCGCGGGTCGCGGCGCTGGACGGCCGGGCGCCCGCCGCGGCCCAGACCGCGCTCTATCGCGAACTCGCCTACGTGCTGCGCGGCCAGACCTTCTGGCTGGCGCGGCGCTGCGTGCGCGCCCCCGCCGACGTCGCGGCCCTGGTGGCGGCCTACCAGGGCGCCGCCGACGAGCTGAAGGGCCTGTTTCCCGCGGTGCTGTCGGCGTTCGAGCAGAGGGCGGCGCTGCGCCGCGCCGGCGCCTGGATCAAGGCGGGCGCGCCGGCGGATCTCGCCCGCGCCGTCGCCCTCTACCGGCCGCTGACGCTCTCGGTGACCCTCGCCGACCTCGCCCGCGAACTCGGCTGGCCCATGGCCGTGGCGGCCCGGCTCTACCACGCCCTGGGCGGCAGCTTCGGCTTCGACCGGCTGCGCGCCGCCGCCGCAGCGCGGCCGGCGGGCGACGCCTACGAGCGCCTCGCCGTGCGCCGCCTGATCGAGGACCTGATGGACGAGCAGGCGAGCCTGGCGCGCGCGGTGATGACCGAGGCCGGACCGCCCGCCGGCGCCGATGGCCCCGAGGCCGCCACGGCGGCGCTGGCCCGCTGGAGCGCCGGCCGCGCCGCGGCCGTGCGCCAGGCGCGCGCCACCATAGCCCAGATCGAGAAGGACGGCGCCGACTGGAGCTTCGCCAAGCTCACCATCGCCAACGCGGCGCTGCGGCAGCTGGGATAGGCGCGCGCCGGTGTCGGCGCGGGGCTCGTCGTGCTATGCAGCCCCGGCCGTCGGCGCGGCGGCGGCTCTGACGAGGGGAAGGACGTGGCCTGGGGTTTGCGCAGCCTGGCGCTCGGCGCCCTCCTCGGCGGCCTGGCCGCCGCTCCCGCCATGGCCGCCCCCGCGCGATACTGGTTCATCGGCGCCTCGGTGGGCGGCCGCGTGATCGAATACATCGATGCCGCCTCGGTGGCGGGCGAGGGCGCGTCGAACCGATCGGCGACGCTCCAAGCCGTGCACGAGGGTCCGGCGACTTCGGCGGCGGGCGCGGCCAAGTACGACGAGAAGACGGTCCTCTATGATTGCGCCGCGCGGACCTATGCGGTGAAATCCGTGAACACCTATTCGAAGGACGGCAAGCGGCTCGGAGCGACTTCCAGCCCGACGCTGGCGTGGCGGCCGACGAAGTCGGACGCCCTCGCCGGCGCCGAAGCGGCGTTCGTCTGCGGCGACGCCGCGGCGAGGCTGAAGCGTTTCTCGTCCATCCAGGGCGATCCGGTGGCGAACGCCGACGCGCTCTATGCCGTCGTCTCCACGCACTGACCGGCGCGTTGGCGAACCGGTTGGGCGCGCCCTTTCCACCCCCGCGCCGCTCGCGGGGAAGGGTGAAGCGGATGAATCTCGGGCGCCGGCGGGCGAGCGTCGGGGTCTAGTAGGCGGCGGGGTGGAAGGGTCCCTCGAACGCGGTGCGGACGAGGATGCGCAGGTCGAGCGAGAAGGACCAGGCGCCGATGTAGTCGAGATCGAGGCCGATGCGTCCGGCCATCGCCTCGATCGTCGCGGTGCGGCCGCGGAAGCCGCAGACCTGGGCGAGGCCGCTGATCCCCGGGCGCACCAGGAAGCGGCTCCGGTAGTCCGCGATCCTGGCGCCGTAGTAGCTGTCATGCGCCAGGGCGTGCGGCCTCGGACCCACCAGCGACATCTCGCCCTTGAGAACATTGAGCAGCTGGGGAAGCTCGTCGAAACAGGATTGCCGCAAGAACAGCCCCAGGCGCGAAACGCGGGGATCGTCGCGACAGACCTGCGCCACCTCGCCGTCCGCGTCGGCGTTCCTCAGCGTCCTGAACTTGTAGATCCTGAACGGGACGCCGCCGCGGCCGGTGCGCCATTGCCGGAACAGCGGCGGCCCGGGACTCTCCAGCACGATCATCAGCGCAATGAGCGCCAGGAGCGGCGCGAGCAGCGTCAGGCCGACGAGGGCGCCGGCGACATCGACGAGCCGCTTCAGCCTGGAAGCGCCGATCCTGCCGGCGCCGAGGCGCAGCGTCTCGGCCGCGCGGACCTCGGGACGCCATGGCTCGAGCGCGGGCCTGGCGACCTTGGCCCAGCTGCGCCGGGCCCAGGCGTCCGGCGGCCAGGCGTCGTCTGGCCACGCGCCGTCTGGTCCGCCGTCTTGCGGCCAGGCGTCCTCCACCGTCGCGGGCGACCGCGCGGCGCGGCGCGCCGTACCATCGAAGCGTTGCGGGGCCTCGAGCGTCGACATGTCAGCCCCGGCGCGCCATGAAGGTGCGCATCCCCGCCTCCCGTTCGCGCCATCGAACCGCGGCGCCAGCCACAACACCCTTAACGGTTCTTTAACCGTCCACGGTAGAGCTGACAACTCTCAGGAGAGAATCCCGCAGCAACGCAGCGCGCCGCGACGCGCTCGAGCGGCCCCGCCCAGAGTCTTGCGGCGCATGCGGCCAGTCGAATTTCAGTCGTGAGCGGGCGCCGGGCCGCCAGGGCAGGGTCGCGGACGTGGTTAATCGGCCATGCCGCCGCCAACGGTCACGATATGTTCGTCGCCGAGGGGAGCTTCTTGCGCCTGATCGGACGCGGCGCCCGATCCACTGATCACGTTCGCTTGAGCGCGCCGGCGCGCGCCTGGATGACCTTGCGCTCGGCGCCCTGCAGCCGCACCGCGGTGAGAACGCCGGTCGCATAGGCGCCGGTGTCGATGCCGATCCGGCGCGGGCCGAGCGTCGGCTCGTCCTGCGGCGTGTGGCCGTGGACGACGATCGCCGGGAACGGCGCCTTCGAACGCAGGAACGCATCGCGGATCCAGAGCAGGTCGCGTTCGCGCTGACGCTCGATCGGCGTCCCGGACCGCACGCCCGCATGCACGAAGACGTGGTCGCCGAAGCTCGCCCAGAGTTCGAGATTGGCCAGGAAGGCGCGGTGGCCGGCGGGCAGGGCGGCGCCGAGCGCCTGGCGCGCCGCCTCCCACGCCTCGCCCTGAGAGCGCATGGCCGGCGGCGCGACGCCGTAGGAGGCCAGCGTCTTCAGCCCGCCGAACTGCGCCCAGGTCGGACCGGCGCCGGCGTCCTGGAGGAAGGCCAGCAGCATCTCCTCATGATTGCCCTTCAGCGCCCGCACCTCGAAGGCGCCGCCCTGGAGCGCGATCACCTGGTCGATCACGCCCCTGGAATCGTCGCCGCGGTCGACGTAGTCGCCGATGAACACCAGCACCGGCGGCTGCGCGGGCGCGAGGTCGGCGGCGTCCCGGGCGATGGCCCGGAGAAGCGCGCTCAAGAGCTCGGCGCAGCCGTGGATGTCGCCGACCGCGTAGACGACGCGCCCATCCGTCGACGGCGTAGGCGGGTCAGGCTCGCGGCGGGCGGACGATCTCCAGCAGAACGGCACGGGGATCCTGTGGCGGCTTCAGGCGGGGCTCGCCCTCGCCCTAGCACGACTTGGGCCCTGCCCGTGAGCCCAGGCCCGCAAGCCAGCATGCCGCCGCGCCGGCTCGGATGAACGGCCTCTCTACGCGGCCGTGCGCGTGAATAGCTCGTTCACCACATGTAGAGATCTGGCTTAGTTAGCGAGTAATATTCTCCGCGGATTGTCTATCCCATCTGATATTGGCGTAATTCCTCGTTCACCATCCGAGGTCAGAAATCGTTATTGTAGACTAACCATCGTTCACCCTGTCGGTTACCCAGGTTTTCAGACTTGGTCGCTAGGTTCTTCGCGAAGCCGGAGACGTCCACCCCCCTGGGGCGGGCCGCTTCGGACCGACGGAGACGCCGATGCCGAACCGGCCAATCGTGTTCAAGCCCGGCGTGGCGCCGCTGGCGGGGCTGGCCTGCGCCGCCGCCCTCGGCGGCTGCGCCGGTCTGGGCGGGGGCGTTCCGGGGATCGCGGACGCAGCGCTCCAGGCCGGACCGGCCCCCTCGGCGGCCGCGGCCGGCGACTTCATGGGTCTCGGCGATCCCGCGCCCGCGCCGCTCGGGTTCCTGAACTTCTGCGCCCGCCGCCCCGACCAGTGCGATCTCGCCGACGCGCAGGCGCCCGAGGCCGGGACGGGCGCCGGCGAGCGCCAGCGCCAGCTTTATGCGCGCTATTACTGGCCGCTGATCTTCAAGCCGGCCGGCGGCATGGATGCGCGGCTGATCCCGACATCGGGAGACGAGGCCGCCGTCGCGCCGCCGCTGCGCCCGGCGGGCCTGGGCTACGACTGGTCGCGGGTCTTCGGCGCGGCGCCGCGCGATGCGCCCGCGAGCGTCGAGCCGCTGGCCATGGCCGCGCCGGCCGCCATGGTCCTGACCTGGGCGTCGAAGCCCGAACCCGCCCCTGAAGCCGCGGCTGAGTCCGCCCCCGACATCGCGGCCCCGCAGGCGCAGAGCGATGCGCTCCCGGCGCTCCTGCCGACGGCGCCGTCCGGCGGCCCGGCGGC
The DNA here is from genome assembly GCA_035532115.1 of Caulobacteraceae bacterium. Taxonomy (GTDB): domain Bacteria; phylum Pseudomonadota; class Alphaproteobacteria; order Caulobacterales; family Caulobacteraceae; genus Acaudatibacter. Next base: position 29,710 of record DATKRO010000074.1, on the reverse strand, counting down.
GCCGCTGCCAGTGACGCGGCGGCTGATGCGCACGCTGGCTTCGGTGAACGCGAGCGTCAATCACGCCATCCGCTACGTCAGCGACGAGGCGCTCTACGGGACCAGCGACTATTGGACCCTGCCGCTCGAAGCCGGCGGCCCGGGCGCGGGCGACTGCAAGGACTATGTCCTCGAAAAGCGGCGCGCGCTCGCGGCGGCCGGCGTTCCGGACGCCGATCTCTCGATCGCCATCGTGCGCACCTCCTGGGGCGTGACCCACGCGGTGCTGCTGGTCTCCACCGAGCGCGGCGAACTGGTGCTCGACAGCCTGGCGCCGGACATCCGGCCGTGGCGCCAGGCGCCCTACACCTGGCTGGAACGCCAGGCGCCCGGCCGGCCGCTCGACTGGGTCAAGGTGGTCAGGTCGCCGCGCACCTAGCCCGCGTCGCCAGTCACCGAACAGGTTAAGGAATTGCAAACGTCGCCGGACGTGATAATGGATCGGCGGCATGACGGCTGGGCTTCAGGGGCTGCTGGTTGCGCCTGGACGCCGCTCAGTAACAGCCGGTCTCGTTGCCCTCTCGGGGCCGAGATCATCTGCGTTCCGATTGGCGTGACCACTGCAAATGCGATTGTCGGCCCTCCAGTTGTCGCCTCATGCGCCCAAGGTCATGGCGGTCGCGGGCGCGGGTCTCATCGCGCTCGGCGTTCTCATGGCGCGCCCGTTCGCCGTCCCGGCCCCTGCTGCGTTCCCGCACGCGGCGTCCAAGCCGGTTCAGGCGCCGGCGCCGGCCGTGCCTGCGCCCGCGCCAACGGCCCCTCAGGCCTTCCAGCCGCTGACGCCGCAGCAGGCCGCGGCCTTCAACGCCAGCATCCCGATCTCCACCCTGCCCAACCCGCCGGCGGCGCCCTTCAGCCTGGGCGACGTCTCGGCCACGGACCGGCGCCGGGCGCTCGATTGCCTGGCCATGGCGGTCTATTACGAGGCGGCCTCGCAAGGCGACGCGGGCGAAGCGGCGGTGGCCCAGGTGGTGCTCAACCGGGTCCGCAATCCCCTGTTCCCCAAGACCATCTGCGCGGTGGTGTTCCAGGGCGCCGACCTGCCGACCGGCTGCCAGTTCACCTTCACCTGCGACGGCTCGCTGGCGCGCCCGCCATCGCCCGGCGGCTGGAAAGACGCCGTCGCGATCGCCCGGCGCGCGCTCGACGGACATGTCGCCAGGGAAGTCGGCGAGGCCACCCACTACCACACGATCTGGGTGGTTCCGTACTGGCAGCCCAGCGTCGTCAAGCTGACGCGCCTGGGCGCCCACATCTTCTATCGATGGAGGGGCGGCGTCGGCCGGCCGGGCGCCTTCACCGCCAGGTACGCCGGCGGCGAGATGCTCCCGGCGCTTCCGGGGGTGATCGGCGCCGACCTCGCCGCCCTGAAGGCGCGCGATCACGCCGGCGCCGCTGCCGTCGTGGCGACGCCGATCGCCCGAGCGAGCCTCGCGGTGGCGGCCGGGCCGCCCGCCCCGATCCAGCTCGCCCAGGCGACGGCGCCGCCCCGGCTGGCGCTCCCGCCCGCCCAGCCGCAGCCGACCAGCTACTTCGGCCACCGCCAGCCCGACGGCCGCCCGCCGCTGAGCTGGTGAGCGCACCCAGAGGGCCGTCCCTCAGCGCGCCCCGGCGAGCAGCAGAGCGGCGGCTAGATGGCCGGCGGGATCGCGGATGGACCGGAGGCGCGCCTTCATCGCCGGCGCCAGCCTCGGATCGGCAAGGGCGACCTGCGCCTCGGTCAGCACCTGCTGGCGCAGCGGCGGCGTCAGCGCCGGCCAGTTCTCCAGGGCGAAATCGACCCGCCAGGTCGCGTCGCGAAGATCGAAGAAGCTGACCTGGTAGGATTGCTCGAGCGCGGCGACGCCGGCGGGCGTCAGGGCGTGGCGGGCGGTCCGGTCCGCATAGGCGAGCGCAGTCCAGCTCCGCGGGCTGGCGGGATCGGCGCGGACGAGACGCAGCGCCGCCTTGCGCCGCGCCGCCGCGGGGGCATCGACGCCGAGACCGTTCCAGGCGCGCTCGGCGGCGGCCTTGTCCACGAAAGGATAGGTGGCGTCGCCGGCGTAGCCGCTGGCGACGAAGCCCTCGTAGAGCAGGCCGCTCGCATAGACGGCCAGCGCCGCCGAGACGACCGCCACCGACCACGCCTTCCAGTTCAGCGATCTCACCTGGCCCCGCGGCGCCGATGCGACTGGCGCGCGGCGGCTTGCCTCGCTGTAAGCCAATCGCGAAGCGGCTATGCTAGAAGAACCGGAAACGGCTTGGAAGCGGTCACCCTGAGGAGGTGCTGGAGCATGTCGCGTTGGTTGCTGGCGCTTTCGTTGACGATGGCGTTCTGCGGGGCCGCGCAGGCCCAGTCCGCGGCTTCGCTGAAGCCGGCCTCGGTGGACGCCGCCACGAGCGCCGCGGTCGCGGCGCCTCGCGCGCCGCCGGGGCAGTTCGCCTATCGGCTGGGCTCCGGCGACAAGCTGCGCATCATCGTCTTCGGAGAGAAGTCGCTTTCGGGCGAGTTCCTGGTGCCCGGCGACAGCGGCGCCATCGGCTTTCCGCTGATCGGCGACGTGCAGGCCGCCGGGCTGACGGTGTCGCAGCTCGCCGACGAACTGGAGAGCAAGCTGCGCGACGGCTTCCTCAAGGACCCGAGGGTCAGCGTCGAGGTGCTCAACTATCGGCCCTACTACATATTGGGCGAGGTGGTGAAGCCGGGCGAATATCCCTACAGCGACGGCCTGACTGTCCTGAACGCCGTCGCCACGGCCAGCGGGTTCACCTACAGAGCCGATACGCGCAAGGTCTACATCAGGCACGCGAACGCGAGGCATGAAGTCGAATCCAAGCTCGCCTCGACCACGCCCGTGGAGCCGGGCGATACGATTCGCATCGGCGAGCGGTTCTTCTGACGCGCCCGGATTTGTGTTGTCCGTCATGCGCTAAGCTGATAGCTTAGCTGCGATTGCTACTGACTGGACGGGGCTGTGTCATGATCAAATGGGGTCGCGCTCTGGGCGCAGCGTCGCTGGCGGCGCTCCTCGGGGCCATGGCGGCGGGTCAGGCGTTCGCAACGCCCACCTCGGTCGACGTCAGCCACACCCAGGTCCAGGTCATGGACAAGGAATTCATCGTCGCCCTGAACGCGCTCGGCTGTTCGGCGACGCCGGCCGAATACATCGCCGCGCTGCAAGGGGCGATCAGCAAGTCCGGTCAGTCGCCGGTGGTGGTTCGCGCCGCGCTGCGGGCGCTCGTCGTCTGGCCCAAGCTGTGCGGGACCCAGAGCGAGGCGATCGCCAATGTCGATCGCACCGTCGCCCTGGCCATGTCGGGCCAGAGCGTGCCCGCGGCGCAGGCCCTGCTGGGCCAGGGCGGCGCGGGTGGGCCGCCGAGCTTCGTCAGCGGCGGCGGCACGGACTACACGACGCCCTGAGGGGCGACGACAACGATCAAAGGGGGGTGAGTTGAGATCGGCGCCGACGAGGACTTTCGCCGGAGGCACGCGGGGCCTGCGCTTGCTGCTGGCGGGCGCTTGCGCCTGCGGTGCGCTGGCGATCGCCGGCCAGGTCTGGGCGCAGGAGATCGATCCGAACGACGTGCCGGTGCAGTCCGCGGGCAGCCTGCAGAACAACATCGCCCCGGTGCAGGCCACCAACATTCTGGAAAACAACGGCGTCAGCGAAACCAACGGCATCGATTCCAGCAGCTACGACCGCGGGCGCAACGTCAGCGTCCAGCAAAGGCCGCGGCCCGACTACGACGCCATCGGCCTGCACGTGCCGGGCTTCATGATCTATCCGAAGGTCGATCTCGGCCTCGCCTACGACGACAACATCCTTGCGGTGCAGTCGGGCGGGGTCGGCGACGAGATCTTCACCGCCACGCCGGAGATCGACTTCAACTCGACCTGGTCGAGGAACGGGCTGGCGGGGTGGCTCAGGGCCTCGCAGGATCTGTATTTCCAGCACACGGGCGAGGACGCCACCGAGGCCGATGGCGGCCTGGAGGGGCGGCTGGATCTCGGCAACTCCGACCTGCGCGCCGGCGGCCAGTACGGCCGGTTCGTGCTGCCGCGCTGGGCCTCGAACAACATCGGCCTGCCGGTGCACCGGATCCTCTACAATTACGGCGCGGCCAACGTGCAGTTCGAGCACGAATTCGCCCGGGTGCGGCTGTCGGCGCGCGCCGACTACCAGGACTATACCTATTTCAACGGCGCCACCTCGGCCGGCGCCGTGGTGTTCGAGCGTGACCAGAACCATTACGTGGTGACCGGCAGCGGCAAGGCCGAGTTCGCGGTGAGTCCCGACACCGCCGTCTACGTGACCGCCGAGGGCAACGAGCGGCGCTTCGACCTGCAGCCGCCGACCGTGTCGTTCACCCGCAACTCCAGCGGCTTCGAGGTCGATGCCGGCGCCAATTTCGACATCACCCACCTGACGCGGGGCGAGATCCAGATCGGCTACCTCGACCAGAGCTACGTCTCGCCGCTGTTCCGGCCGATCCGCGGCCTGGGCGGCATGGCCCAGCTCGAATGGTTCCCGACCCAGCTCATCACCGTCACGGTGCGCGGCTCGCGCGCGGTGGGCGACGCCGGGGTGATCGGCTCGGCCGGCTATCTCACCTCGAACGCCAGCGGCCAGGTCGATTACGAACTGCTGCGCAACGTCATCCTCAGCGGCAACCTGTGGGACGACCAGGACAAGTACAACGGCGTCGATCGCACCGACGACCGTCTGGGCGCCGGCGCCTCGGCGAAGTGGCTGCTAAACCGCCACCTTGGCCTGACCTTTGCTTACACCTACGATCACCAGTCCTCCCACGGGACCGCCGCCGGGCCCTCGTTCAATGACAACCGCGTCTCCGTCTCCGCCATCGTCCAGTACTGACGCCAAAGGGCGCGTGTGCGTGCGTTCCAGCATACCGAAGCTGCAGTCGCGCCTCCGCGCGTTCCCACACGGCGTGTCTAGCCGGGATGAGCGGTTCGGGGTGAAGCGAGCGCTTGATGCGGGCGGCGCCGCGAAGCCCCAGCAGATGGACATCGCATGAACGCCCCAAGCCTGAAGCTCGCCGCCGCGGCCCCGGCCGAGGCGCCGCCGGCGGCGCGCGACCTCAACCACCTGATCGCCATGTTCCGGCGCCGCTCCAAGGTGTTCGCCGCCGTGGCCGTGCTGATCCTGGCGGCGGTGGTGCTGGTGACCTTCCAGATCACCCCCCGCTACACCGCCACGGCCAAGGTGGAGATCGACACCCGCAAGCACGATGTCGCCAACATCGAGGAGGTGGTCTCCGGCCTTCCCGCCGACAGCGGCGTGGTCGATACCGAGGTCGAGGTCCTGAAGTCGCGCTCGCTGGCCGAGCGCGTCGTCACCGGCCTCGGCCTCGACAAGGATCCTGAGTTCAACGCCCGACTGCGCCCGCAGAGCCTGGCGGACTCGACGCTGGCGCTGCTGGGCCTGGGCGAGGCCGCGAGCCGCGGCGGCGGCGCGCTCCAGCGCATCAAGGACCATGAGGCGGTGGTCGACGCGGTGCTGAAGCGCCTCACCGTCCAGCGGCTCGGCCTCACCTACGTCATCGACGTCGGCTTCGCCTCCGAGGACGCCCAGAAGGCGGCGATCATCGCCAACGCCTTCGCCGACAAGTACCTTTCGGACCAGCTGCAGGCCAAGTACGAGGCCACCCAGCAGGCGACCCAGTGGCTCGACGACCGGCTCTCCGAGCTGCAGCCGCAGGTGGAAGCGGCCGAGACCGCGGTGGAAAGCTACAAGGCCCAGCACGGGCTGCTCGCCTCGGTGGGCTCCAGCCTGACCGAGCAGGAGATCTCCAGCCTCAACGAACAGCTGGCGCAGGCCAAGGCCGACCAGGCCGAGAAGGACGCGCGGATGCAGACCGCCCAGGCGGAGGTGAAATCCGGCTCCAACGGCGGCAACCTCTCCGGCCCGCTCGGCTCGCAGACCATGATGCAGCTGCGCACGCAGCAGGCCGAGGCCAGCGCCAAGGTCGCCGACCTGCAGACCAAGTACGGCCCGCGCTATCCGGAGGTGCAGCGCGCCGAGCGCGAACTCGCCGACATCGGCGCCCAGATCAACCAGGAACTGGCGCGCCAGGTGTCCAACATCCAGGCCGAGGACCAGGTGGCCCGCCAGCGCGTCGCCTCGCTCGAGTCCAGCCTCGGCGGCGCCAAGGGCGTGCTGATCGGCAACAACGCCGCCTCGGTGCAACTCGACGACCTGCAGCGCAAGGCCTCGGCCGCCAGCACGCTCTACGACAGCCTGCTGAACCGCGCCAAGCAGACCTCCACGGACCTCGGCAGCCAGCAGTCCGACGCCCGGGTGGTGTCGCGCGCCAAGATCCCCGTCAAGCCCAGCTATCCCGACAAGGCGCTGAACCTCGCGCTCGGCCTGCTGCTCGGCCTCGCCGGCGGCCTCGGCGCGGTGTTCCTGATGGAGGCGCTCGACGCCGGCCTCACCACCTCCGAGGACATCGAGCGCTTCTTCGGGCTGCCGCATCTGGGCGCGGTGCCGCTGCTGGCCAGCACCATCGACGACAAGGGCCCGAGGCTCTCGGCCGGCGACCAGATCGTCGCCAAGCCGCTGTCGGCGTTCTCCGAAGCCTTCCGCAACCTGCGCGCCTCGATCCTGTTCTCCAAGATCGATGCGCCGGTGAAGGTGGTCGTGGTGACTTCGGCGCTGCCCGGAGAGGGCAAGACCACCACCAGCTTCTGCCTGGGCAAGTCGATGGCGCTTTCGGGCGCCAAGGTGGTGGTGGTCGACTGCGACCTGCGCCGGCGCAACGTCAACAAGCTGCTCGGCATCGAGCCGGCCAGCGGCCTCATCGAGGTGCTGCAAGGCGCGGCCCGGCTCGAGGACGTGCTGGTGGAGGACGAGGCCTCGGGGGCCTGGTTCCTGCCGCTGGCCAAGTCCGTCTACACCCCCAAGGACCTCTTCGGCTCCAACGCCATGGACCGGCTCATCGAGGAGCTGCGCCGGCGTTTCGACTTCGTGCTGCTCGACACCGCCCCGGTGATCCCGGTGTCCGACACCCGGCTGCTGGCGCCCAAGGCCGACGCCGTGGTGTTCCTGGTGCAGTGGCGCAAGACGCCGCGCAAGGCCATCGACGCGGCCTTCGCCCTGCTGCGCTCGGTGGGCGTCGAGCCCGCCGGCATCGCGCTCACCCTCGTCGACGTGCGCGAGCAGTCCCGTTTCGGCTATGGCGACGCCGGCTACTACTATCGCTCGTACCGCAAGTACTACGCCACATGAGCGCCCCGGTGGACACGCCTGCCGGGGCATGGCTTCTCCCCGAGGGGGACGCGAGCCGGCCCGCCGTCCGGGCGGGCTGACCGCATGTCGGGCGGACGCGCAGAGGCGGCGCGGGCGTGGACGGCGCCCCTGATCGCCGCGGTGCTGGTCTTCGGCGGCCATCTGGCCCTCGGCGCCAACGCCACCAGCCTCGCCCTGGGGCTCTGCGCCGTCTGGTTCGCGTTCCTGGCCGTGCTGCTCGCCGCCGCCCCCTGGGCGCGGCGGGCGCTGCAGCGCGCGCGCCTCGGCCTCGTCGGCGCGCCGTTCGCCTGCGTCCTCGTGCTCGCCATCCTCTCGCTCACCCCCGCGGGCGTCGGCGGACCGCAGCCGATCTGGCGCCAGGTTCCCGGCGCGCTGGCGACCGTCTCGCTCGATCCCTACGCAACGCTGGTCCAGATCGTCCTCGTCCTGGCCCTGGCGGCGGCGTTCGTCGCCGGCGTCGCCCTCGGGGCCGACGAGGAACGCGCCCGGCGGACCCTGCGCAGCCTCCTCCTCCTCGGCATGGCCTATGGCGCCTGGGCCTTCGCCGACCACGCGATCAGCCCGGCCCTGCTCTTCGGCGCGCCGCGCCCGTTCGAGCCGGACCGGCTCTCCGCCTCTTTCGGCAGCGCCAACACCGCCGCCACCCTCTTCGGCGCCCTGACGCTGCTGGGGCTGGTCGATCTTTCCGGCGCCTACCGGGCGGCGAGGCCCGGCGGCGCCTTCCAGGCCCGCGACCTGCAGCGCCTCGCGCCCGCGCTGGTCCGGCCCCTGATCGCGCTCGCGCTGGCCGCGACCTGCCTCGTCCTCACCCAGTCGCGCGCCGGCATGCTGGCGACCGCCGCCGTCGGCGTCGCCCTGGTCGGCGCCCTGGCGATCACCCGTGCGCGGACCGGCGCCGTCGCCGCGCCCCTGGTGGGCGCCGGCGCCCTGGCGGCGGGCCTGGCGCTCGCCTCGGTGGCGCTGAATCTGGGCGCCCTGCAGCAGCGGTTCTCGTTCCTGCGCGCCGACGCCCTGGCGCGCGGCCAGGTGTTCGCCGCCCACTGGGCCGCGGTCCAGGCCGCGCCCTGGTCCGGCTATGGCCTGGGCGGCTTCGCCCACGTCAACGCCATGATCATGAACCGGACCGACGCGGCCGCGCTCGCCAGCCTCGGCGCGGCGCACGATGTCTATCTCCAGTGGCTCGAGCAGGCGGGCGCCCTCGGCGCGGCGGCGATGTTCGCCACCGTGGCGCTCGCCGCCGCCCTGCTGGCCGCCGCCGCCATCGGCCGCCGCCGCCTGCGCGCCTGGCGGATCGGCATCGGCGCGGTGCTGCTGCTTTTCCTGGTGCATGGCGCCAGCGACTACGCCCTCGAGGTTCCCTCCATGGCCCTCTTCCTCAGCCTGCTGCTCGGCCTGGGCGTCGGCGCGCCGCCGTCGCCTCTCCTTAGCCGCAGGGCGGCGGCGCCGGGCGGCGGCGGCGGCCGGGGCGCCCTGGCGGTCGCGCAATGAGGCGCCGCATCCTCGTCTACGGCATGAACTACGCCCCCGAGATCGCCGGCGTCGGCCGCTATACCGGCGAGATCGGCGAGCACCTGGCCGGGCTCGGCCACGAGGTCTGCGTCATCACCACCGCGCCGCACTATCCCGGCTGGCGCGCGCTCGGACCCGGCTCGCCGAGCCGCTGGCGGCGCGAGAGCCTGGCCGGCGCCGAGGTCTATCGGTGCCCGGTGTGGTTGCACGTGCAAATGCGCGGGCTGCGGCGCCTGATCGCGCCGCTCTCCTTCGCGCTCAGCTCGGCCCCGGTGGCGTTCTGGCAGATCCTGACGCGCCGTCCCGAGGTGGTGATCGCCGTCGAGCCTACCTTGCTGGTCGCCCCCGCCGCCCTCCTCTTCGGCCGGCTGGTGGGCGCGCGCCTGGTGCTGCACGTCCAGGATCTGGAGGTCGACGCCGCCTTCGCCGTCGGCCATCTGAAGGGCGGCGGCTGGGTGCAGCGCCTGGCCGAGGCGTTCGAGCGCCGCGCCCTCGCCGGCTTCGAGCGCGTCATCACCATCTCGCACCGCATGGGCGAGCGCCTCGCCGCCAAGGGCGTGCGGTGCGACCGCATCGCCGTCGTGCGCAACTGGGTCGACCTCGACGCCATCCGGCCGACCGCAGGCGGCCGCGCCGCCTACCGCGCCGAGCTGGGCCTCGCCGAGGACGCCTTCGTGGTGCTCTACGCCGGCGCGATCGGCGCCAAGCAGGGCGTGCGCCTGCTTCTCGACACCGCCCGCGAACTTGGGACGCGGCGCGACATCGTCTTCGTCGTCGCCGGCGAAGGCCCGATGAAGCCCGACCTCGAGGCCGCGGCCTGCACCCTGCCCAATCTGCGTGTCCTCGGCTTTCAGCCGCAGCCGCGCTTCGGCGATTTCCTGGCGGCGGCCGACCTGCACCTGCTGCTGCAGGAGCGCGCCGCCGCCGACCTGGTGCTGCCTTCCAAGCTGGGCGCCATGCTGGCCTCGGGCCGGCCGATCGTGGTTACCGCCGACGCCGATACCGAACTGGCCGAGTTCCTCGGCGCATCCTGCGCCTTCACCCCGCCGGGCGACGCCCCGGCGCTGGCGCGCACCATCGCCAGGCTCGCCGCCGTGCCCGCCTGCCCGCGCCAGAGCGCCGAACGCCTCGCCCGCGCCCGCCTGCTCGACAAGCAGGCGGCGATCGCGGAGTTCGCGACGGGGGCGCTGGGACCCGAGGCGGAGCCGGACCTCCAGCCCGCCGCTCCGGCGTCCGAGCCACGCCTGGCGCGGGAGCTGGGCGCCGGCGCCTGAGCCATGGCGATCGCGCCCTGGAGCGAAATAACGGAACCAGCCGATCTCTGCATCGTCGGCGCCGGACCGGTGGGCCTGGCCGTCGCCCTCGCCTGCGCGCGCGGCGGATTGACGGTGCTGGTGCTGGAGGCGGGCGGCCCGAGGGGCGCGCCACCCCGCGTGGACCCTGCGGCCTTCCACATCGAGGATCCGGCGCGGCACGCGCCGGTGGAGGCGGCGATGGCGCGCGGGCTCGGCGGCGCCTCGCTGTGGTGGGGCGGCCGCTGCGTTCCCCTCGACGATATCGATTTCGCGCCCCAGGCCTCAGCGTCCGAGGCGGCCTGGCCGATCGACCACGCGCAGGTCCGCCCCTGGTACGAGCCCGCCTGGCGCTTCCTGGGCTCCGGCCCGGCCCTGTTCGAACACCCCGCGCCCGGCTGGGAGGCCGGCGGCGACGTCAGGTTCGACACGCTGGAGCGCTGGGCGCCGAAGCCGAAGCTGGGGGCGCGCTACCGCGGCGAGGTCGAACGGACGCCAAACCTGCGCCTCGTGCTGGGCGCCACCGCCGTCGGCCTCGAGGTCGAGGGCGACGGGGTCGCCGGAATCGAGGCGGTCGGCGCCGGCGGCGCACGCGCGATCGTGCGCGCCCGCCGCTACGTGATCGCCGCCGGCGGTCTCGAAACCACACGCCTGCTGCTCATGGCGCAACGGCGAACTCCACGGCTGTTCGGAGGACCCGACGGCGCCCTCGGCCGCTACTACGCGGGGCATGTCTCGGGGAAGATCGCCGATGTCGAGCTGGCGGCGCCGGGCGACGCCGCGGCGCTCGATTTCTTCCTCGACGGCCCGTCCTACGCGCGCCGCCGCTTCACCCTGTCGGCGCCGGCGCAGCGCCGCGAGGGCCTGCTCAACGCCGCCTTCTGGATCGACAACCCCCCCTTGCATGATCCCGATCACCGCAGCGCCCTGCTGTCGGCCGTCTGGATGGCGCTGGCGTTCGAGCCGCTGGGCTCGCGTCTCCTGCCCGAGGCGGTGCGGCGCCTCCACGTCGGTTCCGGGCGCGACGTCCTGACGGGTCATCTGCGCAACCTGCTCGCAGGCGCGCCGGACGCCGCCGTCAACCTCGCCCGCATGTTCGGGGGCCGCTACCTTGCCTCTCCAGCGCGGCCTGGCTTCCTGCTGCGGCGCCGATCCGGCCGCTACGCCCTGCACTATCACGCCGAGCAGTCGCCCAATCGCTCCAGCCGCGTCTCGATCTGCGCGGCCGGCGAAACGGGGGCGCGCGAGCGCCTGAAGGTCTCGCTGCGCTACCAGCCCGCGGACATCGCCTCGGTGCTGCGGTCGCACGAACTTCTCGACGGGGCGCTCAGGCGATCGGGCAAGGGGCGGCTGATCTATCGTGCGCCGCCCGCCGAGCGCGAGGCGCGCGTCTGGGCTCAGGCCGGCGACGGTTTCCACCAGACCGGCACGACGAGGATGGGGCGCGCCCGGCGCGACAGCGTGGTGGACGGCGATTGCAGGATCCACGATCTCGACAATCTCTACCTCGCGTCCAGCAGCGTCTTCCCGCGCGCCGGCCAGGCCAACCCCACCCTGCCGGCGGTGGCGCTTGGGCTGCGCCTGGCCGATCGGCTCTTGCGGGAGGGCCCCGGGGCGAGGGCGCGATGAGAACGATCGACGTTGCTGCGCTGCAGCGATCGGTCTCGGTGCTGGGGTTCGGCTGCGCGCCGCTGGGTTCGCGCGTCTCGCCGAAGGACGGCCGCCGCGCCCTGGATCTCGCGTTCGAGCGCGGCGTCACCTGGTTCGACGTGGCGCCGTCCTATGGCGACGGCGAGGCCGAGACCCTGCTGGGCCGCTTCGCCTGCGGACGGCGGGACGAGCTGACGATCTGCACCAAGGTAGGCGTTGCGCCGCCGAGAATGTCGCTCGGCCACAGGCTGGCGCGCCCGATCATGCGCAGCGCGCTCAGGGCGGCGCCAAACTTAAGGCCGCCGCCGGATGTCAGATCGCCCGCCGGCTGGGCGTGGCCCGCGCCCAGCCGCCACCCCATCGCGCCGGAGGCGATCGAGGCAAGCCTGGCGGGCAGCCTGCGCCGCCTTCGCGTCGACCGGGTCGACGTGCTGCTGCTGCACGAGCCCACCCCAGCCGAGGCGGCCGACCCTCGGATCTGGGAGACGCTGCGCCGGCTGATCGGGGAGGGCCAGGCGCGAACCTGCGGCGTCGCCGGCAGCGCCGAAGCCGTGATCGCCGCCGCGCGCCCGGGAGCGCCGTTCACCGTGGCGCAGGTGACCGACAATCCCTTTCAATCCGAGTGGAGCCGGATTGCCCGGTCATGTCCCGACTGGCTGATCGTGACCCACAGCATCTTCGAGGGCCGGCGCGCGCTCATGCGCCTGGAGTCCCGGCTCGCCGCCGATCCGGCGAGCCGATCCAGGCGCCAGACCGAGCCGCCAGGCGAGTTCGGCGCCCTGACCGCGAGCGCCCTGCTGCTCGACTACGCCCTGGCCAGGAATGCGAAGGGGGTCGTACTCGCCACCATGTTTCGCCCCGGCCATGTCGAAGCCAACTGCGCGCGGGCGTCGGCGCCGGTGCGGTCCGGCGCGCTGACGGCCATCGACGCCCTGGCGGGAGTTGCCTGACATGGCCGACCTGGCGGTCATGGTGCTGACCTATGACGAGGAGGTCCACATCGGCCGGGCGCTGCGCTCGGTGGCGTCCATCGCACGCGAACTCGTGGTCATCGATTCGGGCTCGACGGATCGCACGGTCGAGATCGCCAAGGGCCTGGGGGCGCGCGTGCTGAGCCATCCCTTCGTCAATCAGGCGCGCCAGTTTCAGTGGGGGCTCGACAACGCCGGCCTGAGTTCCGGCTGGGTGATGCGGCTCGACGCCGACGAGGTGATCGAGCCCGATCTGGCCGCCGAGATAGAACGTCGCCTTCCCGAACTCCCCGCCGCCGTCGCCGGCGTGATCCTCAACCGCAAGCACATTTTCATGGGCCGGTGGATCCGTCACGGCGGACGTTACCCGATGCTGCTGCTGCGCATCTGGCGCAACGGCGCCGCCCGGGTGGAGGACAGATGGATGGACGAGCACGTCGTCCTCGACCGCGGCGCGACGGTGAGGTTCAAGGGGGGCTTCGCCGACGTCAGCCTGCACGACCTCTCGCACTTCATCGACAAGCACAATCGGTATGCAACGCGCGAAGCGATCGAGGTGGTGATGCGAAAATACGAACCACCTCCATTTCGGCATGCCTCCCCTCTCACAGGTCAGGCGCGCCTGAAGCGCAATATCAAGGAACGTATATACAATGCACTCCCCTTCCCGTTCGCAGCGCTATGCTATTTATTCTATCGGTATTTCCTGAGGTTGGGCTTTCTGGATGGCGTCGAAGGCCTGATATATCACGTATTACAAGGTGGGTGGTACCGATTTCTCGTAGGCGCCAAGACGACGGAGATGGAGCGGCTCGTGACCCCTTGCGCAAATCGTGGCGAGCGTTTGAACGTCCTCTCCAAGATCGCCGGATTTGACCTTGCCGCGGGCCCCGGCCACGAGGGATCTTGAGAGCGTGTATAGCGACATTCACACGTGCCGCTTGAGGACAAATCCTATTTCGTTCATCAGCAATTCCTCTCGGCTATATGCATGCAGCTCGTTTGCTATCTCCGGCGTGATGAATTGCTCGCCCAGAGCCGGCCGCGCGTCCACTATCTCGACAATCTGAAATCGTCTTGAGAATAGACGCACGTATTCCGAATAGCGAAGACCATTCAAATATGTATTGGCCGGAAACCGGTTCTGACGCAGGTGCTCCCAGGGCGCGGAACGCCGCGTCACATCGCGGTCCAACAGATCCGGATACCACTCTAGGCTGTGCCCACCGGTGATGCCGGTGAATATATTGGGCCGTATGAAGGCTACGCCGTTGGCGTTCAATTTGTCCGCCATGAGGTCCACGACTGAAGGCAGTTGCGCAGCAGGAATGTGTTCGAAGGCCGTCTCCGAGTAGATGAAGTCGACGCCTCCAAATCGCGCCCAGATCGCCGGATCGGCGGCGCTGCCCATCACCAGTCGCTCATTAGGAATCGTGAACCCGCGCCCAGGGTGCGCCGCTGCGAACAAACGCGCCGCATCGCGCCACTCCTTCTCGCCCAGGAGGAGCTGGCGAGTCGCGGATTTGAGCGCACGCTCCGGCCCATTGCGCCGCCAGATTGCGAAAAAATGCCGAACCCCGAAGCGCGTCAATGGAAGGTCCGTATCCATTCCCCAGACATCGACACCGGCGCTGTAGAGCCACGCAAGCCTGATCGGCCGCGCCCCAAATCCAATCTCGACAACCTTGGCGCTTTCGATGTCGTGGCCGCCAAACTGCGACAGCACGCGCCGGTACTCACCCAGATCCGTCTCGAACGGTACGAACGGCGCGTCTTCCCGCCTTTTGGCCATATACATCCGCGTCAGGGCAAGCGCCTCTCGAAGCTTGTCTCCGACCGCGAGCGTTCGCAGGGACGACGAAGATTTCATGTCCCAGATTCAGAGAACGACACTTGTAAGATCAATTCGAGCTGAATCACTTCAGGCCGTTCGCGGCGACCGCCGAGATTCGCCGCCATCCCCACTTTCCTCGCTCGCTGTGTATGCTGAAACCCGCTCCGTTCTCCGCATCGTGAGTGCTCCCGCCAGGAACAGCGTCATCAGGAAGCTGCTCGGTGCGGCGAAGTTCATGTAGTTCCCCTCCACCACCAGCACCGGCCACATGGCGACCAAAAAACAGCCGGCCAGACGATCCGGCTCGGATCGCGCCTCGGCCCATGAACGCAGAAGCGACCACGTGGCGGTCATCATGACGGCGATGAAACCAAGGCACCCCAATACTCCGGTGTCCAGCGCCGCATTCAGGAGCCCGCTGTGAACATTGGTCTCGATGCCGCCGATGCCGAAATCAAGCGAGCCACGCGTTCGGTATCCATACCCGAGCAGCGTGTGCCCAGAAAGCAGCGCTCGGCCGATTTCCCAAGACCGCTCGCGCCCGGAGAACCCCGAGCCACTCGAGCGCGCGATGTCGGTGACGCCCAGCGTCCGGGTCGCGAAGGAACTCGCCAAGTCAATGAGCGCGGGGGCGACGAGGACGAAGACGCAAGCCCCGGCGCCGCCAAGTAGACAGGCGCCAACCAATCGCGACCGATTCGTGATGAACGGCGTCACAAGGTGTCTCATTGCGAGGAACAACAGCAGCGCCAGGAGCGCGGTACGGGCTTGGCTGAATGCGATGAGCGCTACGCCTGCGGCGAGCGCACCCAAGATGTACGCCGGCTTCCGGGAGAGATACGCGAGGACGATCGCAGCAAAGCCGAAATGCCCAATCTCGTTCGGGGTGACGCCGCCAAAGCTCCGCTCGCCAAGTTTCAGCGACGAGGCCAGATACACCATACCCAACCCGATCGCGATGACCGCGACCGACGCCGAGGCTTCGATCGCTTCGTTGGACTGAGACCAGAAGATAGTGCAGCCAGCGATGACCACGGTGGTCACGACTACATATACTGCGGTCATGACCGGATTGACCGACCAGAAAACCGAAAGACCGTACCAGCCGATCAGGACAGACCATGCCAGGAGCATCGCGCCGTTGACGACCAACTGCCTGCGTCCCCTGATGACCAGCGAGATCGCGGCCGCGAAAGAGAAGACGACGACTCCAGCGATCTGAAAACGATGTACGAGTACGATGTAACTGGCAGTGAAGTAGTCGGCGAACGTCCTCAGCCCGGCGAGCGGCAGGGCCATGCAGGCGAAATAGGCCGGCAGCGCAATGAAGAATGGATTGATTGACTCCGCCCAACGCCGAGTCTCGGGCCGCACTCGCATCATGTCGACCGCAGGACCGGGCGGCGCTTGATCGGCCTTGCTGGGTTTCCTGCATAGACCGTCCAAGGCGCCAGGTCGCGCATGCCCACGCCGCACGCGCCGAGCACTGCGCCTTCACCAACGGTGACGCCGGGACCAACGAACGCGCCGGCTGCGATCCAGGCATCGGCTCCGATGCTCAGCGGCGCTGTCACCAGGGGGAACTCCGGGTCGGAGATGTCGTGCGTCCCGGCGCACAGGACGGCGCGCTGCGAGACAACCGAATGTTCGCCGAGGGTGATCTTGTCCATGCAGTAGCAGTCGACCTCCGACGCGAGGCAGGCGTGGTCTCGCATCTCCAGATTCGGCGGGTACCAGATGCGAACACTGCCGTAGATGCGGGCCGTCCTGGCAATCTGACCGCCAAACGCGCGAACGAGCAGCCGGCGCCAGGCGAATAGCGGCGCCGGCGTCCACGAGCCGAGCAAGGCCCAGACAATGGTCCAGGCGAGCCGTGACAACCGGTGCGCCAAAGGAAAGGTCGGCCCGCCCATGCGCGGGCTGCGAATGGGCGTCGCTGTCGGGATCGACTGCGCCACGCTGCCCTTCCAAGCCCCTGTCATTTCCAAGCCCGTCGCGGCAGTACCGCCGCCGCGCCGCAATTATCACGCTCCCTCACGCTGCGCCCACCACCTTGACCGAGAGTTGACAACGATGTCGCGACGCCCGAACGGGTGCAGGGCCCCTGGCGTAGCATGAGAAGACCGCTCCGGACCTTGTCCTTTCATCGGAGCCGAGACTCATCGGCAACAGGCCGCGAGTACTTCCTGCAAGCGCCTGCCGACGCGGCGAAGATCGAAGCGATCCAGAAAACAACGCCGGGCCGCCGCGCGCATTTGCTCTTTCTCGGCCACGCTCGAGGTGAGAAAGCGTTCAAGCAGCGAAGCGATCCCCTCCTTCGTATCCGGCGCAACAAGCCCGGCGCCGTCCTGCTCTATTTCACGCCAGATGTTCACCTTGTCGGAAATCAGGACAGGGGTCGCGCAAGCCAAAGCCTCCGCCACCACCATGCCGAAATTCTCCTGATGAGACGGAAGCACGAGAGCCGCAGCCCCCCGCAGTGCAGCCCATTTGAACTGGCCCGACAGCATGCCGGTCCAACGTATGCGTTCGCTGATCTGCAATGCTTGGGCGAGCGCCTCCAGTTCCCCGCGCCACCCCGATTCATCCGGTCCCGCCATCACGAGTACGACATTGGGATCCATGCCGGCGGACTGCGCGAAAGCTTGCAACAGCAAGTCGCAGCCTTTCACGCGATGGAGTCTGCCCATGAACAGCAGGTAGGCCTGGCCGTCACTCAAGCGGATTTGGGCGCGGAGTGCAGCCAGAGCCGTCGGGTCCGCCGGCGGCGGCTCTACGGTCCCCGAACCGACGACCTCCTCATTGTAGCTCCAGCCCCAGTACTGACGTCGTGCAAGCGTCCGCTCGGTTTCGGTCGCGAAGAGGACCGACCTAGCGTGATGTAGCAGACGTCCCTCGCCGAACAGCCAGCTAATCTGCTTCGCTGCATGCTTCAACGGATAGTTTTTCTTGAAGTAAGCCGACATCATGCCGTGCGAAACGACGAAGTACGGCACGCCCAGACCCGGCAGGACGAGCGACGCACCCATGGCGGCATAGTTCCAAAGGCCGTTGACGATAATGACATCGTACTCCCGACCGTGGGCGAGAAGCCACCTGTGCAATGCAGGCGTGAATCTATACCTGGAGAGAATTGAGGAAACGGGACCGGACGCGACGCGCGGTGTCGCGCCAATTGCGTGTGTACGCAAAGGAAGATCCGCGATGAAGCCCGCGTCGGGCGCATCCAATGTCAGCAACTCCCTTATGCTGTACTCGGCCACATCGTTCTGGCGCAGGATGCTTTCGAGCGGACCGCCAAAGGCCGGATCGGCGGACCCCATCACCTCCAGGATCCGAATTGGCGTCTTTCGTCGCGAGATCCGCGCGCGGGTCGCTGCTGCTCTCAACGGGCGGGTCTCCCTCGGTCGTGCGCGGCGCGCGGCCGGCGCTTCGCTTCTGATAGTCGGAAGAGCACTTTCCACCTATAGAAGGCCCCAGCCACTGGGCCCGGGGACGCGCAATTTGGGCTTCGCTCGTATCTGGCGCGCGCCATGTGCGACGCGCGTTCTTCGCCAAAGGTAGGTCCAGCATGTCTGCCACTGGGCTGATGCAGCGTGCCCGTGGTATCGCGGGCAGGCCGGTCGTGATCAGCGGCGGCGCCACGGTGCTGATCCAGTTTGGCAACCTCGTCACCGGCGTCGTCTTGGCGCGCGCCCTAGGCCCCGAAGTGCGTGGGCACGTCGCCGCCCTGGCCGCACTCAGCCTGTCAGTCGCGATTCTGACCGGGCTCAGCCTCGCCGAGGCGTCGATGTTCATCGGCGCGCGGAACGCCCAGAAGCTCCGGGCGGCATGGGGCAGCTTTCTCGTCATCCTGCTGCTGACGATGACGGTGGCGATGGGGGTTCTCGTCGCGGCGACGCCGCTGCTCATGCAACTGGGCGCGACCTCGAACTTCGCGGACGTGGCCCCCTGGATCCTCTGCGCCGGCCTCTCCCAGACGGCGAACTTCGTGCAGATGCTGGCGCGCAGCCTGGAACGCTTTTCGGCCTGGTTCTGGCTGCGCGTCATGGGGACGTGGATCTACGCTCTCTTGCTCTTCGCCCTTGCGATCACTGTGGGCCTGAACGCCCGGTGGGCGGGGATTGCGCTCTGCGCCAGCGCCCTGGCGGTCAGCGTTGCGGGCGCGCGGCTGATGTTTCGCCGGGTCTTCCCCATCACGCCGTCGCGCGAAATCGCCGGCCAGATCATCCGCTACGGAGCCAAGATGCATCCGGCCACGATCGCGTTGCTGGCCCGCGACCAGCTCGACAAGGTGATCCTGATCCTCGTCGCCCCGGCGGGCGAGGTCGGCAAGTACGTGGTGGCGATCGCGCTGTCTTCGCTGATCGTCTCGGGCGCCTATAGCGTCGACCAGGCAATCTTCCCGAAGCTTTCGGCCATCCTCGATTTCGGCGAGCGCCGCTCCGCCTATCTTCACACGATGCGGCGGATTGCACCGCTGCTGGCGCTCGCCGCGCCGGCCATTCTGCTCACCTCGCCCGCCGCGGCCGCGCTGGCGTTCGGCCGGCGCTTCGCCGACCAGCCCTGGCTGATCGCCGCCGGCGCGGCGCTGGGCCTGCTCAGCACGGTCAAGGTGCTCGCCAACATCGGGCTGAAGATCGAGAACCAGCCGGGGGTGCTGGGGGCCAACGAGGCGGCGGGGAGCATCGTCGGCCTGGTCGCCCTGCCGTTCGCGGTCAAGGCCATCGGCATCATGGGCGCGCCGCTGGCGAGCGGCCTCGGGTGCCTGGTGTCGCTCGCCTTCACGCTGCGCGCCCTGCTGCGGCAGTATTCCGGGCCTCGCCGCGCCCAATCTGCGGCGTGAGGCTTCAGACGATCGACGATCATCGCCCCGTCTAGGCGCTAGTGGACTGCGCGCGGGCGCGATATACTGTGAAGGTCTGCGTCGCGACTGGGGCCGCCGTGGGGGGTATGATGGCGCGTTTGGATCGATCCGTGGGACGGCTGCCGCTGCAGGCGGCTGCGTTCGCGCTGGCGTCGGCGATCGCCGGCGGCGCGGCGGCCCAGAGCGCGGCGGATGCGCCGGTGAGCACGGCGCCAGCGCCGCCATCCGGCCCGGCGGTGGCCCGGGCCTCCGACCTGGCGCGCATCGACGCCGACGAACGGGCGATCGCGGCCCAGGCGCGCCAGCTCGACGAACAGCGCGCCATGCTCGACCAGCAGCGCCAGGAGATCGAGGCGCTGAAGACCTCGGTGGCCACCGATCTGGGCTCGATCCGCGCGACGGGGACGGGCGCGACCAGCCAGGGGCCGGTGACCACCACCGTGGGCGAGGCCGCCAACGCAGGTTCTGCGGCGCCGACCGCCCGGCCGGTGGGCGAGGCGCCGCCGCCGCCACGGCCGGCGACGCTGGCCCTGCCGCCCGGCATCAACGTGCTGACGCGTCCCTATCATCTGACGCTGGAGCCCGGCCTCGATTATCAGAACTCCGGCTCCGACCGGCTGGTGTTCGAGGGCGTCGAGATCGTCAACGCCCTGCTGATCGGCGTCATCGAGGCCAACAAGACGCAGAACAATTCCGAGATCGCCTGGGCCAACCTCTATTACGGACTGGCGCCGCGGTTTGAACTCGAGGCCTCGATCCCCTACGTGAACCGCAGCGAGCGCGTCACCACGGTCGCGACGGCCCAGTCGCAGCTTTCCCAGACCTTCACCCTGGGCGGCGCCGGTCTCGGCGACGTGCAGATGACCGGCCGCTATCAGATCACCTCGGGGCGGCCGGGCGAGCCGATCCTGATCGCCAACCTGACCGTCAAGTCGAATACCGGCCAGGGTCCCTACGACGTGGGCTTCGATTCCGGCGGCATCGCCCAGACCCTGCCGGTCGGCTCCGGCTTCTGGTCGGTGCAGCCGAGCCTGAGCTGGATCTATCCGAGCGATCCGGTGGTGCTGTTCGGCAACATCGGCTATCTGCACAGCTTCGGCTACAACGTGAACAAGACCATCGGCGCAGCCCACGTGGGCGAGGTCCGCCCCGGCGACGGCATCAGCGCGGCGGTGGGATTCTCATTCTCGGTGAACCCGCGCTTTTCCTATTCGCTGGGGTTCATGAACAACTATTTCTTCCCCACCAGCACCATCCTCACCAACGTCAAGGGCGAGACCACCGACCTCGAGGACGGCGCGCTGCTGGTGGGCGGCTCCTACCGCCTCACCAACCACCTCACCCTCAACCTCAACTTCCAGTTCGGCGTAACCCCCGACGCCCCCAACACCACCGTCCTGCTGCGCCTGCCGTACGTGTTCTGAACCTCGGGCGCCCGTTGGCAGAAATAAAACCGCGGAGATCGCAGAGATGCGCGGAGAGGTGCTGTGGACGAGAATCGAATCGGCGAAGCCGTCCTGGGATGCGGCTTGAGGGTCCACAAGGCGCTCGGACCAGGCCTGCTCGAGAGCGCTTACGAGGCTTGCCTCTCTTACGAACTCAACAAGGCGGGACTACAACATGCGAGGCAGATGGCGCTGCCGGCCGTCTATGACGGGATCAAGATCGACCTCGGCTATCGTCTCGATCTACTGGTCGCCGACATGGTCGTCGTCGAGGTGAAGGCCGTCGACAAGCTCACCGACATCCATCGAGCCCAGCTCCTCAGCTACCTCAAGCTGGGTGACCACCGACTCGGATATCTCCTCAACTTCAACGTGAAGCTGTTCCGCGACGGCATTTGCCGCATGGCCAACCACCTCTGACAGAGCGCGCTGCGCGCCAGTTTCAACCGCTGAGGTCGCAGAGATGCGCAGAGATGTTGGAGCGTTGCAGGCAGGGTTTGAGTGCGCCGCGTTCAATCTGTGGCGGCGCTGGCGACGAAGGCGCGCGCTGCGCGCGCCATTTTAACCGCGGAGATCGCGGAGATACGCAGAGGCATCGCAGCGCCGCAGACCTCTCCGCGCATCTCCGCGAACTCCGCGGTTGAATTCTTCGCGCCGCCCGTTGGGAGAGCGCGCTGCGCGCGTTAGCTCGACCCCTGGGATCGCGGAGAAACGCAGAGGCATCGCAGCACCGCAGACCTCTCTGCGCATCTCCGCGAACTCCGCGGTTGAATTCTTCGCGCCGCCCGTTGGGAGAGCGCGCTGCGCGCGTTAGCTTGACCGCGGAGATCGCGGAGAAACGCAGAGGCATCGCAGCACCGTAGACCTCTCTGCGCATCTCCGCGAACTCCGCGGTTTAGACCTTTGGGCGTCCCCGCAGATCTTAATGCCCCACCATGCTCAGCTGGCCGAAGTTGAGGGCGCCGGCGAGCTGGAGGAAGAGGGCGGAGCGGCCGAACTGGGCCTGGGTGGCGTCGAAGGCCGGCAGGGTCAAGGTGATGTTGGTGTTCTGGGTGATCTTCTGCATGTTGGCGGTGTTGATCACCAGGTTCTGCAGCAGGCTGGGGGTGACGTTGGCCAGGAGCGCGGTGAAGCCGCCCTGGCTGTCCTTCACCACCGCGCCCGACGCGCCCGAAAGCCCGTGCAGATCGAGACCGGTGATGCTGGAAAGGGCGTTGGCGTCGCCCGGGGTGATCACCGTGGCGTTGGGCAGGGCGGGATTGACCCAGGTGGTCTGCACCACCTTCCCGGCCGGGCTCAGATTGATGGTGCTGACGAGGGCCAAGGTGCCGTTGATGGAGGTCTGCACCGTCGCGCCGAAGTCGAAGGTGACGCCCGCGGCGGTGACGAAGCCGCCGCGCTCGTGCTTCAGCTCGGCCTCGCCGACCGGCTTGGCGTCGCCAAAGGGATCGGCGGCGGTCGCGGCGGCGCCTGGATCCTCGACCACCGGTGCGCTCGCCGGTCCGCCGGCCGCATCGGGGGCGGCCATCGGCTGGGAAGCGCCCTCGAGGCCGGCGGCGCGCGCCGCCACGCCGGTCATGCCGAAGGCGACGGGGATGCACAGGGCGAGAAGTCGATAAAGCAGATGGCGCTGCATGGCTCGCACCGCGCCGCTCAGAAATTGCTGGCGATGTTGATGGGAACCACCTGGAACACCGTGCGGATGTCGAGCGTCGCCAGCTCGGAGAAACCGCCAGGCCGGCGCACCGCCGGCTCCAGGAAGGTCGGCGTCACCAGCGCCCACTCCTTGCCGGAGTCGAAGCCGTGGTGGTCCTGCGGGTGGGCCTCGTCGTGGATGATGAACACCAGCCCGTCCCAGACCTTCTTGAAGGCGGCGAGCGAATAGGTGTGCAGGCCGATGGCCGGATCGCCCACCAGCACCTCGCCGTCGCGCACGCTCTTGATGACGACGAAATGCTTGTAGCCGCCGCTGCGGATCACCGCGATGGCGGGGATGCGCGCCTTGGCATAGCGCTCCAGCGGCACGCGGTAACCGTCCGATCTGATGCCGCGCGAGGCCAGGTAGCTCTTCATGTCGGCGAGCGAGAAGCCGTGCGCCTGGATCGCGGTCCGATCGCCGGTCGCCCACATGGCCTTGAAGACATCGGTCTCGTCGACGTTCTGGCCATAGTCGTAGCGCAGCAGGGTCGCCAGCGCCGCCGAGCCGCAACTGAAGTCGTACTGCTGGCGGATGACGGTGCGGAATGGCAGGTCGCGCCAGCTCACCACGCTGACGTCGTAAGGCCCGCCGACCGCCGGCATCATGCGCAGGTCCGCCGCCTGCGCGGTGGCGAAGAGCGATGCGGCGGCGAGCGCGCCAAGCGCCGCCGCCCGTCCGGTCCTGACTGCGAAACCCTGCATCGACGCCCTCGCGCCGCAATCGCCCTAGTGAACCACCGTCCCCGGCACGGTGACGATGGTGACGTTCAGGCTGCCCTGGACGCTGTTCTGGTTGCCGGTGTTCATCACGAAATTGCCGATGCCGCTGAAGCCGCTGAAGGCATTGGACTGGACGCTGAGGGCGCCGTTGGTGACGCTGCCGCCGACGGTCATGGTGTTGCCGGTGTTGGTCGCCTCGAGCGTCTGGGCGGTGACCGCGCCATAGAGCGTGACGTTGCTGGCGCCGCCGCTGGTGGCGCCCAGCGCCGAGGGCGAGATCGGCGCGGCGCCCGCGAGCGCCTCGCCCGCGCCGAGGGCGGCGTTGGCGGCCGTCGAGACGGCGCCCACCGGTTGCCCGAGCGCGGCATTGGTGAGCAGGGCCGCGGCCGAGATGATCGGGGTGGCGTCGACCGAGCCGCCGGAGGCGGCCTTGGCCACGGTCGCGGCCCTGGCCGCGTTGAAGGCGGCGTTGGCGCTCGCCAGCGCGTTCGCCGCCGCCGAGAGATCGACCGTCGGGGCGCAGACGCCGGCGCCCGCGATCATCGCGATCGCCAGAGTCGCCGCGCTCATCAAGGCAAATCGAGCCATGTGCCGCCCTCCTGAATTGCTGGAAGCAAGAAGGCCGCCAGCGGCCCCGCAGGACCGCTGGCGTCCAGGTAAGCAGTCGTTACTGGGCGCTCGCCGCGCCGAACGAGACGTTCGAGCTTGCCGAGACAGCCGTCGTCGTCTGGTTGGCGTTGAACAGACCAGTGCTGTTCGTCACCGTCTGGATGCCGGAGAACGAGGCGTGGTCGCCGCCGGTCGCACTGACGCCGCCGGTCGACACGTCCCCGCCATCCGTGCTGACGTGCGCGTCGGAGATGGTTTCCTCGAGCGCCTGGCTCGTCACCGGGCCGTTCAGGTTCACATCGACGTTGTTGGTCGTCGATTCGTTGTTCGACGCGACCTCGCCGCCGTTCTGAGCGGAGTTCGAACCGCTCAGCGTGCTCACCCTGCCGCCGTCCACCGCGGAGCCATTGCTGGCCACGGTGCCGCCGTTGTTGGCGCCGCCGTTGTCGGCGGACGAGGTCTTGGTGGTCGTCTTGTTGCCGACGTTGCTCAGCGAGTTGCCGGAGGCGTCGGCGCCGGCGTTGCCGGAGTTGTTCGACGCGACGGTGTTGCCGGATTTCACGTTGCTGCCGTTGTTGGCGGACCCGTCCGACGCGCTCGAGGAGTTGACCACGCCGCCGTTGTTCGCGCCGCCGCCGCTGGCGTGCGAGTTGTCGGAAGTGCTGCCGTTGTTCGCCGAGCCAGCGCCGCCGGCGTCACCACTCGAATTATTGGCGGTGCTGCCATTGTTGGCGCCGCCGTCGACCGCGAACACCTTGCCGCCGTTGTTGGCCCCGCCCGTCGCAGCGGTGTTGAGTTCGCCGTTGCCGGTCGCGCTGCCGGCGCCGGCCGACTGGGTGCGCGTCGTGTTGCCGACGTTGTTCAGCGAGTTGCCGGAAGCGGTCGAGTCGGCGTTGGTCCCGGTGTTGGCCTCGCCATTACCGGTGGCGCCACCGGCGCTGGCAGTCTGCGAGTGGGTGTTTCCGGAACCGGAGGCGCCGGCGTTGCCGGAGTTGCCGCTGGTGACTTCGCCGCCGTTGTTCGCCCCGCCGGTCGCCGCGGAGTTGGACTTCTGCTCGTTGCCGACGTTGCTCAGCGAGTTGCCGGACGCGGTGGAAGCGGCGTTTCCTGATGCGCCGTTCGCCACGGTGCCGCCGTCTTTGGCCGAGCTTGCCGTGCTGGAGTGGTTGGCCGCGGCGCCGCCGTTGCCTTGGGTGCTGGCCATCGCCGCTCCAGAGAGCGCGACACCCAACACGAGCGCGGACGCGCCCAGGAGAAGCTTGTGCATGGTTTTCCTCACGTTTGAGACACAGGAGGAGTTATCTCCCCCCCCTTTTGGGTATCAGCCCACAAGCAACGTAGCCGTTCTGCGGGCCATTGTTAAGACAAATTTAACGACCCCGAGCATTTTCACCCGGCAGGCGAGTCGCGGCGGCGCCCGCGCCGGCGTGAGCGGCCAGAAATCGCGGCCCTAACCTTTGTGAAGAATCTGCGTCCAGTTGCGCCGATGCGTTCGGCGCTGCGCCAATTTCTGAAAGCGAATCAGGGCTGAAGTTGTCAATCCCCAAACTCTACGCACTTATCCACAAGTCCCGCCCGGGCGTTCCACGGCGCACTACCTAGTCTGGACGTCAGGCGCGGGCGCCGCGACTTGGAGAACATTGACGCGCCAATGACCCGGCGGGGGATTCGACTTCGCCCTGGCGGCTGCGGGCGCGCTCTATGCCCGCGCTGCGCCTGGGAGTCAAAGGGCTTGGTTTCGCCGGCTTTGCGCCCCGAGCGGCCAGCGCAGCGTCGCCGCGGCCGCGCACGAACCTGCCCCCAGCGCTCACGCTCCCCGCGCTCGCCCTGGTTCCGGCGGCGCATCTGCGCCGCCTCCGGCATCGGCCGGGGCTGACGCTCCCCCGCGCCCGAGCCTGATCCACCCGGCGTGCGCCTTGCAGCCGGCCGGCCCGGACACATCCGCCTGTGTCAGGACGGATCAGCTCGGGAGCGCAAGTTCGCCATGGCCCATCGCGCGCGGCTTCTGGGCGGCCCGGTCGACGTGGCGGACCACGACGAGGTGATCGCCTTCATCGCCGGGGCGGTCGGCGCCGGGCGCAAGGCCATCGTCGGCAATCAGAACCTGCATAGCCTATGCCTCTCGCGCACCGATGCGGCCATGCGCGACTTCTTCGCCGCCGCCGACCTCATCGAGATCGACTCCATGCCGCTGCTGCAATGGGGCAGGCTGATGGGGCTGCGGCTGAGCGAGGCGCACCGCTGCACCTACCTCGACTGGCGCGAGCGGTTCTGGGATCTGGCGGCGCGGCGGCGCTGGCGGGTGTTCTGCCTGGGCGCGGCGGCGCCGACCAACGCCGCCGCCCTGGAGCGCCTCGGCCGCGCCTTTCCCGGCGCGGTGCTCGGCGGCCGGCACGGCTATTTCGACCACGCCCGCGGCGCGCACGAGAGCCGGGCGGTGGTGGCGGCGATCAACGCCTTCCGCCCCGACGTCCTGCTGGTGGGCATGGGCATGCCCCTGCAGGAGAAATGGATCGCCGAGCACTATGGCGACCTGGTCTCGGGCGTGGTGCTCAGCGTCGGCGGGGCCTTCGACTACGAGGCCGGCGTGCAGAAGCCGGCGCCGCGCATCTATGGGCGGCTGTGCCTGGAGTGGCTCTACCGCCTGGCGCACGAGCCGAGGCGCCTCGGGCGCCGCTATCTGATCGAACCCTGGTCGCTGATCGGGCCCGCCGCCGAGGATCTGGCCCGCGCCTTTCGCCGGCGCCCGGCCAGACGGCCCGCCTTCGGCTATCGCCTGGCCGTCGGCGCCGAAGAGGCCGCCGCCGAGGACGACCTGCCGCGCGCCGCGTGAACTCGAAGCGCCGCCGGATCCTCGGCGCAGCTGCGCGATCTGCGTGGTTCATTTCACCGTCCGAACCTGATAGCTTCCGTGGTGGACAGCCTCCTTTGCGCTGGATCAACACCACCAGCCTGGCACATCTCGATGCCGTACGGGGGCTGTCCACCCGTCACCCCGGCCAAGCGAAGCCGGGGCCGGACCCCCTGGTTCCCGGACGAACTCCAGCTCGGCGGCGGCGCCTCCGGCCCCGGCTCTGCGCGTCCCAGGGGACGCTGCGGCCGGGGTGACGGAGAGGAGCGTCGTGGCGAGCCCGCGTTGAAGCGCCGCTCCTAGCCGGTGGCGCGGCTCTCGGCGGCGATGGGGGCGGGCGCGGCGGCGGCGAGGTCGGGTTCGGCCAGGGGGAAGGAGAGGCGGACGACGAGGCCGCCGGCGGGGTTGGCGCGGTAGGTCACCTCGCCGCGAAGCTGACGCGCGAAGGCGGTCATCAGGGTGCGGCCGACGCCGGGGCCGATGGCCGAGGCGAAGCCGGCGCGGCCGCTGTCGGAGATGGCCAGTTCCGCCGCCGCGCCGTGGACGCGGAATTCGACGCTGAGCTGGCCGCCTTCGTCCAGCCCGTGCTTGCGGGCGTTGCTGATCGCCTCGACCGCGAACAGGGCCAGCGGCGCGAGCTGGTCCGGATCGGCCTCGAGCGGATCGCAGGTCAGTTCGGTGCGCACCGGCAGGCTCTGGCCGCCCTCGCCGGTGACGAGCTGGCCGATCAGCTCCTCGAGGAATTCGCGCAGGTCGACGCGGCGCAGGTCCGGGCTCTGGTAGAGGGCGCGGTAGATCAGCGCCAGGGCGCCGATGCGCTGGCGCGTGTCGGAGATGGCCGCGCGCGCCGCCGGATCGGCGAGCGCCCGCTGCTGCATGTTGAGCAGCGACGATATCACCTGCAGGTTGTTCTTCACCCGATGATGGATCTCGCGCAGCATGGCGTCCTTCTGCGCCAGGTGTTCCATCAGGGCCGCATCGCGCGCGACGATGGTGGAGGCCATGGCGTCGAGGGTCTCGGCGAGGTCGCCGATCTCGGGCGGCGCCTTGCCGGCGCGCACCGGCCGCACCGTGAAGCGGCCGCGCGCATAGATGGCGGCGATCCGCTGCAGATAGGCGATCCAGCGCACCACGCCGCGCTCGGCCACCAGCCAGACCGCGAACAGAGCCAGGGTGAAGGCGAAGATCGGCAGGGCCAGCGCGCTGGTCGGGTTGAACCAGGCCCAGGAGATCAGCCCCTGGGCGGGCGCCGAGATGGCGACGAACACCGCATCGCCCACCAGCGGCGCGGTGGCGACGACGCGGCGGTGGCCGTTGCGGTCCACCTGGGTCCAGAGCTGCGAGCCGGACCGACCCGGGCCGCGCAGATGCGCTGCGATGCTGGCCGGGAAGCGCGAGACGTCGGTGGCCGAGAGCACCGCGCCATTGGCGTCGAGCACCGCCACCTCGGAATCCGGCGGCAGCGAACGATCGGCCTTCTGCGGACGCAGGCTGGCGAGGCTCATCACCGCGGCCAGCACCCCGTCGAACCGGCCTTGCGGATCCTCGGCCCGGACCGCCGCCAGCAGCGACGGCGCAGTGGCGTAGGCGGCGCCCGGGTTGGCGGCCAGCACCATCGGCGCGCCGCCGGCGAGCGCGGTGAACCAGGGCCGGCGGCCGCGCAAGGGATCGGGCGGAACGCTGGCGGCGGCGCAGGCGACCCGGCCGGCGGCGTCGAAGCGGACCAGGTTCTCGTAGCCGCGCAGGCGCCCCGCCACCTGGGCCAGACGCTGGGCGCACTCGAAACCCACCGAGCCGGGGGCCAGGGTCTGCAGCAGCACCTCGCCCGAGGCGATCCGCGCCCGGGCGGTGGCGGCGCTGCGCTCGGCCGCGGCCACCATGCTGGCGCGCTGGTCCTGATCCTGGCGCCGGTAGTAGAGCGCCGACTGGACGCCCGAAAGGATCAGCACCGGCAGCAGCGCCACCGCCAGAGCCAAGCCGAGCCGCAGCCGGATCGTGGCCCGCCTGCCGGACCGCAGCCATCCGGCGAGCTTCACCTGACCGAACTCAGGCGCTCCGCATCGGCGAGGATCGCGTCCATGGCCTTCCCGGCCGACGACTTTTCGCGCCGGTAGTTACCCGATTCCAGCACCGCCTGCAGAGCGCGCCGGGCGCGGCTGACCCGGCTCTTCACCGTGCCCACCGCGCAGCCGCAGATGGCGGCGGCCTCCTCGTAGGCGAAGCCGCCGGCGCCCACCAGGATCAGCGCTTCGCGCTGCTCGGGCGGCAGCATGCCGAGGCCCTGGCGCAGCTCGTCGAGCGCGACGGGCGCGGCGGGATCGTCGACGGCCACCAGGGTGCGCTCGGCGGCCTCCTGGTCGAGCTGCGTCTGGCGCCAGGCGCGGCGCTTGTCGGAGTAGAACTGGTTGCGCAGGATCATGAAGGTCCAGGCCTTCATGTTGGTGCCCATCTCGAAGCTCAGGCGCGCATCCCAGGCCTTCAGCATGGCGTCCTGGGCGAGGTCGTCCGCGGCGGTGGCGTCGCCGCACAGGGTGCGCGCGAAGGCGCGCAGGTGCGGGATCAGCGTCACCAGCTCGCCGCGGAAGGCCTGGTCGCGCCGAGGGTCAGGTTCGGCCGAGCGCGCGCCCGATCCCATCTAGCGGGCTCCCATCTAGATGTCTCCGGGGCGTGGCGTGTCGGCCCGCCGCAGGATCTCCAGAAACTCATCCGGGACCGGCTCGTTGACGACCTCGTCGAACATCTGGCGCAGCTTGACGCCGATGGCCTGCTGGCGCAGCCGCGCCTCGTCGAAATCCGGTGCTCCGCCCCCTGGCGGAGACGCGTTACGCGGCGGTCTCATTGGCTTTTGTTCAATCATCCTCGGCGCCGGCGCACGCGCGCACGCCCCCTCCTAGGTGAAACGCGTAACACCTAACGGCCAAAGGGATAACAGGTTCCTTCCAACCGGGGCGCGCCTCGAACGGCGCCGCCCGGCG